>CAZYLT010000004.1:49531-235683 GCA_964648855.1 uncultured archaeon
CCGGGGTTATCTTCCAACAAATCCTTCGGTTTTGTCATAACCTAATTCACCACAGGCACATCATACCAACAATTTCAGCGACACTCATATTGTGTATCAGTGTTGTGGTACTGGAATACTACTTAGAACACGTGTTCCAGTTAATATTCGCTGGCTAATATACCCCTTCGTTTCCACTGGAAGTATAGAAATGGGGTACGATCAAGGCGCCCGTTGTATGATATATATAGAAATGGAGATAATATCGGGATGCATATACTACTATTTATACTTTACTAATTAGCTTCTTTGTAATTTATACCTGTCTGGAGTGGAAACAATGGGGTGTACGAAGACTTAGAACACGTGGTCTAAATGTATTCCAAAAACGCCCGGTGCAAGCAAAATGTATTATCTGTATTACAGTGTCTTACAAGTACACTTCTGATTCAACTTTGAAAATTTTGATTTTCAATATGTCACGGTAATACAGGAACAGCTCGTCGAACTGATCTTTGCAACCATCGGGAACCAAAATCGCAGAGTCTGTAACCGACTCAGCTCCCATACACTCCTCAATAAGTCCGACCTTTCTCTTCGTCTTGGTGCCCGACTTAGTCTTCCATGAATAGGTGAATCCGTAGAGCTCTTTTGTGAAAGACACTCTCCTGGCGTTACTCTCCCTAGCCGCAACACAATCATAGATGTACAAGAACGCCAACAACTGTCACCGAAAAACTAGAACACATGTTCTCAATTTCTTAGTTTGTAATATATCTCCTCGATGGAAACCTTAAAGGACAAGTAGCATCGCTCACCCGCTCAGCCGAAGGTGAAACTTCAGCTCGGGAGGTCTACTTGTGAATAAGATTGGGATCAGAAGAGAGGAAAAAGCATTCGAGGCCCGGGCACCAATTATTCCTGCCCATGTAAAGGAGCTGAGCCGAGGCCATGGGATAGAGTTCATAGTTGAACCGAGCGATTTGAGGGTGTTCGACGAAAAACTCTACCTAGAAGCTGGCGCCGAAACGGGATTACTGGACGGGGAAGAGCCAAAGGTAATAATTGGCATCAAAGAGATGCCAGAGGATTTCTTCCAATCTGGTAAGGTATATCTCTTCTTCAGTCACACGATAAAAGGTCAGAGGCACAATATGCCCATGCTTGCACGCATTCTTGATGAAGGTGCAACTCTTCTTGATTATGAACTCATAGTAGACGATGAAGGTAGACGATTGGTATACTTTGGAAATTGGGCTGGGATGGCTGGAATCTCCGACACATTCAGGGTCCTTGGTGAGCGACTCGAACTAGAAAACATTAGACCCAATCCATTTCACGGAATGAAACCCACCTTACAATCAAAAGGGCTCTCAGGCATAGAAAGAGAGTTCGGAACCTTAGCAAAAAGAATCCAGGAAGACGGTCTTCCCAAAGAGCTTACTCCTTTTGTTGTGGGTTTTGCAGGCTATGGCAACGTGTCCAGAGGAGCACAGAGAATGTTCGATATCTTGCCCCATGAAGTGATAGCGCCCGACGATTTGCCATCTCTACCAGCAAAAACGGATGTATTGTACAAATGCGTCTTCAAGGAGAAAGATATGGTGGCTCCTAATGATGACAATGTGGAGTTCGAACTACAAGATTACTACACTCACGGGCTTGAGAAATATCACGGGATATTCCACGAACATGCAAAATACCTTACCGTGTTGATGAATTGCATATACTGGTCTCCCAAGTACCCTCGCTTGTTAACCAAAGATTTCATTGAGAGTCAATGGTCGAAGACAAAGAACAAGCTCATCGTAGTAGGCGACATCTCATGCGACATTGAAGGTGCGATTGAATTTACCGTTAAATGCACTAAGCCGGATAAGCCTGCCTTCACATACAATACAACAGCGAAAACAGCAGACTCAGGTGTCACAACTAATGGGCCTGTGATTATGGCGGTAGACAATCTCCCATGTGAATTGCCAATAGAGTCGTCAACCTCTTTCAGTGAAACCCTATTGGATTTTGCACCTCCACTAGCAAAAACAGATTTCACTGTCGATTTCAACAAGCTTGATCTCTGCCGAGAGCTAAAAGACGCAATAATTGTCTATCAAGGGTCTCTCACTAAACCATACAAGTATCTAAACAAATATCTCAACAGGTGAATAAACCATGAAGACTGTTCTATGTCTAGGAGCGGGTCTCGTCGCCCGACCCTATGTTCAATATCTATGTAAAAGAGGATTTCATGTTATCGTTGCTAGCCGAACAAAGGAAAAGGCCGAGAAATTGATCCAAGGCTGCAAGAGCGCAGAAGCTGTGCAATTCAACATCAAAGATGATGATGAGCTCCTTCAAGAACTAGTAAACAAATCTGACCTGGTATGCTCCCTTCTTCCATATACTTACCACGTTAAGGCAGCAGAAGTAGCAATTGAGAATAACAAGCACTTCTGTACCACTTCTTACATTTCAAACGAGATGCACGAGCTGGACAAACCTGCAAATGAATCCAATGTTATTCTTCTCAATGAGTGTGGTGTAGATCCTGGAATTGACCACATGAGTGCGCAAAAAATCATTGATGAAATTCATGATCAGGGTGGCAAGATAATCAGTTTCACTTCTTTCACTGGCGGCTTGCCTGCTCCAGAAGCAAATGATAATCCATTTGGTTACAAGCTATCATGGAGTCCTCGCGGTGTCCTGCTTGCAGGACGAAATGATGCTCAATTCTTGCAGGATGGCGAAGAGGTAACCATTCCCGGTTCAGAGTTGTTCAACAATTGCAACATTATGGAAATCCCCGGAATGGGTGAATTCGAAGGATATCCCAATCGAGATAGCCTCTCTTACATTGATATCTATGATATCAATGAGGTCCAAACAATGTTGAGGGGCACATTGAGATATCCTGGCTGGTGTGATACCATCCAAGCAATTGCTGATTTGGGTCTTCTAGACCTGACGGAACGAAAGCTATCTGGTATAACATACAAAGAGATGATTCAACAAATCGTATCCGAAGACAGCAATCCAAGAGAAGCCGTTGCCAAGGAGCTGAGCTTAGAATCTTCTGATCCGATTATCGAACGACTCGATTGGCTAGGATTATTTTCCGAAGATACAATGCCTGATGACAGGAATACATACCTTGATGCTCTATGTAATCTGTTCGAAGAGAAACTGCAGTATGCTACTGGCGAACGAGATATGATTGTGATGCATCATGAATTCGTTGCCAAATACCCAGAAAAGAGAGAGAAGGTAACATCGACCTTGATTGATTATGGTATCCCCAACGATGACACCTCTATGTCTAGAACTGTGGCATTACCTGTCGCTATTGCATCTAGACTAATTCTACAAGACAAAATTGACGCTAGGGGAGTACATCGGCCTATTCTTCCTGAGATCTATGAGCCTATTTTGTCTGAGCTAAAGGAACTCGGGATAGAGCTCAAAGAGAGAACAACAAAACTGTAGTAGATAGAACTTCAAGCTGAGCAGAGGACTGAAGCTGAATCTATTTGCCGACTTGCAAGTGAATCAGTGAAAGAATCTCTTCAGACCTTTCCACTTCCTTCTGTGTTTCTTTTAATTCAGTCTTTAGTCGGTATGTATAGCCCGAGCGATTTCCATACCTCTCTACATGCCCCTCTCCCTCATCCCACATTCTTGCAAGATAAGTAGACGCAGTGCTCTTTGGAAGCGACTCATTGAAGGTACTCTCATAGATTTCAGCTACATCAAGAGAAGAGAATTTGCCATGTTTGAATGATGCGTATATTACAACCTGCATCTTCTCGTAATTACTCATGGCTTCAAAGTCCAATTCAGGCGAACCTGTCGATGGTGCCTCCATTTTGGTTTCAGGAAAGCTATATCCTGTGCTAGTTTCAAGAAATACCCTGAACTTCTGGATCATCTCATCAATGTCGCCCTTAACTTGAAAGCTGGATTCTTCTCCCGTGGTTTCTGAAGATATTACTATCTTGAAATCAAAAGGAGATTCTGTGAGTGATACTATCTTTTTGAAACGTTTTAGAGCCTCATCCGGGGAAACGTATTTGCACCGGAAGATTTCCTTCATTCCTGGTCCGGAGCTATAGGTGAACTCGTAGATGTAATTTGTCCGAATTTCTTCACTCACTTTGATTCACCATAATCAGTACTGAAACCCAAGGGTACCGTACACCTGATTCACATGTGGTAACGTTGCAATCCAAATAAGTGTGAGTATGTGAATCGACTATACACACATAACGTCAAGATATTACCCAACATAGCTTGATTAGCTTCTAAACCTTCAATTAGAGTATTCTAAGACATTATAGTAACCATTTCAATATAAAAAACCCTCATAACTCTTATTTTACACCTTTAGGTGATTTCTCCAACTTAACTACTATTCACATGCTTATCATGCTTGTGAACATGCTATAGTATTATTCATATCTCTAATTACTCATCTCCAGTGGAAACGAAGGGGTGTCTTTATTCACATGTATGAACGGGGTTATGAGGGCTTTTCTAATGAAAATAAGACAAATGACATTCTTTTGCAGTAATTCATTCACAAAAATGGCGCCATTCACAGATAATGGTTGTGAAAATGTGTTAATGAGGTGAATAATTGAAAGGAAGACTAGTGAAAGAGGATTCTACGCTAGAATTGGTAGGAAAGAGTTCGAAGATTGTCCTCCCAGGACAATCTGCTTATGAAATCCAGAATGCCGACTTATCACCGATTCCAGCTTACCAGACACCCTCACACTCGTTCCTTCACGCGCACATTCTGTAAATCTACTCTGATGCCCCACAATTTTGGTCAAGAATGGATCGTTATCACACTCAACAGAATATTCACAGGGCGTAAAGATAGCCTTGTAATCATCAATAATTCTGCACGTTCTATTTACTAGCCCTGACGATTTTGTGATATAATCTCCGTATTGAAAGCTAGCATCTGATTCATTTGGAACTAGACGGATGAAAAAATCTCTGGAGCGAAAATGTCCTTGCAAGACTTTTTGTTCTTCAAGCATTTCGAGCACTGCCGCGTTCTCCCTGTTTCCCCATCGCAATTGGGTGTGCTCAGTCAATTCTCTTCCCGAATATCTTTCTAATTCGTCATCATCTTGAGAAAAAATCTCTCCCATCTCTGCATACAACTTCTTCCCTATATCGTATCCGTAGACAATAAGATCAATATCGGAAGAAGAATGGGCCAAACCTGCCAAGTTTGATCCTATAATCCCCATGTTGTCAAGGCTTACTCCGGTTTTTGTAGATAACCTAGTCGCCAAATCAATTATGTCTCGCTCGAGATTTGATGCCGCACTACATTCAAGTAATTCTCTCAAATGTTCGATTGGATTTAGAACCCGCACGATATCATTTTTTGGAACAATCTGAACAACTCGATCTTTGGTGGTATCAAAATGCAGATAGGATGCAGTCTTCGTCTGAGCATACCTCATTTTTTCGGGGAGTGTTGGTATTTTTCTGTAAGTACATCCATCTTTTGACTCTCTATCTCCATCTTCACTTCTCACATATCTCGCATAAGCAATGTATCCATCAGAAGGATGCACTAGACCTCTTACCTCAAATATATCTCCATTATTGACCTCGAGAAAGTCGCCTTCAATCACATTACCCTGCATTCTTCTTTCAAACCAATCGAAATCATCAGAGTTAAGACCTACTGGTCCTGAATAAGAGTATGCCTGAAATAGAAATACGAGAAGACTTTCCCCTATT
Source organism: uncultured archaeon (assembly GCA_964648855.1). GTDB lineage: Archaea > Asgardarchaeota > Thorarchaeia > Thorarchaeales > Thorarchaeaceae > TEKIR-14. The sequence goes on from CAZYLT010000004.1 coordinate 55,277, forward strand.
CGAAGCTAATCCAGCATTAGTATATCTTGACTCTTCAAGTACAACACTTGTTCCTGAAACAGTTATCTCTGCATCGTCAGAATTTCTGCGCAATATTACTGTGTCGTCCAGAAGAGGTGCATACCAACTTGCAGTTAAAGGTGGGCAGATAGTTGAGGATGCTAGGAAACGATTGGCCTCCATGCTTAGTACTAATGCCAATCAAATATCATTCCACGGAAGCCTACCATCTGCAATTACGTCGCTAGTCCTAGGCTATGATTGGAGCTCGGGAAAGAAAGACTCGATAATAATATCAGAGGCAGAACACAACTCAGTCATCATTCCTTTACGACGAGTAGCTGAAATTCTGAATATTGACGTGCATATCATCCCGACGAATGAGAATGGGGTTGTAGATATTCAGGAACTGGATAGAATCACCAACAATAGAACAGGAATTGTAGCCGTATCGGAATGGGTGCCTGGAACTGACAAACACAACCCGCTAGAAACTATATCTGAAATCGCACACGACTCGGGTGCTATTTTACTCACAGAAGCAAGCAGAGAAGTCGCATTTTCCGAAGACATATCCTTCCCCTCCTTTGCTGACGTCGCATTCTTTTCAAGCAATAGATGCCTGATGGCGCCACCGGGAACTACAATCCAATGGGCTTCAAGGGAAATAGGAAACAGAGTCAAGCCTGGAATTCTAGGAGCAAACTCGGTTTCCGTTGTTGAAGAATCCTCATTTGAAACAGCGCTTCCCCCTGACAAATTTGAATCGGGCATTTTGCCAATATCAAGTATTGCAGCTATTGATGAGGCAATCAATTATACCCGAGGCCTTCGGAGCAAAGGCCTTCTAAAGCACATGAGAACTCTATCCAAGCACCTAGTAGAGTCTCTAAATGGCATCCCATCATTAACTCTCTACGGGAATCCAACTAGTGAGAATGTCTCAGTCATTTTCAACATTGGCAAGGATGCCGGTGTCAGTTGCCATGACATTGCACTATTCCTGAATCAAAGCAACATAGCCGTGAGATCGGGCCTATTATGCTCATCACTCTTGATGAAGAAGTATTCCGATGCTGGTGTGATTCAAGTTTCTCTTCATGGTTATAATACCATGTCCGATATTGATAAGCTCTCAAAACAGCTGAACCTAATTGCTTCTCAACTCATATAGATATCAACAAATAGTATTAGTTACCCAAGAGCGAAAGTTGGGGGATAAAAGACGAAGTATTGAACAACTATTGCCAACAAAATACCGCTGAATACGAGACTTTTACCCCTCTTCGAATTGACGTCAGTAAACCATAGAATAGCTCCTGACAGAACCACAATCACTGCTGAAACTCTTGCGATGAACACTAGAAACTCCCATATTTCTGCAAAGTATGTAGCAATTAATGAAGCAAACTCGGTTAATGGTGTTAAGAGCATCCAACAATTCATTATTCACACATGAAATATAGTAGATTTCGTAATATAAGCCCCTCAAAGAACTGTAACAGACTTCGCCAAATTTCTGGGCTTGTCAGGATCATAACCCTTTCTGGTGGCCATGTAGTAACTAACAAGCTGTAAGGGTACTACATAGGCCATGGTTGTGAATTCCGCTTCGACGCCCCTCGGAATAACAAATGAATGGTCAGATAATTCTAGCAATTCATCATCCCCCTTCTCAATCACAGATATGATGGAAGCTCCCCGCGCCTTCATCTCCATAATATTGCCTATTATCCTAGAGCGCGTGTCATCAGTCGGTGCCACAAAAAATACAGGAAAGCCGTCTTGTACGAGTGCGATAGGCCCATGCTTTGATTCTCCGGCAGAATAGCCCTCTGCATGATTGTATGCAATCTCTTTGAGCTTCAAGGCGCCCTCGAAAGCAGTGGCCATTGAAATACCTCTCCCAAGGAATAACATACTTGGCCTATCATAGAATAGTCCTGCAATCTGACGAGCATGTTCCTCCTCCATTGCTATCACACGTGAAACAATATCAGGAACACCATGTAATGATTCCCTCTTCTTTTCTAATTCTTCAGTCCGAAGTTTCCCAGATATTTCACCCAGCTTCAGTGCTATCTGAGCAAGAGAAGTGAGCTGAACCATGAATGTCTTTGTCGCGGCTACACCTATCTCGGGGCCTGCCTGAGTTATCAAAGTGTGGTCAGATATGCGGGTTATCGAGCTACCTACGACGTTTGTGATTGCAAGGACTTTTGCACCCTGTTGTCTTGCAGACTTCACGGCAGTGATAGTATCGGTTGTTTCACCAGATTGCGTTATCGCAATGACAAGGTCACTCTTGGTAATAGTATCATAGACTGTATCAGCAAAATCACTTGCTAGTTCCGAAGTTGCCAGAACACCACCCAGAGAGGCAAACATATGCCTGCCAGCAAGGGCTGCATGCCCAGAGGTACCCATAGCCAATAGGAACACCCTTTTAGCATCATTAATCATCTGAGCAGCTTTCTCGATTTCTTCCTCTCGCAGTCTCAATGTATTTCTAATCGCATCTGGCTGCTCATGAATCTCTTTTAACATAAAATGTGGATAGCCGCTCTTTTGTGCTTGATCTGCGGTCCAACTAATTTTAATGGCTTCTCTCTCAACCTTTTCCCCATCGCTCAGTTTCTCAATTTCAATGTCATCTACAGTTAATACTGCTATCTCACCATCGAGTAGTAGTACCATATTATCTGTCAGTGGAAGGAAAGCAGGTATATCTGATGAAACATAGACAGCATTCTCTTTCTTTCCAATCACTAGTGGATTACCATCTCGTGTCACGACTATTTTGCTTGGTTCCTTTGTACACATCGCCACAACAGCGTATGTTCCCTCAATAATCAAGGCAACTTCTTTCACTGCCTCTTCTAGACTACATCCGTTTTTCATGTAATCTTCAATCATATGTGGGATTACTTCAGTATCAGTTTCAGATTCAAAATGATGTCCCCTATTCTTCAATTCTCGCCTTAGCTCCATGAAATTGTCTATTACCCCGTTATGAACAACAGCAATCTCATTAGAACAATCAAAATGAGGATGAGAGTTTAGCATAGAGGGAATACCATGAGTTGCCCATCTAGTATGACCTATACCGGTAGATCCGGGCAAATCATCTAAGTCTAATTTCTTATGAACCTGATCTATTTTCCCTTTGTCCTTTTTCATGTAAAGCTGATTATCCGCAATTGTAGTTACGCCTACAGAGTCGTAACCTCTGTATTCCAGTCTTTTCAGAGCTTGATGAATGAACGGTGCCACTTCACCCCTTTTCTGTATCGCACCTATAATTCCACACATCTGTGACTCCTCCGGATGGTATTCAAACTAGATTCTACACTGTGTTCTTCATAGAAAGAGTTTGTGTAGTAATACTTGTGCATCAACCGGTTAGTTCAATCTCAATATACACAGATTCAGGAATTCTGACCCGCATAATTTGACGAATGGCTCTTTCATCAGCATCAATATCAATTAGTCGCTTGTGTATTCGCATCTCCCACTTATCCCATGAATGAGACCCCTGACCACAGGGTGTCTTACGTGTAGGGACAACCATTCTTCTAGTTGGAAGTGGTATAGGTCCTGACATGCGAACACCTGTTTTGCGTGTAATTCGCTTAATCTGATTACAGACGCCATCAAGATGTTCTGTACTTGTACTTGACAACCGAATTCTTGCTCTCTGAGTCATATAAGATACCACTCCATCTACAGAGATGTTAAACCCAACCAAAAAGGGTTCGGATAAAAAGGTTGTCTTATGTATGAGTTCAACAATGCAGATGAACAGTCAAAACGATGATAAGCAATCTTGAATCAAATTGAGATGTGACGCCTTTGTACAATCCAGTGATACTCAAACTCGGAGGGTCAGTTATTACTTACAAAGACCGTTCTCCCCCCGAGATTAATCATGAGTCGATTTTTCGTATTGCTCAAGAACTGAAAATATGTGATGATCCTCTTATATTGGTACTCGGGGGAGGTGCTCATGGGCACCAACCTGCACAAAAATACGGCTTTGGAGACCCCTCCACCGCACCGAAAAGACGTCTGGATGGAATCCCTGAAATCCGTCATAACATGAATCTGCTTGCATCAGGAATTCAAGTATCGTTATCTGAAAACGAAATTCCTTCAATTGTAATTCCTCCAATGGCAATTACGAAACTTGACAATAGCGTTGTTGATACAATATGTCTCTCCTCCTTTAGAAGTGCTCTGAATGCTGGCATCACAGTCATAACTCATGGCGATGTCTGCTTCGATAGCGAACTAGGTGCAGCAATTTTGAGTGGTGATACTCTTTCAGTGCATCTTGCCAGAGAATTAGATGCCAAATCAGTTCTCTTAGGTACGGATGTTGATGGGGTCTTAGATGCTAATCCGAACAGCGATCCCAATGCAAAACTGATTCCCATAATCAAAGCATCACAAGATACTCCTGCTCTGAATGCCACAGGCCCCTCAAGATCCATTGATGTCACAGGTGGGATGACTCGAAAGCTAAAAGAATTACTTCCTTTGGCAAACAATAAAACCGACATTATTGTCTTCAATCTTAATGCCCCTAACCGTCTTAGAAAAATCCTCTCAGGACAACGTACAATAGGAACTCGTATTGTAGCTTAACGAAGAAGATTGACCTGCTGACTATCCAAATATCTGAAAATTATATTGTCAGATACATTTTCTTGCTCGTCAAAATATTCAGATGCACTCAATATGCAAACCACTTTTTTTGAGTTGCATTTTCTACATATTACCTCAGATTGAAGATGCAATAAGGTGCTCAGTTGTTGCTGATTTGGAAATACCACATACGATGCGTCATCAGCACATAAATCAAAATATTCATGATTTTTGTAAATCTCATGCCCTTGTCCTCTCAAACTAGTTACTAAGCAATCTAAGACCCAATCTCTCAATTTTATTAAAACACTGGAATTCACAATCCAAAGTCCTGAGCTTATTCCCTCAAAGTCGAAATTTTCTCCAACTCTTACTGCAGTAAGAGCCTCATCTGCTAATAATTCAGTGACAGCTCGACGCCCCTCATCTGAATTCAAAGGTACTGTTCGTGCTCTTTTGGATTGCAGTACAGTAGTTTCAATAAACTCCAAAACTGCCCTCCAAGTTGCCATGCCCTCTGAGATGTCAATGAAATCCTGAATCAGTCCTATCCAAATCCGAATCTGGATTGCTCGGGTGGCCGTGGTACCTCTCTTATTTACCACGTCTATGAATTCAAATTCATCTTCCTTGTCTGGTAAATCATTCTCCCTGCCACTATCGTAACAAGCACAATCCTCTCCCCCAAATTCTGCAATCATTCTATCTAGCGAACTCGGAAAAGCGGATAAGACACTGACAGAATCGAATTCTTCACTCTGAGCTATTTTCTCTCTAAGTTTGGCCGCAGCAACACTTCCTCTTACAATGACATATAGCCTTTCCACACCATGCCCAAACTTGTTCATTTTCAAACGAATGTAATTTTCTGTATGATTCAATGAAGAAACGCGTATGTGTTCTCCAATTATTATGATTGCAATATCACCTATAACGAGCTCAAAATCGTCTGTCTGGACTGTATTCTTCTCAAGACCCAACTTATCTTGAAGATAGGTCAAAATTATTTCTGATACTGCTTTCTCGCCTTTTCCGGGCAATGTAAACAAAAATCCCCCATCAACAAACGGAATTGCCTCCCTCACAATAGTGCCCAGTGAGATCAAACTATGAATCATCTCGTCAATTTCAGTGTCTGTTGACTGTGGGCTCAGTACGCTAATGAACCTCCTAATCTCTTTTTCAACTACAAACTTCTTTGATGCAATAAACGCAACCAATTGATTGTTGATTTCTGATGCCCGATTGAAGTGCTTGGAAGAGGACTCACTTACAAACTCGGTAACCGGTGTTCCGAGTGCATCTATGTCTGACCGGATATCCATTTCTTCACTTGAAGCAATACTAGTTTCATTCTCTTTCTTCAAGTGTTCTTCCGAAATGCAATCTGCATAATTGCTCCACCGAAAAACATCCGATTCTATTTCAAAAGTTTCCAGTCCGGGAAGTGATATCAGAGCTCTACCTCGTTTGAGAACGCGAAGATATCGTTCTTGCTGTTGATTGATAGATAGATATCTGCCTCCCACCTCACTATCATATGGCAACCTAAACGCAACTTTGGTGGCAGTGTTTGCAAGAATGTTAGTGGATATGTTTGGTCTTGTTGAAACAACAACCACACCTTGTCCTGTGGCTCTTTGCAACATGACCATTGACTCCCCTGTTGATATATCCGCTGCAGAAGACCTCGTATAACTCTCTGGAACAAGATTACTAGCCTCCTCCAAAACAACAACATGATTCAAATTCGGAGATATACCTCTGCGCATCGCTGCTTCAAATATTCTCTTTGCCACTAGATTGTAAAGCAGACGTGCCGCATCCATTCCTCCAATCCGGGCAACATACCGAAGGTCAAATACAACCCTTCTTTTTATTAAATCCATAATGTCTGTCTTATTCTTCCCGCCTGAGAGAATAGCACCAAGAGGTTCTCTGGTCAATATTTCTAAGCGATTTAGCAGCGCATCTCTTGTCATACTTCCTACTTTACTATTATCCGAAACCTCTTTGATTAGCTCAACAAGACAATCCGAACCCATTTTTTTCCCTTGGCTATGGGCTAGTCGCTTAACCGCCTTGGAAAGCAACTGCTCCATTGCTGGAGACAATTCTGAAGACGCCTCTTCTCTAATGAGTTCTCTCAATAAGGTAAATGTCGACTGAGCTTGGATAGATTCTGAAGAATGTGAAGAGTCCACTAACGGAATTGAAAATGTGGGATCGAGACCAGGTCTTATAACCAACACATTTTCAATCTTCTGGAATTCAGAATATTCATTTCCTTTGACATCGAATATCCACCAAGGTACATCCGTTTTCATGCTTAGTTCTACCATTAGTTTTTTCACTAGTGTTGTCTTTCCAGTCCCAGTCGCACCAAGAACAGTCATATGCTCTCTCAACATCTGAGCGCTTAGGCCAACTTTACTGACTTCCTTGCCTTGATAGATTGCGTGTCCAAGAGATAACTCATTATCGATTTCCTGCAGTGAAGGAATATTGAATGTGGGTTGCGCATTCTTAGACATCATGGGTAAGGATTGAACTGGCGTATTTACATAGGCAGCAGCTCTACTTGCATGTAGACGTGTGTTAGATATAGATCTCCTTGTTATCAAACGAGCTTCAATTCTCTTAGTGATTTTTCTTTGCTTGATCGAAAACGAATTATCCCCGCCCCAAATTGACTGAATCATACCAGATACGCTCTCAGTGTTGGATATCGCTTCATTCTCACACTCAGATTTTACTAGTACATAAGTGGAACAATCAAACCATCCACTCTCACTCTCGGTTTCTTGATAACGAGTAAGAAGTTTCTTTTTTGTTGCCCAGTCTTCCAAGCTTGCTTCGTTACGGTTTTCCCTTTCCATTATTTTGTCCCAAGTGCGTTCCATCCTCCTCTTTTCGGAACCACCGTCTGCAACTGAGAGAACCGATGTAATCTGAGTCGATATCCCTTTCTTCACGGCGGTGGATAAGAAAACTCCAATTTGCGAAGATGTCGCTGTGGCCTCTAACTTTGGATTCCCTCTTATAACAAAGAGGGTAGTTTTAGGATTAAAAACGAAAGAAGATTCTCCCTCAAGAGGGCTTGATATTCCGACTGCTTCTCTCAAGTTTGAGCCACTTAGAGGATGAAATTCGATGTTTCTTATGGATGATAGAAGAATGGCCTCCAATTTCATTCTCTCCCTCATCAAGATGTCCTTTGCAGCTTCTCTGTTTTTCGAGTAAGTGCTGATAAAGAAGCGGAGATATGGCCCAGTACGATTTGTTCCTGCTTCAAATGCAAGACTCGTATTCTTCTGTAATCCAGATCTCAACGCTCGAAGAAAAGAGGAATCGTAGATGGTGTTTCCATTCTCCCCATTCACCACCGAACTGGTCGTATTTGATATGTCTAGACAAGAAACACCCACCACACTATCACCGACCTCATACCAAAGAAACTCGTCACTCATCAAAATGCAGGGCGAAAGCGTCATGAGATGTCTGGATGCTGTAATGATTGCTCCCACGACAGGTATCAATACAATAAGAACTTCAATGAAATATCTCCCTGGTATGAGAAATGTTACACCCAAAGTCGTAGTCGGCAGTATGTAAATTAAAAGGAGATAAATACCAGCAAAAATACTCGACAGGAACCATAACAATCTTGTAAATCGAATCGAAACGCGAAACACAAATTCAGTTATTCCATCAATCACGTTCACCGGCTCCTCTATTTTGTCCAACTAATAGCCAAGTTACCAAACCATTCTGCAACTTGAATTTCCGTCTAACATGTGTTAATTATGCTCAGTATTAACCACCACTGAAAACATCAGAATATTTCTCATTGTATATGAGATTAAAAACTCCTGAAATAAAGAAACTATGAATCAGTAATTGGACAGATACCGTCTGAATCCGAACCATGACGATTTAGACAAGTTCAGAAATGACCATGTCTAGAGGTGGACCGTGTTGAATAGAACTAATATTGTGATTTCAGTCCTCATTGGTGCAGCATTAGTTCTAATGTTTTGTTCTCCTGTTCCTGTTGATGCAGAAGAAATTCCTATCATTTCTAGGGGTAGCAATCTAACACTAACAGCACAGGTGCTACAGAATGGGTCGTACGGAGACCCGGTAGAATTCCAACCAGTTGAGTTCTATGATGAAACCAACGACTGGTTGCTAGGTACTGAGGAAACAGATGAGAGTGGGTATGCTACATTCTTTATGGATGTACCATTTGACTACCCTCTTGGAGAAACAGTCTTCAATGCCACATATCGAGGCAATGAAACCCTTGCTCTATACCCATCTTGCCAACGGATGCTAGTCTTGATTGTTTCATCTACAAATCTTGATGTCACTCTGTCCGATAATAGCTTGATATATGGCGATACACTTCTTATCTCCGGTTGCTTAACTGATGACACAAATAATGCGATTCCTAATGCCGATATAATGATAATCGGTAACGGTAATACAATATGCACTATCCAATCTGATGCAGAAGGATGCCTTTCTGCAACCATCATTGCTAATAGCAGTTGGGCCTATCTTGGCGAGAATTCATTGATACTCTACTACGAAGGAAACACTGTAGATTATCATTCGCAAGCAGTTGAAGAATTAGACATTACCTTACGTCAGATTGACACCAATATAGCGACTAGTACCTCGCTTCATGAAGTTGCTCACCTTAATACAACTTGGACAACAGATGTCTTACTTACGGACAATGACGGTGGTCTTTCTAACGAGTATATTCTAGTTCTCATAGATGAAGTCATCCATATGCAAATATTGACCAATGAAACTGGCTGGGCCAAAGTTGATATCGATATCAATCAATCCTTTTCCTTAGGTTCACACCAACTGGCGATTCATTATGATGGAAGCATGCGGAATAAGCCGTCTACCAAACAAGTCCAGTTATCTGTTCTTGGTCAAGCTTACATTGCGACCAGTTTTGATGCTTCAATAGCTGAAATCAATGCCCATTTGGGTTTCGAAATATCAGTTACAGATATTTTCAACCGCTCTATTGTAGATATTACCATCATTGTAAGTGATGCAACCACATTGGAAACTGCGAATACAACCCTCATTTCTAGTACCAAAAGATTTGTTGGCCATATCTTCATGATACCGCCAAAGGGGTATCATGAGATTATTGTAAATATAACCGACAATCAATTTCTTCTAAACAGATTATCGATTACATTAATCCCAGTATGGTCACGTCCCAAAATCACACTATTAGAAAGCAATATCATGGGCTATGCATATCCGCTTCAAGCAGTAATCTATTTTGTCAATGTATCAGATTTCGATGGAAGCAACATTCAACGCAATTTGAGTCTGATAATATCGTCTTTAGATACACCAACAAATCAAACGTGGCTTACTACCAGCTTCGAAACGGGAAATATATCATTTATAGCACCAGAAAAGGAAGGAAATTACCTTGTCCAGATTCTCTATTCGGGTGACGAGTTAAGAATGGAACTACCCAGCAATACCTTGACTGCTGTTATTGTGAGCAAACTGATACCGTTGACTATTGTTCTGAAATCCTATTCTCAATCAGACATGATGAAATACATCGATGTAGAGATTTTGTTATTTGCCCAAAATGGAACTCGAGATATTGACATCAATTTTTCATATTGGTGGTTCACATCAGAGAAACAAATTACAAAATCAATTCATGGAGTTGTAAATCTGCGTCTAATAACTCCACTAGAAGCTGGCGTTTACCATCTTAGCTATGAAATTGAGAAACAATCAGGAATTGCCTCTGCTATTGGATCATTTAAAATTGTCATAACTCCGATTGATGCGAATGCTGCAAGCGGTATTGGTCCCACACCTCTTGCATCAGCTCTAACTATTTCATGTTTGATATTGCTTATTCCATTTGCTAGAAAACACTATCTTATTGGATAAAATGAATGGTGCTCCGGCCGGGATTTGAACCCGGGTCGAGGGATCGAGAGTCCCTCATGCTGGGCCGGACTACAATCGGTTAGCCAATCGCGGAATGCGAGGGCATCTACCGGAGCCAAGTCGCCGCAGTCCGAAGCGAGTCTTCTCCAAACGTTCAGCAAATAAGGCTTTCCCAAAGGTCGGCTCTGTGTGATAAGTCGGGAGAGATGATCCCTTTCAGTCTTAAGAAGCGTTGGTGCATTTGGGATTCTGACATTATGTGTCATAAATGGATACAATCATCATGTTTGGATTGACTTTTCACACGGGGCTCCAAAGGTCAGCTCCAATATTTACTGCTTATGGCACAGCTTCACCAAAGATGCTCCAGCTTTCCTCTAGCATCTCTACTAGAACACTTACGACATCTTGTGCCCAACCTGTAGCTTGAAGAATTACACCTATAACAATAGAAATAGTGACAATCGCTAGACCCAACAAGAGACTCTCTTCAACCAGAGGTCCGCCATTTTGATTTTCAATCAGCTTGGTTGAAACCATTTTTAACCCTACACTATCATCTCCGGATTTGCGTATTTAAGGACCTAAACAATGATGATGTGAACAATATTGATAGCTTTACTCCAACTCAATCTTGTTGGACAAATCATGAACTCACGGATTCCTCCGCATTAGTTGTCCGTGATTAGATACATTGCGAAAGATAGAATCCGGAGCAGCTGTTAAATCTATACTGCAGAGACTTTCAAGAATCTTATCATAAGTACTGGTGTGGGACTTTCTACCAACTTCCTTTGCCGCAAGTGTGAATGCCCCATTATCGCACCACTGGAAGGATTTTGCAGAGTCAATCATTGAATATAGACTATTCAATCCTGCAAACCGAATAATACCATCACTTGATTTCCGTCTTATCTCTACTAATTCTTTGACGAAGCGTTTTGCTCTTCCAGGATTCGGTCTATCCATAGTTATGACAACATCCATCATCGCTAAATTTGTATCACTAATACCATGATTGATAGCCCATCTGCTGACAAGTCCTGATGCCGAATTCGCATGGCATGTCTGCATGGTGTGCAGTCCTGCGGCAAGAGCCTCAAATAATGCCCGGCTATGTTCCATTGTTTGGATTTCCCCCAGAACAACATAATCGGGTGATCTATGAAGTGATTTGACTATTTCTGTCCTTTTGCTAAGAACCCCGGCTAATTCATCAACAGGATCCACACATAAACGTAGTTGATGATGGTCCTCCAATAGCCTACTCTCTACAGTATCTTCTATGTATAGTTTCCTCCATTCACTGGGTGTAGTTGCATCCAATGCATTAAGCAGAGTAGTCTTTCCAGATCCCGGCGCTCCTGTTATAGTAATGTTCATTCTATTATTGACCGCCAATAACAATGCCGCTGCTACTTCCCGTGTAAGAGTTCCATTTTTAATCAAAGCCAGTATTGAAAATGGGGACTTCCTTAGCCGCCTTAAACTCAAGCTGAATCCGTCATTTGCAAGTGGCCCAATTATGGCTGTGACCCTCAATCTATTACCCAAGATACTGACATTTGTTTTAAGAGATGGATTTCTCTTGTCCAAGTGCATATTGCTTTCTGCACGTAGCAAGGTAGATATTCGACTCATCTCCTCCTCCCTAAAGACTAGCTTAGACAGACAACGCCCATGTTTTGCATGATCAAAATAAATCGACTGGCCTGGTCTGTCAAGGTAGATCTCCTCAACCATGTCATCTAATATCAACGGGATTATAGGGCGTAGGACTGTTTCAGAATGAGCTGCTAATCGAGATACTGTTCGAAGAGTTTCCTCTTCAATCTCGGGAAACCTGCAACTAGCATCACGAAAAAGGAGCTTTATCGCATGATTAATAGAATCTTCTAGGGACTTCCGCTCATAAGATTCAACCTTCATACTATCTCGGTGCCTTTTTCTCAAATCTTCCAGCAAAGCATGCTCCAGACTTGATCTCAATATGGGTAAAGGCATATAGGAAACGACATCATTCCTCTGCAAAAAGAATGACAAATACGAATCAACTTTGTAAATGTCGATACACGAGTCGATATCCTGGAGCAAACAATCTTCTGTAACAATTGAATACCAACTATTCTCCTTCCAAGGCGGCATGGAGGGCAAATTCCTATCAAGGCCACCGATATGAATCAGTCGTTTCTCAGCCTCTACAAACAAAATCACTTTTGGATTTCTAATGTATGTTTCTTCATGAAGCAACTCACATCTCGATTGCGAAGAACTGTTGCAGGATTCACAGCGGTCAATCGGACAATGATTCACGATGACGGTAAAATCTTTCAAACCACAATCCCACCTTTTCGTTTACAAGCCAATACTCCTCTTTAGATGGCAATAGCTGATTTCTTTGCAATTTTCTTTATCATTCCAAAATGGTCTCTAATGCTATACTCTGCAACATCTGTTGCAACAGATGCCAATTTCTGAGTCAGAACACTCCTACAGCCATTCTCTTCTGCAACTAATCGGTCGCCCGCATAAGCAGATGAAACAGTGAAGATGAATGGATTACGCCCTCCCCTTTTGGAGCTCGGAACGAGGTCTAGTATAAAGAGCATTTTCTTTTGCAATTTACTTTTATACTCACTCAAATCCCAGCCTCTGGCCTCAACCTTACGAACTACTTCGCCATGATTTACCAACAGCGACAAAACGCGTGGAACATAATCCCTTGGCTTTCGAATTCTGGGCACATGGCCTGTAATAGACCTCAATCTAAGTGCTTCACGTACAATTGTTCGGACACTTACTCGATGTCCGCACTGTTCAAACACTTCCGCAATTTCTTCTAAAGTAATAGGGGCCTCTTGCTTAAATTCCCTCACCCCCATCAACAGGCACACTGCCATTAGTAGTATATTATTCGATATCCGGTTTTCAGCTTCAGAGAGCACTTTGTTGAATAAGTAGGCTGCACGGTCTCGTACTTGTTCGTTTAGCATTAATAACTTAGCTACCCGATTTAGAGTGCGCAATGCACGATATTTAGCCTCGTCCTTCCCAATCCTGATTCTGGTACTGTATACCGATTTCAGGCGCCTGAATTTTTTTTGTTGTCTTCCTGAGAGCGAATGACCGGCAGAATCACGAAAATATCTGTCCTTATGATATCCTATGTAACTACCCAAACCGTCAACAATATGTAAACGGTTACCCAAGGAAACATATTGGCTAGCTTCTGGATCTCCTTCTCTCCGCTCCGCTCCCATTTGAAAAGTGGGAAGTACATACTCTCTAGATATTACCAAACCACATCTTGTGCACACAAGATGCCCTCTACTTACTATTACCTTTCCCAAGCAATCCGGACAACTCTCAGGAATATTATAGGATTGTACCGCATCAACCAATGACCACACCCAAGAGAAATCTATGCTTCTTTGCCTAACTAGATTTCACTAGCTCAAAGTTTCTAACAGCTATCTTAGAATACGGTCAATAAAATCACCAAGTGGTTTAAAGGAACAGACAAGTCACTGGCAGAAAGAGGGGTGAGCGAAAGTAATCAAAATCAATCCACCATCAAATAAAACCTATCATCCGAAAAAACCTTCTTCTGTGAAGGTTTTGGGTCAGATAGAGAGAGGTTGAATTTCAACCCTCCAACTGCTGCTATCACATGGAAGCCCTTCTCATTGTCAATTTTAAATACAGTACCCTCTACGTATAACTTGGCTTGATCTCCCTTACTAATTTCCTTTGCATCAATCCTTACCTCTAGCTTGTCCTTTTCTTTGAAAGGTCCGCACAAAACCTCTGGCAATTCAAGTTCCAAGACAGCCCCATCTTTTTTGGAAATAATTTTCATTAGCAATAATCTTCTAGTTTCTGTTTCTTCCAGTGAATCAATTGTTGCATTTTTGAGTCGAATGACCATGCTGACTATCCCCTAGTGTGTTCTACTTTCTTGTCGAACTCAAAGAATTAAACCTGTCGTTACATCCTGTGCTGTTTTTATTCTTGCGTAGACAATAGATTGCGGTGGATAGAGTGAATAGAAGACTGGTCTTATTATGCTCCTCTGTGGTCCTAGCTATTGTTCTTACGAGTGCTGTTGAAGTATCCGCTTTCCAATTTGAGCTATACTACTTCGAAACTGATCAACTCAATTACCATATTGGAGAAACAATGGAAATGGTCGCTAAAATTTTGGCTGACTTTAGCGATACGGGATGGTGTTATGTATCTTTTTCAGTTGTGGCCGATTCCGGGACCATATACGTCGATGAGAGAATGATTCCCCCATCATCCGACATAAGATATCTTTCATCAAAATATCGCATAGAGCCATCAGATTTGCTTCCGGGAGAAAATGGAACAAATGTGTATGCAATATTCAACGCAGAGCTGTTCGATGGCTACTCAGAAACAGTTACTGAAACAATTGAATTGAACATATCACGGGGACAACTGGACTGCATAGCTCTCTCCAATCTAACCTTTGAAGAAAACACAAACACCACTTTGTATTTTCAAGTAGCAAGTCGTCACAACCAGAGCATTGCCTATGCAGAATCCGAGTTGCTTTTTACCCTGTCAGATAACAATTCAGACAGCGTGTTCAATAGGCGTGCATACACTAACGTGTCTGGTATTGCTTCAACACAAATCGAACATGACCTCTTATCTGCAGGAAACTACAGTCTTCAAATTCACTCTAATGCGACAGCTGCTTGGGAGCCAAGTAACGAAATCTTTGATATTGAAGTTGTCAAAGAAAAATCCTATATTCAGATTGCATGCAGCCAAGACTCTATAGTCTGTCAGTCTCAAAGTGGAGCGTCTTACGAGAATATGACTATTGAAGCTCAGCATTTGAATCGTCAGCAAAATACAATTGGAAATGGCTTGGTTGAATGGAGTACCTCATTTTGCAATGGCACTACAACAGTCCAATCCAATGGAGCGTTTCTCGTTGAAATTCCAATCACAACAAATCCTGGTACATATAATCTAGATATCACGGCATCTCACCCCAACTACCAACCAGCCGCGATGAGTTTGCTCCTCAATGTCACACCACGCAGCATGGCATCAAATTTTACAGTGTATAGTGCACTTAGTCCAAATTCAATAAACGGTAGCATCCAGTTATACGACAGTCGTTCGCTTGAAGAGCTGACCAATATCAATGCAGAAATCAAGCTAGTTCTAAACTCCACCGAATTCCACTATTCTGGTCAAACAAATGAAAACGGTTCATTATATTGGGAATTCACAGTTCCATCAACATTATGGGGTAACGGCCACTTAATTATGGAAATCAACTCCACTACTTGCTATCACAACCTTTCAACTAGTACTCCTATCAGTATAGAATACAGTCCTCAGATTATTATTGAAGAACCACAAATAGCACTCCTAGAAAAAGACTACAATATCTCTGTTCAGCTTCTTAATCCTATTAATTTACCACTCGAAGGCATTGATGTAAAACTCACTGATAACAAGGGTCAATTTATCGATTATGGTGTCACAGATTCGCTTGGCAAAGTGTATTTGATTTGGTATATTTCGAATGACACAAAACTGGGAGAAATTGAACTCATCATTCATGTGTCTTCTTATCCTGCTAAATTTGTTTATGAATCATTGAGAGAATTCACAGTTGCTATCTACAACCCTATTAGCATTATCACGGATTCCAATCCTTGGTACTTTTTGCGGGGCGAAATTTCGAAAGTGAATATCACTCTCCAGTCGCCAATTTCTAATCTCAATGTTACATTACGTATCGCTGAAGCTCATGACTCTTTTTCGTTGGATAGGTTGCTTAGTTGCAATAAGAAGGAAGAACTGAAATTTGATATTCAATCTCAAATAGATGTTGGACAATACAACGTAGAATTTACAATCGAGGATCAATACACCTTCATAGAGTCAACAAATATGATCCAAGTAATCATTCAGGGCAAATTTTGCTCTAATGTTAACGTTCTTTCCGCCTTCTACAATGAACAAATTTCAGCCAACATATCTATTATTCAAGACAATGGTACCAAGTTAAATGAAATTGATATTCAGCTATTGGATGCCAAAGATAACACGCTACTCGCGAATGAACAGCAGGTTAATCTTTCTGTAGCCGTCCTAGTGAAGCTGCCCTCATCCTTGTTTCCTGGTTCAAATGCGATAATATTCAAATTCTCGAGCCCCTTCTATGAAGAAGAAATATACAATTCTACTATCTTTGTTTGGATGCGAACCACAGTAAGCCTTTCAATAATGATAGAGACTAATGAACCCTCTTCGCCGCCTTTGTCATCAAACCCCTCAGAAACACTTCCCGTAGCCACTCATAATAATGGTTCAAGAATCTCTGATGGGTCAATAAGTCTACCTCCACCAATCTTGGTCAATGACACAACTTCTAATGAACCATCTACAACTCTTTCAACCTCTCGGACTAACTGTCCCAGACTCAACTCGGGCACTAATAATCTCTCTACACCTTTTGAGAATTCAATTATTGCCTTTTCCGGAAAAGGCCAAAGCGTCCTAAGTTGCATGCCTTTTATGGCCAAATCATTATTGGTATCAGTTATTGCCTGTTCTGCTGAACGTGAAGTACTGCCGAAGGAAATAATGGCCAAATCCGCATTGTTTGCTCCTACATATTTGGGTTCTGGAAATCCTTGTGCTGAGCCTACCTTTTCTTTTAGCCGTCGGACTAATTTGTCATGAGTGCTCGGATTTGAGGTTTTTCTGAACCCATTTTCATCATGTGTTGATCCGGTTACAAGAAGATCAAGACCATCGCCAAATCTTGGCATCAAGGCATGACCTGCTTCATCCACTTGACCGTATGATTGCTTTGCAGTCTTGGCAAATTCTCTCTTGACTGGCTTTATTTCCTCTTCAATCTCCACCCTCTCTCTTGAATGAGCAACAATCTCATCTGTTAGGACTATCACTGGGTGACGTAGCATCTCAGAAATTCTGAATGCTTCTATTGTGAGTTCATATGTTTCTTGAGCTGAGTTAGGAGCCAATACAATGCTTTCATGGTCTCCATGTGTGCCCCATCGTGATTGCATAAAATCCCCTTGTGCCGCTTTTGTTGCTTGCCCGGTACTTGGACCTGCTCTTTGTACATCTACTATTACACATGGAGTTTCAGTCATGATTGCATAACCTATACCTTCTTGCATGAGACTGAAGCCCGGCCCCGATGTAGCAGTCATAGACAATCTACCTCCCCAAGACGCACCAATAACTGCGGATAATGCGGCAATCTCATCCTCCATCTGCAAATAAATCCCATCATTTTCAGGCAGTCTGCTTGACATAATTTCTGCGATTTCAGATGCAGGAGTAATGGGATAACCTGCAAAGAAACGGCAACCTGCTACAATAGCAGCTTCCGCACAAGCCTGATTTCCCTGCCAGAATGCTACTTTATCATCTTGCGTCTTCATTCGTACTATACCCACAACCTGCACACTACAAGGTGAAGATAAAAGTTCAGATTTGAACCAAATGCAGAAACCAAAGAGAAAATGCCGATATGCTTTTATCAAGTCCAGAATCTCCAGCTTTGGCGGCCGTGGTCTAGTTTGGTTAGGACGGAAGCTTCCCAAGCTTCCAACCCGAGTCAATTCATCACAAATTGCGGGACTTCAAATCCCGGCGGCCGCACCACATTATCTTCATACAAGGAAACTTAAGGGCTATAGCTGCATATTTTCACGGCGTGCGATGATGGTAATGACCCCACTGAGTCCTTTGTGACAATGATGTGGATCTTGAGTTCTGAGCCGCCACCAATACTTTCACCCACCTCTACCACTAATGTTCAATTAACCGAACAAACAAGCAAGCCTTTTTATGTTAATGCACATCACAATCTCGTGGTTTCTGATGCCGCGTGACTATGTTGAAGACGAACTCGGGAAGACTAGCGTATTCAAATCCGAGAAATATCTGTCAATAGATTATGTACCCGAGAATCTACCTCATAGAGAAACAGAATTGAGAACACTGGCTCAAAGTTTCAAAACAATGATTGTTTCTCCTGGACAAACAAGTCAGAAATTCATCATCCAAGGGCCCGTTGGGACAGGAAAGACTGCAGTCACAAAGAGATTTTCTGAGCAATTAGTTCAAGCTGCAGCAAGGAGAAAAATAAGACTACGTAAAATACACATCAATTGTAGAGTCAATAAGAGTGAGTATCTTGTATATCTTAAAATTCTTCGGTCATTCAAACCCAATTTTCCCCGTCGAGGGCATTCTCCTGAAGAAGTTCTTCAAATGATTATAGAAGTACTTGATGCTGAGGATCGATATCTTTTACTGATTCTGGACGAACTTGATTACTTCATTAAGCAAAAGGGCGTAGACATAATATACAATCTGACTCGCTTAATGGATGATCGATTAAATGCACCCCAACGACTCTCGATTATTGGTATCGGTCGAAAAATTCCCTTAGACGATAGTGTTTTTGATTCCAGTACATTGAGTACATTGCAACGCAATGTGCTATATTTTGAGAAATACACCTCACGCGCACTGAGGGATATTCTCTCTGAGAGAATCAAGATGGCTTTTGAACCTAGAGCAATTATGGAGGAAACGATTAATGTTATTTGTGACATTGCCTCAAACAGGGGGGATGCACGGTATGCTATCGAGCTCCTTTGGCGCGGTGGGAAACAAGCTGACGCAGTCGGTTCTGATGTCATAATCCCCGATTATGTTCGAAAGGCTAAAGCTGACACTCACCCAGAACTACGAGAAGAGGTTTTCGAAACACTTCCTTTACATAATAAATTGTTACTATTGGCTGCCGCACGCCAGTTGAAAGAGGCAAGAAGTGCATATGTGACGATTGGGGAGGTTGAGGAGATGTATCAATCAGTTTGCGAAGAGTTTGGAAAACAATCTAGAGCACATACACAGATTTGGGAATGGGTTCAAGACTTGACTGCTCATGGCGTAATAGACGCCAGGAAATCAGGAGTAGGTCAAAGGGGTCAGACAACTCTTATCGGGTTATCAGACGTTCCTGCGGATTTACTTGAACAATTCTTGGTCAGTCTTTTGGAGTAGAAGCAAAAAATGCCACTCGATAAGAAAGAAAAGAACCCGCCAATTCCAATTGAAGAGCTTTTCTCCTCAAAGGGCAGGATGAAAATATTGAAGGAGCTTGCCCTGTCCAATGAGCTAAATATATCAGAATTATGCCGACGGGTGAGCCTAAATCATAGCACAACAAAGGGGCATCTGGAGGCTTTGATGGAAGCAGGACTCGTTGAAGAAAAAATTTTTGGCCGAATCAAAATCTATCGCTTCAAATCAGAGGATCTGAGAGCTCGTTCATTTCGGAACTTTTTGGATCTATGGCAATCTTAAGGAGGCTGTTCCATGCCCAAATATGCTTGCAAGCTCTTCTATTTAGGAACTGCCTACCATGGTTCACAATACCAACCAAATCTACCTACAATTCAAGGGGAGCTGATAAATGCTCTAACTAAATGGAGTGGTCGCGAGTACTCTTCAACATCGGTAGCATTCGCAGGACGCACAGACAAAGGAGTTCATAGCATTGGTCAACTGGTTTCTTTCGAAACCGAAGATAAAATACAAATCAATCAAATCAATAAACACTTGCCAGAAGATATTATCCTATGGGCTGAAACTGTAGTTCCTATGGATTTCAATCCTAGACATAGGGTTCTATTTCGGCACTACCGATATTATTTTGATGAAAGCCAAAGCCAAGTTGACTTCTCAAGAATCATGCATGCCGCTAATCAGTTGGAGGGGCTTCATGACTTTCAGCTCCTGTCAAAACCAGATGACAATAGGTCTACTAACACCATTCTTCTGAATGTATGTATATCAGATGAAAAGACATTCTTTGCAGATTTTTATGGTCTTAGTTTTCTATGGAAACTTGTACGAAAGAGTGTCACTCTGCTTGTCAATATTGGAAAAGGGAAGGCTGACCCAGATATATTTAGACGACTACTTGACGGAAATAATGTTCTCCCAAGCGGAATTGAACCCGCCCCTCCCGAAAACCTGTTTCTTATGGATGCTGCCATTCCACTTCAAATGAAGGCGAACAAAAATGTAATCAATATCATTAGAAAAAGATTGAAGAAATGGATTTCACATTTTCGACGTTATCAGATAACACTTGAAGGAGTATTTACTGACTGTTTCAACGAAGAATTCCTTTGCTGACTTTCAGCCACTCACTGTATTGACTTTTCAAGTCCGGCTTGTTCTTTAGAATTTCTTCCAGAGCCCATAGATGCGTTTCTTGTACTCGTTCTTCAGAGGTATTTGTAATTGCAGCTACTCTTGATGCCAATTCAGCCCTCTCAGACTGTCGTCTGTTCCCTCCCCATACCAGCAATGGCCATTCTGGTCTAGCGTAATCGACCAACGAAAAGGGAGTTTGTTTCCGGCTGTTTGATACGCCTGCTGAAAGAAAATCGTAGACATAAGCCAGCAACTTCCAATTCTGATCTCGCATAATTCTCCCCAGATAAAGGTCAGCAAGTGATAAAGCCTCAAAACCATCCTCCAGCTCGCTAGCGGTTTTCAAGTGGAGCTGTATGTTTTCTTCAATCCAAAGGAGTAAGTCATCATAAGAAACGTCACTCTGAGAAACTACACTTCTTGCTGCTTGTGGGTCCGTTGCCATGAATAATCTCTGTAGAGTTTCTTCCACATTTCTTCTTGTAGTACGGTTTCCTAAAGCTGATCTCGCCTCAATGTCATCGTAGGTCGTTTCCAGATCGGCTATCGCCGCACGAAGGTCTCCCGCAGATTTTGCAACAATTATATCCAACAAGTCTTCAGAGGTAGAGGCCGAATGTTGATCGGATATACCCTTCAATACGGTCATCATCTCATCATCGTTTATTGGATGAAACATCAGCACCAATGACTTCTTCTTTAAATTCTTTAAACGACGATTATCGGGGTCATTAGCTGTCATTACAATAGGGTGGACAGCTTGGTCTAGTATTTTCATGATTGCTCGAACTCCGCCCCTATCGCTAGTTCCAGATAATCCATCTACCTCATCAAGAAGAATAATGCGCATCCTCCCGTCTAGTGTCTGCTGAGTGGCAGCCCTCCACACAAGTGTGTTAATTGCGCCCTTGTTCCTTTTATCACTAGCATTGAATTCCACTAATTCCACATTCATGTCACGTGATATAGCTCCAATCGTTGCCGTCTTGCCGGTTCCTGGAGGGCCAATCAAAAGTGCAGCCTTGTTGTGAGGCACAGAAACTCTCCATTTTTCTAGCCATCGCATCAGCTTTTCTATTGATTCTATATTACCTACAAGCTGGCTTCTGCTGGTCGGCCTATGCAATTCTGGCCATGGCAAGTTGCTTTCCTTCATTATTCATTATCCACCAAATGTAGAGAGAAGTGCAGAGATTTGTATCTCACCATTAGCCCCCTCTGCAATCCGGAACTCGGTATCTGCGGTATGCTCTAGTATCTTCATTTTGAGATTATTCTCCAAATCGAGTTTGAAAATCTCCCTGTGTATCTGTTTGATCAAGTCCAATGGCGAGACTCCCTCGTGATAAATCAATTCTCTGAGATTCATAATTGCGGCATTATAGTTTCCCTCTGTTGCAGAACCTAACATTTGACCGATACTTTTTGGATCTGCTCTTCCCGAAATCGCAAATACAATATCCGCGGTTACCAATTCTCCAGTAGAAGACGCAGCCTGCAATATGTTAATAGCGGCCCTCATATCCCCGTTTGCTAGGTACAAAATTGCATTTTCACCCTCCTCATCCATAGATACATTCTCTTTCTCCGCAATGTAACGTAGCCTATCGGCTATATCATCATCGGAGAGTCGTGAGAATTTGAATACTGCACATCTTGATTGAATGGGCGGAATTATCCTACTTGCGTAATTGCAAATCAAAATCATACGACAAGAGGTGGCATACGATTCCATGGTCCGTCTTAATGCATGCTGCGCATCACTCGTGAGATGATCTGCTTCATCCAGTACAAGAATCTTGAATGGTGCATTTCCTGCTGGCAAGGAGCGCGCAAAATTCTTGATTTGATTTCTGACTACATTAATCCCCCTTTCGTCACTGGCATTAAGTTCCATGAAATTTCGATTAAATGAATCTCCAAACAAATCCCTTGCTAGAGCCATAGCCGCCGTAGTCTTTGCTGTCCCAGGTGGACCTGCAAAGAGACAATGCGGCACAGCCTCTCTCTCCACAAATTTTTCCAATCGGTTCACAACGGAATCTTGTCCGACAATATCGCCTAACGTAGCGGGTCGGTGTTTTTCTGTCCATAAGTCTATTTCCATTCACAAATCCCATCCAGTTGGATATTTCATCTCGGTTCATCTTCACGTACATGGAGGCCTTAAAAGCTTCTTCGAATATATGAAAAGAACTATCCAATATGAGTTCCACTCACATGTATCTAGTAATCCAACAAGGAGTTTATGAAGTACACTGCTGGACTATCAAATATCTGGTGAAGGGTCATGATAGAGATTAGAGAACACACCTCCGATATCGTAAGACGTTCAGACATGGCTTTTCTAAATTCTTATCGGCAGTGTATCGTCAAACAAGATATGTCTGAAATCACCGTTGGTGGCAAAAAGTTTGGGCCTTTTAAGGCAGGCTCCAAGGTTCATCTTCCGAATTGGGTTATTGAAAATTTGGTTGATAGAGATATTGCTGAGATATCACAAGAGGATGATTACGATTCTCTACGCCATCTCCAAAACATCTATCGACTAGAAGAGGACCATCCACATCGGATTCAAGAATTCCATCCTCTTCTCTATTCCGCCCTAAGAAGAAATCTCCTCAAACTCCAACAAGATAGAACCTCCATCGACCCAAGAATCCGTGAAGAAATTAAAAAGATGCAACGAATGATTCCTTTGATTGTGGAAACTCGCCTTTCAAAAATACTCCGGGTTGCGAAATCAGGAGCTTATCAGGATAAGAGAAAAGGCATGACTTTGGAAGAGAGGTGGCTATGTGAAGAGATGATCACTCTGCTCTCCTCCTGGCGTGCAGAAATAACAGAATAGTAGATCTCTAAAGACTAAAGGCACAATTTACCAATTACTTTTCCTGACAATAAGGGACTAAAGTCCGCAAATAGAAGAGGTATCTTCAGACAATGGAGGGGCGTCTTCTTTACATACGTAAAATGAATTTGGATGCCGTTTATTTAGCTAGAAATGGGAAAGTATGAATACAGTAGCTTAAATACAACTCCAAGAAATCATTAAGTAGAACTCGGGGCAGATACTCAACCGATTTCGAGTTGCATTCAATATCTGAGGCAGGCATTTGATGTCAGAATACGAAATAGGACCACAGGAAAGATTTGAGGAGTTTCTTAAATCCTATAAAGATGAACAAGGAAACGCCTTGTATTGGACTAGAATACAACAGATGTCCATTAATGAGGAAACCTCAATTAATGTTGATTTTCAGGACCTAGCTAGTTTCGACAATGTCTTCTTAGCTCTTTCCAAAGAGGATCCAATTACTTTTCTGAAAATGGCTGATGACGCATTGCGTTCTCTTCTCAGAACGGATGACCCTGATTATTTGGCTGGAATTGACGAGGGCTTAATAAGAATCAGAATTGTCAACTATCCCGAACACGTTTCATTACGTTCCATTCGCTCTCGACATATAGGAAAACTCATACACATCAGTGGTATTATGATGCGAGCCAGTGAGGTCAAGCCTCTACTGGTTCATGCAACCTTTCGCTGTAGGAGATGCGGTGAGGAAGTTTCATTATCCCAAGAAGATGGAAGATACATAGAACCTGATCAATGTCCTGTCTGTGGGAAAAAGACTCCAGTAAGATTGGTTCCAGAAAAGTCACAATTCCGTGACTGGCAGAAAGTACGAATACAAGAGTCTCCCGAAGAATTGCCCCCTGGTCAAATGCCACGGTCCGTTGATGTTATCCTAGAAGGAGACATTGTTGATATTTCTCGACCTGGTGACCTTGTCAAAATTACTGGTATTCTCATGACCGCCCCTGACTTCTCAAGGAGAAGAGGCAGATTGGCGACGTTTAGCGTTTTCATTGAAGCTAATGGGGTTGAAATAGCAGAAAAAGAATATGAGCAATTGGAATTATCCGAACATGACGAAAAGCAAATTCAGGAACTTGCAGAAGATCCTTACGTACACGAACGAATTGTTGCATCTATTGCACCCTCCATCAAGGGTCATGATGATATAAAGGAGTCAATTGCTTTGCTCCTCTTTGGGGGAGTAGCAAAAACACTTCCAGACGGCACACGATTGAGAGGCAAATCCAATATTCTAATGATTGGAGACCCAGGCACCGGAAAGAGCCAGATATTGAAGTTTGTTTCAAAATTGGCATCTAGAAGTCTTTACACATCCGGTAAGGGTACGACAGCGGCAGGATTGACTGCAGCAGTTGTTCATGATACAGATAGCGGCGCTATGACATTGGAGGCCGGAGCATTGGTTCTTGCCGACCAAGGAATCGCATGTATCGATGAATTTGACAAGATGGATCCAAACGATCGAACAGCCATTCATGAAGCAATGGAGCAGCATACCGTGAGCATTGCAAAAGCAGGTATTGTGGCAACATTAAATGCAAGAACATCCATCCTTGCCGCTGCAAACCCCAGTCTGGGTCGATATGAACCATCTGCATCAGTTCAGGATAACATAAAGCTGCCATTCACTATTCTTTCTCGATTCGACTTGATGTGGATACTTGTTGATACAGTTGAGGCAACAAAGGATCGTGAACTCGCTCAATTCATATTAGGGATGCATAGAATGAAGCGGAGCGAAACGGACACCAAGACTCCTCCAATACCACCAAGTTTCTTGAAGAAATACATTGGATACGCTCATAGGTATGTGCTCCCGCAGCTTACAGTAGAAGCTGCTGAAGTCATAGAGAATTTCTATGTAGACCTTAGAAAGACGGCCGAAGGGGGTGCAGCTCCCGTTCCTATTACGGCTCGCCAGTTGGAGGCACTTGTTCGTCTTTCAGAGGCAAGAGCTCGAATGGCGTTGAGGTCTAAGGTAAGCAAAGAGGATGCCCAAGCCTCCGTGAGACTCATGGAAGAATCCCTGAAAATGGTTGCACTTGACCGTATCACAGGAAAAATCGATATAGACCGAATGGTATCTAAGATGAGTGCAGCACAAAGGAGTTCATCCGATACTATATTGAAGGTAATGAGAGATATGGAGTCGGAGGGCATATCTACTATCAGTGAAGAGGAATTAATCCGACGCGTAGAGCCTATGGGTCTCTCAAAGGAAAGGGCAGAAGAAGTAATCAGGAAACTTGTCGCAGAGGGGATCTTGTTTAGTCCCAAACATGGTAAGTTAAAACGGGCCCAAAGTTAAAACTCGCGCTCTTTCATGGGGTTGAAAGAAACGAATATAGATGAGCTACCAATCAATCAAAGAGTTATTGATCTAGTCAAAGGTAGGGGAATAGTCAAACTTTTTCCCCCTCAAGAAATGGCATTCAATACAAAGCTACTCAAGGGAGGAAATCTTGTTCTCGCATTCCCAACTAGCTCAGGTAAGACATTAGTGGCCGAGATTGCGATGCTAAAATCAATTCTAGACGGCCGGGGCAAAGCCCTGTATCTAGTTCCTCTTCGTGCTCTGGCCCATGAGAAATACGCCGATTTCAAGAAATATGAAAAGATAGGGATAACTGTTGCACTATCAGTAGGTGATTACGACTCATCAGGCACTGGATTAAAGGAAGCAGACATTGTCATTATGACTACTGAAAAAGCGGATTCGATTATTCGCCATAGTGTTGATTGGCTTGAAAGAATTGGGATAGTGGTTGCGGATGAAATTCATTTAGTCAACGATATTTCCCGAGGGCCCACCCTTGAGATGGTGATAGCAAAATTGAATCGCCTTTTGAGTGATATACAGGTACTTGCACTAAGCGCAACAATTTCCAACGCAGATGAGATAGCTAGTTGGCTTGACGCCGAATTAGTGAAGAGTGCTTGGCGACCCATTCCCTTGACTGAGGGGGTCTTTCTTGATGGAGAAATCATATTCGAGGATAACACATCCCGTGCTATACGCATGAGGAGAAAAGAAGACATTGCAGACATAGTCTGTGACATTCTTGAAGAGAATGGGCAGGTATTAGTATTTGTATCATCGCGTAGATCTACAGTTTCTTTGAGCAAGCGAATTGCATCATCTATACGACCCTATTTGACGTCTCAAGATATGAATGAATTACATCGTGTATCCAGAAGCCTGGTGTCAAGTGTCAATGTACCCGAATCGACCAAGATTCTCTCCACAGTCCTGAGAAAAGGTTCTGCATTCCATCATGCTGGTCTTAAAAACCGAGAGCGTAGCATAATCGAATCCTGTTTCAGGAATAATACTCTCAAAGTCATTATTGCAACTCCCACGCTAGCAGCTGGTGTGAATCTCCCCGCCAGACGCGTAATCATCCGCGATTATCGTAGGTTCGAACGTGGGAGGGGAAGCTATCCAATTCCCATACTCGAATACAAACAAATGGCTGGTCGTGCCGGGCGGCCCGCATATGATGAATACGGCGAGGCAATACTTGTCGCTCGAAGTGAACAAGAAAAAGAATTCTTACTGGAAAACTACGTATTATCCGAAACTGAGGCGATAACATCAAAATTGGCCTCACCCAAGGCCCTGCGATTTCATCTTCTGTCTACAATTGCCGCTGGAATAACTCGGACCCGTGAGAGAATAGACAATCTGATAGAAGGGACATTTTATTCGCATCAATTCGAGAAATGGGAAATTGACCACCATATCACTTCCGTCATAACTTTCTTAGAAGATGGTGGACTAATTAGAAACGGTAAAGGCGAAGATCTCGTTGCCACCCCATTAGGCGAAAGAACATCCCGGCTCTACATTGATCCCTACTCAGCTATTCTGCTAAGAGATACTCTAGGTGAAAGCAAAGAAATCACTGAGATTGGATTGCTACATCTCATTTGTCACACTCCTGACCAACCTACATCGTATGTAACAAGATCAGAGTTTGAGGATTACGAGATCATGGCCGCCGACTATCTTCCTGACTTGAGTATCCCTCTTCCTGATAGTTGGGAGGACCCAGAGTCATATACTCATTATCTTGCAGAACTAAAAACCGCTAGATTGCTTCAAGATTGGATTGATGAGAATAGCGAGAGAGAGATAACCGAGAATTACAATGTGGGTATGGGTGATGTGCATAGATACGTACGTTCGGCTGAATGGCTATTATACTCCACATCTGAAATATGTCGAGTAGCTGCAATTAACCACCATATTCCACTCATTCATAAGCTGCACTCAAGAATAAGACATGGTGTAAAAGAGGAATTGCTAGAACTCGTTGGGCTAAAGGGTATAGGCAGAGTTCGTGCTAGGATGCTGCATAATAATGGCCTACGCAATTTGTCAGACTTGTATAAAGCTGATATACAGACGATAGGACGGGTTCCAGCAATAGGAACTGGAATTGCTAGGTCAATTAAGAAACAGCTTGGATTTGATGTGGGGGAAAGTAAGGCAGAAATCGCATCAGAAAATGAAACCTTATTGGATGAATCAATGCAGACGCTTCTAGAAGACTTCGAATAGGAGTATCCTCGGCAACAACTCACCAATAATCTTCTACACTTTCTATTAGTTGCCTAGTTTTTTCTACACATACAGTGTTATCTTCCATGACATCTCTATATTTTGTCCTTGGCACTCCAGTAAGCACCTCAACAAGATTCACAGACGCCTGCCCCATGATGTTAAGATCATAGCCTCCCTCTAAGAAGAAAGCAATCTTGCCTTCACATTGGTCCTTTGCTATCTCATTTAGTGAATTATTCAGTTTCGCAATACCTGAAGTGGTTAGTGATAAGGAAGTCAAACGGTCCCTAAAATGGCAGTCAAAGCCTGCAGAGATTAAAATAAATTCGGGAGCAAAATCATCCGCCAAAAATCTGATTATTTTCCGAAAGAGAAGATTATAAGAAGTATCACCACAACCGGGATACATGGGCAGATTAACGTTATATCCCTCGCCTTCACCTTCTCCTCTCTCGTGAACAAAACCTGTACCTGGAAAGAGCGTCCTTCCATCCTGATGTATACCAACATAGAACACTTCCTTTTCAGAATAGAAGGCGTTTTGAGTTCCGTTCCCATGATGCGCATCATAATCTATGATGAGTACCCGATTCAACCCCCGCCGAGAAACCAGATGTCTTGCAGCAACTGCGACATTATTAATGAAACAGAATCCTAGAGCTTTGTCATACTCTGCATGATGACCTGGTGGCCTACATAGTATGAACGAATTTCTGGCATCTCCGTCAAGAATCCGGTCTACTGTTTGAATGCCTCCTCCAGCTGCGCACATGGCTGCGTCGAATGTATATTCATTCACAGATGTGTCTAATGTGAAATACCCGCCTCCAGATTCAGATCTTCTTTTCACTTCTTCGAGATATTTTCCAGAGTGAACCGTCCTAACTTCATCAGGATGCGCTGCCCGGGGATGCAGCATATTGACCCCTCCCGAATCCAGCATATCGGATTTCTTGATGGCATCCAATGCTGCATGTAACCGCTTAGGAGACTCCGGATGTCCTGGCGAGAGCACATGTTTCATAAAGAGCTCGTGAAAGACAAGGTCTGTGTTCATAGAATTGCGCCATCAAGTCATAAACCACTATCCGATATATCTCTCACCATCCAAATCTTTCGACTGACAACCCCATCAACCGATACTTGCTGGGTGGTAATGTTTATCTTTGACACAGCAATCGACTACAAATACGAGATACATCCAATTTGGAATAAATCAGGGTCGGTAGTCTAGCTTGGTATGATTCTTGCTTGGGGCGGCTTTTGGTGAATTTGCCTCAAGTCACAGACTGCAAGAGATCGGGCGTTCAAGTCGCCCCCGGCCCACCAAATGGCTCATTTTATGCCTCTATTTGCCAAAGAGTTTCGTATATCGGACCAGAGGAGGTCAATGTGCTTTTTGTCATACTGATTTTGCTAACAGTCATTTTTCCAACTTCCTGATTTTCGATAGTTTGAATATTCTCTTGAAGACCTGCCTTATCATGAATTGCCCTGACTCGTGCTATGGTTGCATGTGGGATGAATGTTCTTCTCTCTTTTGCATATCCAATCGTTGCAAGTAAATTGTCTGTCTGATTCTTCAATCCTCTCATTTCGTCGATATCATCCAAAACCCCAACCCATATGACACGAGGCCTTCTGATATTGGGAAATGTTCCTACACCACCAATGATAATGTCGAAGGGCTCGAAATCGATTTCTGAGAGTTTTTCTTTAATTTGCTCAATTCTCTTTATCTTTGTATCTCCAAAAAACCTCCACGTGAAATGGATATTCTCTCTCTCTACAAGCTTCATTTTCGCAGTGTTTTGGTCTAATTTACGTTGTAATCCGACGATTTCGTTGAGGAGCTTATCTTCATTGATATCAATGCTTAGAAATGCTCTGATTTTGTCAGACACGGTATTGACCCAGATATCAGATTGAATACCACCTCATTAGATTGGTGGTGTGTTCTCCAGATATTTCATTGTTATCGAGCCATTTTTCAAGGGTACCCTACACACGATTATTTAGATAGGGAATGGTATATCAGAAACTGTAAACAATGAAGCGCTCGCCAACCATACAAATTATCGTTAATCATTCGCTAAGTTTCGACCGAATACTCGAAAAACGGTGGAAAGAACATGAAGATCATCATCATCACAGGCATGCCTGGTGCAGGGAAATCAGAAGTGGCTAAACAATTCAAACAAAATGAAGTGCCCATAATTGTCATGGGGGATGTAATCAGGAATGAGGTAAAGAGAAGAGAAATGAAAGCCACTCCCGAAAATACCAAGAAAGTCATGTTGGAACTAAGAGCAGTAGATGGGCCTGCTGCTGTTGCAGAGAGATGCATAAATCAATTGGAAAAAATCGGCTCTGATACTGCAATCATCGAGGGTTGCCGAAGCATCTCTGAGATGAATCGCTTTCGTGAATTCTCCGATGATCTCATAGCAATTGCTGTTCATTCCTCCCCCAAAACACGATATGATCGGCTGCGATCTCGGAATAGAAAGGATGCCCCTACGGAATGGGAAGTCTTTCGAGAACGCGATTTGAGGGAAATATCAGTTGGCCTCGGAGGCGTAATTGCATTGAGTGATTTCATGATTGTTAATGAGAGCTCTATTGAAGAACTTAGACAGAATACGTGGAAGGTTATGGAGTCTGTGCTATGAGATGGAAATAACAATCAGGGCCCCTGTTAATCCTACAGAAGACAAAAATAGCGTGCTAGATGCCTTATCCTATTTCTGGATGACCAAAAACTTCGAACAGATAGGGGACGGAAATAGAACGATTATCTCCCTAACTACTACTAATCGAAAATCTTTGGGTTCTCTTCGACAAACAATTCATGATTATAGAATTATTGATACTGTGAAGAAGCTATTACGAAACAACTGGACCGGAACCATGACCATGTTTGTATTAGACAAACAAGCTGCTTATGCAGGGAAACTTAAGGTAATAGATGATACTGAATATACACCACCATTAGGCGGAATCGAGGTAATTATTAAATTCGAAACTAACCATGAGTATGAGAATTTTCTTAACTGGTTTGTTCCGCACACCGTAAAAGGTGAAATAGTAGATAACTAGAACTCGACGCAAATAATCTCTCTGATCAGACTCTTATGAACACGACTTTTCACATGATATCTAATGTCAAGTCCCATGTTTGTAACTAATTCTGAAACACCCATCTGTGAGCTTGCACAAATGCAAAGGGAACTCTTAACGACTTTCTCGTCCAAAACGACTTTCAAAAAATCCTTCACCAGTCTTATCGCTTCTACCCCCTTTGTTGAACTGGTTCTTCCATAGGGCGGGTCAGTGACTACATTGTCACAAGAACCGATAGATAATCGTCGTGCATCAGCCTGTACAAAGCTACAATTTTCCCTCTTTAGCTTCTCCAGATTTTGGCGAGCTCCTATTAACAGAGTCCAGTTCCTATCGACCCCCACCACAGAATGGGCGAGACCCGCTGCTTCTGAAAGAATTCCTCCTGCCCCACAGAATGGGTCGACGACTAAAGACCTTCTATCTATCTTTGCAATATTACACATTACTCGAGCAAGAGAAGCATTCATTATGCTCGGGTGGAAAAAGGCTCTATTTCGAGGCTTTTGCTCTTGCATCGATTCTCTTGCAATGGATTTTTCAGAAGCAGCTAGAACATGACGTTGTTCATCAGTAATTACAAGAAACCTAACATCAGGGTTCTCCAATGATACCGCAGCGCCAGTTTGCTGCTCAATTACCTTTCCTATCTCTTTTTCAGTGGCTCGACTGCTGATTCCTTGCTCTTCTCCAATGTTTCGAACACGAACACTGAATGTCTGTTCTCTAGAAATATATCCATTGAGGATATCCTTTGAAATAGAAGCACCTAATGCACTTCCATTAGAAGACTCTTGAATTATGCAACCTGTTTCCCTAACAAGGGCTGCGCGATTTCTGATGAATTGGATTGGATTACAACTAGAATCAAAGGTAACAAAACGCCTGACCGGAATCCTACTAGCATCTTCGTCTATGTAATCCAACAAGGCCTGGAGTTCAACACTGGCCAAATTCAAGTCATTTCCGAATAGAATTGCAAAATATTCCTGCAAGTTTTATCCCATCTCGTAAAGATTATCCCCACCTAGGAAAATACGTTGGATCTCGCCATAAAGAATATCGAATCCAACCATATTTTGTCCTGAAACCGGAATGGGGGCTATCCCACTACCCATGTGCTCAAGAAGATGCAATACAGACATGGAGTATTCTCGAATTAAACCATCGGCCGTTGCGTTCAGTGCCTCTTCCAGAAGAAACGGCTCTTCTGCCCATGTCATAATTTCCTCGACCTTTTCCTTGCTCAAAATGTCAGACTTGCTGATGACATTAAGCTGTGGTAACCCAAATCTAATACGAATGGAAAAGCCCAGAAGCATGGATGAAAGATAACCAGTTGGAACCCTTGCTATATTGGAATCGAGCAAATATAGCGAAACACTGGGATCATGTTTGCATAGACTTGAAACCAGTAGTGGTCCTGAGTTGCGATAAGCAAAAAGTTCCATCTGACCTGGGCAATCAACAATTACATAATCTCTCTCTAGGCTATCAATTTCTTCGCGTAAATCACCAGTATATGAAACTCCCATATCTAATGAAGCAACCAAGGCTCCGTTGGGGCCCAATCCAAACTGCTGCATAATCTCGCCATAGTCTACATATTCCCTGATATCCACATCAGATGTGTAGGGTGGGTTCTCTACCCCGGGGTCCAGATTAACAACAGTGATACTCAATTCCATACTAGCAAGCCATTTTTCCAAGGCTCCTGCTAAAACTGATTTTCCTGAGCCTGCTGTTCCTACAAGATAAATGAAAAACATTTTTGGAACCATCTATTCGATTTCACCCAGCTCTTTCAGTTCTTCGGTAGGTACCGGGGTGCAATGAATTGGTCCTAAACAGCATTTCGTCACGTGACGAATTACAATAAAATCCATGCGAAAAGTCTTATCAAAGTCAAGAGAACAGAAATACGTATGGAACAGAGTGAAGCTCTAAACCGATTGGCCGAAACAATGGCTGGAGAAATATGTTTAGCCGAACATACTCCTGGTTCAGTTATGAAACGGTGGAGAGAACAGTTTCAAATATCACAGAAGGATTTGGCCAAGCATTTGGAAGTATCCCCGTCAGTAATTAGTGATTATGAAAGTGGGAGAAGAAAGTCACCTAGAGTTGATACCATAAAGCGATTTGTGGAGGGTCTAATTGAGATGGATGCTGCCAGCGGAGGCAGAATTGCCATGGCCCTCGAGAAATTAGTGGCACCTGAGATTTCATCCGATGCAATACTAGATAGTCGTGAGTTTGGAATTCCCGTTCCAGCTCGTTTCCTAGTTGAGGAATTGGAGTGCAAAGTCTTAACTCATAAGAGCCTTCTTGACCGTGATGTGTATGGCTATACTGCTCTCGACAGCGTCAAAGCCATCGTATCATTGACTCCGCAACAATTGTTGAAACTATATGGTGGTACGACACAAAGAATTGCAATATTGACACATGTCACTACGGGACGCTCACCCATGGTTGCAATAAAGGCCAGCCAAATTGGCACATCTATGGCTGTGAAACCAGCAGCGGTGATACTCCAAGGCGTGGAGGAACTCGATTTACTTGCTGTTAAAATCGCAGATAGTATACATGTCCCTCTATGTGTATCTGAAATCAAATCAGCGGATAATCTCATCAAAAAACTTCGAGGATTTGAACCACAGATTTGAGTATATTGGAGAGATCATGATGGAATTCACCTTAGAAATAAACGACCCAGTACATGGATTCATTGGTCTTACAGAACTAGAAACTAAAATCATTGATTCCGAACCATATCAAAGACTTAGGAGAATAAAGCAGCTTTCTGGAGCACACTATGTATATCCTACAGCGGAGCACACTCGATTTGGCCATTGTATTGGGGCTATGTATTTGGCCGGACTAATAGGGAAACGCTTGTTGGGACAAATCGGTCTAGACGAAACGGCTATTCAAGAGGTACGACTTGCAGGCCTTCTTCATGATCTGGGACATGGCCCCTTTAGTCATGTGTTTGAGGAATCACTCGTTGAACGTCGGGAGTGTAACCACGAAGATGTCACCGAATGGCTCATCAAGAAAAGCGAAGTAAGCGACATAATCGAGGATTATGGCATATCCAGCAGAAGAATTGCATCATTGGTTCGTGGGCGACGAGAAAGCAAGAAGGATAAAGTTGTAAGTAGCATTGCTGCAGGGCAAATCGATTCAGACAAATTGGATTACCTAATCCGTGACTCTTTCTATTGTGGTGTCAATTACGGTCTAATCGATATCCACAGACTCATCAATAGTATGGAGATATCAGATGACTATGATATTCAAATAGACCTTGCTGCGAGAGGGGCACTAGAGTCCTTCCTTGTTGCGAGATATGAGATGTTCTTGAATGTCTATTATCACAAGACCGTCCGCAGTGTTGAAGTCATGTTGATACAATTGATCAATGCGGCTGACAAAGCATTAGGATTTACGGACTTTTCTACTCCTGAAGAGTTCCTTTCTCTGGATGACATGTCTGTGGTATCGCGTGTACGGAAAATTGATCCCAGCTTATCATCCGATGCAGAGGAAGCATCAAAACTGATGACCGCACTGGATTCTCGAATTCTATACAAGTCAGCTTTTGAAAAGGTCCTACACACCGGAGACCAATTTGTATCAAAAGTGCTAACTAAGAAACGTGTTCGAGAGAGTATTCAAGATGAAATTGCAGCTCTTGCTGGCATTCCTTCCGATGAGGTCATCGTGGATGTGCCTACTCTCCCATCGGTACCATATAATCCTCATCAACTAGATCCCATGGAGATACAAATATTCGAAACGATTGAAAAAGAGCGGATTCCTCGCCGACTATCAGAATTCTCAAACATTGCTCAGATGATGAAAGTATATCTGGATGTCATTCGCGTTTATACCTTCGATCGTCATCGATTTGAGGTGGGTAGAGCATCTAGAGAGGTATTCCAAGAGGTACCAGATGCTGCATTGATTCATATGTAATCACCAAACTACACTCGTAACCTGTGTGGAGATTATATACTCCAGAACAAAACTCATCTCTGGATTGTTTTGATCCGGGGAATAATATTGACTAACGATCTCAATGACACCTTGCAGATCATTAAGATGATATCCGGCGTAGAGAACGTCGTCTTGATTCAAAAAGATGGACTTCCGGTGGCAAGTGCTGGTGTGTGGTTTAGTAAGGATGAAGTCTTTGCAGTGGCCTCATCAACCGCAGCAATATTTGGCGTTGCCAAGCTTATTCATGGGAATTTCCAGTACCTATTAATGGAGTCTGATACATCCAAGGTGTTTTTGGCATCACTGCCTGATGCTCCGGATTTCTTTTTGGCAATAACAACAGCACCTAGGGTGAATCTGGCTGCTCTATTTATTGAAATGCGGGATAGCATGTCTCGAATTGCATATCTCCTTCATCAGCATCTCGATGGGCGTCTTCCCCCTCTCCGATCATTCAATCAGCAGGAAACAAATGAAGTACTCAGTGGATTCTCAGTTGCGGAAGGCAAACAAACCCAATATGCCAGTTCACGCTCTGCAATCCAGCTTGACAGGTCGCAGGCATTGTCTCTCAGAGCCGTTTTGAGACAGGTCCACGATAGTATTCCTGCAATTGAATCCGTATTCCTCTCTCTAAGCGGCGGAGTAAGAGTTTCTCTCGAAGGATTCACAAATGATCGAATGGCCGCAATGTCTTTCGCCTTGCACGATGCCTCTCAACGGGTCATTGCAACCCTGAGGAACAGTCGACTTCAAAATGTTCTGTGCGAAACTAATAATCTTCGACACTTCATCTATTCTGTTCCTCATGGAGTGTTTAGTCTATGGGTGACACGAGACAGTCAGAAGCTGGGACTAATGCGTCTTCTACTGAAACACTATATTTCAGAAACAACCCGTATTTTGGAATCTGCCGTTGTAACAGATCCTGGATTACCAGATGACCTTCGGGATTTAATTCTCTCGGGGGGCTCAGATAACAACTTAGTGGTCGCGAGGCGAGAAAAATGACCTATTCCCTCTTGAAACTAATTGAGATGTTGGGTGACCAATTTCCTTCCATGCTAAACTCAATACTCAACAGAATACCAATTTTGGTTGTAGGGAGAGATAGCGAGATACTTGACGATTTGTCAGAGAGTCTTACAAGACTTTGTCCGCACCGTCACAAGCTAGTTTTTTGGCGTGAATTTACTTCTTCCGATGAAATTACTTCGGTAATAGAAGAAGAAAAACACGACCATGAAGTTGCGAGAACGGTAGTCTGTTGCTTATCTTCGACCATTTCTCTTGCATTGGAACGGATCCAGGATTTTACTGGCTGGATTATGGCCGCTTGTATAAGACAGGATTCCTATGCACATGCGATGACCGAATACCAGCTAGAGGAGATAGAAAAAAAGGTTGGGACCCCTACTAACAACGTTGGTACACTCCGAGTGGAATCCCCTTCGAGAATTCATTTTTCTTTGCTCAACCCATTGAAAAGCCAACTTGAAGTAGAGAGAAGAATCGTTGATATCATCCTTACAAGAAAGTCACAAGCTTTGGAGCGTATAAAGAGGCTACTCGGGAAATCATTGAGAGGCATTGAGCTTCCAAACGGGATGATGACGGCTGTTCTTCAGTTAGACGACGAAGCCGAAAAAATCACACAAGACATTTTTGAAGAAGAAATAAACAGTTTCGTCTATGCCGCACGCAGAGCAGTTACATTGCTATCGCGGATTCGTCTTGCTAGAGAATTGGGCGCATCAACTGTGTTGACAGAGCGAAACCTCTACGAGGCAATTGGTTTGGATTACGGCGGGCTAAATGAATTAATACAATTCATTCACTCTGAATGGCATGAGGATTTTTCAGACTGCATTAAAGGGGGGTCCATTTCCGGACTAGGCGCGTGGGTTGACAGTATGTGGGGCAGCTAGGAGGTATAAATTGTGATAGTGGACTATGGTAATCGAACAGTTGGATTAAAACTGGTATTTTTCGGACCTGCCATGAGTGGGAAGACTACATCAATACGCTGGTTGTTCTCAAGTCTAAATTTTGCTGACCGTTTGACATCAATAGAAAATACGGTTGGCCGCACCATGTTCTGTGACTTTGGAACAATTCCCTTTTCTCTCGGTGATAGTTGGACAATTAACGCTCACATATGGTCAGCAACTGGACAAGACTTCTATCGTTCCACGCGGGAAGTTGTCCTAGTAGGCTCAGATGGAATTGTATTTGTGGCCGATTCGCAAAGGGACCTTCTAGATGAGAATTTGGCAAGCTGGAAGGAACTCACCACCTTGCTGGATGAAGAAAATTCAGCAATACCAATTGTTGTTTGTTTAAACAAGCAGGACTTGCCTGATAGCATCGATGAAACCACCCTTCGCTCCCATCTTCGATTACCAGATTCAATTCCCGTCTTGGAAAGCATAGCAACGACGGGAGAAAAAATAATGGAAGCATTTCAAATCCTGTTTCATGGTGCATTAAGAGCTAATGTTCTCGTTAAACCCTTTCCATAGCGCTATCATCGTCCGAGTAACGATTACTTTATACGATGCGATAGAACTGCAAAATCAGTATTTGCCTACCTGTTATCGTAGTACCATAGAGGCTATCCAAAATTGAAATCTATAGATACTGATACAAGACTCGTCTTTGTTACTGGTGGTGTTCTTTCTGGAATTGGGAAGGGAGTCACAACTGCCTCTATTGCAAAATTGTTTCAGTTCCGTGGATATTCCGTTCGTATAGTAAAAATCGACCCCTATCTCAATATAGACCCTGGGACTCTAAATCCAATTGAACACGGTGAAGTCTTCGTTACTGATAAACCATGGACGTTTAGACCAGTTCCCGACTTTGAGTTCACAATCTCCGAAATAGACTTGGACTTTGGAACCTATGAACGATTCACTGGGATTGAAGTTCACCCGTCGCAGAACATCACATCGGGACAGATTTACATCTCTGTTATTCTTGGTGAACGAAAAGGCACCTTTCTAGGGAAGACAGTCCAAATCATCCCTCACGTTACAAATCGGATTAAGGAGAGAGTGTGGGAAGTAGTATACCAAGAACCAACACCAGACATCCTGCTAGTTGAGATCGGTGGAACAGTCGGTGATATAGAGGCTATGCCCTTCCTCGAGGCGATTCGACAACTGGCCAGAGAGGTCGGGAGAGACAAGGTTGCATTTGTACACGTGACTTTGGTCCCCTATCTGCCCTCAGTTGGAGAATTCAAGACAAAACCTACTCAACATAGTGTTCGTACAATGCAGGGATTGGGTCTCCAACCCGATATCATTGTATGTCGAGCCCAACAGGAACTAACTCCTTCAGCCGAAGGTAAAATTGCCCTTTTCTGCAATATTCCCGAAGAGCATGTTATCTCAAATCCAGACATTCCGATAATATATCAGCTTCCGTTGTCATTTGAAGAACAACAACTGGGACAAATAGTTACTAGCCACCTTGGCCTAGATCCAAGGAAACCCGATACCAGTTCTTGGAGAAACGTAGTAAATTCCTTTGAACAACTAGATGATGAAATTACTATTGCCATGCCAGGAAAATACACAATGCTGAGTGATTCGTATAAGAGCATAAACGAAGCACTTGCTCATGCAGGTGCCAAATGCAGTGTGGATGTTAATATCAAATGGATTGAAACAGAAGAGCGTTGCAATGTAGATTGCCTACAAGAAGATCTCTCAGCTGTTGATGGAATATTGCTTACGCCTGGCTTTGGAGAGCGAGGCGTTGAAGGAATGATAAATGCTGCAGCCGTTTCAATTCTGTCTAAAATTCCCTTTTTGGGGATTTGCTATGGAGCACAGCTTGGAAGTATTGCATTTGCAAGATATGTGATGGGGTGGAAAGGAGCCCATACCACAGAAGTAGACGAAAACACACTCTATCCTGTGGTAGATCTGATGGATGAACAAAAAAACACCGAGGAAAAAGGTGGTACTATGCGACTGGGGGGGCATGAAGTGAAAATCGTAGAAGGAACTAAACTCCATTCAATCTACGGCAAAACAAATACAAGAGAACGTTTTCGACATAGATACCACTTGATTGATAGATACATTAGTCGAATGAAAGATGAAGGTATGAATATCTCAGCTCATGATATCAGTGGCAAAATCACAAATGCAATCGAACTTGAAAACCATCCATTTTGGATTGGAGTTCAGTATCACCCTGAATTCAGGTCACAACCAGGAAATGCTCATCCTCTCTATCTTGGGTTAATAAGGGCTGCACAAGAATATAAGAAGAGATAACAATGGTCGAATCGGACATTGATGAAGCTCTTCGGATTCTAGTAAAGCAGATTTCACATATTGAGAACACGAAGAGAGGATTTGCTCATGCAATAAGGCAGATTCTACCAGCCATTAATCTGAGCAAGTTTCCTTCCCTAGCGTCTGATTTTCTTGAACCCAGCTTGGTTTCCACTGTTTCTCCAACGAATCTTGCTGGTCTGAGGATTGCTGGCGTTGATGGTGGACTCATCAAAAAACGATATCAATCACTCGACTTAATAATGAAACGGGCTGTTGGTGTTGTGTTTTCTTTTCAAGCTGAAGAGGGTCCAGAGGTCGATTTTTACCCCTCTCCATTTCCAAATCCGGTTGTTAAGCCAATAATTACAACACTTCCATCAAACGAGTTGGACCAAATCGCTTCTCTGGAGCGGCTGCTGTCCGAATTAAGAACCACTATTGGCATAATAGATGAATACCATACTGACATAATCTTGCTCGACGGGAGCCTTCTCTTTCACCCCCATGATAGGCCTTCCAAGGAAACTCTCGCAAACGAAAAATTTCA
Source organism: uncultured archaeon (assembly GCA_964648855.1). Classification (GTDB taxonomy): domain Archaea; phylum Asgardarchaeota; class Thorarchaeia; order Thorarchaeales; family Thorarchaeaceae; genus TEKIR-14. The sequence continues at coordinate 95,569 of CAZYLT010000004.1, forward strand.
GGAGGTTCTAGCTCTTTACAAGCAGATCTATAACAAGGTATCAAAAGGCACGACAACACTTGTTGGCGTCGTAAAGGACAGTCGTTCAAGGAAGTTCGCTGCCATGCTTGGAGAAGTATTGCCTCATATTCTCCGCAAGCCACAGAACTTCGAAAAAATGAAAGATATTGATTATCGTTGGCTCTTGAACATACTAAGAGACTGTGACATTTTGGGGTCATTTCTACAAGCTGGAGAGCGGTCGTGTATATTTCGCCATTCTCCGGAGTCTAATAACCACACGGTAGAAAAATCGCTGTCAAAGTGGACTTCATCAATCATGGTAACCTATCTCAAAACGGTATCAAATGACTTGCCCGTCCGTTTCGAAATATTGAGCAACCCGGATGAAGCTATAGCTGTTATGGATAAAGCACTGGCTGCAATTTTGCCTATATCCTCCCTTCATCAAGAATACGGCTTGCCTACTCCAATTGTTGAAGCTGATACCCGAGCACGCATTAGCAAACATGAAGCCGACATGGTTGTTGATAGATTGATGGCACTGAGTGGCTTAGCTTATGCAACACTTGAACGGAGAAGATCTCGAAACCCATTTGGAGGCTAACCCATGACCCATGAAAATCCAACAAGATTAGGAACAGTTGTTTGCAGAAATGATTCTCCTAAAGTCAGAGGTTTTTCCTTTGTAATTGAGGGAGAATCAGGAGATACAATTGTACGTCGGGGTCAATTCGTTTCAGTTCCGTTTCAATCAGGAGTTGTTATTGCTCGTGTCAGCGAAATCATTCAAACCAATCGATATTTTCAGCAAGCCGAAGCTGTTCGAGAATATCAACTGAGAGGCGAACCACTCAGAAGTGTGTTTCCTACGGATCGGTGGCAGTATGCAGTGGCCGAAGCGCAAGTCCTTGGTTTCTGGGTAAATGAAAAGTCAGTGCGTGCAACCACAAGTGTTTCTCCTGGTGCAGTTGTGAGAACCATAGATGACCACATTCTATATAGATTCTTAGGTCTTGAGGGAGATGATGGACTCAATTTAGGCACACTGGTTCACCATGCTATCAAGTTCAGTCCATCTGTTGACTCTCTCCTATCTAAGCATCTTGCAGTCTTAGCTATGAGTGGGGCAGGAAAGTCCTATTTCGTGTCTGTGTTGCTCGAAGAAATACTATCTCGCAAAAGGGATGAAGGGCGCTTGGCAACCATCGTTATAGACGTTCATGGTGAATATTCCTACCTTAAGGAGATTACAGCTCGGGATTTGGGATTGGAAGAAGGTTCATTTGAGATAGAACACATTCGTGGGACCCATATTCAAATCCCCGTATCCTCTCTTTCAGCTGATGCAATTGGTTCATTTGTAGCAAGGATGAGTAGCGTGCAAAGACGTGAGCTGCGGAGAATAATCTCAAGTATGAGCAGCAGCTCCGATAGCTATAATCTCCGTGACATAATAGACGCGATTCGTAACGATCAGACTATCAATAAGAATACCAAAGAACCATTGATTGGTTGGCTAATTAATCTTGAAGACACTCATTTATTCGGGAAGGAAGGTGTTCCTCATCTTCCAAATATTATTAGACCTGGAAAAGTGACGATTGTCGATCTCAGCGATTTTATCAATCTTAAGAAGAAACAAATCATAGTTTCATATCTCGTTGGTGATTTGCTTTACAAGCGTCGCCAATCCATGATTCCGCCTTTTCTCCTTGTCTTGGAAGAGGCACACCAATTTTGTCCTGAGAGTCGACATGAACTTGCCTTACCAAAAAGCAAGATAGAAACTATCGCACGAGAAGGTAGAAAATTCTTTGCACTCCTATGCTTAATTTCACAGAGACCGGTCAAGTTGTCAACAACGGTCTTGAGTCAATGCAGCAACCAAGCAGTATTAAGATGTACAAATCCCTATGATCTTGAACATATTGGTCGTTCAAGCGAAGGCATTGATAGAGCTTCTTTGGATGCAATAACGACCTTAGACGTTGGAGAAGCACTTTTCATTGGCAACTCAGTAACAGTGCCAACTTTCGTTAAAATACGGAAACGGAAATACAATCCTAGTGGAACAGAAACTACTTTGTCCGATGCCATTAGACGGGCAGATAAAGTATGATAATCAACATGTACCACTACGTAATTCTGATATGCAAATCTTCCTTAGCTATAGAATAATAGATTATGGAGATGTTTTCGCTGTCAGACGAAAATCGGGAGAAGGTAGGCAGGCTCATAGATGCAATGCAGTCGAATCTGGTCGAGCTTTATGACATCATGAACGAGCTTCGGTCCCATTTAAAGGACATACCCTTCTACGAGGGACAGAATTTCCCTCTCTTCTCTGAAGTAAAAACCAAAAGGGGGACTGCTAAGCCGGAGGGACCTGACCGGGAAGTGGCGACTGCTGGATCGAAACAATCGTTTCCTAAGCAGGCAACAACCGAATCATCTCCCTCCACCTCGGTAGAATCGGTTTCCGAGAGGGCTGTCCGAAAGAACAAACTGAATGAGGCTCGTGTTTCGAGAGTTCTGGATCCAATCATTTTTGAACTGGAAAATGCAAACAGCCCAGCGGAAGTGGTTGCCGAGTATGTTCAATCTGCAAAGGATGAGTTGATGACTCCCGGAAATCCAAATAGCAAAGTATCTCGAGATATGGACATAGTCTTGAAATTTCTACGAGCTAGAGGAGCAAAGCCAATTAATCCTGATGAACGTGAAAACATACTGCGTAGAATTAAGAGATGGCACGCGCATTTGATTTCCAAATAAATAAGCCTAGCTCATTATGGAGATGCTCTGTATCAACACGACTCATATCATTATAGATGAATCTTAAAAAAAAGAAACAGAATCAGGGGAAACCACATTATCTATGCCATTTAATCGCAGATGGCAATCCAATTCTACATGTGAATCCTTATAGCCTTAACAAAAAATTCGGTAACGAGTGGCAAACAAATGGATAAAAACGGCGACCTTATCGTTGGTTTCGATATCCTTCCCTCTCGAAGTCCTAGATCCAAGTCTATGGCTCAATTTGCATGTATTGTGTTTCGAGATGGATCCATTTTGAATGAATACCCTCAAATAAGCCGCCACTCTCTAATACGTTTGATTCGGGAATTAGAGCCAACTTGGGTCAGCACAGATAATATCTTTGAAATTGTACCTGATAGCAAATCGCTTTATCAATTTGTCAGGCGACTCCCGTCGGAAACTAGAATTGTCCAAGTTACAGGAGCTCCTCCCCACCAAGTTTCTCTGAAACGTTTGGCAAGAAAGCATGAGATAGATGTAGGGGGCAAACCTACCCCAATAGAATCTGCAAGAATTGCTGCTGAATTGACTTCTTTGGGTGTGGGACATAGACTAGAATGCTTTAGCGGAGAGACAGAAATCAAGATTACCCGTGGTAGAAAAGTTGGCAGAGGAGGACAGAGCACAAATAGATACCGCCGACGGATGCACTCGCGTATCCAACAGATGACACGAGAAATTCAAGGCAGGCTAAAAGAGGCAGAAATCGAATACGAGCGTGATATACGGGAGTCAGATTTTGGATACTCAAGTGCGAGAATTATCGTATATTCACCCCTGCCAGCTATCCGTAAGCTTGTTAGTTCCAAGCGCGGAGGCGACTTCAATGTAAAAATTAGTCCAGTCCGCAAGAGAACAGAGTTCATCCCTCTCGAACCGCAACCTGTACCAAAAGACTTCACTCCCAAATACTTCGTCTTGGGAGTTGACCCGGGTACTACAGCAGCCATATGTCTCTTGACACTAACTGGAAAAATTCACAAACTCATGAGTAAGAAGGGTTTTACTCGGGCGGAAATTATCAGAAGAGTCTATCGGCAAGGAATGCCCGTCTTGGTCGCATCCGATGTTCCCCATATTCCGCATTTTGTTGATAAGCTTGCCAGCTCAATCAAGGCTGAAGTATTCACGCCCAACAAGGAGATTCCCGTTGCAGAAAAGAACGAAATCGCACGGGAGTATTCAGAAGACTACAAGATTCGAAATGCTCACGAGAGAGACGCACTGACTGCTGCTGTATACGCATTGCGCGACATAAAACCAAAATTAGACCAAATTGACAAACGAATACGTGATGAAAATCTTCCCGTCAATAGAAATCATCTAAAAGCTCTAGTGATAAAGGGGATGCCTATGAGTGAGGCAATAGCAAGCTTGACTCGCAGTGAAGCCAAAGCTGTCGAGCCACCACCAGCTGAAATTCCCAAAGAAGAGCCCATCACACGCGAACAACTGGACCGACTGCAATCTAAAATAGAGTCGTTGGAACATGAAAACGAGGTTCTGGAAGATAAAATCGACGATTTGAATCGGTCAGTTGAATACCACAAGTTCAGACAAACGGAATTGGAGCACAGCTTGGAGATAGTGAATGAAGATAACTACTGGCGTGTTAAGAGGGATCGAGAACTTGCTAGGAAAGAGTCGGCTATCAGATATATTCGACGTGATAACCGAAAATTAAGAAGAAAAATCAAATCACTAGAAGAACGATTAGACCACCTGATTGGGGTAAAACGGCTTGAGATGCGCGGAGATATGCTCGCCATTAAGACTATTCCGCATTTCACCAGAGAATGCATTCTGGAATATGAGAATAATGTTGGCATAAAACCAAATGACATCATTCTGTTCGAAGATGCATCAGGAGGCGGTCCTCAAACCGCCTCAATGTTAATAGAAAGAGGAGTAGCTGCTGTGATAACCGACACTCCACTATCTCATCTTGCAGTAAACCAATTGGTGGATGCAACCATTCCCGTGATCGAGGCAACAGAAGTTGAACTGCAGCGTATTGATGAATTTGCATTCATAAATCGGAGGAAATTCGAAAAACAAATGAGCAAGTTCATGATGGAAGCTAGAGAAAAGGCTAGACAAAGAAGCGAAGATCAACTCGTCGAAATGGTAGAAAAATACAGACGCGACATTGAAAGATAATCTATTCTGATATTTGAATCCACAGAATATTATTGCCCCTGAGCAGAATCTCACCATACTTGGCCTTCACTTGGGTTGAACCTTCGTCGTCGTAGTCAAGCTCCTCTGCATCAGCTAACGTCAGATTCATGTACACATCACATCGTGTTAGACGTCCTCTGAATATTCTTTCATCCTTCAGCTTGATTGATACGACATTGCTAAGATGCTGCTCCAATGCCTTTATTGGGTTTTTCTCACCCGACATTTATGTGTCCTCTTCGAAATGCCGCGTTGAGTGTATTATAAAGCCTTTGCTACAATGACCTAGTGAAAGAATCATAGACAACGAGAATATCGCAAAAAGGGATGGTATACAATATGACGCTTACTTGTCTTGGAATTGAAGGGACAGCTCACTCCTTTGGTGCTGCCTTAGTAACAAATGATGGTACTATTCACTCCAACTTGTGGGACATGCTAGAACCACAAAGCGGTGGAATCCATCCTCGGGAAGCTAGCCAACATCATGCACAAATAGGGCCAGAGATTGTCAAAAATGCTATCAAACAAGGCGGTATCCACCCAGACAATATAGACTTGGTTGCTTTTTCACAGGGGCCTGGTCTGGGCCCTTGCCTACGTACAACAGCCACAATTGCTAGGTCATTGGCATTGACTCTATCCGTGCCATTGGTAGGTGTCAATCATTGTATCGCTCATATTGAGATTGGTCGGATGGAATCCAATTTCGTGGACCCAGTTACAGTTTACGTATCCGGTGGTAATTCACAAATCATCGCATATGCCGGGGAGAGGTACAGAACTTTTGGAGAAACATTGGATATTGCTATAGGCAATATGCTTGATACATTCGGGCGATATGTGGGTATGCCTTTCCCCGCGGGGCCAAGGGTTGAAATTGAGGCAAGGCAAGGCAGTAATTATCATACATTACCCTACTCGGTAAAAGGCATGGACTTCAGCTATTCCGGCATGTTAACTGCAGCTCAACGACTGTATGATGAGGGAACGCCACTGCCCGACTTGTGTTTTAGCATTCAAGAAACTGCATTTGGCATGATTGCAGAAGTAGCAGAGCGGGCTATTGCACATACAGGGAAGAAGGAACTACTTCTGACAGGGGGGGTTGCACGAAATGACCGGCTATCACAGATGCTAGCTGGTTTGGCAAAAAGACACGATAGTAGTTATCATAGAGTTTCTCCGTCACTGGCTGGTGATCAGGGGGCGATGATTGCTTGGACTGGAATACTTCAATATGAGCATGGAAATCAACTTGCCATTGAGGATTCTATTGTAATTCCCAAATGGCGAACCGATGAACAGAAAATCAGTTGGAGGGGCTAGTTATGACAAAAAATATTATTGCCTTAGGAGCCGAATCTGAGATTACCAAGATTACTATTTGGGGTCAGACGTATGTAGCAAAAAGGAGGCCAACAAAACCATATCTATTGAGTGAATTGGATACATATCTGAGAGCGAGCAGAACAGCAAGAGAATGTAAGAGTCTAAACATAGCGCGTAGTCTTGGAATTCCTACACCTGCTGTACATTCTGTAGATATGAAACATTATACACTTATCTTGGACTATATTGCCGGTGAACAACTCAAGGAGAAGGTGGACCGAATCTCTCTCTCCCATCTAAGACGATTTTGTAAGGAATTTGGATCATTAATTGGAATACTTCATAATGGAAATCTAGTTCATGGCGATCCCACCACCAGTAATGTGATAATTGACAACAAATCTCGCCTTTGGATGGTTGATTTTGGATTATCGGAACTAAATGCTGATATCGAAATGAAAGGTGTAGATTTACATCTCATTCGTAGGGCCTTTGAAACAACCCACTGGAGCCATCAGGATGAAATGCTACAATCAACAATAGAAGGTTATACTGAAATATTGGGAGATTTAGCAGAACCAAACTTGTCTAGAATGGAAGAGATTCGGATACGTGGAAGGTACCATTAGTCCAACAAAATCTACAGCTTCCCCGAACACAAGGCAATCTTTATATCGCGAGTTTCTGGCCGTGAGAGCGACTCAACAGACAGCGGAAAATGCTGTTTTTGAGAGGTAATACTGATGGCGAGAATGCATACCAGAAGAAAGGGGCAAGCTGCAAGCAATAGACCCTCCACCCTCGAAGTACCTGAATGGTTTGATAAAGATGCTGAGTGGGTAGAGGACAAAGTTGTCGAGCTTGCAAAAGCTGGAAATACGCCCTCAATGATAGGAACAATTCTCAGAGATCAGTATGGAGTTCCTTTGGTGAAAGTCATCATAGGAAAAAAAATCACGAAAATCGTTGAAGAGCATGATTTACAGCGACAGGTCCCGGAAGATCTTAGGAACCTGATTGCCAAAGCTCAGCGCATTCGTAGGCATCTAGAAGAAAACAGGAAAGATTTCGTTGCGAAACGTGGGCTGCAACTAATAGAAAGCAAAGTCCACAGGCTCTCCAAATATTATCGAAAGAAGAGGGTATTGCCTGCAGATTGGAAATACAGTCCTGAGCAGGCTGCCGTTCTGTTGCGGTAGTTTTATCATTCTACCATTCCCCATTTTTAAAAATGAGTGGACAGGCAATAGAAAATGATTTAATTGACACTATCAGAGAGGATTATGTCAATGCACCGCTCAAGGCTGATACGCCACTTCTAATTATTACCTCCTTCGAGCCTCACAGTATAGTTTCCACCTCAATCCTCTGTAGAGCCGCATTTCACGCCAAGCAGCTCTTTCATGTAAAATTCGTCAACCCAATTGTTCAAAACTCGCAGCTTCTCAAAATCATGGAAAAAAACAAAACTTATGCCAATGTGTTGATTGGGCTTGATGTCATCAGCGACAAAGACTTGGACAACACTCTTACCTTCTTCTCTGATGGAAAAGAACCCGTTCCAATCTCTCTTCAAATCTATGGTTTTGCTTTGGAGCAATTGGGCGTCACAAAGGCAGACCTCGGCCTTTCTATTCTTGGTATTCATATCGAAAATGAAACATCTAGATTTGCTGACTCTCTTTCGGCATATGGAAAGGAACTAGGTGTCATCCAAAAGAGAAAGGGGTTCAAAATTCCTGGCACAAATCACCTCACAATTGTGGATGCTCTTAGTAAATGTATCCATCCCTACTTAGATGGCCTCAGTGGGATGGAGAGTGCATGTGAGAAACTGCTTGAAGAATCAAGTATACCTCTGACTAAAAGAAGTGGAACTATCGACGGACTGACCGTTGAAGAAACAAAGCAACTTTCTGCGAGTTTAGTAACTCGCTTAGCTCCTAATACCATCTCTCAAATTCTGGGTACCGATTTGGAATTACTATTGGAAGACCCCCGAAGTCCTCTTCGTTACCTCTCGGGAATCAAGTCAATACTGAAGACAGCATGGAGTAGAAAACTGTTAGGGCTAGCCATGGGAGTTCTATTGGGTGACCGCGGAAGAACCCTCAAGAAACTACAGGATGTTTACAAAGTGCACACCACTGAAGTCTTAGATGCACATCAAGAAATGATCGTATATTTGAACAGTTCAGATACGACTGTGGAGAGAACTGAAGACACATTAATTGCACCAACCAAAATTAAATCCCCCCTAGTGCTTCCAGATGTTAGTAGAATTCTATTAGAAACATCTTTTGGGGATGCGAAATCTCTAATTCTCAAAGGCCCCGACTTCATCAGCTTTTCTTGGTCAAATCATAAGAGGACTCTCTCCGAAGTGCTAAGACCATTTTTTGAAGCAGATTTTCTACCCGTTGCGACATCATCCAATTCTTTCATGGTATCAGCAGAACCCAAGAAAGATATCAGCAAACTCCAACAAATATTTCATGAAACAGGATAGATGCAAGATGAAGTCAATAGCTCGCATGAAGATTATTTTTGATTCTAACCATGCTAAAACTATTCATCGCGTTATATCACCAGATAATACGCCCCTACCACCTGGCATAAGAATAGACTCCACTGTTAAAGAAAATAAGATAGAAATAACTGTGGAATGCGATCGGGGCGTAGGATCTCTATGGGCAACAGTGGAAGACATTATGAGTGCTATTGACCTATCCATGAGGACACTGCAAGAAATGGATACTTGAAAACTATATCCTATTGCAAATCCAAGCACCATCTAGGACCTTTTCGCCACTATTTTCTGGTATTCGATTTTAGCCTTCTTTCTAGCAATATCAGCCATCTCTTCTGTGATAAAGCCTCTTTGAATGGCTCGTTTTAGCAGATGTTGATCAATAACTCGAGCATCTCCGTGCATCGGGTCAATAACGTCAATCTCCAAATCAATATACCTAATTCTTCCAGGAGATGTTCCCTCACCAGGATAAATCTCAATACCTGTGTTTATGTTCACATATCGCCCCTTGAGAGTTCCTGTCTTTGAATAATAATCCGTAATTAGTGTCATAGAGCCGGGAACAACTTTTGTGATTGCATAGTCTCCTTGATCCCGCGGAACTTCGTTGTCAGGGTAATCGTGAGTCATTTTCAATTTTCTGCTGGTATGTCGGAACTGTCTTCTAATAGAAATGCAATTTGTATCTATCTCCACAACACGCCCTTTTGACAAAATGATATTCCTACCATCGAGTTTGACATGCTCTATATTAACGGGGTCATCAGCTCGAGGCAAATCATTACTTACCACCATCTCCAATTTTGAGGATATATAGTCCCGTTCTTCAGGCCGGTCCTCAATAATCATCTCCGCCAAATCAACTAAAGCACCATATCCTGCACTCTTGTAAAAATGATGATGAGTCATCGTAGGTCTAAGCTTGGCGCGTGTCTTATCCAGTGCCTCTTTCACTTCGGCCGAAAACTCGATGTCCGCATTACTTGTCCCCTCAAATAACATTCCTACTTCCTCAGAATCATCATACTCTCTATAGATGCGGTGTGCAACATCCAGAAGGTCTTCAACATCCTCTCCAAGTTCTTCCTCTGGAACACGTGCAGCTGCCGTACGCCACAATATTCCCCAATTTCCAGTGTGTTTGCGAAGTCTGTTTCCAAGCTGATTGAGGTTTCTACGGGTTTCTTGATCTTTTATTTTTGTGCTCAAACGTACAACTGGTTCCGGCAAGAGCACAGCAGTTTTTCCAGGAATTGTGATGCTAGATGATAGCACTGGTGCCTTTCTTCCGTAGTCATGAGCTCTCACCTGGACCATGACTTTTTCCCCGCGTTTTAGACCTCTGTCTGGAAGAAGGGCTGGTATTTTGCCCAAATCAATCCTTGTATGCCCAGTTCGATTATCGCGATCTAAGACACAGCCTTTGTAAATTGAGCTCTTTGCTACTCTCGGAGTACGCGTAATAACCCAGCCAAGTCTTCTACGAAGAACATCAGTGAGTTTCATAAGCGCCTCTTCGTAAGCAATTGCAACAATGCCCTGTAAATCGCTCCGGTCCCAAATATCAATGTCTGGTATATCTGTTCGTACTGGGAGTCCAAACCTTCTTGCAACTGAGGGTGTAGGCTGTACAACATCATAGTGATTTTGTAGCAGTATCTGTGATAATGATTCCGAATATATTCCTCGTATTCTCACCTTGCTCATTTGCAAACCGGCCCATGTAATATGCACGCGTCACCACTAAGTGATGGTAACATTGTGCTCCAAATGTGAAATCGCGAAGAGCTAATCACGAATGGGTTCTAAGAGACTCGACACATGCCAAATCTTTGTACGTGCATGATTTGGACAGTTTGGATCTTGACTTGGCTCGTCGAGAATAGATATTGCATTCTGAGCTCTAGCCGCTGGAGAGTCGTTCTCGTCATCGAGAACTGCTATTGCCTCATTAGCAGCTCGGCGAATATTTCGCGGAACTGAAGAATCCTCGGATATCTGTTTGAGCAGGTGTTTGCTCTGGTCTATGCTCCTCTGTATTTCGGGGTCCACTGTGGACTCACCTCAAATTATCTTGACGCACAAATGGAGTGCGAGTTACGAAAGAAAGGTGACAAGCAATGCCCATATAGACATTTTGGCATGTCCAATATACAGTGAGTATTTTTTTCGAAAGGCACTCTTTGCACTCTCCCCTCGCGTAGATTGGCTTATATCGAATGAATAGATGATGAGCTCGGATTAAAGATGCCAGAAAAGAACGATAAATCTGTAAAGAGAATGGCGGAGCTATTAAGAAAGGGCGCCACTATGCTCGCAGAAGCATGCCCTCAGTGCGGTTCGCCCCTTTTCAAAATTGATGATGAGATGTATTGTGCTCATTGTGATCGTCCTGTTGTAGTGGTCGAATCAGAAGATCAGATCCAAACCCAGTCGGTGAAAGAACTCTTTCCTGAACTCAGAGAGAAACTACTAATCAAACTACAAAGAGTGGGTTCTACTTTGGAAACAGAAAATGATCTAGAGTCACTTACCAAAATTGCCAATCTGATGGTATTATTACTGCAGGTTCTACACCGTCTGCAGCAACTCTAGATTTTCTGACCTTAAGTACGGCGCAGTCTAGCTCTCCGAGCTTTCACTTCTTCTGGTCCCTTGAGAACCTTGCTCTTACGAATCTCACATTCGCGGAGTGGGATGATTTTCCTAACCGCATCCTGGACCTCTGATGCCAACTCACCTAGAACTACTTTCCTTACGAGTTCATCAAAAGAATGCTTCTTGGCATGAGCCCGAATAACGCGCTCTATTGCTTTTCTTATAGAGTGCTTCTGACTGCTTTTTGCTCGTGTCATGGTAAATACAATGACAGAAATTCGCATCAAATAGTCGTCTTTAGTCAGAATAGGTCCAATCCAATCAATACGAGTAGTACCCCTTCTCACAAGACCTCGCAGATAATCGGAGCTCCATTCGTGTCCATAGAATGTGGTGTTTGCCTGTTGCCCCTTGACATCATAGATCTTGAATTTCAGTTTAACATGAATTTGGTCAAAATTCCCTGTTAAATCGTATAATGTAGGCTTCACTGTTCTTCCAAGCAACAACTCTGGAGAACTGGCTGGTGTGGTCCCAATTTCTTTATTATCAAAGTAATCCGGTGTCAGAATTTGGTACCAGACCTTCTCTCGCCATTTGTCTCGTGTTCTAGCGGCTGCCTTTCGGCTTCGTGAAGACATTATCATATCACACTCGTACTAATAGAATTCCCAAATAGATTGAGAATCAATCGGCTGTTCCTTTGACTTCCTAAGGACGCCAAGCGGCAATCAAGGGTGCCGAATAAAAACATTGTGACGTGTGCTACTAACTCAAAGGAATAGGATTAGCGCAATAGTTAGAACATATGTTCCAACTAATCGTCATGAAAACTTTCTATGGCAAAATGATTATATCTCCAGCACACTCCACAAAGCCAAAGCATGCGGAGGTTGCCAAGCTTGGCCAAAGGCGCAGGACTTAGGATCCTGTCTCGTAGGAGTACGCGAGTTCAAATCTCGCCCTCCGCACCAATTAGCAATACTCGTGCCGATGAATAGTCCTCTATTCAGTAGCATAAGGATCTGGTCCCATGAGGTATGTATTTCTCGCAACGAAAGACAATCCCATGCAATTGATGCATCTCCTATTGAATGCCACTAAGTTTTCTGCAGAGGGACACGAAGTAGCAGTCGTCCTAGAGTGTTCATCGCCAAAGCTATTAATCCGATTGGAGGATGGGTCAATTAACCTTCCAATATTCTTTGATGCACTCAAACAGGGCTTAATTGATCATGCTTGCAAGGCCTGCTCAACAAAATTTTCTGCTCATAAAGCTGCAGAGGAACTTGGTATCGAATTGAAAGGTGAATTGAAGGGTCATAGTGACCTTTACGAGTTCGCAAAACGTGGATTCTCCATAATATCATTCTAAACCGGCAAAATAGTACTATGGCGCCGGGGATGGGATATTCGGTGCTCATAAACATATGAGCTCATTCGAACCCATGCGTCGTAAAGACAGCGGTTATATCGCAAGTCTTTCATTGCTTCGAGACCGCCTCCGTAGCCGCTTGGATACCCCGGCAATATCAATTGTAGAAAATCCTGATATAATTCTAACTGAAGTCCACCTAGATCACGGTTCTCCACTAAGATCATCAACGGCTTGTTTCATGGCCTTTTTACCAACATCTGCTAGTTTCTCTACAGTGTGTTCAGTCCGTCCTCCTACATAGAGTCTAGCTTTTGGCTCAGTGCCTGAAACCCGTATCAATAGATATGATCCATTACTAAATTCGAAACGTATTCCATCAACCTCAATGATCTTATCTAGGCCGTTCAGATTGGGCGAAATGAGTTTTTTCACATGTGGAATGAATTCATCTTTGATTTCATTGGGGCATTGAATATTTTCACGAAGCATTGGATATTCTGGTATTTTCTTCATCAATTCGATACAACTACCATTTCCAAGACCGTCAACCAATTGACAGATTCTGGCCGCTCCAGCTATACCATCCATCCACAATCCCAAATCAGAGAATATCGGTTTCCACGGTTCTGAGGCAAAAACAACTTCCTCCTTCTTCGAATGGAGTAGTTCCTGCAGTGACCCCAGTGCAGTTCTAACAATCTCTCCTCCTGCGTTATGTACAACCTCATCAATCACACTGGATGTATCAATGGACACAACCACTAGTCCCCCACCCCTTCGCTCAACTTCCTCTCTTGCTAAAATCGCAATTATGCGGTTTTGGTCTATAAATTGCCCACTTTCGTCAATAACTGCTATTCGGTCCCCATCCCCATCATGTGCAATTCCTACCGCAAAATCAGAATCCATCATCATTTGCATGATATCAGTGAGATTTCTCGGTGCAGGTTCTGCTGGTCTGCCTGGAAAGTACCCATCAGGATGGGCATTTATTGTAGTCACTGAGAAACCTAGCTCATCAAGCAATCGTGGAGTATAAGAGCATGCGGCACCATTTGCAGCATCAACAAGTATTTTTGCTCCAATAACACCGTTCCCTCTTTTTCCGATGAATTCCTTAATCATATTCAAATATTGATATCTGATATCAGAGATCTGAATGGAACCAACATATTTCCACTCGGCAACATGGAAATCACCTGAAGTAATAGTTTTCTCTATCTCAACTTCTTCGCTTCTGATGAACTCACGGCCTTCTACGAAGAACTTGAACCCATTATCTGTTGGAGGGTTATGGCTCGCAGTTATGACAACTGATGCTCTTACACCGTCCCAAGTACTAAATGATGCCACAGTAGGCATAGGTGCAACACCAATATCAATAACGCTCACACCAGTAGAAAGAACACCTGAAACAAAAGCCTTCTTTAGCATTTGATTTGATGTTCGTTCATCAATACCTACACCGACTTTACCGCGTCCCTGCAAAAAGGTGCCCAGAGATTTCCCAAGATCCAAGGCGAGCTTAGGAGTCACTTTCTCCGTTATACCCCCTCTGATGCCGCTAGTGCCAAATAATTTCTCCATTTTTGATTCCTCTAGCTCTTTGGCAGTGCAAGATCTGCTATGTCCCTTGCTGCTTCGCCAATTCTAAGAAGACTGTCGATGACATAGAGCTGCGAATGGGTCTGCCCATGCGGTGAAGATAAAACATTTTCCTGTAGCTCGGCAATTTGTTTAATCAGTTGTTTCTCTTCATCAATGACCCATGCTACTCGTTTAGCATTAAAAGTGAAAAGGTTCGTGACAGCTTTCTCTAGCATCTCTCTTATGCGATTTGCTATTGGCTCCACCATCTTTGTCGTATGCTCATCAACAGGATCATTTGCCCTTATTGCGATATCTACCGCCAAGTCCGCAACACGCTCGATGTACTGGACAGCCAACCGAAAATCTAATGCTTCAACGGGTGAAATGCCCATGGCCTCCGATATTCTGGGATACTGAATTGTGCTTCGTAACTCACGAACAATCAAGAAAAACAACCGGTTTACTTCTTCATCTCGACTCGCAACATCTTGTCCTTTTTCACTATCACCCTTGAGAAATGCATCTAATGCATCATCTAGCATTCTTGAAGCTATCAAATTCATTCTTTTCATGGTCTTATGAACCGGTAAAGTTGTTGGATCCACTAAACACTGGATTACAATTTCATTTTCATCCTCTTTTTCCTCGGTAACTTCCAGTGCAACAAATCTCTTGATGATGCTTTTCAATTCATCACGTTGTTCATTTGTGATTGGTTTCTCGGATCTTAATCTTATTTCGTCAAAGCCCAATAGATACTTGCTTGTGATTGCCCACCTGAGATTGTTCTCCATAGTAATTGATGTAGTCCTAGTTTCACCTGCCTTTGGAAGTCTGGGGTCTACTATTAGACAGCCGTCTTCTCTTTCTGATACGACTACGGGATCACCTTTTTCTAATCCCTGTCTCCTAATCCAGTCCTTTGGTAAAATGACTAGGAATGAACTACCACTACGTCCTCCGGTCCGTTGCAATTTACGAATATTCATTTCCTGAATGCATCTCCTAAACTCATTTTGGCGGGAATGAATTTGCTTTCCGACTTAATACGGTTGTTAGTCGCAGATGTTATTCAAACCGCCGTCGCGAGTTCTTCTCACAGGCAGATGTTTATTACAGCAACCAAGACCATAAAGACCTGGTGCCTAATTGACTTCGATAAATCGGAAACATATCTTGAAGAAGCTTATCTCTTCAGGATGTCAAATTTCACCCGATGCCCTAGAGTACATCATGGGAAATGAGGCGCCCATGCAGTTAGTTGACATGATATTATCTAGAGTAAAACAAAATAGTGTATCCACAGTTTTGTCAAAATCAGACCTGGCCAATCTCTTGGAAAGCACACGTGTTCTTCCCCAGAAGAAAAGCAAGTCAAAAACACAGAAAGAAACAACCATCATAGAAGAGCCCCCCGAAGCCCCCTCTTATGACATCGAGCAGCCCGACAACAAGATTTCCGTTGTAAAAAATCCCACTTTCGATGAGGTTGGTTCTTCTGGAAGTTTCGAAGACTTTTTGGCACTCTTTACTGACCGCTTCAACAGAATCAAGAGGATCTACACAAGCAGAATCGATACAAGAAATGCATTGACTCCGGGCGCCGCAAAAGAACATAAACATGATGCACAACGCTGGAAGGCATTGGCAAGAGAGGGTGGAAGACGAGATCGCCCTCCAAAGCAAAAAGTAATCGGAATGATACGAAACAAAAGGATATCACGTTCACGAAATATAATAGCTGAACTTGAAGACAAAGAAGACTCGATAATTTGTGTTATTCCTTCTAACCGAGAAGGTTTTGCCGGTACACAACTAGTAGAGAAAGGCAACTCATTGTTGCTTGATGAGGTAGTCTGCATCTCGGGATATATCGACCAAGATGGCAGAATGATTGCGGATGATATCCTCTATCCTGACGTTCCTACCACTCGTCCCGCTGGAAGAGCCGACCGAGATGTGTATGCCGCTTTTATCTCTGATATCCACTATGGCAGCTCAGAGTTTCTAGAGGACGAATTCGACCAATTCATAGATTGGCTATCAGGAAAAGATGTTGACTCCGAAGACAAAGACACCGTGAACTCTATTGAGTATCTCTTTATTGCCGGGGATATTGTGGATGGTATAGGGGTGTATCCAACTCAACAAGACAATCTACTAGTTCCCGACTTATATGATCAATACAAGATGATTGCTCAAAAAATCAGAAAGATTCCCGATAGAATACGTATCATAATAATCCCAGGAAACCACGATGCGTCCAGGCAGGCATTGCCTAAACCCCCAATATCAGAGTTTTTTGCCAAGCCACTGTACGACTTGAGAAACCAAGTCATACTTCTCGGAGACCCATCAGTAGTACGAGTAGAAGGAGTTGAAGTATTGTTGACACATGGAGATTCACTTGATGACCTAGTTGTCAACACACCTGGCGCATCTTACAAAAAACCAGCTGTGGGAATGAAAGAGCTTCTCCAGAAAAGGCATCTAGTGCCCCTCTATGGTGGAAAGACTGAGCTTGCCCCCCTGCATAGGGATTGGATGGTCATTGACACCCCTCCCGATATTGTTCATTTTGGACATGCCCATCATAATGCTGTTGACAACTATAGAGGGATTCAAATCATAAACTCAGGTACATTTCAAGCCCAGACAGACTTTATGAGAAAACAAGGAATCATCCCAACTCCCGGAATTGTGACCCTAATCAACCTCCGAACTGGGGCCCCCCAAATCGAGTTTTTCTATGATATGACAAAACTGGATGAATAGAGCAGACACTTCATATTGACTAAGAAAGCAAATCTCTCGCAACTTTTGATAATCGAACGTCTTCATCCAAGATCGCCCCAATCTGTTTCTTACTCACTGCCAGTCTTATCTTCTTGGTTCTACCATATCGCCCCTTCGAAACCACAGTGGTATTAATAAGACCGAGCATATCAAGCTCGCTAATCAGATCACTAATTCTACGTTGAGTGAGCGTATCCAATGACATGCGTTTTGCAATCTCTACATATGTATTATAGCACTCCCCAGTGAATATCTTCTTCTTGCCACTATCCGCAAGGGCATATACAGCAAAAAGAACGGCTTTCGATTGCATAGGAAGTGTCTTGACCGTTTCTATAATTGTGTCTCGTTCTATAAACTTTTGAGCCTCTCGAACATATTCCTGCGTGACTTTCTCCTCACCATTTCTTTCAGCCAACTCCCCTGCAGTCCGAAGTAGGTCCAGAGCACGTCTTGCATCACCGTGCTCTTGGGCTGCCAACGCTCCTACCAAGTTGATAACGCCATCATCTTCAATGACTCCTGGATTAAACGAGATTTCGACCCTCTGCTTTAGAATTCCTTTCAGTTCTACTGCATTATATGGCGAAAATATCACTTCTTCTTCTCCAAGTGTGGACAATACACGGGGATCCAACATCTCTTTGAATTTCAGGTCATTACTAATACCAATAATGGAGATTCGACTTCTTTCAAGCTCGCCATTCATTCTAGTGAGTCCATACAATATGTCATTACCTTGGTTCACATCCCGCTTCACCAAGCTATCGACTTCATCTAACACAACTACCATGATATTTGGATCAGAATCGAGCTCTCTCTTGAGCATTGACCGAATTTCATCAGTTGGTAATCCAGTGAATGGCACTTCTGAACCATCCGGCATCTTAGCACCGATTTCAGTACACAATTTTCTTAGAACTCTGTAGTTTGTTCCAACAATTCTGCAATTGACAAAGGCACTGAAAGGTGCTCGTATCGAACTCTGCTTGGCTTTCTCAATTAACATATTCAGCACGTAGCGAGCAACAACCGTCTTTCCGGTACCCGTTTTACCATAGCACAAGATGTTAGACGGGGGAGCCCCTCGAAGCGAGGGCCCTAGAATGGATCCAATTCGTCCCATTTGCTCATCTCTGAACGGCAAGTCATCTGGAACATAGGTTGGTCTCAATGCATTTCTATCTTTGAAAATTGCCTGTCCTTGGATGAATTTGTCAAATAGCTTGTCAAGCTTCGGTTGTTTACTCAGAGTCTCCATCTCCTTCTGGAGCAAGTATATATTGCAGTGGAAATATAGGTATTTCCAGTGGAGTCACCATCACTTCCACTGGAACTTTTGAACCACATAAACCTACGTATTACATTTTGGTTCATCATCGATGCCAGATTTCATATCTATGTTTGCGTCCATAACTTTTTGTCAGGAAATAGAAAGGACGAATACCATCTTGAAATTAAGGGACCTAGAAATTGCTCTACAAGGCATAAAGCGGTTCTCAGGTCATCGTGTGGAAATTGAGAGTTATCCAACACCTGCTTCGATAGCCGCAGCTATTCTATTTTCTGCCCAGATGGACCATGATGATATCCGTGACTGCATTGTTTGTGATTTGGGCTGTGGGGACGGAATATTTGCAAATGGTGCTGCACTCTTGGCTGCTCGTGCTGTTGTTGGAATCGATATCCAAAGCAAAGCCTTAAAGGTCGCTCAGGAGAATTCTTCCTTACTCGGGACAGAGGACATTGTAGACCTAATACTAGGTGATGTTGCCTCTCTGCATCTTACCGAAGCATTTGATACTGTTGTGAGTAATCCTCCTTTCGGAGTGCAAAGGCGGGGTGCAGATTTGGTGTTCCTAAAAAAAGCCATGTCCATATCTCGAGTAGTATACAGCATACACCTGGCTGGTAAAAAGAATAGGCGCTTCCTGAAAGACTATATTCAGAGATTTGGAGGAAAGGTCACGCAACTGGAAACCTTTGACTTTCCAATATCTAGGATATATGATTTTCATAGGAAACCAAAGCACATTGTCAATGTTGACTTGTACAGGATATGCGTTCATGAGCGTGAAATAAGAAATGGCTGATGTAAAGAGTGGAGATACAGTCGTACCAGGGGACTCTCTATGTGTTATTGAAGAAATGACTTCTGGTTATGGAACTTACGAGAACAAAGGCGTGGTATATGCAAGTACAGCTGGTACCGTTTCAATGGATCTCAAAGGACGAACTATTAGTGTTCTCGATAATCAAGGCAGAAAGAAGATAGCTCTTCCAGAAGAGGGCGACACACTCGTTGGTGAGGTCACTTTAGTTTATGACCAACGAGCAGAAGTAGAACTTGTGAAACGTAATGGTAAAGATATGCTTCCCGGTATGGTTGGCGAGATTCATATTAGCAACGTGACTCGAAGATACTTGAAGAGCATGCATAATGCACTGGAACAGGGCGATATTATTCGCGCGAAGGCATTAAGCAACCACGAAATTCCTGTTGAACTCACTCTGGTGGGAAATGATTTTGGTGTAATTCTGGGCAAATGCGTTAAATGTGGAAACGCATTGACTCTAACAACACACAACAACATGATTTGTCTTAGGTGCGAAAATAGAGAAACTCGTGAGGTTACGGATGATTACGGTGAGAGATTCGGACTAGAAACCCGTCCTGACCTCGCACCTCGAAGGAAATCATCCGGCCGTAGAGACGGTCGCCATGGTAGTAGAAGAAGCAGGAGATAATGATTAATGGAACTGAAATTAATTGACTTTGACCGTTCAGAACTTCAATTCGAGCTCGTTGGAGAAGGACACTCGTTCCCAAACCTACTGAGGAAAACGCTCTTGGAAGAGCCCTCTATGGAGTTTGCTGGATATAGTTTGGACCACCCCCTGTTGGCGCATCCTGTCTTCACTCTGCGAACCAATCGCCGACATACAAATGTCGTTCTGAGAGAAGCATTGGAAAAGATGCTAGCTCGGACTGAAGAGTTCAGGAAGATGTTTTCAGAAGTAGCCTCTGATTCTCCGGAATAGGAAATGGATCACTACGATTGCATGTGGTGAGCTTAATGTGGACACCACTTCTTGAACATGAAGACCTCGAATCAGTACTAAATGACAAAGGCCTGGCACAAATCGGAGACAATCTGGTAAATCTGTGCTATTCGATTGCAAAGTCGATGGTTCTAAATAAAGCCATAGGCGTGAAAGTAAGAGATAGCGTATTAGCTAGAGCTATTCGCTCTACGAAAGTCTATGAGTATGTGACGGGGCGATGTGATGTGGGATGTGCCGGTGATGCCTATGAAGCTGTCATGGCCTGGTTGTGGATGAAGGGGAAGGTCACAATAGAGTCAATCACTCAACATCTTATTCCACTACTTGAACTCGATTCAAGTACTAGCAGAAAGAAAGAGGGTGAAATATCTGCAGTTGCATTCCAGTCGTTACTAGAAACTCATATGAAGAAACTGCCGCACCCACGAACAGACTAAAGTGCAAGGGTGCTAATGCCATTCAGCAAGGCTTTAATGACGTGCATTTTTATTTGCCGAGAAACGGAGTTGTAAGATAGATGGAATTCTGCGACAAATGTGGTGCCATGATGGTGCCATTCACTGATGAAGATAACAAGCGTGCCTTGAAATGCAGAAGCTGTGGCCATACCAAGGCAATAGAAGGCAAACTCACAGTCTCGCAGAATGTTGAAAAATCTCCAAAGGATAAAATTGTGATAGTCGAAGATGAAGAAATTCCAATGCCAAGAACTGCAGCATCATGTCCTGAATGTGGAAACAACGAGGCATACTATTGGACAGTTCAAACCAGACGTGGCGACGAAGGTGCAACTGAGTTCTATAGATGTACCAAATGTAAGCATACTTGGAGAGACTATGGCGGCTAGTAGAACGGTTTATTGTGGCAAACAAATTTAACGGGTTTTCAACTCGGTTATTTAATGCGTTGGGGTTATTACTCATGACCCATATATGCAATGTGAAGCGGGGAAAGCAGCTTGACTCAAAAACAGTTCTCTCGTAGAAGGCCTGCAAAGTATTACAAGGTCAGAGAACTATCCAAGCATACTCCTAACCCTGTGAGAATCATTTGCATTGTAGTGGAATCTCGTCCTAGAGCTGCTCTAGTACAAGATATCTGCGATGAAATGGGTAAACAAGGGACGATTAGAGTGACAATAGATGAAGAATTGGAAGTGGCAGAAAGGTATATTCTTACCGGAGACGTTAAACAAAACGAAGAGAACCCTGATGAGGACAGAAGATTGATTGCCTTTTCAGCACTCGAAGTCACTTCCCTAGACATCAACCTTTTCAAGGAAGTCCTAGCCCTTGGAGAAAGAGTTAAGCCAGCATCTCGATGATAATACCTGAGTTGGAGGAGCCAAAATGTTTCATGCGACCTTAGATAGTACAAAGACATGGAAGCAAATAGTGGACGCATTAGCAACATTGCTAACTGAAGCCCACTTTGTCGTTTCGAAGTCCGGAATTTCTTTACGCCAACTGGACTCTTCAAAGGCGGCGATGATTGATCTTCATCTACCTGCTGGAGTATTTCAAGAATACTCCTGTGAGGAGGAACATGATGTATGTTTGGGGATAGATGAACTCTCGAAAGTCAGCAAAAGAATGGCGGGCGATGATCGACTTGAATTCGATTTGGATGAGAAAGAAAAGCGGTTCGAAATCCGGATGCTCGGTCAAGCAGAACGTAGATTTAGCCTACAACTTCTTACTCCCCCAGATAGTAGAAGCAAACCTCCCAAGCTCTCCTTTGATGTCAAAGCCGAAATGTTTGCTGACTCGTTTAAGCAAGCAGTAAAGGATATTGGAGTGATATCTAATCATGTCAAGATTATTTCGGACTCAAAAAGTATCACCTTTGCAGGAGAAGGGGACACCGGAGAGGCAGAAGTGTCACTGAAGAAAGGCGATGAAGAGTCACCACTCTTTGAGCTTGAAGTGGAGAAAAAGGCAACAGCTATGTACGCTTTGAATTATCTCGCAGAAATCACCAAGGCCATGGGTAGCGATAGTGTTACTCTCCAGTTCAGTAATGATAAGCCTATACAGATTGACTTTGCCATTGCAGAGGGAGGCAGTATCAGTTTCGTTCTAGCACCTCGAGTGGAGCGTCGATGAATCTAGCGTTTTGAGATGGCCGGTGATGTCACAGAACGACAAAACAAGAACTCGGAAATTTCTCCAGCTGATGTTCCAAGACTACTACCGGACACATCACGACATGGTGGACATTCCAACAAAGGTACAAACCAGAGAATTCGGGATGGAGTTATGGCAATTTACTTGGAGATGTATTGAGAGGACCGAAAGAACCAACGAATCCGAAAAAAAGGTAGGATGTGGGAAATCAGGAACCTCGTACACAAGAATCTTGAGATGCCCAAACTGTGATGCAAAAGGCATCCAGATAAACAATTGGTCCCGTCATATCGGATTTCGTTCAAAGGACCTGCTTCTTAATGAACTGGTAAAAACAGTACCTCATAGCATCTATCACTCAGCCGCTTTCTACGAAGTTCCAGTGGCTCGAAATATGATGGAAAAGGGTTGGAAAGGCGCTGAATTGGTGTTTGATATTGATGCCGACCATCTTGACTCTCCTTGTGCTTATGAACACGATTCTTGGTTATGTGAGAACCCTGAATGTCAATCAATTGGAAAAGGCCCTGTACCTGAGGAATGCCCTGAATGTAAACATACGTCTTTTCGAACATTGAAATGGCTCTGTGACAAATGCTTGGAAGATGCAAAGAAAACTACAAGTCAACTCTATGATCAGTTCCTTTTGGGTAGTTTCGGATTTGATGAAAACGAGATTCAGCTGAATTATAGTGGTCATCGGGGATACCACATACGAGTAAATGCCTCCAATATTCTACAAGCAGACTCTAGTGCTCGTGTGGAAATTGCCCATTTCATCACAGGAATGGGCATGAATAATACCATCAAGGCAGATGGAACTCTAAGAGTAATCCCCTCAGGTGACTTGGGAAATTGGCAAATACCATCACTATCTAGGAGAATTGCTGATGCCATGATTGATTTCATTAAGCGGATTGATACTTACGATGGCACTGACCGATGGGTAGAGCCATTATCAGAAAACAAGAACGCAGCAATTGTGGGGTTATCTAATGACCCTCCGATACTCAGCCATAAGGTAAAGGGAGTAGGTCCGAAGTCTTGGCAAATAATCGCAGATAAGGCTCTGCAAAATTATGGAGCTGAAATAGATCTCCCAGTTACTCATGATATTCATAGGGTTATCCGTCTGATAGGAAGTCTGAATGGAAAAACTGGTTTTGCAGTAAAAGAGATAACTAGAAGTGAGCTGGACGATTTTGATCCTTTCACAGATTCTCTAGTATTCTCCGATGAAGAATTGCGCATAAATTTTCCCGAAAGGCCAATTCAAGTACCTGAGATTCGGATTGCAGATCAAACATACGGTCCATTTAACAATGAAACTGTGGAAGTGCCTTCTCCTGTTGGTATCTTCCTGCTTTGCAAGGGGATGGCGGTAATTGAGTGAATACCAATATGACGATATCAGAAAATCCTGGGAATTCGAGAGAGAAGATGAGACTCTAGGCGACCTTGAGGATTTGCAGCTTTCAAAAATGATCGAATATCTTTCTAATGTCCGATTGAGATTCGCTGAAACTCATGCAAATGATGACATCCAGGCAGAGATATATGAACAAGAAGCCATCAATTTGGAATTCATGCTCAGAGATCTCCTCATTCTTCGTAGAAATAAGATATTGCAGGCTGCAGTAATGAAGGAAGAGCCATCAGGAACTATGACAATCTCGGAAGAGGAGTTCTACAATCGGGTGTTTCGAGCATTTTCAGGACACAATGAATTCGTAGAGAATACAATTACTGGCAGCCCCTCCGCAACAGTAAAGCTACCAGATTCTGAGAGATCTGTAAGAGAAGAAGATACAGATGATGACACACGTCAGCTAGACTATGTAATGGTGCGTTTTCTTCAGCCAATTGAAGAGGCCTTTGTGGGAATTGACGAGCAAATCTATGGCCCTTTTACCAAGGAAGATGTTGCAATGATTCCCATTCATAACGCAAAAGTCTGGCTTCGAAATGGTACGGTCAGTCGTATTGTTCCTGAAGAGCGAAAAGAGAGTGACTAGATGGACGATGATTATCTTAGTAGCGAAATTCAATCAACACTTATGCTACTTGAAAAGCAAATAGCACAATTCGAAGGCCAGTTTGAAAAACTCATCGTTGCTACTACAACTTCAATGAAACTGCTGAATGGACAAAGTACGACACTAGAGGGCATCGGCGGCAATCCAGATGAAATCAAATCATATCTGCTTAGATTAAGTGAATCAGTGCGCCAAGAAGTGATTGAAGGCCTTCATAATCTAGAGAAACAACTCAGGACAATTCTAAAAGATTTTGAAGAGGAGAAGAGAAATGTCTAAAGGCACCCCCTCTACAGCAGAAACTATGCCCGCTGATAGATATTGGATATTAATTGTCACTGCCATCATATGCATAGCTTTGGCAACCACTAGCGTCTTTTTCTACCCCCTCAATACACAACCAATCTCATATTTAGTGGCTTATGAAGTATTGACCATTCTGTTCATTCTTGGAATAGCGAAACTAATCTATGAACGAGGTCTACCCGAAGAAGTAACTCAATCGCGAGATTAGCCTCCTTTCCTATAATGAATACCTACCGTTCCTACAAACTTTTAATACTGTATACAATTTCGCTGAATCGTCTAGCCAATAGACAGGTCTAGAATGGTGGTCCTCCAATGTCCGGAACGGAAGAAAAAGCTGACAAATCTGCTATTATTGTAGAGCCTATAGAGATATCAGACCTCGAACCCTCATTTCGAGATGAAATAAAGAGCATGCCTCATGGAAAAGAGCTATCTGCTTGTTTTGCATGTTCCACCTGTACAGCCGCCTGCCCAATAGCAAGCGTATGGGAATACAAACCGCATCAGCTTATTCGAATGATTATTCTGGGCATGAAGGAAGAGGTTCTTTCGTCAAAAGAAATCTGGCTTTGCCTTACCTGTTTTCAATGTCAAGAGAGATGTCCACAGAATGTTCGCGTAACTGACATATTTTTTGATTGCAAGAACCTCGCCTCTGAACAAAAAATGATACCAGAGAATATAGTTGCCCTGGCTGATGAATTGATGACCAATGGACAGCTTTACGTCATAACCGCGGATTGGGAACGAGAAGATCTTAATCTTGAGCCGGAACTACCAGGTCTCTCGACTGATGAGATAAAATCAATCTTGAAAGAAACTCGCACTGGCAAGATTGTTGGAGGCGATGATTAGAATGCCAACATATAGCCTGTACATGGGTTGTAGTGTCCCGGCAAACTATCCAAATTATGAAGCCTCAATGCTTCGTGTAGCAAACGAGCTGGGTATGGAACTAAACTATATGGAGAATGTAGCCTGCTGCGGGAGTCCTAATCTGCGTGCCATCGACTATTTCGGATGGGTGACTGTCAATGCTCGAACGCTTGCAATTGCTGAAAAAGACGGTCATGATATCGTCACTCCTTGCAACGGGTGCTTTGGGTCTCTAAAAGACGTCTATCATCTCCTAAAACATGATGAAGAAATCCGGA
Source organism: uncultured archaeon (assembly GCA_964648855.1). Classification (GTDB taxonomy): domain Archaea; phylum Asgardarchaeota; class Thorarchaeia; order Thorarchaeales; family Thorarchaeaceae; genus TEKIR-14. The sequence goes on from CAZYLT010000004.1 coordinate 121,494, forward strand.
AGAAGATCAACTCGAAGCTAAAAGAGGAGGGTCTCGAGTTTTCTGGAAGTATCCGCCCTCGTCACTTTGTTGAAGCTCTGTACACTGATATTGGAATTGAAGAAATCAAAAAGAAGATCACTAAACCGCTGGATGGTGTTGGTATTGCTATTCATTATGGATGTCATCTCCTTCGTCCTCCAGATGTTACCGAATTCAAACGTGAAATCTTAGACAAGCTCGTTGAGGTGACAGGTGCGACAGTAGTTGAATATCCAATATGGAAGCAGTGCTGTGGCGCGACTGTCCTCCCCGTTGATGAACCCCTAGCAATTAGACTTGCACGAGATAAGCTAAAATCGATGACCGATGCAGGTGCCTCCTTTGCTACTGTCGTTTGTCCTGCTTGTGGGAATCAGCTAGATCTGCAACAGCTCGGACTAAAGGAGTCCTATGGAGAAGAATACAATCTCCCAATACTACATTATCCCCAAATACTCGGGCTTGCAATGGGCTTGGATGCGGAAGTGCTAGGTTTGGAACTAAATCGTGTGCCTGCTGAACCAATTCTTGAGCATTTGAGTGAATGAGGTGCGTTAGTTAATGTCCGACCCTGTTCTTATCATCGGAGCCGGTGTTGCAGGGATGACTGCCGCAGTGGAGTTGGCTGACTCAGGAGTAAATGTAGTACTGGTGGAAAAAGAATCATCTGTTGGTGGTAATGCATTAGATTTGTACAAAGCCTTCCCTACAGATGATTGCTTCTATTGTTTTGAGAGTAATCACTGGCGGACTGGCATCAGAAAGTGCTTCTATCGCAGTGCCATGCTAGATCAACCCAATATTGATTTGAAAATATCATCATCAGTGGAAGAAATAACTCGCAAGTCTGACCAATTCTTGGTGAGAATTTCCTCCGAACCCAAATACGTCGATAGCAAGAAGTGCATCATGTGTGGCCTTTGTACAGAAAAATCAGAGGCATTTTACCTCACTTCTCCTCAGTGCCAGCCACAAGCCGTAATATTCGATGCATCAAAAATGGATGATGGCGCGAAAGAAGCCGAAGAAAAGTGTCCAACAGGCGCAATCAATTTATCCTCGGAGAAAACAAGCGAGGAGCTTCAAGTTTCAGATATAGTGTTTGCATCCGGATATCATGAGATGAAGCCTGTAAATGTAGATGAATACGGCTATGGAACCCATCCTAATATTGTCACACAGCTAGAATTGGCACAAATAATGGATCCTTTAGGAGATAATGATGGGCAATTACTCCGGCCATCAGATAAGGCACCAGCCAAGAATGTAATGATGGTACAGTGTGTTGGCAGTCGTGATGAGAATTACTATCCATATTGTTCCAAGATTTGTTGTGTTTATGCTTTGAAACATGCTATCATTGCTAAGACAGAGAGAGATGCGAACCGGGTAGCTGTTGTGTACATCGACATCCGTACATACGATTGCCATGAGCGCTATTATAGCGACGCTCGAGAGGCTGGAGTGGAATTCATTCGAGGTCGCATAACTCGTGTCGAACCAGTAGATGAGAACACTTTGAAAGTAATCGCCTATGACTCGCTTCTCGATAAATATCTCAAATTCACTGTTGACCTTTTTGTGCTTTCATCGGCACTAGAGCCATCTAAGGACCCTCATAACATCCTAAATTCATTGGGACTTGGTCTTTCCAGTGGTTTTCTTGCTCCACACGAATCCGCTCCTGAGAACAAGGTTAGAGTCGGGGAAAGCATCTATGCATGTGGAACAGCTCTGGGCCCCGCTGAGATTCCGGAAAGTGTAACTCAGGCACGTGCGGTTGCATCCTTAATTCTTCAGGAGAGGAAGTGAAACAATGTCCAATAACAAAACACCTGTTGTACTTTGTACGTGCGGAAAACAGCTTTCACTTGATTATGATAGCCTTGCAGCTAGCACAGATGAAATACAACTTGCATCGACTACTGTGGTTCATGATCAACTCTGTCAAGAAGATGGATTGGCACAGATTGCAGAACTTGTCAAAAAAGAAGATGGCCGCTTGGTTATTGCTGCTTGTACAAAACAAAAGATTCAGCCCCGAATCGATCAATATTTGCAAAACCAGAAGCTTGACCCGTCAAGAATTCAGTATGTTAATCTCCGTGAGCATTCGGCTTGGGTTCATGAAGACCCGGAAAAGGCAACGTCTAAGTCGCTTGATATGATTCGAGGTGCGCTTGCCTTATCTTCTCTCTCTGATAGTTTCGAGTCTGAAAGCAAGGCTGTTGAGCAACATGTAACAGTCATTGGTGGAGGGATTGCTGGTATAGAATCAGCATTGAATCTTTCCAATTTGGGTTACAAGGTAGTTTTAGTTGAGGCTGAAAACAAGATTGGCGGGCATGTATTGAACTTACCCGTAGTAGCACCAACTGGAAAGAGCGGTAGAGAGATACTAAGCGGAAGAATGGAAGCAGTCGAACAAAATCCTAACATTGAAATCAAACTCAATACCCGGGTTAAGTACATACAAGGAGAAATGGGCGATTTTCATGTACATCTCGTTTCTGAGGGCGAAGAAAAGGATCTAGACACATCCGCTATCATCTTGGCAATGGGGTTCAAGGAATTCAAACCATACATGATGGACGAATATATGTACTCGAAGAATCCTGACGTCTTGACACAATATGAACTCTCACAAATACTAAATGAAGACAACCTGACTCGCCCCTCTGACGGCAAAGCTGTGAATGAAGTTGTAATGGTTCAATGTGTTGGAAGCAGATCTGAGGATTACAAGCGCGATTGTAGCAAGCTATGTTGCACTTTTGCAATTGATAATGCAATAGAGATTTTGAAGAGAGTCCCTGATGCCACGATAAAAATTGTCTACATGGACATACGAGTTCCTTTTGAAAATGAAATGATATACAAAGAGTCAAGGGAGATGGGTGTGGACTACATCCGTGGGCGAATCAGTCAAGTATGGATGGATGATGCCGGAACCCACGTTAAGTTCTATGACTCTTTACTGAATCAATACTTCCACACTAACCCCGACTTGGTTGTATTATCTTCAGCAATTTTGCCACCGGACAACATATCCGAGCTTTCAGAGTTTCTTGGATACGAGTTAGAAGAGGAAGGGCACATCAAGGAGCTATACGGCAAATTAAGAAGAAATGAAACTCGTCGTCGTGGTGTAGTTGCTGTAGGTGCTGTCACGAGACCCCAATTTGTGAATGAGGCAATTACTGATGCACAAGCTGGAGCATTACTGATTCATCAGGAACTACAGCAAGGTACTATAGAGAAAGTAGCTCGTGGTGCCGTTCTTGTTGTTGATGATTGTGTGGGTTGTAGCCTATGTGCCCAACACTGTCCTAGGGGGGTGCCCCTAATGATTGAGCAGACTGATGCAGAGGAGGAGGCTGAAGACGACAAAATCCTATTCAAGGCATCAATTGACACATTGAATTGTCATGCCTGTGGCGTTTGCCAGAGTCTTTGTCCCTCAGCAGCAACACAGCTAAATTTTCTGACCAATGAGCAATTATGGGCACAAATCAGTTCCACACTTCAGAATGCCAGTTCGGACAATCCTATCACACTATGCTTCTATTGCGAGGAGTGTGCTGTTTCAACAATTGACATCGTTGGAACTCAAAAAATGAAGTACTCTGTTAACACTAGGCTAATTGCGGTTCCCTGTGCTGGCCGAGTAAGTATTATTGATATCTTGAAGGCGTTCGAGAGCGGTGCAAGTACGGTCATGATTGCAGCATGTGAAACAGACCGTTGTCATATGGGCGGAACAGGCAATGAAATCGCTCAAGTACAAGTCGATGTCGCACGCGATATTCTGGATGCAATAGGCTGGAATGGTAAACGAGTAGAGATGTTCAGAATGTTCAGTGCTGAGCCAGAAAGATTCACAAGAGCCGTCCAAGAAATGACCGAACGCGCCAATGAGTTAGGTCCAACACCGGTACACAAAGGAACAGCTGGCAAATGGATGGAGGTAGCACTATGAGCAAATCTTCGCCGAGCAAGGAAATGGCTCCTAAACGTCGTCGTATGATGGATATGATCCTCTCTCTGGGTGGCTTGAGAGAAGAAGAGGCGATCCCTCTTAGCAAAATAAAACAGGAAATGGAAAACCTGAAACAGGATTTGGACCCACTGGTGGGCACGATTCTGGATTTTCCCAATTCCTATTTCAATGCGTTCGAGAGCATGGCTCAGCGAAATGAGTTTCTTGAGAAAGTCAAGGAAAAAAGTGTGCTTATCGATGCCATTAACGACCTAGAACAAAGCATTGATGAAATGAAGATTGATGGTGTTCCTGAATTATTGACCCTCCTCAAGACGAGGAAAGAAGCCTTAGAACCCCGAAAATCTGATCACACTGAAACAGTTGTTATGGATATTGAATCTGAATTAGAAAGGATTTCGGAGTTGGCAAAACGTCTCTCAAGTAATGTGGACACCTTAGAGGAACAAGCCAAGATTGAGGCAGAAGAGGCGACTAGGGAACTTGAAGCAATCGTCGAGGAATTTCATGAGATAAAAAACAACATGGAATCAGATCCTGTTTCCACACTGGAAACACTTCAAAAGCTCGGGCCCAAGACAAGATACGGTCCATTCATGAGAACCGCGGCTCAGATTAAGCGGGGCAAACAGGATGGGCGGATTGAGGATGAAAGATTTGCTGAGCTAGTTTACAACAATATAATGTTTGAATTCAGAAGAGCCTTGATTATGTATATTCTGAATAACATTGGATCAAAGACTGTTGTTGAAATGTCCCGGATGCTTGAAACTTGTCCTGAAGGCATTCAGAATGCAATTGTAAGTATGATCAGTCGAGGAGAAGCGGAGATGGTAGGCCTTGATGATAATTACCCCGTTTTCTCTCGAGTCGTTGATAAACAGCCTGAAACCACACTAATTCTCAAGCGAAGCATACAACAGTTGAGAAGTACGCTAAAGGCTCTGTCCGATGAAAGAGTCACATTAATTGAGAAATCATTGGAACAACTTGAAGGAACACTTAGCCGATTGAACCGCCTAGGTGACTATGACACCTCTTTACTGTCCGATTCAATAAAAGAGTTGGAAGAAATCTCTGGAAAGATAATCGAAACTTCATTGGCTGCTCAGACAGATGACGAATCTGAAGACTTACGCCTGTTGGTTTCTGCTGGACTTGAAGCCTTTGCCAAATTCCGGCTAAAGATTACGTTGGAGAAGGGACCAAATCTCGTGTCAGGCCTCAATGTCTATGGTGAAAAACTGGACCCCGAAGTCTATGAAAGAATGCTGTCCAATTATTTGGATAGTGAACTTGAGAGAGGTGCTATTTTAATCCTAATTCGGGAATTGGGTGCCATGACCACTGAGGATCTTGCTAAGGAAACAAAGATACCCCAAGATCGCATACTCCAACATCTTCTACGCATGAAGAGAGATGAACTGCTCATCGTAGCTGGAGAACGTAATGGCTACGTCCTGTTCGATATTCCCAGAACTCTCAATGCTGCAGAACAAACAATACAATTGGTTAGCTCATTAGCGAATCAACTTGCTTCGGCTAGTACGGAACTGAATAAAATCCTGAGTGATTTGGACCCTCAAAGCATTGGCAGACTGGTAAACTCACTTGAAACCTTCTCTAAAGCACGGGATAAATTGGAAGGTATAAAAATCGATGGCGAGAGGCCGCAATCTCAGCTTCTTCACGACATTGAAGATAAGATCAAGTCCGCGTTGTTATTGTCATATCGTACTCGGGCAAGAATCCCAAGCACCCGACCAAAAGTGACTATTGAAGACCTCGTTGATATTGACGTACCTTCTGTCATGGCGGACTATCGTGATAATATGGGCTATGCTCCTTTATTGGGCTTTGGCACAGTTGAATGGAATCATTCCAGGTGTCTTGGCTGCAAGTCATGTGAGATATCTTGTCCCGAAGATGCAATCGAGCTGAAGCCCCGCCTCAAAATATCTGAATTCTTCGAGTTTTCAAAGGAGGCACTTGATGAGCTGCCAGTCAATAGAGCTGTATTCTATGATTCAGTACGCTCACTTGCCACTCACAAGCCAAATATCGACATAGAGTTGGAAAAAGAAGCACCGGGATTTGGTACAGTTGAAGTGGACCTCTGGCTTTGTGTTGCCTGTAGGACCTGTGTCAGAAGGTGTCCCGGCCCCCAAGAGGGTGCGCTAGAGCTTGAGTTGAAATGGAACTTACCTGAGGTAGTTAGCAAGATGACCGCAAAGAGCTAGGCATATACTCGGTTGTGCCCAGAGAATTTAGATTGGGCGTCTTTGAGTAAAAAATGCTGGGTCAAAAGTGACTTATAGAGCAAGAGATATTCTTTCCCATTAGCTTAATCCCTCTAGGTGTACCAACATGATTGACTTCTCACTCACTGACGAACAAATGGAACTCAGGAATAGAGCCCGAAGATTCGCACAAGAAAAAATGCTCCCCTACGCCCATTATTATGATAAGACTGGTGAATTCCCATGGCCCATCGTAAAGGAGGCATGGTCTGAAGGGCTTATGAATCTCGGAATTCCCAAGGAGTATGGGGGCCCAGGGCTGGGCATTACAGAAGCTTGTATTGTTGTTGAAGAGATGGCTGCTGGATGCGCCGGTATGACTACTAGTATCTACGCGAATTCATTGGGACCAGAACCAATCATAATAGCTGGAACAGATGAACAGAAAGAAAAGTATTTGAAACCGCTAACGGAGGAAGTTAAGCTGGCAGCCTTTGCCTGTTCTGAACCAAGCATGGGGAGTGACGTAGCTGGAATTCAGACTCGCGCAGAAAAGAAAGGCAATCATTATGTCTTGAACGGATCGAAATTTTGGATTACTAACGCACCCCAAGCAGATTACTATACTGTATTTGCTAGCCTTGACCCATCAAGGAGGCACCAGGCTTTGTGCGCATTTATTGTAGATGCGGACACAACCGGAGTCCGGACGGGCAAGCCAGTGCAAAAGATGGGTCATAAAGCATCTGCAACATCCGCAATCATGTTTCGTGATGCCAAGGTTCCCGAAGAGAACCTCTTGGGAAGTGAAGGTATGGGATTTCTAATTGCAATGCAAACGTTCGCACAGACTCGTCCTGCAATTGCTGCGTTTGCTACGGGTCTAGCACGTGCTGCAATGGAATACGCTCGTGATTATGCAAAGAAACGAGAGGCATTCACAAAGAAGCTACGAGAATTCGAAGGGATACAGTTCAAGCTGGCGGAGATGTATATGAAGATTGAAGCATCTCGTCTGTTGTATCTGAAGGCTGCATGGGCGGCAGATACTTCGGGTGATTCTACGGTACCTGCTAGTGTGGCAAAAGCATATGCTACGGATGCTGCAATGTGGTGTGCAAGCGAGGCAGTGCAAATCCATGGAGGATATGGGTATATTGAACAATACCCATTGGAGAAGCTTTTCCGCGACGCAAAATTGTACCAAATCTATGAAGGGACAAGTGAGATTCAACGCCTCATACTAGCAAGGCATGTTTTAGACGGCTATGACCCAGCAATGGAAGAAATCCCAGCTTGGGCGAGAATGGATCCACCCGAGTTCTAGGAAATATTTGCTTGCGAGATGGGAGTTGTTCTTCATTCTTTTTGGTGATAGCCTGATTTGGTAATGAATTCACCGACTGAGTCATTAAGAAGTGCAAGGCTTGCAATCATTGCTTCTTCCAACCTGACTGTTTCTGTGCCTTGGTCAGGAATCGTATTTACCCAGAAGTCGATGTTATCCTTAATCCTATCCAATTGTTTTTGCCCTAATTCTCTCACCCCATGTGTAGGCCCTCCAAAGATGGAAATCACATCTGTTGTTCCTTTAATGGTCGAAGCCAAACTTGACCTAATCCTGTTAAAGGGTACCCCTTCTCGAGAGAATACAATCCGTGTTGCATTGCCTCTCTGAATGAGATATTCTGAAAAGTTATCCACATCGTCTATTTCAAAACCAAAGTAGATTTCAGTATCTGTTCTCTGTACCTTTTCAATCCGAATCTCGGGTTTTATTCTTATTATTCTGAATAATGCCATTTCACGATCATTAATGTGGTGAGGATAATCAATACCCTTGGTAAGGCCAATATCCACCTTTCCATCTTCTCTTCGAATCCCCCAACGCATTTCACTTTCTTCTACTTGCGATGGATTTGCATTTATGGGGTGACTCATCGTTCGAAGTGGAGGAAGTATTCCTGCATATTTCAGAGAGGGAGTATGGGGAAAAATCCGTTTTCTCAAATATTGGGGTGTATCAAGATATTGGAGAAGACGGAGAAGCAAATCTCGATCTCTTCTATCTCGAGGCGAAAGGGCATTTGTTTTGTAAACAATGACCCTCTCAACTCTAAAGACAGCTAGGGCTCTTCCAATGATTCCCATTTTTGCTGTTTTCTGGCGGAGATCAGAACAGTCCGTGAGCGATGTATCCGGGAGTGCAACCTCAAGCAATTTCAAGTCCCTCCTCAGAGATCCAAAGTAAATGTTATTGTAATAACCTCGTCTTCTTCATCTATTGATAGATCAGCGTAAGTCATAGCTTTGACCTCGGTTCGGGTATCATGTTTATCCAAATCTATCTCTTCACCCCAAATACGGGCGGTGAGTGAATATTCATCATTCTTGGAGATCTTGATTACTTCAAATTTGCAATAGAATTGATAGTTGATATCTACCTCGGCAAGGAGTTGGGTGATCCAATCGACGAGCAAATCTGACAGTTCAGTGCCTCCTGCTTCAATCTCAATCTTCTGTTTTGGTTCAACAGTTGAAGTATCCAACATGACTTCAAACGTACCCATGGCAGCCTGTTCGAACGCCTCTTCCATCGTTGGTGCCCAACACTCCACAGTAATGTCGGCTGTATGTTCATGATATTTGAAACCCGGCTGCAATGAATATGACCTCCTTTGTCGTTAACCACTACATGAAGCTTAAAAGGCATTCTCACGGCATGAATTCAGCAGTCATATGACTGAGATTTGAAGCCGAGGTAGCCAAGCCTGGATTAAGGCGCTGGTCTTGAAAACCAGTGTCCGCTGGACTCATGAGTTCGAATCTCATCCTCGGCGCCAATCTTGTTTAGCCTTCTAAGGTTCATTCAGATTAGAGCGACTTCACCAAATAGGGGCCATCATCTTGAAAGCCCAAATTTCTATAGTAGGGTTTAACCCCGATTCCTGAGTTCACAGCAATTCTTCCGACTCCAAACTCATCCCTTGAAATTGTTTCTGATGCTTTCACCATCTCTTCTCCCAGACCAAAGTGTTGCCACGCATCTGAATCTCTGTCGCCAATTTCAACCACTGGACCATAGACCCTGAGTTCTCTTATGATTGCAGTGTCATCAGATAGTTCTGGTCTGTGAGCATCGGAGCTGGGTAGCCTTAATCTCAAAAACCCGAAAATAACATCCAACTTACTCGCCTCATAAGACAAGAAGACCTCTTGCCCACCAGATGCCCCGTAGTTTCGTCTTACGAGTTCTATTGAGTCTAGATGAATATCCATGTCATTGCGCAGTTGAAAATGCCCAATCTCACGATATCTGATGGTGGGATTCCTCAGATTTTCTTCCTTCATGCGTTCCTGGACCAGTTCACGAAGATTTCCCTTGTCAAGACCCGCCTCCACCTGATGCATTGGTATATCTCTCTGCATTCTCTGAATTCTTACATACTCTGGCATCCTAGATACCGCCTTTGAAATAAGCGATACCATCTCCTCTGTTGAGTAGGGTTCATACTCTCCACTCTTCCACCAATCATAGAGTTTCGTGTTCTTCACCACGATTGTTGGGTAGATTTTGAGCTTGTCTGGCCGATATTGCTCATTTTTGAAAATATCATCAAACACCTTGAGGTCACCTTCCAGACTTGATCCAGGGAGACCAGGCATTAAGTGGTAGCAGATCTTTAGACCACTGTCTCTAAGCAACTGTGTTGCGAGGGCTGTTTCCCTTGTAGAATGTCCCCGCTCTACGTATTCAAGAATATCATTGGACAGTGTTTGAACTCCAATTTCGACGCGCGTTGCACCCAATCGAAGCATATCATCGATGTTTTCTGGTGTGACCATATCTGGACGTGTTTCGAAAGTAATGCCAACATTTCTTCTTTCAGAGGTTTCATTTCGTTGTTTTGCCTGTTCCAGACTCTCGCTCTGTGTATCATTCATAGCGTCAAGACAGCCCTTGACAAAGGCCTCACGGTATTCCTTTGATTTTGAACACCAATCACCGCCCATCACAATAAGTTCTATTTTGTTCGTACTATGCCCCGTGGCATCTAACTGTTCTAGCCTTCCTGACACCTGTCGGTATGAATCAAAATCATTCTGAATACCTCTCATTGTTGCCGGTTCGTGTCCGGTATAGCTTTGAGGCACGCCTGCATCAGGTCCACCGGGGCAATAGGCACACTTGCCATGTGGGCAAGCATGGGGCTGGGTCATTGTAGCAACGACCGCTACTCCTGACACCGTTCTGACCGGTCTCTTCTGCAATACATGTAGTAGAATCTCAGTTTCTGCCCCTACCGTATCCTGAAGAATGTCTGCGTTAGACGGTATGTCACCTAGACTATACTTCCCGCAAACATCATTTTTGACTCGGTTCACTACGCGTTTATTCAGCTCTTCTGGGTATTCAAGCAAAAACTGGATAATTTCCCTGTGCAGTGAATGATTATCCGGTGGGTCTGACATATCTGACTTCATCAAAACGGTTCTAGATTTATTATATCCGGTCTGGTAGTTAGGGGGCACCGAATTTGAAGGACTCCTATCATGCATCTGGAATCAGTTTCCACAGCCGCAACCAAGCGAAAAAGGAGTATAGCTGGGTGTGCTCAATTTAGGGGGCAGATGTTGGTAGCAGCTGTGGTTGGTACCAAAAATACATCTTGGTGCTGTCTATTAAGGTCATAAGAATCTAGGGTGCAAAAGGAGCAGCCCATTGGAATAGCCTTATATTATCAGCCTTCGGAATGGGGTTTGAGGAAATAACAGATGCCTGGATCACATGGATCACTAACAAAGGCTGGCAAGGTTCGAGACCAGACCCCCAAGGTAAAGGGTCGCGAGCGACACACACCAATTCCACGTGTTCGCAACAAGAAGAACTACATCAAGCGATTTGTCAAGGGTCAAACCGTTGGCGTTCGCAAGTAGTTTTGGGATTAATCGCAGGTAAGCTTTCTCTGCCCACCTGCCTTTCAGAATTTTCTTTTAACACCCATTTCATCACGATGGTATTCTCCAAACTCTTGTATTTCTTCAAGCTGTTTTCCTGAGAAGACAGGGCCATCTTCACATGTTAATACACCATTTGGGTCCATTGAACAGGTGCCACAAATACCACAACCACATTTCATGTACCTCTCAAGTGATGCTTGAAACATGACCCCATGTTTCCGACTGAGCTGGAATAGTCTATGCATCATCATTTCTGGGCCACAGGAATATATCGAGTCGAATTGTTGTTCATCAATCAGACCTGCTGCAACATCAGTGGCCAATCCTTCCATTCCTCGTGAGCCATCGTCAGTACAAATATGGACCGTCAAGCTGTTCTTTGGTGCATTCTCAAAATCATAGAGAAGCAATTCGGAGGCATCCCTCCCCCCAATGATAAGATCTATTCTTCTTTCCTCTTGTACTAACCGGTTCGTGAGTAATCGCAATGGTGCCATGCCTATTCCGCCTCCCACCACTAATACTGAATCTCCATGGAAATCGTAACCATTGCCAAAAGGCCCCCTGACACCTATCCAATCATCTACATCAAGAGCACTCAACGCTTTGGTTGCCTTACCAACTTGCCTGACGGTAAACCCCATTTTTTCGTCATCGAAGTGACATATCCCCATCGGTATCTCATCTACACCTGGGACCCAGACCATCAAGAATTGCCCCGGAGTCACCTCTAGATTGGGATGATGTATCTTGAAATACAACGTCCAGTCACGGCTATTCTCCTGAACAATATCCATAATCTTAACAGAAACTGGATTACCAAGAAGATCTCTGGTATTCATCATCTCTTACCTCCTGCAAGCCCTATAATCTCGGAAATGCTTTGAAATCCCTCTCTCGCCAGATACTCTCCTACTCCTGTTTTGATATCACAAAAGACTTCAAGTTTCTCCATCACGGCTGTTCCAATCTGAATCGCACTTGCTCCAGCTAAATGCATCTCTACTGCATCTCTCCATGTAGAAACTCCTCCAACTCCAATAATTGGAATATCAAGAGCTGAATACAAATCATGGATACATCTCACAGCCACAGGAAATAAAGGTGGTCCAGAAAGCCCTCCAACTGCGTTGCCCAATACTGGTCTTTTCTGAAGTATGTCGATTTTCATGGCTCTTAGAGTATTCACAGCAACAACTGCATCCACTCCTGCTCTCTGTGCAGCCAATCCCACTCCGACTATATTTGATGCATTTGGTGTGATTTTCACAAATACAGGACAGTCGACCGCATCCGTGACCGCCTTCGCAAACTCATATGTGAGATTCGGACTATGCGCAATCTGTGAGATTTCGGCATGGGGACAGGATAGATTGAGTTCTAGGGCTCGAGGGCCAAGCTTACAGGCCTGGACTGCTAATTCGGTCATGCCATTGACCTTTTCATCGAATATACTGATGACTACAGGTATCTCATTCAAATCGATTGAACCCAGCTCTCTGCTGAATTCCTCGATACCCGGATTGGTTAATCCAACAGCATTAAGCAACCCATTATGCGATTCGGCCAAAATAGGCCCCGGATGTCCTCTTCTGGGATACCTTCCAATGGACTTTGTTACTATAACGTCTGCACCACTATGATATACTCGTGAAATCGATGCCGCTGAAACACCAAGAACCCCTGACGCAAGCCAGTAACCTGATATTTCCAATTTTGTTCCCGGCCCAGTACCAACAACTACCGGTAATAAGCACACTGGACAACACACTTATCCGATGTTATCTGTGGATTGTATCAGTAGAGTGAACCCTCATGACCCGATACCTTACGTTGACTCCCTTTGGAATTTTTTTACTGAATGAATCAGGAGAAGTATCTGAAAAAAAGTCATTCTACCCCGATGTTTCGCTTTCATCTACTGTACTATTCAATTTGAATGAGGGCAACATCGAAGAGATTCCTGCCCCAGTCAATCAATTCCTGACGGGCATTGCACCCGATTCGTTGATTGTTTCAAATCCGAACCTTGCTGCAGTCTTAAAATCAAACAGCATTGACTCGTTTACTATTGAGGAGGACTCTGATGTTCTGAGGATGTTTAGAAGCACTGAGGGCACCCATCTCTTGAGAGAAGAGATTGTAGGCTCAAAGGACGATATTGACCAATTCAGGCAGAAGGTTTCTCTTGAGGTGGCTCGAAGAACGATTAGCAAGGCCATTCAGCAGGAAGACCTCTTGGTCAAAAATGCTGTTGATGCAGTAAACGAGATTGACAAGTCGATTAATATGGTTGCAATGCGATTAAGAGAATGGTATACCCTTCATTTTCCGTCGCTGTCAGATCTCATCGAAGACCATGAAACGCTTGCCCGTATCATAACCTTGAGTGGAAATAAGACAGAAATCGATTCAGATCTCCTCGAAAAAGCAGGAGTCAGTGACGAATTAGCAGCTCGCGTTTTGGATTCGTCAGTCACGGACATTGGTGCTCCTTTCTCAAAGCGTGATGTTACCGCCATCACATCACTGGCAGAGCTGATACTGACTATGCACTCCCAGCGAAAAGAACTGGAAGAGTACATTACAAATCTCATGCAATCCGTTGCTCCAAACATGACTGCCCTAGCAGGGTCTATGGTCAGTGCTAGACTGATCAGTCTAGCTGGATCACTAAAAGATCTGGCACGAAAGCCATCCAGTACCATCCAAATCTACGGAGCTGAAAAGGCGCTCTTCCGGAGTATGAAGACCAAGGCTACCCCTCCGAAACATGGAGTCATCTTCCAAGTACCATTGATTCACTCTGCTCCATATTGGCAGAGAGGGAAGCTCTCCCGTGCGCTGGCGGGCAAGTTGACTATTGCTGCACGTGTGGATGCATACTCTGACCGCGACATAGGCGACGAATTACTTGAGGATTTGAATTCCCGAGTTGAAGAGATTAGGAAGCAGTATCCTGAACCTAGCGAAGGAAATGAGAAGAAAAGGGATGAAACCAGGCGAAAATCACCAAAATCCAAACAAAGAGGGAGAGGCTAACAGATGACTGATATTGAACAACACAAGTATCCAGGCGTTTACGTTGCCAAGAGCAAGGGGAGGGCCACTCTTTGTACACGCAGTCTAGTTGAGCATAAGCCAATTTATGGCGAGAAGATTTTGAAAGAAAATGACGGCGAGTATAGACTCTGGTCCAGACGAAGATCAAAGCTGGCAGCGGCTATAACAAAGGGGCTTCAAGAAATGCCTATCTTGCCCGGTTCTCGTGTTCTCTATCTGGGAGCAGCATCAGGAACTACGGTTAGCCATGTTTCTGACATCGTAGGCCACGAAGGTATAGTATATGCAGTCGAGTTTTCACCTCGTGTGGCTCGCAAGCTTGTTCAAATTGCATCGTTTAGACCCAATATTGTGCCTATCGTTGCAGATGCAAGACATCCTGCGAGATACTCACAATTAGTTGGCGGCCCCATCGATGTTGTCTATCAAGATGTTGCACAGACTCAGCAAGCCAGTATATTGGTTGACAACCTCAAGAAATTCGGTTCCTTTGGTTCATGGGGGCTTATTGCAATCAAGGCAAAAAGTATTGATTCCACTGCCCCACTGGATGAAATCTATCAGAAGGAAATCTCGGTTATGACCGAACTCGGCTTGGAAGTAGTAGAGAACATTGACTTAGCCCCTCTCGAAAAGGATCACCGCTTCTTGGTGACCAGAGTGGCGGAGGTACGGAGTTGAGCCGTTTCTTAGAGCGGATGGTTGAGAAGGAAATAGATTCTGCAAATGATCATCTCCCCGCAAAGTGATTTTCACTCCTAAATGTTTCCCAGAATGAGAACTACGTCTTCGAAACGAGAGGTAGTAGGGAATTATCTTTCCGGTCAAAGGAAATTGAATGGCTTACCTCAGAAGTTCCCTAGAAATATCACGACGATTTCTTCATACCCATCGTGATTCTGAGAAGGATTAATCTCCGCCCTGGCACATTTTCCGTGTCTGGGTCCGAGCCCGAACTCTTTCCAAACCATAAAGTTGTAGGATATGTTGACCTATAATGACTCAAAATGGGCGAATGGAATCCAGTACATAGATATGCCGGTCCTCAAGTCCACTTCATCAGGAAGAAACTGTCCACTACCTAGGGTTTTAAGACCCCTACTAGGGATGGTCCTGTTTAAATTCTGTCTTGCTTTTATCGTATTCAAAGCGGTAATATGGCAGCAAACGGTTCACAATTAGATAATCTGAAAAGGCTTCATTTTGAAATGGATACAGGTAAAGAGATTGGCACGCGGTAGAACACAGCTGATTCAGGATGTGATTGACAACCTAGAGGATGCTGGGTTTACTCTCTCGTCTCAGTGCGATGTACGACCCAGTTGCTTTGATCTTGTAGCCAGAAGAGGTAACGAGCTAGTTCTCGTGAAGATTCTCAATAATATCGACGGGCTGAATAGAAATGACGCCTTTGCCCTACAGACTGTTGCTCATTTCTTCAACGCAACACCTATCGTTGTGGGTCAAAAAACGCGCCGAGGAGATCTAGATTCTGGCGTAGTATACAAACGCTACGGTGTTACCACAATAACTCCCACTAGTTTGAATGAGATAATTGCAGAACAAAAGCTTCCAAGAGAGTTTATCCAGAGAGGCGGGCGTTTTGTAGCCATTGATGGAGCGAAATTAAGAGAATGTCGTAAAACCCAAAATATGACAAAAGAGGAACTTGCTAGTCATATTGAGGTATCTACAAGAGCCATTCTTGCCTATGAAAAGGATGAAATGGACCTTAGTGCTGATGTTGCTGAACAACTTGAAAAGGTCCTTGAAACAGACCTCATAATTCCGATTGACGTGTTGAGTGGAAATCAACAGACTAAGTCGTTGACCCAAATTCGCACTCCAGATGATATCCCAAATCTGGAAAAGCGAGTGAACCAATTCTTCGAGCGTCTTGGAATGAATGTGCTCTGGACTGATAGAGCTCCATTCCACTTGGCGGCAAAGGAAGAAGGCCCTCCACTGATGTCAGGCGTTGGCTCTTTGGAGAGTTGGGGCCTTCAAAAAAGAATGAAGATCTTGAAGAGCGTTTCAAGTGTCACAGAATCCAACGCTGTCATAATAGTGGAAGAAGGCAAGATTGATGAGCATGTGTCTGATTTGCCGGTTATTCGACAGCTTGAACTAGATACCATTGAGAAGACTCGTGATTTGAAGAATATAATCAAAGAGCGTTCGTGCAACTAATACTCGTCCAAGGCAGTCTGAGCCCCGAATAACTCTTCTCGTATGCGTTTTATTGACTTCCAAGTTCTTCGGACGACAAGGGGTAAGTCTTCATCGGCCTTCAGAAGCGACTGAATAAATGCAACCGTTTTGGGGTCATTTGGATAACCTGATCCAAAATCTCCGAATTCTTCATGCATGAGAGAGAGGCGCCTTTCTCTCTCTTCCTTAGCTAGAATGGATGCAGCTGAAACTATGTGATATCGAGAATCTGCTTTGTGTTCCGAAATAAGTAAACACCCGTCTTTTCCAAGACCTGATTTATCAGCCAAGTTGTCCCCAAATCGTCTGGCATCAACATCTGCAGCATCTACGTATACCTCAGAAGGACGCAGTCGTTTAAGTACCGCAACGAAACCATCAACTTCTATGTCATTGAGTGATATTCCCTTGGTTCTCAGGCGGTCAATAACCTCTGCTGATATCACTTCGAACTCTACCTTGCCTGCAATCTTCAGAACCTGAGCAGCCAGGTTCCTTCGCCTTTTGGGAGTCAGTGTTTTGGAGTCCCTGACACCAATACTGCGTAAATGCCCATTCATATTCTTCTCAAAAAGAACGCCACAAATGACCAAGGGCCCGATTACTGGGCCTCGACCAGCCTCATCTATACCGGCAATACCTGATAGTTGAGAGTACGCAGTGTTCATAGTTGCAGTTCTATCAGGGTTCTCTTATTACTTTCGTGAATCTGGATGGCGAGGGGTTGACTTTGTGCCGCCTAATCACGGAATACGAAAAGACTGAACAGTTCAAGCAGATGATTTGGGAGCTTGAAGAGAAAGAAGTGAGAAAATTAGATTGGTATTACTGATATGACTCGGTTATATCGAAAATGTGGTGGGGTGGAGGAGATATATTCCGTATCTAGGTAGTCTAGATAGGCTTGAACTCCTGACCGATACTCAAATTTGAGTAGATACTCAAACTTTACGAGTGTCACCTAGACGACGGCCAGTTTTTGACCCCGCGTGTCAGGACTCGAAGAGAGCCCAGATCTGGAGCCCGTCGCCATCCCGTTCCAGGCGACTAGGGAAATCCTAGCAGCTGACTAGGCCACCACCCCATTGGGTGTAGCAGGGCATGCCGGTTTGCGATATGAACCTTTCGCCAGCACAGCTTCAAAATGAGATTTTCTTGCAACATTGCTTCTATCGCAAGTATATTTTATGCAAAAGTACAATGTTTGGTGTATTAAAGAAGAGGACGCATGAAGATGGATAAAAGAACCAACGCAATAACGCTCCTACTAGCTGTATATCTTCTTGTGGCAGTGTTCATGCCGGTGTCGGCCCAAGTGGGCACCCCTGGCGTTCCAGGAAGGATTGTTTCTGAGATGGACGCATTTACCTATCGAACATCCTTCCAAACTTCTGATGGTACTGAAATATTCCTGATTCGAAGTGCATACACCCTGCGACACCTCTATCAACACCATCACCCTACTATCAATCATCACTACATGCGCATCTCAGTGGGCTTCTACTACGGAAAGACTCTCCTGGGTCGTCCCATTATTGACTCAATCGAATTTGATAATCTCGCCTTCTACGCCAAGTGGATCGACTCTGCAGGGTATTCCTTTGATCTGAAGGGGGAGGAAGATATGTTCTCCCTATCAGGTTCAGTTGAGGATGGCAAACTGGTTGCAGTAACTAGGTTGTTGGATAATGATGCACGTTCACGGTATATGCCCCTCTTCGGTGGTACATACGTGCTTACAGACTTCAAAATCACACTGATAGACGAAGCAGTAATCGACTATGGCAATGTAGAGATTGAGGTAGTGAAGTCTGCCAATGAGTTCACTGCTCGCGATGCACAATTAGTCAGCGAAAAGAATCTGACCTATGAGAGCGACGAAAAATACCTTCAAATCTCATCATCCATTCAAACGCCGTTAGTTGTACTTGTAGATGCCTTCGTTGCTGTTACGCTTTTTGGTGGGGTAAGCGTCACCGCTATACTCGTCTTATTGCATGTTCGCGGGCGTATTGAATTACCAATTGATAGGCTCAAAGGAATCATAGGTGGACAAAACAACGGAAACGAAGAACGCCCCTCACGTATCGAACCAAAGCATAGAGCATAGTTTTTTGGGTGCGTCTCTACGATTGCACTCGTCTGTCCTAGAGCAAGGTTTAAAACATCAAATCGAATTTCTCATTCTTGATGGCGGCCATAGCACATGGGTCTTACCTGATCCCATTCTGAACTCAGAAGTCAAGCCCATGAGCGTTGAGGGAGATGTGCGGTGCGCGAGCCCGTGACAGGCCCTCAAGCTGCCACTTTTTCCAGTTTTACCATTACTCCTCAATTTTGTTGCTCTCTCTGCAGGAACCCAATGTACTAACAGAAACGATTAAGTGATAACTTTCAGCAGTCCGCAGTGATTTACATGCAACTCCCAGGTCAAGAGACCGGCGAATTCAGCTGGATCATAAATATCGCATTTTTTGCATTTATCATACTAATGAGTCTCTACGGAACCAAGATTCAGCTCTGGCAGATGCTCAAACAAATTGAGTCAGGTCTCATTGAACTTAAGAAAATGGCAATTGAATCAAGACAGACGGCCATTGATACCTTCAAGCAGTATGGAAAATCAGAGGAAGAAGTTGCTACTGACATAGACAAATGGTTGGATTACTTCACCATAATGCCTGTAGACCTTGACCCAGCAGGTGTATTGAAACGATTGGATCATATCTTAGATGAACGTCGCGACAGGTTCCAAGAATTTGTGTCCTCTCTTGCTCCAGATGCGACAGAATCTCAATGCCAATCCCTTGAGAACACACTGGAAGTAACTCAAGTGCTCGGGTTAATCTTCAGAATTGTAAGGCACTTCTATATCCTTGGGAAAAAGACCGGGAGTCAGATAATTATCATGCAGGTCCATATGCAGATGCCTGAACTACTTAAAATCGCGAAAGCATACTATGACGCTCTCGATGCCTTCTCTGCTGGTAAACCAATTGGCGATGGCATCGGCCCTCTAGCTGTAACGAAATTTGCTAGGGAGATGGGTGCTACGCCCGATTCATATATTCAGGAGGTTTCTCGAGAAGTAGGATATTACCCTATTGAATTTGAGGAACGTACAATCTATGCTGTTCGAGCAACAGGTCCTGGGGGTACTGTTGGAAAGCCTGGATTTGCAGTAAAGAATCTTATAGAACAGAATCAGGGACAAATCAAAAGAATAGTGACTATCGATGCTGCCCTCAAGCTTGAGGGAGAGGCACTTGCCCGTGTATCAGAAGGCACAGGCGCAGCTATTGGGGACCCCGGTCCTGAAAAATATGCAATAGAAGAAACTGCAACAGAGAACGGTATTCCTCTAGAAGCAATAGTAGTCAAACAGGACGAAGCCGCAGCGGTTGGCGTGATGGATAAGCGCATCCTTGATTCGGTTACAGAAGTCATCGAACGCATTAAGAAGGCAATAAGAATCCGTACCCAGCCAGGAGATAAAGTTATTTTGGCCGGGATCGGCAACACAATTGGAATAGGGCTTTGAGGTGGAATAGATGGGTGTATTATCTAAAATTCTAGGTGCAATTCTCTCGGGCGTTGGTGGTATTATCCTCTTTTTCGGATTTAACGCTGATCCAGGCATGTCATACATCTGGCTATTTATAGGGATACTTGTAATGTCAATGGGCTTCAGCTTGATAACCGGTGGTCGAAAGAAACCTGAACTTGAACCACCTCCACCAACAATAACTGAAATTCATTGTACGGATCCTGAGTGCGACTTCAAAGAGCTTCGCGATTTTGAGAAGGATGACTATATTCTCAAACCTTTGGATGCAAAATGTCCAAAATGCGGTGGAAAAATGGTCATCGAAGGTGTGTATATAGTCAGAGAAGAGGACGAAACTGAAGAAATTAAGATCTAATCATTGCTGGTCAGTGTAATAGTTTCATCTTCACCAACGAAAACCGTATGTTCCGATTGCGAAACAGGGCGTCCTTTCTTAGATATCTGTACTGGATGTCCTCGTATAGCTCCGACCTTCAGGAGCTCTCTCATCTCAGCCAACAGGTCTATGCTTTCGGATTTTACTCGAATCCATCTAGTTGTGAATGGAAATGGCCCGTATTTTTTTCGTAAATGAATACGCAGCTTCTCTGTCACTCCATTTAGCTCGACCTTTTTTCCCGTATTTGAGAAAATGTATACAAGGTCGCTATCAATGACTTCTCCTACTCCACTGGTAGCATATGGTTCAATGGCATAACACTCATCGACTTCAATATTGGGTGAGAACCTCTTCCCAACATTTGGAACACTCTTATTCGCATGAAGCCTATTTCTCTCTATTTGGTGACCGGAGAGGTTTCTAATTGGCTTCAGACCGTATTGCTTCAGAACACTCTCAATCTTCTTGCCAATATCGCCAAGAGATGTG
The DNA here is from genome assembly GCA_964648855.1 of uncultured archaeon. Classification (GTDB taxonomy): domain Archaea; phylum Asgardarchaeota; class Thorarchaeia; order Thorarchaeales; family Thorarchaeaceae; genus TEKIR-14. The sequence continues at coordinate 142,427 of CAZYLT010000004.1, forward strand.
TTGGGCCTGAATAGAGAGATTGCCTCTCTTAGAGCATCCTCTGTTGCACATACAAAACCCTCAAGTTCACCATCCAAATCCACCGTCTTTGCAGTATCTGCAATGTAGCCATTTACCTGAACACCAAGATCCACTTTAACTAATCCTGAGTCCGGAATACTACGTTGGTCTCCTATTGGAGAGGTATAATGAGCTGCGAAGTTATCTATGGACACTGTACAGGGAAAGGCTGGGCGTCCTCCATACTCGACGATTTTATCTTCTGCAAACCTACAAATCTTAGCCACCTTGACCCCCGATTCCACAGCTTCTATCGTTTCATTTAGTACTCTTGCGGCTATTTTTCCCGCCTTGATGTGCTCAGTAGTAGGTTGACTCATGATTTTGTTCTCCATGATCATACTGTTTCATTACTTCTTCTTGTGCTTACTATAGCCTTCTCTTCGCTAACAAATATGGTATGTTCAAACTGGGAAACCATGCCACCTTGTCCCTCAATTAAGACGGGGTAAGATCTCAATATACCTTGGTGAGTTAGAGTGTTGATGGCAGCATTCACGTCAACACCCTTTACTTTTCCATGAAGCCACCTTGATGCCCAAGGAAGGGTACCGAATGCGTTTCTGGCAGTATCTCTCACACGACGTGATTTTCTATCTGTCTTCTTATTCTTCTTCATATCGTTTGAGTAGATATATACCTCCGGTGCCGCTTTGATTGTTCCATTGCCATCTGTGGCAAATGGTTCAATTGCATAGGTTTCCCCCATCTTCATTCTGCTTGTGAATTTAGACCCAATATTCGGGACATTCTTTCCCGCATGCAAAGACCAAGGTTTCATTTGGTGCCCAGATAGCTGATGTATAGGAACCAAGTCATGGTCCTTAATCACCCGTTCAATAATGGAGCCAATTTTTCCGAGCTTGACTCCTGGTTTAACCACATCAATCGCTGCATTCAGGGCATCTCTTGCCGCAATTATGTAGTTATGATAAGAGCCGTCCAAGTCAACTGTATATGCAGTATCAGATAAATGACCATTTACATGAGCGCCAATATCCACCTTTACCAATCCTGTTTCTGGAAAGACACGTTTGTCTCCATATGGGCTGGTATAGTGAGCTGCCTCTTGATTTAGTGAAATATTACAGGGAAAAGCTGGACGTCCTCCGTAAGCAATTATTTGTTTCTCAACGAGTTCACATATTTTCAGGACAGATTCGCCCGGTTTTACATGTTGAATTACCTTGTGCATAACTCTCGCTGCAATCCTTCCAGCTTTGATAAAATCAGGATGCGGTTCCATCAATAACGTTTCACCACTGACACTCTCAGTAGGACGTCTAATACCCTTACAAGGAATTCGATTAAGTCATTAAGAATCAAGCAAACACTGTCGATTGGCGTGACGAAAGATAGAAGTGTATGTGATAAGGAATCCCTAGTGAGGTAGACAACTAATGGAAATTACCTATCTTGGTCACTCCGCATTTCAGATTGAAGCAGATGGAAAAACAATCTTTCTTGACCCTTGGTTAGGTGACCCTGAATCACCTATGACTGTAGACTCCGTGAATAATGCCGATATATGTTTAGTAACCCACGATCATGGTGATCATGGGTATTCAGAAGCAGTTGAAATCTGCAAAAAAACCGGGGCATATTTTGTTGCCATAAATGAATTGGCTTTGAAGGCAAAGTCAGCAGGGGTGAAAAATGTCCATACTTTAAACATCGGGGGAAGTACTGAGATAAATGGTGCAGTCGTCACATTAGTACAAGCTTTTCATTCCTGCAAAATAGGTGCACCAACTGGGTTTATCATCCAACTCAAGTCCGGTACTGTTTATCATGCTGGGGACACGGGCATCTTCTACGACATGAAAATTTTCGGAGAGATGTATGATATCGATCTTGCAATGCTGCCAATAGGATCTTACTACACGATGTCAATAGAACAAGCATCTAAGGCAACCAGTCTAATCAATCCGAAAGCAGTAATTCCAATGCATTACAATACATTTCCAGTGATTGAAGCCGATCCTGATGAATTCAGGAAACTGGTATCAGAAGAATCACCTGAAACCAGGGTAGAAGTTCTCGACATTGGCGAAACGAGAAATATCAATCTGTGAGCTATTTGCCCACCCGTAAGAATAATGTGGTCGATGCCTGTATCCCAGCACACTAACTCCCAGAATCACAGCATCGGATTGTATCCGGCTCCTCTGAGCTGTCTCGTGTCGGGTTAATAAAGCATCGACCTACCCGCCAATGTGCGAGGTCTGGGTGACCTACAAATCATCTACGGAGCAATGCCCCTTATCATATAGGTCCGTTTTACCTCACTTTATTGGTATTCGGCAGGCTATCATCTAGGCTGTATCCCATTCCTTGCGCAACACCTCATCGAGCGAGTCTCAGTGCGCCCTCGTGAATGGGCGATTACTCCTAGACACATTACCCTACTCATTTGTTTTTATTAGCATTGTCACAGGACGAAAGTACCAGAGTCATTCTTTGATTCAATCAGATGGCGACAGCGACATGTTCAAAAGGAATAATGACTGAATGGCCGGCAGGACTGACTCGACCAATATCGATTAGGTCCACAAAATCATCAAATCATAAAAGCCGTGGAAAACCACCGGCAAATATCGAGTACATGTGGAATAGTTATCATTACTCATAACTTGAGATTATTATCATCATATACTCATCACATTACGATTATCACAAACACACGTCAGAAATGCTACGAAATCGTTTCCAAGCGAAGTTAGGTCAAATAGGCCCGAGCAGTCTTACTCGTAGAAGAAGAATCACATGTGAGTGAACTCGGTACAAGGTGGGGAGAACGGCACACACAAGGAGATGTGCATAAAAATAGGTGCAGGTGACTTTGACTCGAGTACTGCAAAATACGTAATTCGAGCAAAGATTGAGATTGACGGAGTAGTAGACAAACCCGACGTTATCGGTGCAGTCTTTGGACAAACTGAGGGCTTACTAGGAGAAGACCTCGATTTAAGAGAACTTCAGCGTACTGGGCGAATTGGCAGGATACAAATCGCTATCAAGTCAAAAGGAGGCAGTAGCAGGGGAGAGGTAGTTATACCTGTTTCTCTGAACAAGACAGCAACTGCAATACTGGCAGCAGCGTTAGAAACTGTGGATCGAGTAGGCCCCTGCTCTGCAAAAGTAACTCTTCAGAAGCTGGAGGATATTAGAGGAGCAAAACGAAGAAGGGTAGTGAGTAGAGCCATATCCATTCTTAAGGGCTGGGAGGAAGAAATTGCCCCTGGAACTGAGGAAATCACTTCAGCCGTATCCAAAGGGAGAAGACGAACTGTGGCAAAATACGGGCCGGATAAGCTGCCTGCAGGTCCGGATTTCTCCAAAGCTGATGAAATTATCATAGTGGAGGGGCGTGCGGATGTCATTAATCTCTTGAAGAGCGGCATTACAAACACAGTCGCAGTAGAAGGGACAAATATCCCAAGGTCGATTTCCAGTCTAACCAAAGAGAAGGACAAGAAGGTTGTGGCCTTTCTAGATGGTGACAGGGGTGGCGATTTGATCCTCCGTGAGTTGATGCAAGTCGCAGACGTAGATTTCATAGCTCGAGCCCCAGAGGGGAAGGAAGTTGAGAATCTGACTCATAGAGAGATTACCAAGGCGTTACAGGCCCAAATTCCAGCAGGCGAAGCCTTGTCCATTGTGAGCAAAAAACCCTCAAAGGAGCCAGAGAAAGCAAAATCGGTTTCTAAAGAGAGAAAGAAACCAGCAAAGACCGCTTCCAAACCCGAGAGGCGAGTGCGACGAACTAGACGCGAATCCAAACCCACTAAGCCACGAGCATCTGTGGATACAGAGTATATTAAAAAATTGGACGATTTGAAAGAATCATTCAAGGCAGTTATCTACGATGAGAATAAGGATGTAATCGAAGAATGTGGGGTAGCTGAACTTGCCAAGAAACTTGAATCGATGGACAAAATATCGACAATCTTGTTTGACGGGGTCGTAACACAGAGAATCGTAGATAAAGCAGAGGAAAAAGGTGCAGAACTGATCATTGCAGCTGCCATATCCGACATTGAGAACAAGCCAAAACAGATGACAATTCTAACATATGAAGACCTGTAGTCAGCTGTTCCCGAGAATATCTCGAATGTCTAGACAGAAGAAAAAGGCGTCTTCAGAAGCCCTCAATCGGAATACCCAGGAAGTGCTATTCCGCATTTTTTATTTGGGTATTATATCGGGCAATGCAGGAGGAATGGCTCTTGAAAAGGGATCATGACGATTTGGAGATAGATACAAATGACAAAAGTATTCTCAACAACCCTAAATAGGACAGATAAGGCAAAAATTCACGAAATAGGAATTAACGGGTCTCAGAAAGTGGATGTAGTCCCTCCACCAATGATGGCAGACCATGAAGGAACTACGAGTCCTCATCATCTTTTCCTTGCATCTGTTGGCGGTTGTGTTAACCTGATTTTTGAAATAGCTCTGGAGCGCGCTAGACTCGAACTCATGGATTTAGAATCAACAATAATGGGAAATTATGAAACAGAGGAAGATACCCAAAGGAGTTACTTCTCATCAATTGAACTTGAAACAACTGTCACCGTTCCTGAAGGCACATCGGAGAGTAAACTAGAGAGGCTATTCAACGTCGCCCAGGAAAATTGCCCGATAGGCAACTGTCTGATTGGTTCTTGTGTGAAATTGATTACAAGATTGAATGTTGTCTTCGGTTGACTGACTCAAGACACTCATTTAGAGGGGCTATGCCCCTTCCTTACTCATTTTTCAAGCAAACAAGAAACGAAATAAACTGTGTATTACTCACAGTTAATTCTATCAACTCGCAGACATGATTTGGAAGAAACATACTTCGGAGTCTGAGAGATTGTCCTCACTCATCAAGGAAATTGAATCCACAAGGGACTTACGACCAGTAAGAGATCCATTCCAAAAGATAATAGGACAACAGAAAGCAATATCGCTCGTAAAATCCGCAGTAGCACAGCGACGACATATTCTTCTTTGTGGCGTTCCTGGAATTGGAAAATCTATGATTGCAAAGGCTGCACAGTCATTGCTTCCCCTGGCAGAAACAGAGGTTTACATTCAGGAGAACAGAGCCCATCCTGAACGTCCACAGGTTTTCATCTCGAAATCAGATGACTCTAGAATTCAACGGTCCTCATCCTCGCCTGTCCACCAGTCATTCATCAGGCCAGAAGACTTGCCATTCGAAATAGCAGTCAAGATGGGTCATCGTTGTCCAAGATGCAAAGCATTAAGCTTACCAGAACAGAAAATCTGCATGGACTGCGGAAGTCCAAAGCGAAGCATATGGCAATCCTCCGATTCATACCAAGGTCTTCTTCATGCATTGGATGTCATTTCTGAGCCCGCTCTTGAAACGATCACGACTGTAGACACTATCGGTGGAATCGAGTATCAGACCAGCTACAGGCGTAGCGAAAGTCTCTCCATTACAGTAACTCGTACACCGGTTTCCGAGAATTCTGATGAGGCTACTCCAGTGGCCTCACAGAACTCAAGACTACTGATATCTCGCGATACGAATCGTTTTGTTTGTGTTAGTGGTAGAAGCCCTGCCGAGCTTCTAGGTGATGTGAAACATGATCCATATGGTGCTGCAGAAGATTTGGCAAAAGCCCCCTATGAACGTGTAATTCCTGGGGCCATTCACGAAGCTCATGAAGGAATATTATACGTTGACGAATTGGCTGCGTTAGGGGAATATCAGAAACATCTTCTAACGGCGATGCAGGACAGATATTATCCAATACTAGGTCACAATCCGCATAGCTCAGGCGCATCGATTCGAGTAGATGCAGTGCCTTGCAACTTCATTCTCTTTGCCTCTTGTAACCCCGAAGACATTGAACAGATAATCCCCCCGCTTCGCTCCAGAATACGCGGTTATGGCTATGAAATAATGCTGAATGCTACAATGGAACAGAGCTCTGAAAACACATCCGAGATAATCAGGTTTGCAGCACAAACAATTTACGAGGATGGTCGCATCCCCCACATTTCTAAGGACGGACTACATGCACTTATTGATGTGGCAAGTGATATCGCATACCATATTGATGGTCAGAAGGACGCACTCACCCTTCGTCTTAGAGAGCTGGGTGGAGTAATCCGTGTCGCAGGAGATCTCACCGTTCAAGCTGATGAAGAGTTGATTAGCTCAACTCAAGTTGAAGAGGCAAGGGAGATAGTCTTCGGTTTAGAAGGCCATATGTCTTCCACAAGGCTTTCTACTGCAAAACAAACCGAGCCTTACGGAGACTATTTCTTTTAACCGACCGTTGAAGTCCTTGGTGTTACAGTGAAAGTCCGCCGTTATCTGAAGGATGGAAAAGTCAAGATCAAGCTGGAGTCTCTTGATGACCTTTGGCACTTGTACAATGTCATCTCTCCCAATGACATAGTCATCTCCAGAACAAGTCGGAGAGTACGTATTGGAAATGATGATGCTAGGAAACAAGAGAGTATCCGGAAGACCATGGTTTTGAAAATACAGGTCGAAGATGTTGCTTTTCACTCATTCTCCAATCGCGTCCGCATCAAAGGCACTATCCTGGAAGGTCCGGAGGACCTAGTTAGCATTGGATCCTATCATACATTCAATATGGAGGTTGGAAACAGTCTCACCATAATAAAGGAACATTGGCCTAAGTTTGCATTGAAACGCCTAAAGGAGGCAGAAAATGCGAAAGTAAGTCCTCTTGCATTGATTATAACCATTGAAGACGGCTCTGCAGAGATTTTCCTCGCTGCAGACTTCGGGATAAGAGAAGCCGTTAGCATCACTACCAGCATATCCCGAAAGAGAGGTAGTCAAAAGGCCCATGATGCCACCATGAGGGAGTTTTATGGCGATGTTACCATGGCTGTTCGTTCGCAGCTTGAGCAAAATAAGCCCAATATAGTTGTAATTGCAGGACCTGGGTTTGTGAAAGATCATTTCAATGACTATCTTCAAGACTCTGGCATTCCAAATCTTCCTCCGATTATGGTGGAGAGCACAAATACGACGGGCATTCCCGGAGCAAAAGAGATTCTGTATCGTGGAGTCATCTCCAAAGCTGTTCAGGGAATAAAACTAGAAAAAGAAACACAACTCATAGAAGAAATCTTGGAAAATGTGGGTAAGGGCAATGGACTTGGAGTCTATGGCCCGGATGATGTTCAACGCGCTGTACAATATGGCGCTGTAGAAGAATTACTGATCACCGACAAGAAATTGCGTGAAGGAACCGAGAAAGAACGCCGGCGAATGGATCAGCTGATTCGGGATACAGAGAAAACTCGTGGAAACTTCCACATTGTATCAACCGAACACCCGGCTGGAGATCAGCTTGAAAATCTTGGCGGAATTGCTGCTCTTCTCCGCTTCCCCATCGGTGTCTAAATCGGTTCAAAAAGAACCTGTAACCGATCCCAAGAGGGATATTCGTGCGCTATTCCCATTTCAACAGGAAATGCACCAGATAACTCCTCTTTCAGCTCAGGTGCAACGGTTTCTAGAATCCAAGGAGCAATCTCTATCCTCCTTCGGTGCTCATCAAGATTGACTAAATCTGCAGGCACATCGAATTCTTCTCGCACTATCTTTGATATTCTACGTAAATCGTCAATTTTCATGCATTCGCCATGTCCGCCTCTGATGACCCCTAGAACCAAGATTGGTTCGTCCTCTTGTTTCTCTTCTAGGGCACGAATTGTCCTTTCAAGTCTTCTTTCAAGTCGTTTTCTGAGTTGGACATTATCCTTGAATTTAGCAGAACAAAAATGCAACGAAGTGTAATCCAATTTTCTGCTTCCCCATTCTATTACCGAGATGGCAGTTTCTCTACTACCAGCTATGCTCGAACTGCTCAAATTCGTCAATCGCATTCCCATGGCTATCAATTTTTGAAAATTGGTTTCACTAGCCTCCAGTTCATTAATGTTGAAGAAGTCAATTTTCAAATCATCTGCTCTCTTTGCTATGTTGATCAGATTCTTTTCTTCTCCAGGAATAACCGGTAGCTCCAACCCTGTCACCATGTCCAACGAGAGCGCATTTTCGATGCCAGACCAGTCATCGTCTTGAGGATGAAATCTGATTTCATCGAGCCCTGCAGATTGCAGTTGCCTTAATGTATCAATATCCACGCCATTCTGACTGGTATAGAGGTGAACATGAAACTCCTCCCCAAATTTCTCTTTTAGAAAAGAGATGTACGTGAGCGTGCGGTCAAGTCTGCACAGAGGATCCCCTCCACTAACCCCAACACCATGCGCCCCGATTGCATTTGCCTCTTGGAAAATATCAAGTACTGTTTCCACAGGCATTTCATCAGCAAACACAACATCTCTTCCCGTCTTCTCCTGCGATAGTGGGCAGTAGTAACAAGAACTATCACAAAGTCCCGTGACAAACAAGACCATTTTGGTTCCATTTGAACAGAGCTTACACCCCTGAGGCAAATCTCCAACTAGTAACGATTCGCCCTGTAACTTTCGAATAGTTCTCCTCATTTTTGATCATACTCTTCTTTTCATAGTTCGGCGAATAGCTGGGTCTCTGTCTATGAGCCTTTTTGCTAATTCCTCAAAAGTCTGATTCTCAGCAACTACCTTGGACAAATATACACCAGTCCTTCCTACTTGATCCCTACGAGTCAAAACTCTGACGCGTTCTCTTGCCACTGATGGACTAACTCCCAGCTTTTTGGCTACAAGATTTTCGTATCCGATGACACCACTCTCAATGTGTCCTTTCTCTGTGGGTTGAATGAGAATCAACCTCTTATCAACGCCTGCAACCCTCCTTTTCTTCACTATTTTTTCCTCGTCAACTTGTCCTCCCCACTTATAGAACTCAATCTCTCTGCTCATCATCTTGAAGAGAGGGAAACTGACGACAGTCTTTCGGTCCAAATGAATATGGGCCTTTAGAACTGAGGATGGTGTTGCCTGAACAATTTCTCTAAGTATGCCTTTTCCGAGGACCATCTCTATTTTGTAACTAGGGGCAACATAGGGAATTATGATGTCAATATCCGATGAATCAGTAACATCTCCTCTTGCTAATGATCCATATACCCAGCCACGAATGTTTACACTCTTCAGTTTTTCAAGCACTTGGAGAGCTCTCTCTCTAAGGCGAGCCAATAATTTCCATTGCTCCTTACTATATACTACAGTTCTTTCCTCATGAAGCTCTTCAGGTTTCTCTGTCAATTATCGTGACCTCTCACTTACCACGAATTTCTTTGAGCATCTGGCATGCTTTGCAGAGACCCGATGGTGTGGGCTCTCCGCATTCGATGCATTCAGAAAACTCAATTCCATCGGAATTTTGGGCAACCATATCTGCAATAGTTTCACCAGACCGAAGTACGGCAAGAAGTGTGCCAGGCCGCTCGTATTCCATTTCGTTAAGAAAATTCCGCACGTCATTCCGGTAAGCCTCACCCGCATATGGACATGGAACATCATGATAGGGCAGCATTAAATGATACGAGTATACCACGATATCTCTCTCTGAAATCTCTGTTAATGGTTTAACCCTTGGAACAAAGCCATCTATCGTATCTTCTCTTCTTCGTGATGTTCGTGCAATACGAATGCTCTCTCCACGTAATATATTCATTAGAATTGTTTGGGACTCATCATCTAGATTATGCCCTGTGGCAATAACATCTGCATTGAGGTCTTTTGCTGCCATATTGAGTGCATTTCTTCTGAGAACACCACAGTATGAACAAGCACCCAGAGCGTCATCAGTCCGCGATTCAATTATTTCATCCAGCGTACTACCGAATAACTTCTTGAATGAATAAACCTCAAGATTGAGATTCAATGAAGAAGAGAGTTTCCTTGCTGCCTGTAATGCCTTGTCCCTATACCCAGAGATTCCTTCATCAATGGTAACAGGCATTAATTCTGCATTAGGATATCTCCTCTCTATCCTATGTAAAACATCAAGCAGTACTGCGCTATCCTTCCCACCAGAAATTGCGACGGCAATTCTATCGTCTTCTCGAAGCATCTGTTGTGCATTGATTGCCTTTCTTACCCGGTCTATGGTTGTCTTAACCATGCAGTCTTGGCACAATCGCTCTCCAGTGTATCTTCTGAGATAGACCGCCTCATTGCTACATTTTGAGCACTTGACTTGCATGTGTCTTATCTCCTACAGAGAATGTTTTGACAAAATACTGTTAAAACTGGTCAGGTATGATGCCAATCCTACCCAAGTACCACCTTCTAGTACTCCAACCTAGAACAGACCCTTCCCCGTGACAAATGAGAGAATGATACTGAGTAATACAATACTAAGTGAAAGTATTCTCATAGGCCAAACAATCCGCTTGATTGTGGTTTCATTATCAGTAACAAGACGAAGTCCATCCTGTAACATTCGATCTCCATCAAGAGCCGGAATGGGAAGAAGGTTGAATAGTGCCACTGAAAACAGGATTAGAAAGCACCAGAATACAACCTGCTGAAAATGGAAAGCAAACATTGGGTCGAGGAATAGGTCCCAGCCCGGTTTAGGCTTCCAATAGTCGGCGCCATAAACTCCAATATACCCCCTCGTTTCATTTTGGTCTGATGAACCTAGTACCACGGTAACGCTTTCCTCAAGCGTAACAATGGTAAGAGTATCACCTGCATTTGCATCTGCCATGAATTGTGAAACTTCATTCCAAGTTTCAATGGTGGTATCATTTAGGCCAATGATCACATCCCCCACCTCTAACGCTTGGGCAGCAGGAGTTCCTGGTGCAATATCGTAGATATACGCCCCGCTGGGAGGACTATATCCTATTGATAGAACCGCTGGCATATTGATTAGCAATATGAAAAAGAAGAAGCCCCAAATAAGATTGGAATAAGAACCTGCAGCTAACATTCGCAGTCTGGGTTTTGGGCCCACCTTTTCCTCGAATGTTTCCTCATCTGGTTCCACAAATGCGCCGAATAAAACCAGAAAGAAGAGCAATCCAGAGCTCTTTATGGGAATATCATCTTTGGCTGAGGCTAACCCGTGGGCGAATTCGTGAGTAATGAGTGTGACCGCCAAGGCAATTATCATATACACTAGAGGAAGGCCAGTAATAGTAACGCCCGGAATAATCGGAACTACTCCTCCAGCGGTTTCAGGCTGGAGAAAGAACCGCAGCAAATTCTCTCCGAACATATAGAATCCAAATGCCATCCCTACAAAACTTACAACCACTCCTATATTGAAAAATGCTCGTGGAAACTTTTTTCCAAGCCTAGTTAGAAATGCATTAAGACGTTTTGTCTTCCACATCAAGAAGAATGGTGTACCTGCCTCGACTCCCTTCTCACTCAGCTTTTCAATCCCAACAGCCTGTGCCACTATATAGATTGCAATGTAAATCCCAAAGATGATCAAGAATGTGGTCACAATATCCATATTGATTCACTTCATCTGGCCTGAGGTTTTGATAGATGGCCTTTGATACGTCTAATAATGGTTGCGTACTAGGAGATTCCTAGGCGACAGAAAAGGGAATGCAGCAAGTCAAGCTGGACCGCAACCCTCATAAAGCGAACTCTCGAATCTCCGATTTGTCCGATATGTGGACGGTCATAACAACTCCAAAGTAGGCGGAAGTACAATTGCCATTTAAACTTGTAATCAGTGATCCCGGAACTGCAACTGCTGTGCAGTATGAACTAGATGATGCAAAAACAAATGCCCTGATTGGCAAGAAGGTAGGAGAAATTGTTGAAGGAGATGTTATAGGCCTGCCCGGTTACAAACTCAAGATTACAGGTGGCAGCGATAGTTCAGGATTTCCCATTAGGCCCGATATGCATGGCAGAGGAAAGAGAAGAATATTAGTTAGAGGGCCACCAGGTTTTCAGCCAAAACGAGAAGGCATTGCACGAAGAAAGACGGTACGTGGTCGTGAATTGGGAAATGAAATCTCCCAAGTCAATATGCGTGTTGAAGAAAAAGGTAGCACGCCACTGGAAGAACTTGTTATCAAGGCTGCATGAAATTAATCCTGTGTATGCCATTGTAGGCAAAAGTCTGAAGAGTCTTTTAGTGGCTTAACAGTACCGCGAAATCCATATCTTCTTATGGGAAACTTTGAACTGACCTCAATAGGCCGTGCAAGTGGAAGTGAACAATAGATGACCAAATACAAAGGACAATCAGAGGTAAACATCGGCGCTCTTGGTCATGTTGACCATGGAAAGACCACGATGGTGAGCTTTTTGACCGGTGAGTGGACAGACCGTCACTCCGACGAAGTAAGGCGCGGAATTTCTATTAGGTTGGGCTATGCTGCAACGGTTCTTCAGAAATGCAAGAAATGTCCTGAACCCGAGGCCTATACCACATCCCATTTGGCTAAGGATGGAAAATGTCCTAAATGTGGCGGTGATTTGGAAGTATTACGAGAAATATCATTTGTAGATAGCCCGGGTCACGAATCGCTGATGGCTACATGTCTCAGTGGTGCCAGCCTAATGGATGGGGCCATTCTAGTTATTGCGGCAGACGAACCTTGTCCTATGCCTCAAACATCCGAGCACTTGCATGCACTAGAAATTGTTGGTGTCAAGAACATCATTATTGTTCAGAACAAGATTGAGTTAGTCACAAAAGAGGAGGCAACGGAGCACTACAAACAAATCAAGGATTTTGTGAAAGGCACCGTTGCAGAAAACGCACCAATAGTCCCCTTTTCTGCTGTATTCGGAGCCAACCACGACCTTCTTATCCAGAAAATTCAGGAGGTCATTCCTACTCCTGAACGAGAAGAAGATGCCCTGCCAAAAATGTTTGTCGCACGGTCCTTTGATATTAACCGACCTGGGACGGGGCCTGATGATTTGCAGGGTGGAGTAGTAGGCGGATCCATAGTACAGGGGAAGCTTAGTGTAGGGGATAAGATTGAGATTGTACCAGGTGCGCGAACCGACAAGGGGTTTGAGCCCATTGAGGCAAATATCCTGAGCCTACGCTCTGGTAGTGGTAATAGATTAGATGAAGCCCATCCAGGTGGGCTCATAGGTGTTGGAACAAAACTAGATCCATCTGCGACACGAGCTGACCGATTGGTGGGCAATGTCGTGGGACAGGCAGGGAAAATTTCAAAACCAATTGAGAAAATTATGATTGAACCACATCTCATGGAACGAGTTGTTGGCTCAGAATCAAAGAGAGCTGTAGAAAACCTCCGTCTTAATGAGCCGCTGATGCTTGTTGTAGGGACTGCAGCCACTGTCGGTGTTATAACGAGACTTCATGGTGACGAAATTGAGCTCTCTCTAAAACGGCCCGTTGTGGCTGAAGAAGGTCAGAGAATCGCTATCGGCCGCAGAGTTGAGAACAAGTGGCGCCTGATAGGTTATGCCGAGGTCTGACCGTTCAATGTGCGTGTGAAGGTTGTGCCGAAAGAAGTAATCATTGATACGAATTTCCTCACTGTACCTTCTCAATTCAATGTGGATATTTTTTCCGAGGCAGAACGGCTCTTAGACGGACGTCTCCAGTTTGTGGTTCTAGCTGGGTCTTTAGAAGAAGTTGAAAAGAAACTGCAGCAGGCAACAAAAGTCAAGGAGAAACGTAAATTCCGAATGGCAAGAGAGCTAGCAACCAGGTGCGAAATAGTTGAGCCAGATAAAAGGATTGCAAGTCAGCCAGTAGATGACCAGATACTAGAGTATGCCACTTCTGTATCTGGAGTGATTGCAACAAATGACCGCGCTCTCAGACAACGTGCAATAAGAAACAATATCCCTGTTATCTATCTCCGAGGAAAAAAGCGACTAAGTCTTGAAGGCATCGTTTTGTGATACGTGTCACAAGTTTTTTATGGACTCCAAGTTGTGGCAGCGATGAGCCGGCGTATTCAGTCTCAATTAGTTTGTCACCGAGATCTGATTGTTCTGCGATTAATCCGTTGATTCAAGGAGTCTCTCCAAATGTATTCAGTTGTAACAGTACGTGACGTTGTTCGAATTCCTCCTAAGGAATTTGGTGAGCCTATCGAAAAGGCCGCACTAATCCACTTACGCAAGTCCAGTGAAAATGTGCTTGACCGTGATATTGGATTGATGATTGCAGTCATAGATATCGATGAAATTGGACAAGGACGTTTAATGCCAGGAGATGGTGCAACCTATCATACTGTCGAGTATGAGGTACTTGTCTTCAAGCCAGTACGAGGCGAAATCGTTGAAGGAAATGTTGTTGAACTAATGGATTTTGGCGCCTTCATCAGAATGGGGCCTCTGGATGGTCTCTGTCACGTGAGTCAGATTTGTGATGACTTTATTACGCAAGATCCGAAAGGCAACTCTTTACTCGGTAAAGAAACACAACGTACTCTCACAGAGGGAGATCAGGTCCGTGCTAGAATAACATCCATCAGTTTTGAGTCTGGTAATCGGTCTGGCAAGCTCGGTCTAACTATGCGACAGCCCTTCTTGGGAAAAATTGGTCCTGATTTATCCTGGATAGAAGAAGATGTTGAAGCTGCTCGGGGCGAGAGTAAAAAAGAGAAGAAGAAATAGAATAGAGTTGGAGATATTATGGCGAAACCTAAAGCATGCCGTGAGTGTCATTATCTCACCACAGAAAACATGTGCCCGAATTGCAATAGCACGAATCTTTCAACTTCGTATACTGGTATTGTGGTAATTCTGCCAGGGAAAAATCCCAAGGAAGACCCGAAAGACGCATCTTACGTTGCAAACCGACTGAATATCTCTAAGCCTGGAAAGTACGCTCTTAAGGTTAGATAGTAACCATATCGTTTTCTTGACGGTGGTGAAAGCTTTATTAGCCGACTCCAAGTCGGCTGCGTGTCACATCCTGTTGGTGACATATTTTCAGAGTGTGAGAAGAATGAAAATTGAAGTACTCCAAGAAATCCAAAATAAGCCTCTTGGAAGAAAGGAAGTTGAGTTTAGGCTTGAACACAGAGGGAGCACCACCCCCAGCAGAGATGATGTTCATAGCAAGATTGTGGCCCAGTATGATGCTGATCCTTCCACTGTTGTGATTAAGGTACTTGAGACAAAATTTGGGGCAGGTATTTCCACTGGAGAAGCAAGGATATACGAGAATCCCAAACAGATGAACAAGGTAGAACTCAGGCATATCATTGACAGACATGCTAGTAACAAGGCAGAGGAGTAGATTGAATATGGCACACGATTTATACAAGGTAGACTCCAAGACCGGAGAGGTAACTTCAACAAAGAGGCCCTGTCCACGCTGTGAAAAGGGGACCTATCTAGCTGAGCATTATAATCGGTATTCATGTGGTCGCTGCGGTTACACCGAATTCAAACGAAACGAAAAATAGCTATTCAGTACGCGCTCTCTTTTTTGACAAGTCTTATAGAAAATTAGGCGGATACTATTGCCATTATCCATCTTGAAAAAACCAAAACCCCAATGATTGCAGTCAATAACACGTTAACAAGAAAGAATCCTGGAAGATAGATTTCGACTGTTGCAGAAAGAATAAGAGCCACTGGAAACGTAATTATGAATGGAAGGGTTGTAACAGTTAGAGAAACCTCCTCGCTTGAAACCATCATATTTACTAGCGTGACTAGCCAGATAATATAGATTGATGCAATAATTGAGATTTCCAATAACATGCTTCTTACACCATATTGAATTTTCATCCTAATTGGTCTTCTATGCCTTTTGAAGGCTGCTGATTGTTTTTATCCATCATATTTTTCAAAATTGGCGGAGGGGGACAAAAACTTGTGTCAATATAGCAGGTTTCTCTTCGCTCCATGAAAACCCTTAATACCTCATTAGAAACAGTCCCGCAATAGAAACAGCGGGTTGGGGAAGCCTGGCCTATCCCGCGGGGCTCATAAGTGCATGAACACTTCTGAGTTCTGCGATTGGGACACCCCGAGATCGTACGTTCAAATCGTACACCCGCTACCACTTTTATTCTTTCGAACTGAATATACATCTATGAAGACACTAATCAAATCTTAAATTAGAGAATTTCGCAAGATAGTGTTTGATTCTACACATCATACGGTAAAAGAAGGGAACTCGAATTAGACCTGAATCATTGGATTCTTCGTTTCTTTCCAATGTTCTTATTTTGAATTTTGACTGTAGATATCTTTCATCAAATCTTGAACAATTCGGGTAGTTCTCTGCAGTAATATTCCAAATTCGGAAATTCTCATCGGACATGTATTTTCTTTTTGAACTAGGTTGGAAACAATATCACTCTTCTCCTAGTAGCAAATCTTTAGTCAAATGAGATATCATGCCGTTATCTGTTGTGCCGTTATAAATCGGCTCTGGTGAGGAATCATTTCCCAATTGATAGAAGCTGGATGTTCAAAGCAATGAAGTCCTCGGTATTTGCCAATCCATCTCCAGCAAGAAACTCCTCCCAAATCCTCCAGCTTGTAGAGATTGGCCTTTGTCGCACTATACCGTACTTCCAATAGCGTTCCAGATTTCAATTCGGTGGCAAGCTCGTCAATATCTACTACACTCAGCTTTCTCCTTCCATCGCCATCCGCCGGACCAACTTGAGAAACGTAGTATCGAGAATTAAACCCTGTAATTGGGTCATCTATCACAATTGCCACATGTGGACGAGCAAATGAATCCCAGTATTTTGGAATGGCTGGTCTTCTGATTACGATGTAGTCACTAATTGGCTCCATTTGTTCTCTCATCGATGCACACATGACTAAGCACTCTAAGTTAGAATCCTGCCTATTGAGATATATAAGCGAGTATCAGATAGCAAGGTGCTGCAGATTGCCAATCTAAGGCAGTTTCGAGCCAACTGACGAGGGTTTCCACTGGAGTTCTTCCGATATACTATTCTGGCTGTAAGAACACGAACTCACAACTCAGCCGTACTTAACAAATGGACAGAATCAATTACGAGTCCCGCTTTTTGCTTTCTGAAAAACCAATTATGAGTTTTCTGCCTTCGAATAAGGATCTTGCAATTTTCTCTCTTGCACTAGCTAGCAGACGCCAAATAGTACCTCGTGAAACACCCATTTTCTCACCAGCCTGCTCTTGGTACAAACCTTCGATGTCGACCAACCTTAGGACTTCTGCCTCCGCATTGTCCATGTAGATTGGTTTCTCATCCAACAAGGGTTCGGGGACCAGTTTTTTTGCGCTTGGTTTTTCTCCTATCTCTGGTTGAATTGGAAATCTACCTCTGCCTCCGCGTCTTCTTCTATGCATTAGCTCAAGAACCTCATGTTACAATCTGAAACGAATTCTAATTATCTTTTCCGAATGGCAACAACTTAATTATGTGAATATGCACAGATATATATGTGTGATTATGCACAAATAATACACAGGCGATGTAGATAATGAGTTATGCACCATACGGTTATGGTCGCGGTAGAGGCGGTCGCGGCAGAGGAATGTATCCAGGCAATGGGCCATTTAGTCATTTACCTCCATGGGAAAGACCTGGATGGATATATGGTCCCGGCTCATGCTGGTACCTCGGCCTTAGAACTGACGCAGCAGGAACATCTGTACCTGTTGTTGATAATGTAGAAGCTCTCCGACATCAGAAAGACCTACTCGAAACCCAACTCGCTTCCATATCCAAGACCCTTGACCAAATTAATTCCAGACTGGATGAGCTTGAAGGAAAAAACGAGTAAGAACCTGAAGGAAGACGAATCATGAACCACTCAGGCTCATGATTTCCTTCCACATATTTTCAAGAATATTTACAATCTCATGATTCGGAGCAAACTCTGGAAGTGTCTGAGCTGCAACCATAGACTTTGTCATGATGGGATCAAATGGTACTTTTCCTAGCATCGTTACTCCTATACTCTCAGCAGCCCTCTCTATTTCTGCTGATTTTTCTTCATTCAAGTCGAACTTGTTGATTATCACTAATGGTTTTACCTTGAATTGGAGCATCAATTCAATGATTCTGTTCATATCGTGAATCCCACTGGGAGTCGGTTCAGTCACAACGACTCCTGTAGAGAGTCCCGTGACTGTAGCTATGACCGGGCAACCAATTCCTGGAGATCCGTCAATGAGAATATGATTGATATTTCGACTAGTTGCCATATTCTCAGCTTGTTTCCTGACTGCTGTAACAAGTTTTCCTGAGTTTCCCTCACCAGGCAATAGTCTTGCGTGCGACATTATTCCAAATCTAGTATCCGA
The DNA here is from genome assembly GCA_964648855.1 of uncultured archaeon. GTDB lineage: Archaea > Asgardarchaeota > Thorarchaeia > Thorarchaeales > Thorarchaeaceae > TEKIR-14. The sequence goes on from CAZYLT010000004.1 coordinate 160,689, forward strand.
CTTGAATAGGTGCCCAGATACCCTCTCTCTCATTTCAATAGCATCTTCGGGGCAGACATACACACAAACCCCACACCCCTCACATGCAATTTTGTTTACATCTGGTGGGGTGATGGCATCAAAACGACACTTCTCCTCACACAAACCACAATAACTGCAGAGGGCCGGGTCAATACATGCAACAGTGGAGCTTATGAACTCATTTGAATTTATGATGTTTGGACGTAGCAAAATATGAAGATCAGGAGCATCAACGTCACAGTCTGCAAGAACCTTGTTCTGTGCTAGGGCTGCAAATGCTGCTGTTATGGTAGTCTTCCCAGTGCCGCCTTTTCCACTAAGGACTGCAATTTCGTCAACCATATCAAGCCCCCTCCCTGATTCTATCAATCAAATCTACAAATGCCGATTGATATTCTTCCATTTCACTTACAAACGGAATCCCCTTGGAGTAAAGCTCTGCAATCTTCCTATCGAATGGAATTTTCATTAGAAGTTCTACTCCCCTCTCTTCTAGGAATTTTTCCACTTTTTCATCACCAATCCCATCTCTATTGATTATCACGCCGTAGGGGGTGCTAACTGAGTCAACTGTTTCAATGGCCATTTCCAAATCGTGTAAACCAAAGGGAGTAGGTTCAGTAACCATGATGACATAGTCGCTGTCCTCAACTGTTTCAATTAGAGAACATGAGGTACCTGGAGGCGCATCGAGAATATTGAGTTTATCTTCCTCTATGTTTCGCTTTACAGCTTTAATCAGAGGAATTGAGATGGGCTCTCCCACATTCAATTCGCCATATACCAACTTAATGCCATCAGCTGTAGAGGTGCGAGTCTCTCCTATCTCTCGGTTGTCCTCTGATATGGCATTTTCTGGACATACCAGCGCGCACCCGCCGCAAGAATGGCACATCTCCTTATAGACTAGGACCTCATCTTTTCCCACAAAGAGTGCGTTGAACTCACAGAAATCTGCGCACTTTCCGCAAAGAGTGCATAGCTCGGCATCAACTACGGGCACAGGCACAAGAACCCTCGTAATTGTTTCACTACTAGTCTTTAGTAAAGTGTGTGCATTAGGCTCTTCAACATCACAGTCCAATAATATGGCATCTTCACTTGAAAGCGCCATATTCACCGCAACGGTTGTCTTACCAGTCCCACCTTTTCCACTTGCTACGGTGATGATCAAGGGTTTTCCTCCTGCATCAACCTATCTTTTAACGGTGATGAGCATCGGCACACCCTTCTGTCAGCTCATCCAATTTGTTCTCTTTGTAGGCATCAAGGATGCTGCTGATTTCCCTAGTAGTTGCACGTAATACAGCAACATTTCTATCTTGGAAACTACGAATTCCTCTGGGCCCCATGCCACTCACAATAATTACGTCAGGATCCAGACTCATGACATTATCATGAGCATGACCGCGTCCTCCCGCATGCTCTCCTCTATTGGGATGCACCGTCTTTTTGACCGTGTCATCTATAACATCGATGGCTGCAAAATAGGGTGCCCTGCCAAAGTGAGCTGCTAGATAGTTACCTTCTTCATCTTCAGTTGGAATCACTAACCTCTTCTTCATACTAATTTCACCTTCCTCTTCCACCGCGACCTCGCCCACCGCCCATACCTCTTCCTCGACCCATGCCTCGATGGGCTGGCCCTGGCTGCTGTATTGTACTCATATTCCCTTCTCTAAATCTTTCTATAGTATCCTTTACCGTTCCCGAAGCACCCCCATAGACAGCAGTTCCCGCGGCATTTAGAGCTTGGAATGCATTAGGGCCAACGCTCCCCGTTATTACTGCACTAACGTTCTTTGATGTAACAGTCTGAGCTGCCGTAATTCCTGCACCGCTTGATGCTGAAACAGCTTGGTTAGACAATGCTTCAAAGTCCATCGACTGAGTATCAACGATGATAAAATACGCGCATCTTCCAAATCTTGGATCAACGGGTGCATTGAGATTGTCACCAGTTGATGTTATACAAATTCTCGGCATTTTTTACACCTTTAAGTGAATCATAATCCATTACCCTGTTATGAATCCAGATTCATATAAACCCTACTGAATGTATGTCGTTACCGTGCAGAATACTATTAGGTCAAGTTTATCTCAGTGTAGGAGTTTCGTATCAATATAGGAAGAATCTGACAATGGGATTTAGCATCGGAATCGTTGGAAAACCGTCATGTGGAAAGACCTCATTCACCAATGCTGCGTGTATGACAGATTTCAAAGTGGGCAGCTACCCTTTTACCACAATTGATGCCAACGTAGGTGTCGCACATGTTCGGTCCCAATGTGTCTGCGAAGATTTTGATGTTCAGGACAACCCTCAAAACTCACTCTGCATTGAGGGAACCCGTCTTATCCCAGTCAAATTGATTGATGTTGCTGGCTTGGTTCCAGGTGCTCATGAAGGTCGTGGGATGGGCAATCAGTTCTTGGATGACCTGAGTCAAGCCGATGTTCTCATTCACATTGTTGACGCTAGTGGGTCCCTTGATTCAGAAGGTCAGGAAACTGAGGGTGGCTCTTATGACCCTGTGAATGATGTTGAATTTCTAGAAACAGAAATAACTCAATGGATGCTGGGAATTGTAACAAAAGACTGGAAGAGAATCACCTCCAAGGCACGATCCGAGGGGGCAAAACTAGAAGATCTCCTTCTAAAGAAGATGTCCGGACTTCAAATTACAAGGGGTCACATTCTGAAAGCAATACGAGAAACAGGGCTCAGCGCCCAGGAAGCGAATAAGTGGTCTGAGGAAGATATCCTTCAATTTGTGCGTCAACTCAGGCTTATTTCAAAGCCAATAATAATTGCAGCCAATAAGATTGACAAACGGGGGGCTGAAGAACACCTAGAACGTCTTCGACAGGCATATCCCAATCAGATGGTGGTGCCTGTCAGTGCATTGGCTGAGAAGATTTTACGCGACCTAGAGAATAAGGGAATCATATCCTACATCCCAGGGGACGAAGATTTCGACATCATAGACTCTGACAAATTGGCTCCTGGAGAAATTGCTCAGCTGGAAAAAATAAAGAACGAGATACTTCAAAAATTCGAGGGCACCGGAGTTCAGAGTATTCTCAATAAAGCAGTCTTTGATTTTCTCAACATGATCGCTGTTTACCCCGTTCACGATGCAAACTCACTGACGGACAGTGACGGTAATGTCCTACCCGATGTATATCTTGTTCCAGAAGGAACAACGGCGAAACAATTCGCAGGAGTCATTCATTCTGACTTGGAGGAATCCTTCTTGCATGCCATTGATGCTAGGACCAAGATGCGAATATCCGAAAAGCACATTCTCAAGGACGGAGATGTCATCAAGATTGTAAGCACCAAGGGCTCAAAGTAAACGAAGAGTTGCCCATCTCTGCAATCCAGAGATTTCTGCCAACTTATGTGCTGAAGGCTTGTATCACTGAATGACTACTCAATCTCTTCCCCGATACTCCAGTATTCGCCAGTGAGTGGAATGTATGTAAATGGCGCCGCTACGCTCAAGTCAAGACGTCCCTTAGAATCAAGTACCTCCTGATCCATATGGACCGCAACAACTTCTGCAATGAAAAGGTCGTGAACTCCGACGTTGACGATCTGTGTGACTTCTGCTTCGATATTCAGGGGGCACTCTTCTATCATTGGGGCTGATACCTTTGTCGCGTCTACGGGCGTCAGACCACATTCATCGAATTTGTTGTATTCTCTGCCAGACCGAGTTCCACAAAATACAGCAGCATCTATCAAGTCACGACTTGGGATATTTACAACGAAGTCTCCCGCTTCTTTGATTAAGTCATAGCTATATCTGTTTGGACGAACTCCTATTGCTATACTCGGAGGCTCACTACAGACGTTGGCTGCCCAAGAGAGAGTGATTATATTCGGTTGCTTTTCGTGTGCGACACTAACTAATATTACTGGACATGGGATAATTGCTGTTGATGGTTTCTTCTGGTTCTTCATACGAATACCGGTGTCTTCTCCGGTTTATGAAAGTGGTGCTTTCATCAGGTTTAAGTCGAGGTATTGAATTGCATTGCTCAAGAATTAAGGAAGGTTCTACCAATGGCACGTGTTTTAGTATCAGATCCTATAGCTAACTCAGCTGTGAAGACGATAGAGGACGCCGGTATCGAACTGGTGCATAGAAACCACGAGAAAGACGGACCTCTTGAAGAACTAATCAAAGGGTTCGATGGAATCATCGTACGAAGCGCAACCAATGTGACTCGAGAGGTCATTGAGGCTGCAGATCAACTGAAGGTCATCGTTCGAGCAGGCGTTGGCTTGGATAATGTCGACCTTGAGGCGGCATCAGATAATGGTGTCGAGGTATTGAATACCCCTGAAGCCCCAACTGTTTCAGTAGCGGAGATGGTCTTCTCACTTATGTTCGCATTAGCAAGAAATGTGACTCAAGCTGACAGCTCAATGAAGGATGAACGATGGGAAAAGAAAAAATTGAGAGGCGTCGAGCTCTGGAAGAAAACACTCGGTATAATCGGATTCGGAAGGATTGGTCAAGAAGTCGCTCGTCGAGGTACGGCATTGGATATGAACGTCATTGCCTACGATGTGATTGATATCGAAAAAGCCTGCAAAGAAACTGGAGCAACCTCTGTTGATTTAGAGAGAACCATCACTGAATCGGACTACCTATCTCTCCATGTTCCACTTATTCCTCAGACCAGAGGTATGATAGGGGTGGCGGAACTGAAGAAGATGAAGGAAACAGCTTTCATCATCAATACAGCCAGAGGCGGTGTTGTGGATGAAAGTGATCTTCTAGGGGCTTTAGACAAGGGTCATATAGCCGGTGCAGGACTTGACGTTTTTGAAAACGAGCCTCCTACCGATTGGACTCTTATGAAGCATCCTAAAGTAGTAGCTACTCCTCATCTTGCATCTTCAACTTACGAAGCTCAGGATAGAGTGGGAGAGCTTACTGCTGAAAAAATCATCGAGTTCTTCAAATGAGAGGAAAAAAAAATTAGAGGGTTCAAATCGTTACACCTTTAAGCAAATGATTGCGGGAATCACTTGACTCAGCAAAGAAGCTGAGCCCTACAGATTCCTTTGTGTTGGCGGATGTGTCCGCAGGGATGTGGCCTTGACCGGCTGAACCACAAACAAAGAGAATGAATCACGACAAAGGATATAGTAATAGATGGCAGCTTACAAGTACATGAATAAAGAATGGATTCGGGAACAGAAAGAACGCTCAGAGATTGTTCGAGAGCGGCTTATTATATGGAGAAAACAGGGTAATGTTGTCCGACTGAAGCGCCCAACGCGTCTTGGGCGCGCACGAAATCTCGGGTACAAGGCTAAGCAGGGTTATGTTGTCGTACGAATAAAGACCGGCCGTGGCCCTCGCGAAAAGCCACGACCACGCATGGGCAGAAAGCCCCGTAGTCTGGGTGTGAATAGATATACCCCACAGAAATCACGTCGTTGGATTGCTGAAGAGCGTGTTGCAAAGAAGTTTCCGAATCTTCGAGTTCTAAACTCCTATTGGGTAGGGTCTGATCACAAACATGTTTGGCATGAAGTGATTCTTGTAGATCCAAATCACCCTGTGATATACAATGACCCCGAAATCAACTGGATTTGCGATGATAGGCAGAAGGGCCGAGAAAGCCGCGGATTGACCTCTGCAGGCAAGAGCAGTCGTGGTCTAAGGAAGAAGGGGATCGGGTCAGAGAAAACCAGGCCTAGTCTGAAATCCAAGGGTAATCGCGGAAAGTAGTCTAAGATGAATTCGGGCTCGACATCCTCCGATATTTTCACAGATTATATTGAGGTTCGTGCCCACTCGCGGGCTACAGAGGTTCCGGAAAGGGTAGAAGAAGCGATACTCAACGTATTCCAAGACGACTTGAGAGAATACGTGAAGGTAACTCATGACGCTGTTGAAGGGCACTCTGACAATCCTATTGTAGTAATCAAGGGAGTCCTCAAGAATAAGCGAAGATGCTTAGAACAGCTCAATTATCTAGTTAGCCACTTAGACGAAGATGACCTGTCATACATTCGCCACACGATGACTCGCAGATTTGATGATAATTGCCGATTTTATCTTAGAATTGATAAACAAGAAGCATATCTAGGAAATATACATCTTGCACAGGTGACAGATATGATTAGTGTTGAGATTCGATTAAGGCAATACCCACGATGCGAGGCCAACTCAGCGATGGAATGGCTTTTTGACCATCTCAACAAGTAGGAGCGAAATAGACATTGAATGCAACGGATCTCAATGTGAGAATAAAGCACAAAGATGAGATTCCACATTTTCTTCATATTGCTAAACAACTCGGTTTTAACCAGCTTGTGATCCCATCCAACCTGCTGAATTCTTATGAAGAACGCCGAGAAGATATCACACTGTTATCTAGAATTGATATCTCCGATGAGAATCTAGGGAAACTGAAGGGAAGACTTCGCCGTTATAGAGAGAAGCATGTAATCATAGCGGTCCAATTATCCAATCCATCTGTGTCAAACTGGGCTGCCAAGGATGAGCGGATTGATTTACTTACCATGATTCCAACACTGGATTCTGTACATCTAAGACAAAGCACAGCCAAACTTGCATCGAAATCCGGTACAACTCTTGAAGTCACCTTGGCCCCGCTCTTAGAAACACAAGGATTCGATCGGTCTAGAACCCTGAAAACCATGAGAGAGAATATTGCCGTTGCAGTTGATGTAGGTATGAAGATTGTATTATGTAGTGGGGCAAGCGAACCAATGATGATGCGGTCTCCAAGAGGATTATGCTATGCTGGAAAATTGTTGGGACTTGACAGAACCCTGGCTAAAGCTGCCATTCATGAACGTCCTGTTGAGATAGTACAGTCAAATCTTACAAAACTCACTGGCAAATTCGTTAGACCTGGGGTACAAGTCTTAGAGAGGTGAAGGTATGAGGCCGAATAGGAAAAGATACGTGCGATTTGGGCTTCATCACGGTGATGGGCGAATTAGCAAGCGTCAAATCAATGATGCACTGTGGCAGGAACTTCTATCTCTTTTTGGAGAGTCCGGTATTGCTGATACACGATTATACCTCAACGAATATGATGATGAAGAGGGTATAGGTATCCTTCAATGCAATGCTGTCTACCTTGAACAGGTTATTCAGGCTGCAATTCTGATCCGGGCAATAGATGGAACACCAGTTTCTTTTGAACCTTTGAAAACATCAGGGACGTTAAAATCCTTGAAATCGGCCTAAATACATTGCATCTCTACTTGTTTGATATGCCCATCTTCTAGAAAGAATGCATGGCTTTCCCATGTTCCCTTTTCCTTAGAAGCAATCAGCCATATTACGGGATTCAAACTCATGTTTTCCCGATCTCTCCTTGATGGACCTGATCCACTCTGATGTGAATGGAATATGCAGACCAATTCCTGCCCTCTGCTATCAGCATCTGTGAGAAGCTGGTACTGAGTCATCGGGTCTACTGCAAAAGAGGTACTGGAATCTAGAATATTCTCAACTAATTCTATCCTATCAATGCTGACCGCATTCTCATATACACTCCCAAATAGAAGCGCAACTGCCTCTTTCGGAAGCGCTCCTTCTGCATGTTTATGGAGTCTATCAAGGTCTTGTTTTCGGAGATTAAGCACATCCACCAAACTAAAGCCTCACGCATCAAAGGGAGATTTTACTGTTTCAAGTACAATACATGTTTCAACTTCTCCCACGCCCGGAACCTTTCCAAGGCGTTTTTCTAAGAACCGTTTAAGTTCAGACAAATCATCCACAGTCACTTTAAGCATGACCCCGCAGGCGCCATCAAGAAAATAGGCTTCATCTACCTCTTCGTATTCCTTGACTTTCTCGGCAATGGCAGATGCCTGTTTCATCTGTGCTTTGACTCGAACAATCGCACTGATTTTCCGACCTATCTTCAGTGGGTCCAATACGACCGTAAACCGCTTGATAATGCCCTCCTTCACCAAGCTGCGTACTCTCCGCCGGATTGTGACCTCCGTACGATCTACTTCCTCTGCAATCTCACTATAGGAACGTCTGCCGTCTTCCTGAAGCATGGAAATTATCTGTCTGTCGATGTCATCAAGTGTCACGTTCATAGCCTCGGTTATGTTTCAGTCCTCGAAAAGACCCTCGGGATTCGTTTATCTAGCCGCACATATATCTTACTAAATGCTACATATTCGAGCTGATAAATGTACGAAGTCGAAAACGAATTCATATCTACATGATATTAAAGAATCTGTAGTTGTTTACCAATGATTGTTTCCTCTTTTTCGGCGAGAGTTGCCACCAGTTCGATGTAGGGCAGAAGCTTCTCTGCACTTCTTATCTTCATCTCCAATAGTTCCTGTATCTGGAAGATCCCCGATGCGTTATTCATTTCCACTTCAATTCGAACGGCCTTCTTTTTACCGGACGTGATTCTTACTCTCTCAATCGACATCGCAGAAGCCGAATGGATGTTCACACTTCCCGCCTCAAATGGGATCCTTGCTCGTCCCTTTGTCATATCTAACGCATCCGCAATTCCTACTATCCCCGCCTCAATGGTAGTCGGTTCAATGAACTTTTCATGAGAGTACATTGCGTGCAGGATATGTCCGCGGATGTGTGCTTGTCTCCTTGCTTCGTTAGGATACGCCTTCCTCAATACTCGTGTGATTATCGGAGTTGCTAATGCCACAGAGAACACGTGATGCTCATCTCGATGCACTGACATTCCAATGTCGTGCAGATATGACGCCATCATCACAATTAATTGGGCATCATCATAGGTTCCTGTTTCCTCTTGAACGATGGTTGGTTTCAGGTGTTTGCCCAGAGCTTTTAGTAATTGCATGGCATTTTTGACCACTATTAGAGAATGGATGTGTCCGTGATCTGAATACCCCATCCTATCTATAGCCATACGATTTGCATCTTCGAGAATCATCTGTAATTCGTCGTCATCTTCCATCGCATCAAAAGCTACTCTGCATACTCTGTTATCTTTGAAATTCTGTCTTACTCTATCTACAAGTGTCTGTCTTTGCTTATGGCCCTTCTTCATACTTTATAGGCCCCCTAATTTCATCTTTTGCTAAACTATGTTCTGGTTAAAATGTGTTAATTCCTCTAAAGCCGTTTCCATATGGATGTTGGTTTTGTATATCTATAAAGGCCCTTCGGCTTTCATATGCACTTGCTGGGTTTCCTTTGCCTGCTTCTTACCCTTTCTTCGTCGAGAGATGAAATATACTCCTACTATGAGAACATACCCAGCATATGCAGCCACTTCAAGTGCAGAAGGATTTCCATTATAACCAAAGAGTGATTTCAAGAGAGCACCAATTGCGCCATTCTCGTGAAGTAATGGATAGCCGCCATCAGCTAGTGGAGCAGGATTGACATCCCAGACCTCAAGTGGTCCAATGAGAAGAAGTCCTGCCTCTTGGAGTTCGTGTATTCCATATGCTATCATCCCTGCTGCGAAAAGTACCAAAAAAACAGAGGTCCACTTGAAGAATGCACTAAAGCTGATTCTCAAAGAGCCCCTGTATATTGCATAACCTAAAATCACGGCTGCAATCAATCCAAGAAATACGCCAATATAGGCTCCTCCTCCCTCTTGAACTACAAGTGCTATCGTAAACAGAGAAAGCTCTACTCCCTCTCTCAGTATCAATGCAAAAGCAAGCACTCCCAGTCCAAACCCTCCTTTTGCCACCATAGAATCCTTTGCTGCTGATTCTATCTCTGATGATATACTAGAACCAACTCGGTTCATCCAGATTATCATAGTCGTCAAGAGAATCGACGCGATGATGACTATAACCCCCTCGAAGATTTGTAGAGCCGCCCCTTCAAAGAATCCCCAAATGAGAGATAAAGCTGCAGATACACCTAAACTGGTAATAACGGCGCCAATCGAACCCAGATATACAAATCTAGATAGATTCATTCTTTTTGTTTTCCGAAGGAACGAAAGCATGACAGCTATTATGAGAGCTGCCTCGATTCCTTCTCTTACTGAAATTATGAACGGCGCTATAACCATCGTGCAAGCCCCTTTAACTATTGTTAATTAGTCGCCCACATTCTGTTAAAAACAATAGGGTATGCGTGTGATGATGCGGTCTATTCTGTCACCAGCAGCTGCCACATCAAGATTATTTGCAAATATGTTTGATAATTCATTATGCCCAAGAATGGAGAAACTGATGTTGTTGGTTTGGCAAACACTGAGATTGCCAAGGCAGCGAACTTCGACATGGATCTTACAGCAGACACCAAATGGAATGAATTGGATGTTAAGACTCCGGTTGCGAGAACTGCAGCCACTAAGACAATGCGACTGCTCAAGGAGAGGGGCATCAAAACTATAGATACTGTGATTCCTCTCTGTGAATCTCTCCTTGAAACAGGTCAGTGGCCCCATAGAACCATCGCATTCCAATGGATTTTCAGCTTAAAGAACCAATTTCAACCACGGCATTTTGCTACTCTAGAAAAATGGATTAATACCTATCTCCACAGTTGGGGGAGTTGTGACGATTTGTGTACTCATTCAATGGGTTACTTCCTCATGAGGTTCCCTCAGGTTGTTGAATCCGTGAAGAAGTGGGTAAAATCGGATAATCCATACGTCCGACGGGCAGCTCCTGTTTCATTCATCTATGCACTGCGGAGGAGCAAGCTCTTCGAACACATTTTCGATGTATCTGATAGCCTGATGCATGATAGCCATCACCATGTTCTCAAGGGATACGGCTGGATGCTCAAAGAGGCGACTCTGCATTTCATGGATGATGTCTTTGACTATGTTATGAAGACCAAGGAGCCCATGCCAAGGTTATCTCTAAGGTACGCAATTGAGAAGATGCCTGAAGATATGCGACGACAAGCCATGACCTAGTGATCTATTGGTGTGATTTGTCATGACGAGGAATCTAGGATTGTCCTTCTTCAATATTGGAGGCACAAACTCACGTACACATAGCTCCGGATGCCTTTCTTTCATCCTCTAACTTCTCGGTTCTGTTGTTCTACACTAGACCATTTCGCTCTCATCATCAGAACTCATATGTTCAATGAATGGCCACTTGCCTAGTCTGGAAACCCACCAGAATAGTACTACACTGATGTTAATCGTGATGACCCAGAGGGCTGCAACCAAGAAAAATTGTGAGATGGCATCATAATCTGTTGCAGGAGGACGACCATACCATATGAACGCAAAAAACATCACGACCTGAACCAAAAGCCCCAATAGAATCATTATCTGAAATAATAAGAGGGTCTTCTGTTCTGTTACAAATGTCTTAAATCGACGCTTAACACTCAACTTTTCACACCGCCGAATGTTACTGCAAACTACGATTTAGGCTTTTCCAGACGGATAATTCCAGATCGGGAAACTTATTCACCATCTATGATTGACGGATAAACCCTCCCGGAACTGGAAGGACGACTGATAAATCCAAATATCCAATGCTATGTTGACTTATTATCATGCTGAACTAGGGGGCGATTCTAATGGAGCAGAAAGACCTGAAAGATAAAAACCAGCGAACCGTTTCCATTGGTCTACTCTTAATTCTTCTAATTTTGTTTTTCATCCTTCCAATCTCGATGGAAGTGTATGATGATTCACCTCTCAATATTTTCAGTGTCACGTGGACATTGCTTTATAACCCAAGAACCTCTGGTCGGACACTCATATTATGGCAACCTTCTGTCTGGATTATCGGAATAATGGCGAGCTTTCTGAGATTAGTATTCCTTCTTCAGATTGGTCGTTATTTTGCAGGAAAGACTACACGTGCTCGCACGCTAGCACTCGGTCTACTGGCTGAACTACAGATGGCCCTTCTCTATGGTGGTTCACTGATCTACTCTACTCTAGTGCACGGACTGGCACCATCTACCTTCCTCCTACCAACTCCCATCTTCCTGATCATTGGCTGGCTGTTCATACGAATCCATCCTCCGGAAAGGCACGAGCAACTATCGGATTGGCTTGACTACGAAAAATAGCCTCTGAATCTTCAAGTACTAAGAAAGAAACTACAACCTAATCGGGTTCGGCCCTATCTCCCGAATTTTTTCAGCAAAATCGTTGATGTGCTTAGCAAACAGGTCTCCCTTAACCGCGCTCACGAACACCATTTTCACGCGTTTCTTGTTCATGTCCAGCTTATCGACCAACCATCGTGCAAATCGCGCTCGTCTCTCGGCACCCAAGTTGCCGGTCTTGTAGGCACAGTCAACCGGGTACCAGCCCGCTATCAAGACACCGATTCTCCCCTCCTGGAGTGCCTTCATGATGAAATTGATATCAAGTTTCGCGGTGCAGGACATTCGGATGATTCGCGCGCTCACATCGTACTGTAACTTCATGGTTCCGGCAATATCCAACGCGGCGTACCTGCACTGCATGATGAATTGCTAGTCACTAAAGCTTCTTGCTACGGATATTGCTTGTTTGTAGACCTTTGAATCCAACCTAAATCCTCGGTCAATCATCCTGTCGAGAATTGATATGAATTCGTTATAGTGCAGCATGGATTTCGACAAGGCCTGGAGAAGGACTCCAACAGTTCCTAGACATGTTACTCCCAGAATTTCCGCAGCACTTCTTCCCAACTTGTCGTCTATCAGAAGCAGACCGTCCATCTCCCTAGCCAGTAAGATAGCTGCAGCCTCTCCTCTTTCAACTCCTGCGCCCTCGGCTAATTGCTCTACCTCGTCATGAGCTGAGTTTTCAACACGTAGCCATCCATCATGCACTGCAGAAGCTATCAATAGTGCATCCGGCGAGTTAGTAGATTCACCGGTCTCTTGGAAAACCTCCCTCGGAATCAACATCTCGGTGTATAGCTCTCTGAGCAGATGAAGTCGTCCTGACTTTGCGAGGTAGATCAGTGGGCTCGCGTTACTGACCACTCTGTTGTTCTTTGACAAGAGCAAGGTCACGCTCCAGGTCCTCTTCGTCATACGAGATGGGTATTGCTGCCTTATCCGCTTCTTCTATCATTTTTCTCAAGGGGAGTCCCGCCATGGATGCCGCCCTCCAGAGGGAAACCCTTCTCTCCCTGTACGCCTTGAGGGCTCTCTCTAGGAGAAACTGCTGAATGCCAATATCTAGTGCCCGCCGGATCATCTCCGACCTGTCAATCTGCTCTTCTCTGGCGATGAGCTCGAGCTTCTTGATGATCTCATCGGGTAGTCGTACTGTGACTGTATCCATCGTGTATCGTATACAATATATTATTTTGTATACATAAAGCTTTGCTCCTCTCTTGCTCAGTCATAGACGTCTGTCAAGAAAGCCAATACCCTCTGCGTGTCGGCTCCTCTCTCACTTCTATCGTAAGACGAGTGCGTGAAACCCACAAATAGCATTCGATGTCATCTCAAAGGAGGTGGATACAGTGAATATTCGTCCCTTCAGTCCTGAGGATATTGCCTAGATTGTTTCTCTCACAAATGAGTATGCGTCATTTGACTCTGATGTGACTGCAGCTGATTTTTCCTCTGCCCACGCTTTTCCTCCAGGCCTACTTGTGGCCGAAGTGCACGGTCACATTGTGGCATTCATATTTGGCTATATCAAGGATGTACCGGGTACCATCCTGAATCGATGGAACGCACAAAGAGTAGCACAGATTGACCTCTTGGTGGTTGAACCATCCTATAGACGGCAAAGCATCGGTGAAACACTGATGCGCAAACTAGAAGAGACATTCCGAGAAGAAGATGTGGACCTGGTGTTGCTGCCCTACCCTGCTGAAGCTACAGAGGCAAAACACCTCTATGACAAACTCGGTTTTGAGGTCCGTGCCTATGCCATGAAACAGTGCCTCTGATCCCTAGAGCCGTATCGGGTTGGGTCCTATCTCTCGAATCGTGTCAGCAAAATCGTTGATGTGCTTGGCGAACAGGTCACCCTCAGCCGCACTCACGAAGACCATCTTCACACGTTCCCTATTCATGCCCAGATTGTCCACCAACTCTCTGGCAAACCTGACCCTCCTCTCAGCCCCTAAGTTACCCGTCTTATACGCGCAGTCTCCTGGGTGACAACCCACCACCAACACACCGTCCGCGCCCTCCTGCAGCGCCTTCATGATGAAGTTGATGTCCAAACGTGCGGTACAGGGCATCCGGATAATCCGCGCACTCACGTCGTACTGGATCTTCATAGTCCCTGCGAGATCCGACGCGGCGTACATACATTGCACCAAATTCTTCTTATTGCCCAGATAGAAACTGATGGAATAGAAACCAAAATCAGTATCTATCCCTGGATAGATTCATTACCATATAGGCGAAGACGGAAAATCAGCGTCTTGCTTTTCGTATTTTCTTCGCATCTCTTTTTGCATTTTGTCAAACTCTTTTTGCTTAGATATATGAATCAACGAATCCACGAACCCTATGGTCGTCTTGATGCCCCAGAAGTTGATATTCCTTTGTTTCCTATCTGCTTTCAAAGGACTTGAAATAATCCACTCCCCATCCCTATGCACTACATCAACATACATCCATTCAAACCGTTTCTCTGTTCCTATGCGTCCAAGTATACTGGATACCAACCCAATTCCTACAGACGCGCCTTCTAAGTCGAGATCTTCGCTAATTTGACCTATTTTCTTTATTTTGTCAAGAAACATTCCACTACCGAGTTCTGTGTATATCTTGTTTTTCACATCGTGGCTGCGGAAGACACTCTTTTTCCCAAATAATTTAACCATAGGATGGTTTCTCGGAATAATTTCATGAACTACAAGCCAACAGGCATATGCCTTTGCAACCTCTTCTATTGCCAGATTCTTAAGCATCAATGCATGGGTCATCGACACATTTTGGGCAACAAGTGCTGCCTCTTTCACCAACGCTTTTGCATTCCTGAGGGACTCTATCATCGCCTCATGATACACTTCTCTTGGTGGCAATTTAGATGCCATTTGTAGCACCTATGCCATCTGAAGCAGAGCTCTCTCTTGCTCTTCAGGAATCTCCTTGGCCTCGTCGGGGAAGTATCTCTTTTTGAGGAAATACTCCAATGTAGTTTCATCCATCTCATACAGAGCTGGGCGAGGCATCCAGACAATCAAATCCTTCTTGTAGATGTATCCCTCTGCAATCTCGTCCTGGAACTGGAGAATCAGATCTAATGCCCTATCCACTGTCTTTCTGTTGACACCTGTCCGTCTGGCCAATTCTGCGATGGTCAGGTTGTCCTCTATCTGCAGCACCTTAAATAGCCTGTCCACTACCTCTTCGATTGAGGTTCTTCCCTCCGACTTGAACATCTCTCTTATTTCTGCTGTATCTGGCTTTTCATCACTCTCAGTGAAGAAGCGCTTCTCTATGTACCACTGACGCATCTCCTTTGGGAGTTTCATCTTATCCAGTCTGTCTTTGAGCCACACCATCTTTCCATAACCGCCCTCAAGCACTCTAATCTCGAATGCTGCGAACTGGTCCTGCTCTGTTATCAAGAAATTGACTGCCCGGTCAATCGCCCGCCAGTCAGTGCCACTCTTTTCTGCTATTTCCCGCAGCGAAATCGGGGAATTCGTCATCAAAACCTCCAGTGACCTCTCAATCGATTCCTCGAAAGTTGTCCGTCCTTTTGTCATTACATCCACAATCCAATACACAAATACATCCAAATTCCTTCTTTTCACAATCCACCATATACTATACACGACACATCTACAATTCCGTAACACATCATATTATACATTATATGACAACTATTATGCACAATAATCACGTATCATATACATTTAAATACTTTTGGCACACAAAAAAATATAAAATAACATTATAGTACTAAAAAAATACCCTAAAAGGGCAATTACTACGAATGATTTATAAGGATACTCTTCGCTAGCGAATTATGCCTATCAAGAAAATCGACATCATAATCATGACTTGCATGTATGATGAAGATAGGATAGGCTCTCGCCATGGAAACATCGATAATATTCTCAAATTCTGTACTCCCAGGGAATATCGTGATCGATACCCCCTCGGAAAAATCAAGAAACGCATGCGAAAACTTGCCGGCCAAAACTATCTTATTCGGAAGACAGGTCGTTTTGAGGCATACTCATTGAGCATGGATGGTGTAAGAGTTGCTGAGAGATGGAAAGAGGGATGGACAATTGACGAAATCAACAGAGGAAAAAGAAACATCTAGCAAACAAGAACCAGCGAATGCCCCCAAGGACACCAATCAATTCGATACTATGGAATTTGAGATGGCAGGTAATTCATTAAGAGCGCTGACAGTAATCTATGGTTTCTTCTTCGTATTTCTTTCCGCTATGGTTGCCGGATCTCCAACAATAAACTCCGTCTTGGACCCCAACAATTCATTTCTTTTCTATGTTTGTACCCTACTTCTGGCTATTGCTAATGCACTTATCGGGATAGAAATCTTCAGAATCATGATAATGATGAATATTTCATTTATCGGTGAATGGGGATTACGGTTGCTAATAGCATCAGTTCCTAGTACGTTTGTTTTTGTTATTGGAATAACGACCCTGTCAGAAATTAGCATCTTTGATTTTGAATTCTATCCTGTAGGTAATTGGATTGCCAGTCTTTTGTTAGCCTTAATAATTCTATTAGTCGCATTCAAATTGAAGAAGGATCCGATAATCCAACAATCTACTGCAGACAAAAACGAGAGTGAAAAAGGTCGTCACAATCAAGAAGAGCAATCCAGTTAGTTTGAGGAGTGAGTTCTGAATGACGCACCTATGTATGGAGTATGTAAGATATATATCGCGGACAACTAACCGCGAGGTGGGTGGCGAAATTGTCGTGGTATGAAGATGAAAACCCGAACCAAGTGTCTAGAGCCCATTTTGAGCTTGCCATAGATCTTGCAGAGAAATGCAAACCTGAATGGCCTGGCAAGATGGCTCCTAAGGTCGGAGCGGTTGTTATTAGAAAGGGCGAGATTATTGCTCAGGCTTACAGAAATCAGATTGGTAGTGGGGATCATGCGGAATATATTGCCCTTGAGCAAAGACGAGGTGACCGAGTTGATTTCAAAGGAACGGACTTGATAACAACTCTGGAACCGTGTACAGAAAAACGACATGGCAAAATGAAGAAACCCTGTGTTGATTGGGTTAGGTATCGTAGGATACGAAAAGTATGGATTGGCGTCTTGGATCGCAATCCGCGTATTCGAGGCAAGGCAGTGATGCGACTGCATGACTTAGGTATTTACGTGGGTTGGTTTCCTGATGACTTGGTGCCAAGAATACTAGCTCAGAATGAGGAATTCTTTGAGCATGCTAGGCGAATGACTCCTCAGCTGACAGCCGATGAGCTTGAAGCGCGCAGGAAGGAAGTGCAAGACCTCGCGCTTCATGAACTATCTGCTTATGAGCGGGATTTGAAAACTATTGATCTGCCACCCCAATTGAAGCAACTACCTATGGATTCAATTCAAAGTGCTATCAACGCTCTAGCAACAATGAACTTGCATGATGTCGATGAGTGGGCTAAAGTGGGTTGGGATCTTCTTTCTGCTCACGTGTCTGCAAAACTACTTCTCGAAGGACACGACCAATTGCCGTTCCGAACAGAAATGGTTTCTGAAATTCTACAGGGCAATCTCAGTATGGATGAAATAGAATCTTCATCTGGAAGAAGCGATGGTAGGCCCCCGACAATTGCACCCGCTGGAAGAGCATTTACTACTGCAATGCAAGTAGATAGCACTAACACTCAATCGATAATTGGGAAGAGCGCTGTATTCCTGCTAATGGACGAGCCGATACGGGCTATGGAAACTCTCGAGATTGGCAGGAATTACATAGCCACACCCAACTCAAGGGTTGTCCATCTCTACAGAGATATTGGTGTTCAACTTCGCAAAATAGGCAATGTTAGATGGCGTCTTGCTTATGACCGGGCTAAAGACTTCGAGTAAACCCAACAAGCTGAAAAGAATTGCCATCAATAAATACTATATCTGCTTCGATTATAGTCGAATGGGATTGGGACCAATCTCGCGAATCTTGTCTGCGAAGTCGTTGATCTCCTTCGCAAACTTCTCCCCTTCAGCCGCGCTCACGAACACCATCTTCACCCGCTCCTTGTTCATGCCCAGTTTATCAACAAGTTCCCTGGCGAACCTGACCCGTCTCTCAGCTCCGAGATTGCCTGTCTTGTATGCGCAATCACCGGGATGGCAACCAACAATCAGAACCCCATCTGCACCTTCCTGAAGCGCCTTCATAATGAAATTGATATCGAGCCTAGCAGTACAGGGCATCCGGATGATCCGCGCGCTCACGTCGTACTGGATCTTCATCGTTCCGGCCAAGTCTGCAGCCGCATAACAGCACTGCATGCAGCCGAAGATGACGATGTTCATGTCTTTAGGGGGCATAGGTAATAGATAACCTCACTCTTGTGATTCTGGATTGATTTTCTTCCTCCATATAATCTTTCAGTCGTAGAATAAGCTTTGATTTGTGGCAAAGCCACTTATTTTTTCTAAATCCAAATATTTTGGATGCATGCACCGACCCGAATCAGGTCTGGGTAGAGGGTGAGCGAACCCCCTCGGTGACCGTCAACTCCCGTGTTCCACCCTGCTCGCGACCGCTGTCACCAGCGAACCCGGAGACCTCTCCCCGAGCCTGTACACGAGCTTTATCCGAGCAACCCTCGGATGGAGTTTCACTCCGCTGCACACTATTGCCATGACTATCAGTAGCCTTGCGGGCGTCGATGGTGGCAGACGGCTGTTCCACGGTTCTTCCCACGGCAGGGTCGGTAGTGCTCACAAACTCTGCAAGCAGGGTCTGGTCATGGCACTCGGCCGCGGACCGCCCCCGTGAAGCTGATCTCTTCGAGGACGGTTCGGACTTCTCGTTAGAGCGTGTTCTCCTCCGAGCCTTCAAGCTTGCCTGTTTCTTCTCATTAGGAAACAACCAACGCTCTAGTCCGGTCTCATTCGTAAGTGAAGGAATGAGCTTGATGAGGCGCCGGGCGATGTTGATGGCGCCGTTCTTGTCGGCATTGGAGCGATAGCCACAGGTGGTACATATGAAGAGGGACTGCTTCGGCCTGACTCCCTTGGAACCACAGCGGTGGCAGATGATTGATGTCCAGGACTCAGGGACAGGAACGAAGTGCGAGTCCTTCCCATCCACCCTCCAACCCTCTTGGACAAGAGCGTGCTTGAGCCCCTCGCTGACTCGTGCAAAGGTCCAGCGAGCCACCTTCTTTCTGAAGGACTTGCTCTTGCCACTCTTTCTTCCTGCGCTACGGCGGATGTTGGTGAGGCGACCAATGGCCACATAGAGGTCATACTTCTTGGAGAGCTCGAGGATATGGGTGGTGAGCTCTCGGACGAGCACACCATCAAAGTCAGTACTGATGTTAGCACGGCGGCTGCGAAGTTCCTTGAGGCGCTCCGCCACACCGTCGTACGGCCACCCTGCATTCTTCCGGTCACACATCTCTCGTTGTAGAGCGTCAACCATCTCATCGTACCGCTCTATGTGACTGATCTTTTCCGGTTGCGTGAAGTAGCGTACGTATCTCACCCGTTGTTCAGTCAGCACAACAGAACAGACCGCCTTGTCAATACCGAGATCAATACCCAACACTGCTGGAGGCAGACCAGTCATGTCAACCACCTCCACCTCCACTCTTACAGCAAACACAACCCACCATTTACGACGGGCGTCCTTGAAGAGCCTCAGGGATGTGACCTCACCCTCATCCAATCTGTTCAGATGATAGGAAGAGGGATTCAAAGGAATACGCAATCTATCATGGGTCCAGCTATCCGTCTGTGCAGAGTCCAAGGAGTCCAACAGGTTCAGCCAATGCTTTGTTTCCTGTCCCCGTCTATATTCTAGCTTGAATCTCCTGGCATATACATACCGGGGAAGCTTCCTTGCTCGATACCCCTGTGCCTTGAGCGGGGGCTGTCCTCCCAGCTCAAGATAGCTGTTCCACATGGCAGCCGCAACTTGCCTGCACTCCTGCAGCTCGTTGGTTGAGATGTTTGGGAATCTCTTCTTGAAGTCATGAGGAACAGACAGTCTTCTCTTAGCTGGGTCCTTGAACCGCTCCGCGGTGAGGGTCAACTTCTCCAGTGCTCCACCATTGATCCGTTTTCGTTTCTTACCGACAATGAGTTCTTTCTCGTGACGCGCAATGACCCCAAGAAACGCCCGGATGACTCGTGTATCCCGTCCGGTCAATCTCTCCAACCTAGACCTATCAGCATCACTCATGCAGTTCCATTTCACAGGAACTTTCACACTGATGATTACAGTCTGGCTCTCGGGCATGTGCATCACTTGACAATTTAAACTTCCGACCTGTCTTGTGTCAGAAGGGAGTTCACTCAGCTCTCTATGCAAGAGATTGAATGATAATCTCCACACATTCTATAGTATCAGGCAATTTAAACTTATGAAGACTGTAGATTTATGGACACTCAATATTCAATTCTAAGACCTCATATGCCTTATTTTGGTGGATAAAGCATTGGTCGTAAAGCCCGAGATAGTATATATAAATAACCAACACAAACGGTAGAATATGGCTCATTTTGGGTCTCCCAAGCAGCCAAACAAGGTCCTCATCACTGCCTTCAAGCGTGGGATGGCAGGGACATTGGCTCTCGCACGGGACCGTGCCACGGGAGTTGTCCGACCATTGTACTATGGGGATAACCGTGTGAAGGGCATGGCGAAGATCTGGGATGAGGCCAAGACGGCCTATCGCGAAACCCATGACCGGGACAGGCAGCGCAGGTCGGCCTCCTATCGACAGAGCTTGACCCCAGACCAGCTTGAGGAACTGGACAGGAGGGTCCTCCCTGATAGCAGACTTCTCCTGATGGCGGAGAACAACATCCGGCGCAACTTCTACCGCATTATGTTGAAGACAGCCGTCAAATATGGCAACAAAGAGACCAAACGTGTCAAGCGTGGCGAGGGGCCACAGGGATACCTCAACCTGCTCTGGGACTATGCAGGAAGTAGAATCCGTGATGTCTGCAAGGCCCGGTACTTCTTTCCGCCGCCCACAGAGCTCAAGCTCGTAGATGGGTCTGAGGGGGTAGGGTATCCCTCCCTTGGAGGACAACCTGCATACTTCCTGAACCACGATAACCTCCCCGAACTGGACTTTGGAGACATGATACGAAGCCACCTGGTCGAGCTAGCTCGACAGTGCATGAAGTACAATGTGCCTCTCAGGCCAGCAAAACGGTACATCGATCAGCTACTAAACAGGCTTCTTCCGTTTCTGGACTATGTCTATACTGGAAGAAAAACCGGGCGGTCCAACTTTGTCCGAGAGGGATTAGAAGAACTACGAGATGTGGTGGATAGAATCAGTATACTCTATGGCATGCGAAACGGCCGAGCTCCCTCTATCACCACCATGGTTGCAGTCGATACAGAGGTGACATTGTCGGACGCTGATGTGCCTATGGTTGAAGAGTATCCAGATTGCGTCACTGAACCTCAGCTCGAGAACATGCCTCATATACCCGTAGAGAATGTCATAACCACTGATACCTCAATCGAAGAAGATATTGAGTATCCAACCACTCCGAACTTTTTTACAACCATTGTTGGAAGAGCGGAGGACAAGGGTGTTGATGAGTGGAGCGATGCTCTGGATACGCTCAAGCAATTGCTGGATGAGGGCATCCTAGACAAAGAGGACGCCGCACAGATTCTGAAGCAGGCAAAAGAGGAGAGCAGAAGAATCGGCAGTGCATTCCATGACTTTGTATCAAAGGGCTTTCCCAGTCCCTTCGTGATGAGTGCAGTGGTCCATCATGGAGATGAGATGGTACGGGATAGGTCCGGTCTCCTGATAGTATCCGAGTTAGGCGTTGCAGGAGGACAGGGACGAGTTGACCTTGCCCTCTTCAGACGAAAGCTCTTGCCAAGTGTGGATGAGGCCCCGCCACAAATCGTCTATGAACCCTGCATGGTTGTTGAGATAAAGACGAAGAGCGCCTTTGAACTCGATATCTATGGGGTGAGGTCCAAGAGTGAGAAGGAGAAGAATGTTGTCAGCGAATTCCTACTGGAGAGAAGGAGGCTCACTGACGAAGAGTGGATGGACATACGGGGAAGTATCTCTCCCGAGAGTGTGAAACAGATTGAGCTCTACAGTGAAGCCATACTGAATGAGTACCAACGAGTGGCATGGATAGATTCCAAGCCGCCAAACGAACTAATCAAAGCGGTTGTTTCGGTCGATTCAACAGAAACGTGGAATGAAGCTCGTGACGCACTGCATGCCGTGATTATCGAAGGCTACGAGATGGCCATGAATAATGGAATTTCCACAGGCGATGTTCTTCAGGTCAGCGAGAATGGAATCCCGCTGAGATTGGTCATGCATATGGTATCAGATAGCTGTTCAGCCACTGAAGTGGAGCCACCTGCTAAGAGAGAAGAAAACAATCCGTTCTGTAAACATCAGGATGATGGATTGGAATTCATTATGTATCTCTCCGTGTCCGGTCGTGGCTCCCCCTCAGAGTCTGCTGCAACAATAGCAGAGAGATGGCACGGTCTGAAGTATCTCTACGATATGGCGCATTACAAGCACAGGGATATCATATGGTTCGACATGAATGGCGAAATCGCAGACCCGCTGCTCGGAAAGCACAGGCTGAGGTTGGCGTTCCATGATGCATCCGTCCAGCGCTTCTTCAAGAGACGCGTCAAGGTTGTGGACATGTCCTTCACTATTGCTGAGTACTTGCATGGCAGGCAAACGAGCCGAGTAATTAGAAAATTGATTAAAGATAATGTGACTAATGCCAAGAAACCAATTGTGGTGGTAAGTGGTTGGAACTCATTGTGGCGAAGAACTGGGCCATATCAGAATCCCTTGTTGGGCGCGATACTCCTGCTCTTCCTGTCGGAGGTTTCTAAAGGTGGAACGATTCTGTGGTTCAATCGTCCGGTTCCTCTCTCTGATAATAGCTCCGTGTACCAGACAAAATGCGTGGCACCGTTCTATACCAATTCTCAATGGGAGGGTTTTATCGATAGAATCGTCTGGAATCTCCCTCTGCCTCCACAGAGGTCAAGGTCATTTACGCCTGCGGATGATTGTATCAGAGTGTCTATTATGGAAGCACCAGGTGAAACGGTCATCTCGGAGCGAATCCATATCCTCCCTCTTGAGGGATGGGGAGAAACCTTCCGGTCAGAGCCCCAAACCCCCTACGTTTCGATGATGTATTCTAAGGGAGCAGGTTTCGCAGGCTCAATGCAGACCTTAGCACAGTCTGTTGATTATGAAGATGTGTATGATCTCTTACCGCACCTCCAAGATTCTGCGATTACAGATAGCATCCCTGAAAAAGCCAGGTATGTAGTTGAAAAAGCACATGTATCGTCACGGATTCAAGATATGCACGAGTCCATCAATCTAATCAATTTCCGACCCTATCAATTTCAAGAGCGACTGGAGAGAAACAAGCGGTACAAGAAGCTGCTGCCGATAGATCAGATTACGCAGAAGCGCGAATACCGAACCATGACACTTGGTGTGGAGGAACCCCAGAGAAATACAAGGCCTCCGTCTGAAGACATGCTGATAGCATGTGATGTTGATGATATTGACATAGCCCTATCCGAGGTACGTGGCCTGAAAAAGGCCATCTCATTCCTCTTAAACCAAGAATCTCCTCCAAGCCACATTGTGAGATTGTGTGAAGAACTACTGGATATCATTGAGCCAACAGATGCTACTCAATCTAGTCAGAAGGTCATGAACAGACTGCGCCTAGTTAGACAGACTCTTGAGAATGACATATCCACGCAAAATAGTTGGACGCAGCTAGAACCGTATCGGATGCAAGCGCATCGTCAACTGAAACCGCATATCCGAGCTCACATCGAGCAGCTGTCCCAAAGACATCCTGATATCATGCTCATCACGGGAAATCATCTCTTTTTGATGTTGCATGCTGCACTCAATACGATTCCTTCCAGCATCCATCTACGAACTCTGGATCTTCTGTGGCAATACCTTGTTCCTTGGCATTATACAAGACTTGGACTCAGTCCAGAATACAGGTATGGAACACATGCTGGCCGGTCAGTATTAGACCGTCATGTGCTCTTTGAGAGACTGAAGTCGCGAGCCTTAGCATTGAATGCTCTGATTGCCGAAGACATCTCTCTAAGGAGTGTTCGGATGGGGCAGGTGATAATCCGAAGAACAGGATTAGAGCAGGAGCCGTTGGCGACATGGCTGATCTTCCAGAGAACCATGGGAGGGACTGAGATGAACGCGGCGCTCATCACACCCTATGCTTTAGACCCAGGCGAGGCGCCATATGAGCTTCTCAAGGGCCTTATTTCGGATGCGCCCTTCTGGAGTGAGAGTGACATCAGCAGACTAGCAGACTCTGCACGTAGTGAAAAGAAGGATATCAGAGTGCCGCTGATGATTGCCAACCAGAAGGATATGCAGCTTCTCTTTGTACGGCACCAAGATAGTGATGTCTGGATGCCAGTAGGACGAATCGAGTATACGAGTCATGCATTCCAGAGTGTGACATTGATTAGAACGCTGCAGATACGTGCAGAGGAACAGGCAGTTCCGGTTTCTACGAACGCAGTTCCTAAATCCCTCTTGGACACTCAAGACTTGGTTGATGTTGCCCTTCTTGTCATTCGTCGAGGTCTGGGTGAACCAGTCAATGCGAAATGTCACATCTCGTTGGACCATGAGAGAGGAAGCTATCATATTTTCTTTGAGGTAGCAGAGGAGGATGATAATGAATCGGAAGCTTTGGCATTGACCATCAAGAGCACCATTGAGTTGGTTGCACTACTCAGGAAGCCAGACTATCAGTGTGAGCCCGTGGTCATTGACGGGAAACGGCTCATCTGGAACCGATTTCAGGACATCACCTATCATGAAGATGTGCAACTCATCCGTCCATGGGTGGAGAGAAGGAATCCATTTCCACACCTGGCGATGGAGTTGCCACCGAGTGCTGAGGACCTCCTCGCTGCCAAACAGGACTTCAATATCAGAGTGGAGCCCCATCACGACCCGTGGGTGTGCCCCCTTCGACATGTTTCCAAGGAGGACATAGAGAGACAGCAGCGCCTTGCTCCAGTGGCAAATATGCACTATCTCTTCCGTTATGAGATTCCTGTCGGAACACCGAAACGCCTCCTTGATGAAACAGGACTAAGACATGGTTCCTGCTGGGGTATCCGAATCCATACACCTCACTCGCTTCCGATGGAGCTTCAGGACCTGATGTCAGTTCGTTTCACCGCTGCTCAGCTCGCGACACTCGTGCGGTCGAGTGAGATTGTCTACTGGTCGAACGAGCAACAGGAGTGGATTGTTCACTCGATGGATCTCGTGTGGAGAAACCATGTCATCTCGGAAGCCCAGGAGGCCTGGCATCTCAGACGAGTCATTGAGGAGTACCTCGGGCAAGAACTGGAACTAGTGAAACCGGGAACCTATCTGCAGAAACAGGAACGATGGTGCCCCTACTTCATCATTGAGCAAGAGAGAGTAGTAGTGGGTCTGGAGCGGGGTGCAACAAAGGAGAAACGAGAGCGGGTGCTTAGAGAGAGGAATGTTGCTCTCCGAGCAAGAGAAGAGGTCGAGAACATCCTCAGTCAGGGCATGACTACGCTTCTTGATGAGCAGGGCATCACTCCCGACAGAAGACTCCAGAGTGATATTAGAAACGAGATAGTATTCATACTTGAGGAGGCAGTGACATCAGGAGAGGACATGAAATTGACCTACTCAGGAGCAATGATCCGCAGAGATGAGGTCGGAGGTAGGCGGGTTTATGTCATCTTTGAATCTCCTTATGATGAATACTATCTACCAGTTACTCCTCATCTTCATGATATTGCAAGAATTGAACATCTTATACCCTCAGAGGTTCGAAATGATATCAAATGTCAACTCGAAACCCATCCCTTTCGTAAGTCGGATATAGAAGAAGCAGTTGCAGGAGTGATGGGTTTACTTAGGGACGAAGGACTGTCGCACTCCAAGGAATGAGTATAACCAAAGCCGGAATCATTGATAATACATTTATCGCAAAGCGAGATATTTTTCAATAATCATTGAAGATAAAAAATAGCGAAGAGAACCATAGCAATCAGGAGCTATCTTGCTTTGCATATTCCCATTATCTGTCCTAAAAACTACTACAGTTGCAGTTTTGAGATAGAATATAATCCACAGAAGATATTCGTCTTGATGCCTTTCGGGGAAGAGCAAGCCCCACAGAGTCTATTCACAGACGTCCTGAAGGAACTTCCAGGATGGCAAGTAGAACGTGCAGATACAGATCTAAGCAAACCAGAAATTTGGTGCAAGATTTGTGCGAATATTCAAGAATCCAGAGCTATTGTTGCCGACCTACCGGGCAGAATCCGAATGTTTTTCTTGAATTAGGGCTCGCCTGGGGTTTAGGTAGGCCGTTTATTTTGCTAGCTCAGGAAACGAGAAATCTGCCCTTTGATACTAGAACCTTTCATGTTATTACTTATGATAGAGCTGAAGGGGATGTACTAAATCCCGATGAACTAGCAACGGATATTCTTCAATCACTAGATAAAATACCACAAATTCCAATGACAGAAGAAATCAAAGCGAGAAGTCCTGAAGAGTTTCTCTACCAGAGGATACCGAATGCAAAAAATAGGTCTGTACATCTATGGAAGAAATCCGGA
Organism: uncultured archaeon; assembly: GCA_964648855.1. Lineage (GTDB taxonomy): Archaea > Asgardarchaeota > Thorarchaeia > Thorarchaeales > Thorarchaeaceae > TEKIR-14. The sequence continues at coordinate 187,483 of CAZYLT010000004.1, forward strand.
AATCATTTTGTTTTGAGTGATATAGAGCTATCAGCATATCGAGTAGCTTTAGCCCTTCTGCGAACATACCCTTCGCCTGCAATGGTTAAGTCAATTGCAAAAGAAACGAGGCTTTCCAGACCCAGAGTTTCTCAAATATTGCATGGTACATATAGTGACACTGACAAATTCTTTGAAAAAAAGCAGTCTAAATGGACTCTTTCTGATGAAGGGATTTATTGGACAATCAACGAAGTGGTTCGCAAATCTATCTTATGATTGAAACATCTTCAGACATTAATGCTAAATGGGTAAGCATGCAATTACTCGACAGTGATATAGGTGGGTATCACGGAGCTCTTCAACCACTCAATTCCCGCCTTCGTCAATTGGTATCCTCCCTTTAGTTCTTTGAAATAGTCTTTTGTACCTTTAACTTGTCCTCTGAGATTGGCGTTAGCAGTTGGCTGCTTCACGTCGACGTTGTTAACAACTTCTGCCTCTTCAACGGCTTTTGGATATTCTTTCAAGAGAGATAGAGCAATTTTGTGGGAGTTATCAGTTACTCTTTCGGATAGCTCGTTCTCATCCTCTGACCACAATTTGCTAGCTTCTCTCTGTAACTCCAATATCTCTAGATGCTGTTCTATTTCATCATCGAGCGACTGGGTTAAACTCCACAGCTCATGAATCAATCTATAGGCTGTTACAAATTGCCTTTTTTCCTGATCCATTCTAATGTTGCTCACCGATATTCTTGCACCATCTCGGTCTTTATTTATGGTTATACTGAAGTTGCCAACATCCTCAATGTCGATAGTTTCACTATGGCTATCCAATTTTAAATCACTCCTAACTACAGCTTCGCCAGTTTATCCTCAAATACAGATGCCGCCCATATTACTCCGTCAAGCGATATGCTTACTCCATTATTCTTGTCTAATGACAAATACCTGCTTGAATCATGTTTCTTTGCAGTTACATAAACCTTGTACGAGTTGAATGGGATCTTTAGTTTCTTCTCGATGGAATTCTTTGTCAACGTGACTGGGTAAGAAGCAGCTGCAGAAAGACAGACTGTTTTCATTTGATTTGAAAGGCTTCCTTTGGGAATGAATGCCCCCTCATCTGTATTATTACACAGCCTCCGAAGTAGCTTTATTATATCCGTGGCTCGGGCGATTCTCTCCGCATCCATAAACGCCCGAGTCACCTCTTCTGATGTTTGATTTCCAAATTCGACTGAAAATGCAGTTTCTTCATCTGTTTTTCCTGTTATCCTTTTTCTGATAGAATTCTCACTCATGTTATATTTCCCCCTCAATATTGAGAGTAGTCTAGCTATCTGGTGCATAATCTGTATCTGCCAGCTAGCAAAGCATCCCACAGGCTGCATAATAAGGAATAGACCCAACTAAAATGCTTATCGCATGCATCCCACAACACTAAATGGACATATCTAGGTGCACGATGGTAATGTATCTGAATTTGAAATATCTGAAAAGCGAAAAGGGAATACCATCACCATAAATCTCTGTGGATCGGAATGTATACTATGAGTTCCTGATTAACTATCTACGGTTGAAAATGAATATCAGCTAACATAAGTTTCAGAAATATGCATTCCGAATGATGATGTTCCGCTGTTCGAAATGCATTCTAATCCACTCATAAAAATTATATTTGATGGGCTTAGGAATCTTTAGATTCTATTTTTTCAATGATTTCCGGCACAGTTTCCTTCAAAGCAAACTCCAAGCCCTTCTTCGTGAATTTGTATCTTCCTTTGACACAACTCTCAAAATAATCTGAATACTTCTCATACTTCTTCCTTGACCCAGTAAAAACTCTTGAGGGGCGTCCAGTATTAATCTTCCATTCATGCGCTATTGCCGACGACCCCATGCACCTATTGTAATTGCGCAATAACGAGATTGTAACCATATGATAGTCATTTTTCAAAATATCTTTGATATCTCTTTCTTGAAATTGTAATGCGTCACTAATTTTGTCCAGTTCTGTTGAAATCCTATCCAGCATTTCAACAACTTCACATGCAATACTTAGTCGACGATATGCATTCTTAATGTCTTCATCTGGCTTTGCAGTAATCCTCACTTTAGTTTTTCCAGCATACTTCTCTAATATCATGCTCTCAAATTTATCCTCAATCAACAAGCAATCACGCTCCATGCTTCAATTGTTCTATTATTTGTTTCAACATGTAAAATTTTTCTGAATGAGATAGGGAGTCAGAATGGTCCTCTTCTTCCAGAGGTTTCTTGCTATTCAATCGCAACACGGGCAATAGTGTTATGAGATATTCCTCCATGTACTGAATAATGCAATAACAGCTTTATTTACATCGGCTCTAAGATTCAACAACTCTCCCTTTGTTCCATGATCTATAATCGAATGTGCTCTTGCATTACCCTCCTCTCGAAGTTTCTCTATCACCCTCATGATTTTGTTGTCTAAACCAAATGGTTTAAAATCCTCAATACTATCACGCAGGTTCTTAATTAGTTGTGAAAGATTACGAAAACGCTGTTCCGATTTTATAAAAAACAGGTCGAGGTTAGCCATACCGTAATTAGCTCTCAAGAGGGAAACAATCAAATTCTCAATGAGCTTGCGCACAAGAACGATTGTTCCAGAATATGCACCAATATCGAAAGTATCGTTAATCTCACCTATCAGTTGTTCGTATTCTGGATACCCCGCCATATCCAACTCAAGATAATTTAATCTTGGAGTTTTTCTCGCCTCTCTGTCCTTCTCCCTTGTTTCGAGTTCTTCTTTTGTATACATGTCTTTGAAGCTATACACTTGCGCTTCATTATAGGCATCTTCAAGCCTTGCCGCTTGAGTCGAGTTCATTTCCAGAATCCATGCCTTTGAATCACACTTAGGACAAGTAGCCTGTTCCTGTATCGGTATTTCCACGGTTTCCCCCTCAGGAGTTCTATAATACATTCTATCATAGATGTTCTTCCGGCTGAATCTCTTAGGTAGTGTTGCAACCAACAATCCATCCCTTTGACGGATGTACTTGTGTCTATAATCGCATTCCAAATTCGGACAATCCACTTCTACCGTGACAGAATCGTTCAATACTTTCACCATGTTTACTTGAAGATGATAATAAGCCTCTCCTATAAACTAATGGAGATACAACATCAAGGAACCAAGCCCATTTCCTTTTGCGCCCTGTAGCTTTATGGGACTAATTCTCCAACAGCAGATATTGCCCAATCTAGGGCTTCATATTTCAGAGCAACACCCCGTTGGTCCTCTTCTATGTGCGGCTCCACATCCAAATCACTATTCGTGAGATAATTTCGAAGCGATCCCATGCTTACAGATGCGGAAAGAGTTAGCCCCTCTCTAGTTATTCTATCTGGATACTGATATAGGAGTGACAGAGCCAACCTCTCCTTTACTGATCCAACGCTCTCAGGAAAACGTAACAATCGCTGTTCAGAATCCGTCGAAATATAATCGAATTCCACCAAATCACCAATTAGATATTTTAGTCTGCCAATCGTAATTTGCTCCATTACATCCGCCCAAGAGTCACCTGCTGCATGAAGAGTGGCATCGTCTATTTTGATTTTCATAGTGTATTTCCAATTCTCAGTTCTTTCTTCCATTTTGATTCACCAGCTATTCCAGTTTGAATTTTGATAAATTCTCGGGCATGCTACACCTTATTGCCATGACTATCAGTAGCCTTTCGGGCGTCGATGGTGGCAGACGGCTGTTCCACGGTTCTTCCCACGGCATGAGCTTCATCACACTCTCTACCCTTACTTCTCAGTCTTAGCTAGCAGGTCTAGCTGAAGTGCATTTGCAGTCACAATGAAGCTGCCGGTCCACTCAGGAAAGTCCGGTTCATTTCCTTGGTCCAGCATCTCTCTCCATGCCTCATCGGTTAGACGGTTGCTTACTGGTTGAGTGAACTCATAATATGAGAAAGTGCCTCCCCGCACCAGCTGTCCATTGATTGGAACTGCCACAATGATGATATGTGGGTTTCCTACAGCCTTTTCTAGAACCTCCATGGTGTTGGGGTCTGTGTGCACATCCGCCACGAGTGACATATACTTGTCAATACCAGAGGTGATCAATGGATCTTCGGGCAAGGTCCCAATCTATTCAAGGGTGTGCAGTGCGGATTCGATTGTTTGAATATCAGTTTCATTGATGGCTGCCCAGCCAACTCCTTGATTGCAATGGACCTGATATCGAGCAAAAACGAGTTAATGACTCTCCATCCTGCCATGAGTTTCAGTATTAACACACATTCGTGCAAAATGCAACAAGTTCAATGGAATAGTGCTTGGTAAAACAGCTCCTCATGTGTGCGAAAGATATACTCGCTGCTCTCGGGTGCGATTCGTACAAGAATTGAGGCGTACATGATGAGACCGAAATGCGATGGCACACAATTGAAGATGACAATTTATGAAATGAAGGTATTCGGACAGACAAGTATCTACAGCGCGGCCAAGTGCGAGGACTGTGGTATGGTATATTCCCTTACTCAGCTTGCCAAGAATCAACCAAGAGAAGCAGTTGTTGGCATGTTAAAGAGCAACTAGCATCAAGAAGAGCACGAGATGTACCCAAGAAGCACAGTCCTACTCAATTAGGAGATCTTGTGGTTGATGAGAGATAGATTTCCTCATTGATCACTGCCGCGGAAATATACAAGGTGGACGTCAGTTGGTAGTTTTCTTTTTCAACATCGACATAAGAGTCTCGAAGGTATTGTCACACAACCAGATTGCCCCCTGATTGAAATTCAACGCGAGTTTGTGTATGATGCTTACTTCATGGCACGCTTCCGCAAGTCTTCGTGCCTGTCTGAATGAGGAACTGGAGTCAAATATGATTCCACTCTCCCTTGCCACTCGACGTACACAGGCGTCCACAGGAAGTAGATACGTCTGTGCTTCGACTGATTTCACGTACTCATCAACCTCATCATAGAATAGGTCTACGAGATCTCTTAGATATGTGGCTGCGCCAATATGCCCAACACCGGGAAACTGACATAGTCTTTCATAAACTCCGGAAATATTGTGGTTTTGTATCTCATTGATGCTATATTGCACTATATTCCCAGAGGGCAATGTCATCAAAAACTGGAGCACGCCATCACCCTTGTTCTTCCCGCTCATCTCGACGCCAAACAGCATTTGAATATCGGTTTTACTCTTGTAGCTCGTACCATCATATTGTATCTTTTCAAAAGCTAGTCTTGCCCCGGAAAGGGCCTTCTCCTCTGTCCCAACTATTCCATCCGGAGAGGCTATGTCAATGATGCCGTCAAATGTATCTTCCACCATTTCCCGTATTCGCCTGGAAACAATCTTGTTTCTCCCTCGATCCAGTAGCTTCATGAGTAAGAATCGAAACGCATGCCACCAATGGGTTCGAATCAGTTCTATATTGCTTCCTAGTATTTTCATGTAGTGATTCCGGTATAACCCCGAAAATTTTGCTACACGGGCAATCATGAGGTTGTCCATGGAAAGAGTCACCGATGCATTCTGAGTATATCGGGATATATATGACTGTGCAATTCTGTATAGCTGCTCTCTATAGAGAAGCAAACTTATGGTGCATATCAAATCGTAACGGAGCATCCAAATGTATGCAAGCATATCTTGGTCCGTAATAGCTATTTTCTTAGGGCTCTATGACAATGTCAATTAACTACCTCATACAATTGGAAGTAGGCAAGTGATATCATGCCGAAGAGCAAGTTCTCCAGAGATATCGACACGTTGCTATTGGAGCTGACGCCGCACTCCAATTCCGATGTCATGTCGAAATTGGCAAATATACGAGATCGTTTGGTCCAGCTCAAGAAACAACGAGTAGTAAAAATCAATCACAGTGTATTGGAATTACTTGTTTCAAAATACCTGCTGGAGTCTGGATATGATGTCTATGTAGAGGAACCCATGGACGGAGGCCCGCTGATTGCTGACATTCTGGCTCATCGCAGACCAATGAAGAAAGCTGAGATGCTGAAGCAATCCATAGAGCAAGAAGTCCTGATGGAAGAGTCAGAGAGCCTGCTTGTAGAGATTGAAACGGGCTTCGTACCCCCTTTCGCTGCTCTCAATCCAGGAGAATATAGACAGGCTCGCATAGCCGCCAAGATTGCCCGCTATAGTTGCCTAACTGACAGATTTGCTCTTGGCGCTCCATTCTATCATTTGCTTCAAATCCCACGCATGTACTTGAGTAACCCAAAAGAGAGAACTGAGGCTGAAGCCCAGAAAGTCAAGGCCCTATGTGATATTTATTATCGTGATCCTCGTATTCCACTTGAGAGTCTACTCTCAGCAGAACTGGATTCGGTCTACCTTATTGATGTAGATAATAGGTCCGTTTCCCGCCTATCCGCTCGCTCTTACCTTGAATATCTTCGAGGGCCGAGTGACTTGTTCAAGGCGGTCACATAAATGACCCAAAATATCACATGCCCCAAACCTTATTAGGTTACATTAACTATATTGAATTAGCCGTCCGAGGAGTACGCTAACGACTGACGAGCTGAGCATGTTCGTGTTGGGCACGACCATTAACCCGATCGCAAGGTGGCCGAGCATAAATACAGCACGGATAGCTGATCGGCACATAGCGTGACTAAGTAGTACCCAATAATTCGGTAGCTGGGCATTACGTCGAAGTCATGCCTACGATGAGATAAGGCCGATAATCAGTCGAGGCTTAGACTTGGACGGCTTCCTTATTGTATGGCACATTCAGGGAACATTTTCATGGCCATCTCAGTAATATGAAACATGGTTCTTTCTCTTGTATTACTCTCGTAGGAGGAGACTAAGATAACCTCTGATGTTGTAGATATGTTCTCTCTCATGTTCAAGGAACCTACGAATGATTTTGTAAGTAGACCATTTCTCATTGGGGTATCTTGTATAGTCCGGTCTTGTCAATATCATCCCATTCTTTGATGGGACCAAAAAACGAAGGGTCTCAATACTTGCCCCTCTAACTATCTCCATTCTCTCAAGTATTGGCAGTGAATCCGCTTGGGATTCTGCCATACCAAGATACCCCTCATAGATTCTGTCAGTTTCTTCACCTAGTCTAGAAATGTAGAATTCTTCTGCATTACAAATATGTGCAAGAATGCCTTGGATATTTCTGCTCTTGGCTGGAGGGGTCTTCTCCATGACATCTAAAGGTAGATCTCTCACCAATTCCAAAAGATCCACTCTATTATATCTCATACATCGAATGCATCTCTCGAGCAAGTCATTGTTTACTCTCTGGCGATCGAAATCATAGAATGCCACCTCACCTCCCGACTCCCCTAGTTCTGCCACGTTGGACTCAACATCTGTAACAACCAATTCAATTTCGTTGATGGTAGGAGTGGACTCTCCGTGGCTTTCTAACCATTTGACATGATAGGACACTTCTTTCTCAAGGCGAGAAATAACTTCTTCCCGGGACCTGCCTCGAGCATGTGTGCCAATCAATCCTACTATTCGGCCATACCAGAGGTTATCTCCGCCATGTTCCAAGGCAATTTTCTGAGGCATCGGATAAGCCACCCTGAGGTGAGATTTGAACTTAATTCATATATCCTTGCTCTTCGACACTATGAATTCCTCTTTTCCAAGTCACAATCGTCTTCGTTGTATCTACTTTGCCACCACAGTAGTTAGAGGTCGTAGATGATTCAAAGCTATTTGGCGTAAGCGAGTTCCCATATTGTGGGATTAATAAAGGCGAATAAATTATAGTTAATCACTATGAAAGATGTAATCATTCCCCGAATAGGATTAGGCACTTGGCAGAACACCAATCCCGAGCAGTGTGCTACAAGCGTAAACGCCGCCCTAGAATTGGGCTACCGTCATATTGACACTGCTCAGATGTACAAGAATGAAGAGTACGTCGGAAATGGAGTCAAGCAGTCGGATGTTCCAAGAGAAGACATTTTTCTAGCTACAAAGATATGGATTGATCGACTTGATTATGAAGGAATCAAGCAGAGTACAGAGAGAAGTTTGAAGCGGCTGCAGACTGACTATATTGATCTATTGTATGTCCACTGGCCTGCAGGGAAATACGATGCGGAAGAGACCATGAAGGGTTTTAATCAGCTGGTGGACGAGGGGAAGATAAGACACATTGGAGTCAGCAACTTCACCCCCAATCTATTGGAGGAAGCGCTAGAGATTTCTGAAAAACCGCTTATTGCCAACCAGGTGGAAACCCACCCACTCAACCAGCAAACGAAGTTGCACAAATTTCTCCTAAAACATGAAATGACTTTGGTAGCATATTCTCCTCTTGCCAGAGGAAAAGTGATGGAGATACCAGTACTGACAGAGATAGCGAAGAAGCACGATGCAAGTGAAACTCAAGTGGCTCTTGCCTGGCTGTGGAGCCACAAAGACATGGCGGCCATTCCCAAGGCAACCAGCAAGGCACACATTGAAGAGAATCTTGAAGCGGTATCTTTGGAATTGAATTCGGAAGATATAGGGAGAATCAATGCACTTGACAGAAACGAGCGACTTGTCGATCCTGCATTCTCACCAGACTGGGATTAATTCGCAAGTCGCTAACTCTTCTCTATATGAGTGGGAACTAGCTTACCAAATGGAAACCATCTAATTTATTATAGTTAACTACATAGCAGTCATAGGTGCTATAATGAAAGCTGTTGAAGTTGTTGACGATGTCTATTGGGTCGGAGCAATCGACTATAATGTACGGAATTTTCATGGATTTAGCTACACAACAAAACATGGAACAACATACAATGCCTATCTTGTGATTGGTGAGAAGATTGCTCTTGTGGATGCAGTTTTTGGCCCCTTTGCAGAGGAGATGTTTGACAGGATATCCCAAGTAATGGACATATCAGATATCGACTACATGATTGCAAATCATGCTGAAATGGACCACTCGGGGGCTGTTCCCGAAGTCCTAGAGAGAGTACCGAATGCTAAGCTTGTTTGTAGTAAACGCGCTGTGGACGCTCTAAAGAAACATTATCCAGATGGTTGGGACATCAAAGTTGTTGGAACGGGTGACGAGATTGATCTGGGGGGGAAGACCCTTCGGTTCTATGAAGCTCCTATGCTACACTGGCCTGAGAGCATGTTCACATACTATGTGGAAGAACAAGTTCTGATGCCCAATGATGCATTTGGTCAACACTATGCAACTGGGAAACGATTTGCCGATGAAGTCGATGAATATGTTCTATGGAAAGAGGCCGAGAAATACTACGCTAATATACTGTGGCCGTTAAGCAGGCAGGTTGAGAGAAAAATAGAGGAAGTCCTAGAGCTTGGCTTGCCAATCAAGATAATCGCCCCGTCACATGGAGTCATCTGGCGAAAAGACCCTCTCAAGATAGTCAAGAAGTACCTGGCGTGGGCGAGGGGCGAAGATGTAGAGGATAGAGTGATTATTGCTTGGGACACTATGTGGCAGAGCACAACAAAGATGGCTCGTGCTATAGCAGAGGGGATAGAATCTGAGGGGTTGATTCCCATTCTTCATCTCATCCCGACAAGTGACAGAAGTGACATCATGGCCGAGCTGCTCAAGGCTAAGGGTCTTCTTGTTGGTAGTTCAACACTTCATAACGAGGCTCTTCCCACGATTGCTGCTGTTCTCTCAGACCTTGAGGTTCTGAAACCGAAGGGAAAGAAAGGTGCTGCCTTTGGGTCCTATGGATGGGGCGGTGGGGCAGTTGAAAAGATTCAACATGCCATGGAAAACGGGGGCATGGATGTAATAATGGAGCCATTCACTGCAAAATGGGTTCCATCATCCGAGGAATTACAGGCGGCTTATGCCTTTGGTAAGGAGTTTGCCGAGAAAGCCAAATGACTGCATTTCATGCCTTGTATACAACCCATAGCAGTAGAAGAATACTCGTGAAAATTCCAATCGCATATGAGGAATCGAGAAACAGAATGAGGCTGGATGTATCTAAAAAGAAGTATACATAGGTACTGATTACGACAACCGCGGAAACCATTGTCACCAGTATTGCACGTTCAAATCGCGTGAGGGGTTGGTGATGTAGCGAAAACGTTCTAAGCCATAATGCAAAACCAATCCCTGCAATGGGCGGGATCATCAAGAGGACTATGCACATTGGAAATAGAAGAAGCCCGCTGAGCTTGAGACGTATCTCTTCAATATCCGATTGATAGTTGTCAAATTCATCGGCATAAACCTCGCCGAAGTTCCCATGCACTCTTAATTGATAGCCCTTCCAAATAGAATGCCGAACATCACTTAGTCGATCCCGAACACTGTAAATAATTCCTAGTGCATCAAACCTTGGCTCGTATTTACCTATGAATGCAGGACCTAGATAAATGAAATATACCAGCGACCAGATACCAAACAGGGAAACAACAATCTCAATCAAACTAAGAGAACTTGAGAAGAATATGGCTGTCACAAGCTTGTAGAATCCGTAGATTGCGATGGCCAAAATAGGTAAGACCAACAAAGCCTTTACTCTATTAGCCGTATCTTCATTATTTCTCATAGCATTGGAGAAGAATCGGAATACAAAGGAAGCCGCAGACGCATAAGTCAGCATAATTCCCAGACCGCTCATGAACTTCATGATCACTCCAGAAACTGCGGCCAATAACAAAATAAAATTGGCATCAAGCAAGAGACTGATTTGGAAATCATGCACGTATAATATTCCAACCAAAGCGACAGTGCCCAGAACAAATGCTATCCCATATAATTTGCGCAGATTGTATGCCATGCTTTCCAATAAACGGCTCATCTTGTATTCTCCATTCAAACTAATAGAAGAGTCTGTTTTGGTCCAGAGTTATACAAGCTCCTCTGCATCGGATTTCCATGGGGGATATACGATACATAGAAACTCTAGCTTCTTCTCCCCTGTATTTTCTATATGTTGTGTTGCCATGGGAGGAATATAGATGGCGTCCCCCTCTCTTACCTCCTCCACCTCGTCATCAATATGCATGAGCCCTCGTCCATTCGTGATATAGTAGACCTCAGAAGCTGTCCTGAAGCGATGTGGCAAAGATTTCTCTCCTGGTTCTAGCATTGCTAACGCCAAGCTGTAATCGAGTGTCAATTTTTCATCACCATGATTCGGATTAAGAAACTCGATTACCCTCGTTTCATCAAGAGCAGTCATCTCATCTTGATCTGCCCGTCTTTGGATTATCACCTAGCAAGCACCTATTCTTCATCAGAGAGGTTTCTGATAAAGATGTCTGGTGACTTGGAACAAGCGACTATTCCCTATCATCGGCCAAACCCTGTTGTACATTCTTGTTTTGATTTTGTGACTTCCACATCCAATATGCTGGTAAGAACAGTGCAAACACTGCGAGGTTCAAGACGGTGAAGCTCGTGATGCCAAACTGAACAATATTGCCAAATCCACTTGCAGCCGCAAGAAGCCTATTGACTTGTGAACCAACTCGTGCTAGAATTACAAGTAGGATTACAGTTATTGCTGCCATGGGTCGCAAATCCATTTCTTCATGTACCTTTGCTGTGGTTGTCGAAAGACCGTATATCAAGAGCACAGATTGTATGATGAGGTCTGCCAACGTCCATTCAGGGTTATTGAGGTTAATCAGCCGCAGTGTGTAATAGATACCAAATACAAAGACAACTAGCATCATGAAGCTGGTAAAATCAGGCCCTCTCTGCCTGTTGCGAAGGACGATGGTTAGAATCGGAAGTAGAACCATGCCCAAGGGAAACATGAGAAGAACGATTTGCTGTTCAAAACCAAGTGTACCCAGATTGAGATACATGTAGACTCCACCAAAAACAATGATATTCACCATCAGGAACAAGAGGAACAACGCCCATCTGAGGGAATTTCTGTGTAGGAAACGAGAAGAAACGCTCTTTGATAGATTCCAGCCTAAGAGAATAGCAAAGTACGCGGTTATGGATGCATCACCAAAAGCTAATACTGCACCAACTATAGGCCCTGCTGCGGCAGACAGCCCTCCTAAAGCCATGAAGATGACTATGAACGCAATACTGAGGCCAATTTGATTTCGAAGTGAATGATCCCCCTCAAAAAACAGCTCTCTTCCGTGCTTAATTAGTGAAAGTACCACCAAAGTCATGACATAGTACTGGAACGAAACTACTACTGAGATAGCAAGTCCTTGGAACGGATCTGTTAGGTTCGGAGTCAGCGAACCAAAAATCAACAACCACCCTGATATGATTCCAGTGGATACCAACGCTAAAATGAAACTGAAGTTATACCACGAGTTTGTAAGCAATATCTTGAAACCTTTAATGAACCTCATTCTTAACACGACCATTTCTTCGAAGGAACTGAAGGTAGTTCTCCGGTCGAAACGTAACGGAGTAATAATGTTGTCCGGGATGTATTCGAATTGATAGACACCAAAAGGGAATTACAGGCTCCGTTTCGATAGCTTGCTGAATAAACTAAACTCAAGTTATGGATATCTTTGGTCACTAGGCAAGTTTTAAAAACAGACTCCCACTTGGCGGCTGTTGTAGTAGTATGAATAGCCCAGTCTAAAGGCCGTTCGTTACAATGAAAAGGTGTTGTAAATGGCACACAGAAAGAAGCATGCACCAAAACGTGGCAGTCTAGCTTTCTTGCCACGTGGCAGGGCTCCCAAATTTGTGCCTCGCATCAAGAACTGGCCTGAGTATGACGACTCGGCTGCAAAACTACTTGGATTCGTCGGTTACAAGGCCGGCATGACACATGCAGTAGCGACTGTTAACAATCCCGATAGTCCATTCAAGGGGCAGGAAACTGTTATTCCAGTAACAGTGATTGATACTCCCCCTGTACGGCCTTTCTCAATCCGGGGTTATGAAAGAACTCCATACGGGTTGAAACTAGTAACAGAGGTACTGGCAGAGGATCTATCAGAAGATCTTCGCAGAGCTATGCCTTTGCCCAAGGAACATGACCGTGAAGCCAAGTTAGAAGAGCTCGAAGAAAGAATCGACTCAATTGCCGAGATTCGAATGCTGATACATACTCAGCCACGACTTGCCGGGGTACCAAAGAAGAGACCCGATATTATGGAATACAAGATTGGCGCTCCTACAGTACAGGATGCCCTCGAATACGCAAAAGAAATACTTGGAACAGATGTCCGAGTTGCAGATATTTTTGAAGAGGGTATGCTCGTAGACTCAATAGCAGTTACAAAGGGTCACGGTTTCCAAGGCACTGTACGCAGATGGGGTGTCAGAATTCTTCAACATAAGTCGCGAAAGACTAAGCGTGGAATTGGATGCTTAGGCCCATGGTCTCCAACCAACATCAGATATACTGTACCTCAACCAGGTCAAACTGGTTTCCATTCTCGTACCAACTTCAACAATGCTATTGTGAAGCTGGGAGAACGTGGAGAAGAGATTACACCTGATGGTGGTTTCGTAAACTTTGGAGTCATTCGTGGTGACTATGTGATGGTAAAGGGATCAGTCCCCGGACCGGTCAAGAGGCCGGTCAGACTCCGTTATCCAATACGTCCTACTAAAGGGCATGAAGTCAAGCCATTAACTGTGAGCTACATCAGTACCACATCAAAGCAGTAGGTGGAGTTGAGAATCGATGGCAACTGTAAAAACATATTCACTAAAGGGTAAGGCAGGTTCCAAGCTAGATTTACCACCCCAGTTTGAAACTCCTTATCGTCCAGATGTAATCAAGAGAGCAGTCTTAGCCCTCCGGTCCCGTAGGTATCAACCTCATGGCGTTGATGTCCGAGCCGGTAAGAAGACAACTGCTGAAAGCTGGGGTGTTGGTCATGGTCGTTCACGAATTCCGCGTGTAAAGGGCGGAGGAACTCCTGCAGCAAACAAGGCAGGACTTGCCCCTAGCACCGTTGGCGGCCGACAAGCACATCCTCCTGAAGCCAGAAAATCTCTTGTTGAACGAATTAACAAAAAGGAAAATCGTTTGGCTATCCGTTCCGCAATTGCAGCAACAGCAAATCCAGAGCGCGTTAGTTCTCGAGGTCATGTGATTGATTCATTGCCCGAGCTTCCGTTGGTGATTGATGATAAGCTTCAGTCACTTACCACAACCAAAGAGGTTCAAGATGTAGTTGAATCTCTAGGGCTTGACCAAGATTTACAGAGATCTATTCAAGGTCGTTCTGTTAGATCCGGCAAAGGCAAGATGCGTGGCCGAAAAATGAAGACCCCGAAATCATTTCTGATTGTTGTGGGCGAGGATCAAGGAATCGGGCAAGCAGCACGAAATCTCCCAGGAGTTGACATAGTTGAAGTGCATGGGCTTAATGCTGAGCTTTTAGCTCCAGGGACACATCCTGGACGACTTGTTTTGTGGACCAAGTCCGCAATGGAGCGGCTAAGAGAGGAGAATCTATTCAACTGAGGTGCTTATGAATGAAGGATCCGAACTTGATAATTATACGGCCGGTGGTAACAGAAGCCAGTCTTGAGGGAGTAGACCAAGAGAACAAGTTGGCATTCTATGTTGACCGCAAAGCCAACAAGAACCAGATTCGATGGGCAGTTGAATCTCTCTATGAGGTCATCGTTGAGAAGGTGAATACACTAATCATGCCTGACGGAACAAAGAAGGCATTTGTGCGACTTGCACCTGAATACAGTGCTGCTGAAGTTGCAACTAATCTGGGTATATTCTAGGAGGCGTTCAAATGGGAAAACGAATTCTTGTTCAAAGAAAAGGTCGCGGAACGCAACAATGGAGAAGTCCGAAGCACAAGAAGATTGCTCCGGCACGACACCCAAAATGGGCACCTGACAAGACGTATGTTGGAAAAATAACTCGTCTTGTGCATGAGCCTGGTCGAGGTGCTCCTCTGGCTGAGATTGACTATGAGGGGGTACAGAAGCTCCATCACATGGTCGCTCCAGAGGGATCGTATATCGGTCAGGAAATTGAATGTGGTGAGGATGCCCCACTCGCAAATGGGAACACTCTGATGCTTGAACACATTCCAGAGGGAACTCCCATCTTCAATATTGAAGGCAGTCCGGGTGATGGAGGCAAATTTGTTCGTTCTTCGGGGTTGACTGCAACAATTGTTTCAACCGATGAGAACAAATCTATGGTTAGATTACCCAGTGGGACTCAGAAAGTCTTCAGTCCACGCTGCAGGGCAACTATTGGCATTGTCGCCGGCGGCGGAAGACCCGAGAAGCCATTCCTAAAGGCTGGTTCAGTCTGGCATCACACCCGTGGAAAGGCCCGTAAGTGGCCAGTGACCCGTGGTGCTGCAATGAACGCCGCATCGCACCCACATGGTGGCGGTTCACACCAGTCTCCTGGTAGGCCAACGACTGTAAGCAGAAATGCCCCCCCTGGAAGAAAAGTGGGTAACATTGCAGCCAGAAGAACTGGTAGGAAAAAGTAATACAGAAACTTGAGGAGAAGACTCTCCTCATCTTCTTTCTTTATAGTATTGAATACAATCTCTATACCCTTTGTCAGAGTGAGCATTTCCAAGGTAATACATGGACACATATCCATCTATAACCAGACCCTTACAGAGGCCTATCTATGCGACTAATAGCCGTGCATCTTCCAGAGCGAATAATTGATGACATTGAGCGTCTGATAGAAAATGGACTCTATCCGAATCGTTCCGAGGCCATACGAATTGCAATACGTGACTTGCTGAAACAGGAGCTTTGGGGACGCGGCACCGATCGCAATGCAAGGATGAGTGAAATCATAGGATGAAGTCACTGATAGATGCGGCCAGAGAACATGGCCGTGGCGAGAGAAGAACCCCAGAGAAGCGTGATGTTGGTCAAGCTCGAATTGTTGTTGTAGGCTGTGGTGGTGCAGGAAACAACACCGTGAAGCGGCTGATGACTATAGGTGTTCAGGGTGCGGAGTGTATAGCTATCAATACTGACCGTCAACATCTTGCAGTTACGACTGCCCATCGAAAACTCCTGATTGGTGAAACAATCACACGTGGCTTGGGGGCTGGTGGATACCCTCACGTTGGGCAGGCTGCTGCAGAAGAGTCCGCACGTCAGATAACTGAATTACTTCGTGATGCAGACCTTGTGTTCATCGCGGCTGGTATGGGAGGAGGCACGGGGACTGGAAGTGCTCCCATCGTGGCAGAGATAGCAAAGAAAAACGATGCTATTGTTGTAGGCGTTGTCACAATGCCCTTCAGCCTTGAGAGGACACGCATTGACAAGGCTAAGGTTGGTCTTGCAAGGCTGCAGGAATATGCGGATACTGTGGTAGTAATTGATAATCAGAAGCTTATGGATTTAGTACCGGACTTACCTCTTGAGGAAGCTTTTGGAGTTGCAGACGAAGTACTTGCAGGAATGACGAAAGGAATCACTGAAACTATCACCATGCCCAGTCTAATCAATCTGGATTATGCGGATGTTCGCTCCATTATCTGCAATGGCGGTGTCGCTTTAGTAGGCTTGGGAGAAGCCAGCGGGTCCGATAGGGCTGAAGAAGCCATAGAGAATGCCCTGAATAGTCCTCTTCTGGAAGTAGAATGGTCGGGCTCGACAGGTGCATTGATTCATATCACGGGGGGGCCCGACATGTCACTGGCAGAGGCCAATGGCGTAGGCGAGAAAATATCAGAGAAGATGAGCAAGGATGCCAATGTAATTTGGGGCGCCAGGGTTGACCCACGTCTAACAGGTATGCTCAGGGTTATGCTTATTCTGACAGGTGTCAAAAGCCCTCAATTGCTTGCTCGGAGCAAGGAAGAGTCCGAAAAACCAAAGACAAGAAGTAGTCTCTCCCATCTAGGTGTTGCCCACTCTTCAGCCGGCTCGCTCGATCCTCGGAGGATAAAGGATGAATTCCGTTCGATTGGAAAGATACCCTCCACGGGCGCTCGTTCATGGGAAGAACGACTGAAGCCCCTGGAAAAACGGCTCTCGGGCAAGAAACCTGTCCCAGAACAAAAGAACAAGCAGAACCTTGATGACTTAGGACTACGAAGGATTCTGTAGGCCTTTTCACTCCCTTACGGCTTGACACAGATGTCTGATGTCTGTTTTTGTGGTCTACTTGAATCTAGTTTCGTCTAGTTGATAATTCCAATGTGATATTGGTTCATATCATACTATTCGAGCAAGCCTCTATCTCGAAGCCATGGCTCCGCTACTTGCACAACCCGTTCATAGAGTGGTCCGACACCATCAACGCCCTCAGGCGTAATTCTGATTTTGTTCATAATTACTATAACAGACGTTTCAGGAAAGTATCTCACACCACCAGGTGGGAATTGCTTTTCTAGTTCCTTGGCGAGGCCCTCAAGACTGACTTCTTTCTCTGCTACGGCAAAGGAAGTGATACTTTCACCATAGATGAACATCTTGGGAATCTCTTCGCCTTCACTTGGAATGACTTCAGAGAGAACGATACTCATGCTGTTTTGATCGATTCCAACCAATGTACCCGTGTATTCCTTACCATTCTTCAATTCTACCGTAATGGTCGCGCCAACAACCTGTGCCATCTCGCGGTTGAAGGCTCTCATAGCTGCTACATCAGACATCTTGTTTCACCTTGTAAGCTGTAAATCTGAGCTTACTCACACGGCGATTTGCTGTTGTTTTAAAACCTCTGCTGTAGCTAGTGAGGGAAAAAATAGAGGGGGCGAAGCAGAGAATGACGCTCTGCCTTCGCTGTGTATCACCCAGTAGAACTTCTCTACCAGGGTTCCTGTTCGCTATCTGGGGGAAAGTCGCCAGGTCCAATGGTCCATGGTTCTTGCTCAGAGTCTGGCGGGAAGTCGCCAGGTCCAATTTTCAGTTCGTCAGTGTTTGCGGTCATTTTTGTTCAGATATTAATTGGTATGTAGCACACTAAATCCCACATGAGAAGAAAGTCGAATTCTGATACCTCAAAGCAACATTCTGAGAACTAATCCCGGACCAAAAACACCGCAAGAAGACGTGGAGAATATATAGCTAGAAGTGAAACATATTGTTTCCGTTCATTTTAGACCCGACAAGAGTTCACCACCGAATGTTAATGTACACTGCTGTTGCCCTAGAGAATGTATTATTAGGCAACTACACTGAACTCGAACCAAGTGGCAAATATGTCTACGGCAAAGCACTTTGCATTAAAGTATCTGCGTCAGGAAGCCTTACCAACGCCATTCTGCGCCGCCTGCGGCAACGGAATTATTGCCAACTCATTTCTCAAAGCCTTGAAGGACTTGGGTCATGAGGATCTACGCAAGTTCGCCTTTGTTTCCGGGATTGGCTGCGGAGCTTGGTTGACATCCCCTCATTTTCAGGCTGACACGATTCATACGACTCATGGGCGCGCAGTTGCCTTTGCCACTGGCCTCAAAATGGCGCGACCAGAGCTACAAGTCGTCGTGATCTCCGGAGATGGAGATTTGGCTACTATCGGCGGAAATCATCTGATTCATGCAGCTAGACGCAATATCGATATGACCGTAATCATGAGCAACAATCACAACTATGGCATGACCGGCGGACAAGTATCCGCAACTACATTCACTGGTGATACAACATCTACAACTCCATACGGCAACCCCGAGCGTCCCTTTGATATATCCCGCTTGGTGGCTGCTGCAGGGGCGAACTTTGTGGCCCGTTGGACCACTGCCCACCCAAATCAAGCTGCACGAGCAATCAAGACCGCTTTGAGGAGAGAAGGGTTCTCATTTGTTGAGATGCTGAGCCAATGTCCAACAGCGTACGGAAGAAGAGCCAAAATTGGCAAGCCTCAGGACTTCATTGATTGGTATAAGAAACTACCAATACGCAAGAGGGATGAACCTCTCACTCATACGATACCAACGCCTGAGGGAACTGACCTTGGCGTGTTTGTGGATCGAAATGAGCCAGGATTCAAGAACGCCGTTGATGCCATGACGAAACGAGCTAAGGAGTAATCTGGAATGCGAAAAGAAATACGAATTGCGGGAACCGGGGGTATGGGTGTAGTTCTTGCGGGTGTAATAGTCGGTCATGCGGCGGTGGTTCATGCTGGATTGAATGCTGTTCAGAGTCAAAGCTATGGATCAGAGGCTCGAGGAACCGCAGCTAAGAGTGAGGTTATCATCAGCGATGGACAAATTAAATATCCAAAGGTTCGTGGCTCGGATTATTTTGTTGTAATGAGCCAGAAGGCATTGGAGTTATACATTGATGATTCTAAGAAGGGTAGCGTAGTCATAGCAGACCCTGATTTGGTAGACTTCTCTTCTATTACTGAACAATACGAGGTAGTGCCCATTCAGGCCATTAAGACTGCAGATGAAATTGGATTACGCCTCGCTGCGAATATGGTCATGCTAGGCGCATTGGCGAAAAAATCGAGAATATTTTCAATCGAAGCATTAGAGAGAGCGGTTGCCGACATGGCTCCCAAAAAATACCTTGATAAAAACATAGAGGCGCTCAGAGCAGGAGTGGACCTGATTTAGCCACCATGTATAAGGGGAAGAATTACTACCTTGTCATCTGATTCGAGAATTGTATCAAGTCCATTCAACATCTCGACATCTCGTTCATTTATCAATATCAGTGTCTCCCGACAAATCCTTTCGGGCACATGCCATTCCTTTCCTACCTCGGGATTACTGCCGATCAATTGTGCCAGTGCTTCTCCCACAGTACAGCCCTCTTGAATATCCAATGCAAGCGAACTAGAATCAATTCTTTTTGAAATTGGACCACGTATCGTGAAATGCACAATCATCTAAATCCCTATTCCGCTAGCCCTTTCTCCTTGAAGGCGCATTTCAGAGTTTTCCTATCAGATAAATTTGTATTCATGACTATCATGGGAGAAGTACTCATATGGGCAATAGGTATCCTCTGGTGGACATTAATCCTCTTCCCGCTCTATTTTGCTTACATGATTACTGATGTTGCAGTTTCATCATATCGCTCACTAGTATTCATACATGAAGCAGTTGGACAAGAATGTAGTGGGATATGGGTTAAGAGATTTGACCCAGTGAAATGGACTCCCAGATTCAGAGTATTAGAGTTCTGTGGTTTCTTCTTCTATGTAATCTTAGCTCTCAATACGTTCATTTTTCCCTCTCCTTTTCACTCAGAAAATCTCTTGCGTCTACCTCTTCCTTTCACGGACTTACCTATAATCGAAATGCCCGCGGAGTCAGTTCTTCCCATGATAATCGTGTTTGTGCTCTTTGTTGTAACCGATGTGTTTGCCAATCTAGCAGATATACTTACACAACGAGTCATGATTGCATTGGTCGGGGCAATACTAATTGCCAGAGGGTTTGGTTACCCCATTCCAAAAGCTGAAATCATAGTGCCAGCTCCTGAGAAAGAAGTCGAAGGAATTGAACAGCTAGAGGTCACGTAACATTGTCGGATTATTTGGATTTCTAGTTGGCTTATCTTTCAACGTTAGCTGTGAAGAGGAGCAAATATCTGTTGGATACAGAAGAAACCATCAACCATCGGAAGGAGATACCCAATATAGATGACCGCAAAATTGTGCGTCATAGTATTCTTTCTCGGATTTTCGGATTCAGACAACCAACGGAAGCTGGTCTCACTTTGGCGCGAATACTAATTGTGTTGCTGCCAGCCTTTTCTGCATCTTTTCAGATATCCACATCATTCTTCATGATCTACATTGCCGAGTCATTAGGTGGCGGCGATTACATAGCGGGACTGACTCTTGTAGGAATCTTGGTTGTAGTGCAAACCGCGGTTCAGACAGCATTAGACTATCCAACAGGTGTTCTAGGTGATTGGATTGGCCAACGTTTTGTTATTGCTTCTGCTCTAGTATCCTACGCACTTGCATTCTACATCACTTCTACTGTGACGCAAAACACTCCCTTTGCGACCTTCTTGGTAATCTACATTCTAATGGGGTTTGCAAGCTCGCAGCAGAGTGGCTCATTCGAGGCATGGTTTGATAATAATTACCGTGTTGCTATGCCCCATGATGAGGACAGAAAACAATACGGAGTATTCTGGGGAAAGCTTGGGATGTTGACCCAAGTGATGGCTACCTTGGTTCTAATACCTGGAAGTTGGCTGGCACTAGTTTTTTCAAGAACTTGGGTCTTTATGCTTCAGTCGATTCTTTGTATTATACTCTCCATTATGGTCCTATTCCTTCTAAAAGACCTTCCAGGTGTCAGAGAAGAAAGAGAGGGCCGCCCCTCATTCTCAGAATATACAACCCTTCTCAAGGATGGTGTTAAGTTTCTATTTTCTGCGAAGTTCATCATTTTCATTATTCTGGGCGAAGTTTTCCTCTTTGCAGTTGGACCAGTCTGGTGGAACCTGTTACTATTTCCTCTCTACTTTTCGTACCTGTTAACGGATGTAGCCGTGTCCTCTTATAGAACTCTAATTTTCATTCCTAATGCAGTTATGCAAGAACGGACAGGAGTTTGGGCACAAAAATTCGAACCGAAGAAGTGGATTCCACGGTTTCGGCTTTTCCAGTTCAATGGATTTATTGCCTTCCTGCTATTGGCGTTGCTAACATTCATATTTCCAACTCCTCAGACATCCGAAACAATAGCTCTCTCAATCTTTGGATTTGATATAATCCAGATGCCCGTAGAATCCGTTCTTCCCATGACCATAATGTTCGCAATCTTTGTTGTAAGTGGCATCTTTGGTGGCCTTGCAGGAATCCTTACCCAACGGGTCATGATTGATGTAGTCCCGAATCGGATTAGGAATAGTCTGTATTCTTTAAGACCAACTCTGGTGATGATTATGACCATGCCTCTTTTGGTCTTCTTCGGGTGGTTCATGCCTCTATTTGGTTTTCCGGCCACGTTCATTCTGACTTCGTTATTTGGACTGATAGGGACTGTATTGGTCAAGAAGGCATTTTCCCATCCCGTTCCAAAAGCAGAGGTTGTGACCATTGCCACTGAAAAAGAAACCGAAGAAGTAGAGGAAATGGAAGTCACTTAAGCATCTAAATCTCTCTCAATAGCTGCCTAGGACCTTTTTCAAGGCAGCAGAATCTATACTCCCCGCTGAATAAGATTGCTGTGTTTCTATATCGGTAATTGTTGCTTCAGCAGGACCGAATATGAGCGAATCCATGTTTCCGTAACTGATATCAAAGTAGGTGCCTGAATTTCCGGATGGCACTTCGTGTTGTTCAGATGAAAAGGGAATCTCACTAGTGAGCCAATGTAGATCTTCTTCCTCTGTAGCTCTCACATAGAAAAACACACGCCCTCCGTACATAATGCACTCGTTAGAAATTTTAATCGCTTGCTTGTCATTTTTTGCCACCGGTGGTATTGGTGCCACACCATATGCACTTCTAACCTTGTCGGGATGAAATCCTAGTTTGTAGACCTTGAATATTCCCGACTCTATAATCCTAGAGGCAATCCGGATAGTTCCCACTTTTGACGCGGTGGGTGATACTACACAGAATAAATCTGATGGGTTAATTCCACATTTCTTTGACAGATACTCAACGACTTCGGGTGTTGGGATCTGCCGAGTATCCAGTAAAACCACACCTGAATCTGAAGTTTCCTCACAACTAATCTTCCCAATGGGGGTATGCATCTTTGTTAACGCCTTTGCTGGTCCTGAAGCCATAGCGGTGAAATCGCCTATCTCTATCTTCCAGTCTTCAAATTGTGAGCAAATGATTGCATGTGTTGGCATATCAGTTGCAACAATTGCTACAGGGAGAATCAACTCTCCGAACAAACCTCTACTGAGTTTCACAACTCCATGTCCACCCATTGCAATTTCAGCTACAAGCTGTCCAAGTTCTTGTGTTCCCTGCACATTTACGCCAACATCGATTATCTTAGCTTCATTGACCTCCTCTACGGCACAGTCGAAACGATCAGAATTATTCATGATCTTCTTGACGATTTCCGTTACAGCTTCATTCATATTCAACTGCATATTTATCAGCCGGACATCTGAGAGAGTAATTCTTTTTGGATTCCCATTAGTGTCTGTTCTCACCCTCTAAACCCCCTTACATTGATATAAGCAGTGGGTCCCTCTTCTTCATCGCCTTATTTCCTGTTTTCGTACACAAAATCACTAGACCGATTAATGTGCAAGGAGAAAACTTTATCTCGTGCTCAAGAGGGGGTGAGCACCAGAGAGGCCCCAGTAGCTCAGACTGGTTAGATCGCATCCTTGGTAAGGATGAGGCCGCGGGTTCAAATCCCGCCTGGGGCTCCACTTCTTACTCAAACTTGATTCTACCTGTATTCCTGACAATATCCTCTGTGTTGATGCCGCTTTCCAGCTTGACTCTTTCCCCCCTCTTTATCCTCGATAAAGACCGGATTACTAGATGGGCACCAATGGCAGCTAGGCCTAAAATACCAAAAATCAATCCAATGATGAATACGAGAACTTGCTGAACGGAGTAATAACTTGAAGTAGCAATTAGAATCGTTAGAAGCGACATAGGAATGGTCAGAATTCCTATGCCAGTTCTGAGTTCCGCCAAGTATGTCCTCTTTTCTGCCTCAAGTGTTCTGGTGATGGCCAGTTGTATTCTAATATCTGATGCGCTGATAGAGCGTTGTGCTACAGCTTCTTCTTCGCTCAACTACACACTCCCCCAGAAACTTACTCCTGTTCCTCGCTCCTCTTTGCATTCAGCAGTTTTTCTGCTTTCTTCTCACCTACGAGACTGCTAAGTTTTCTAATCGCATCCGGGTCGTCTTCTCGTTCCAATAGATTCTCTACCCGCTTACGGACAGCAGGTGACAAGTCTCTGGCCAGTTTCTTTCTTCTTTCCTTTTTACTCAAGTCAAAATCATCTGGTCCAAGAAGACTCATTATTACCACATGTAACTCTGCATCGAAAGGTTTTATGGGTTTTCGCATGACTGAGTAATCCACAAAAGGGGGACATTGCATGAGAGTTTGTGGTCCAGTTGATGAAGGAAACTCTCGGTGATGTAGAAGAAATCACATCCGAAGAACACTACGTTGAAATTCATTGTGAGAATGGAAGTGCAAGAGTTACTATCGTAACCCCCAAGATTGTTCGGCTTCAAATGACTACGACTGATGTTTACAGACATTTCGACTCATACGCAGTTAAAGGGCCACTCCCGGAAGGGAATTTCCTATTCGAAGAAGGTGAGGTTTCCAAAATAGCAACGGGAGAACTTACTCTGGAAGTCGGAAAAACTCCCTTCAGCTTCAGAGTACTAGACAAGTCCGGCAAAACAATCCAAGAAGATGCTGAATCAGGGGGCATGCATTGGAAGGGCAAATCCTTTACCGTAACGAAGCGAATGAAGAAGAATACCTGCTTCTATGGAATGGGTGAGAAAGCACATGGACTCAATAAGCGAGGCCTCCGCTATGTAATGTGGAACACTGATAACCCGGACTATGATTCTGAGTCAGATCCCCTGTATCAGAGTATTCCTTTCTTCATAGTCTTGGATGATGACATGGCATATGGTGTCTTCTTAGACAACACGTACAAAACATGGTTTGATTTCGGACGTACTATAGCTGGCTCATATGCATTTGGCGCTCCTGATGGTCCAGTCGACTACTACATATTCTACGGCCCAACAATCCAGGATGTTATCGAAGGTTACACCAAAATCACAGGGAAACCACACTTCATTCCCAAGTGGGCCTTGGGACATCAGCACTCACGTTGGATGGAATATGAGTCAGATGAAGATATCTTGAAAGTGGCCCGCGGTCTGAGGGAACACAAGATTCCATGTGACACAATAGTATTAGATATCCTGTATATGGATCAATTCAAGATATTCACATGGGACCCCGAAGTATTTCCCAACCCGCGGAAATTATCAAACCAGCTTTCCGAGAGGGGTTTTAAGACTATGACTATAATTGACCCAGGCGTAAAGAAAGAAGAAGGCTATT
Source organism: uncultured archaeon (assembly GCA_964648855.1). Taxonomy (GTDB): domain Archaea; phylum Asgardarchaeota; class Thorarchaeia; order Thorarchaeales; family Thorarchaeaceae; genus TEKIR-14. The sequence continues at coordinate 212,401 of CAZYLT010000004.1, forward strand.
TCGTATTCGATGAAGGGGTCAAGAAGGATTATTTCCTGAAGAAAGAAGACGGCTCCTTGTTTGTCGGTCTTGTTTGGCCTGGCTTGACAGTATTCCCTGTATTTTCAAGGCAGGAAGTCAGGAACTGGTTTGGAATCTACTATCAGAAGCAACCCAAATGGGGGGTTAGTAATAGCAGCTGGATAGATATGAACGAACCTAGTGTGCATGAAGGTCTTCAAAATGAATACTCCATCTCTGAGGCTGTCACTAAGGAGGGAGAACCTTGGGAACCACGTCTACGAAATGTCTACGGTCTTTGCATGGCAGAGGCTGCTTTCTACGGATTAAGAGAAGCGTATCCCGGAGAGAGACCCTTCCTTCTGACACGTTCAGGGTTTGCAGGTTATCAGCGATACTCGGCTACCTGGACAGGCGATAATAAGTCCACCTGGGAATATCTTCGCCTGTCCATCCCCATGATTCTGAATCTGGGTCTATCTGGAGTACCATTCAGTGGTGCCGACATTGGTGGTTTTGGTGGGGACGTCACTGCTGAGTTATTGGCACGTTGGTATCAACTGGGTTCTTTCTACCCATTCTCTAGAAATCACTCCCAAATTGAAACAAGACGGCAAGAACCGTGGCTGTTTGGAGATGAGGTTTCACAAATCGCAAGCAAATATATCTCATTGCGATATCGATTCATGAGATATCTGTATTCACTTGCATGGTTGGCTTCTGAAACAGGATCGCCCATCATGAAACCCTTAGTCTTGGAATTCCAAGAGGATGAAAACACTCATGAAATTGATACAGAGTTTCTCGTTGGCTCCTTCCTCTTAATAGCTCCCATATTACATGAGGGAAAAACTGAACGCAATGTGTATTTGCCAGAAGGTTTCTGGTATGATTACTGGACGAGTGAGAGATTTGAGGGTCCAATGTCCTTCGAAGTGTCCGCCCCACTTGATACAATGCCCATCTATTGTCGGGGCGGCTCAGTCCTTCCGGCAGGTCAAGTTATTCAGAATTGTCAAGAATCTCAAGGTGATGTCTTGCTGCTGATATACCCTGATGGAAATGGAAGTATCATTTTTTACCAAGATGATGGCATCTTGGAAGATGGTGCCTACGCAAAGACAAGGATACAGGTTGAATCAGACGTAGAATCTGTCTTGATTCGACTGGACGAACGAGAAGGCACATGGAATCCACCGGCGGAGAAACTGATTCTTGAAGTTCGAGGATTGACTGAAGGTCCAAAGAAGGTAGTAATTGACAATAAGGAGCACAAGGTGTCAGATGTGTACCATTCGAATGCCAGTCTATGTCGGATTGAACTAGCCAACGACGGTCGCCCCCATGAAGTGCTAATTGAGAGATAGAGTTGTGCTCCGCTATTCTTATAACATGAGATGAGGGAAACCGAAATTACATGGGTCGGTGGTCTAGCTTGGCATGATTCTTGGTTTGGGTCCAAGGGATCGGGCGTTCAAATCGCCTCCGGCCCACCATTCTACAGCTTTTCGGACTTCTTTCCCGTCATTTTTCTTTCTTCGTTTCACATTAATACCAACAGATATTCGACAAAAGACGTAATCCTTATCTAATACTTCCTTCTCATCGTGATAACATGTCTATTCAGGCATCCGTCAGAGAAAGGCTCGCTCGTCGTATCGCAGGTGAAATTGCCATTTCAGACCATCCTGGTCAAACAATGCGAATGTGGAGAGAGCGGTTTCGACTTCCTCAAATAGAACTGGCTGATTACATAGGAATCAGTCCAAGTGTAATCAGTGACTACGAGTCGGGTAGACGGAAATCTCCTGGAACAGCAACAATCCGTCGGTTTGTCATGGCGTTACTTGCTCTCGATGAAAAACATGGTGGACAAGTAATATCCGCTTTTGTGAGATTGATGGATGTCAGTCTTGTGGATCTAAATATTGTGTTGGCAATGAGTGATTTCACGGAGAGTATGACTGCGAAGGAATTCTGTGATCGGCTCAAATGCAATATTGAAGCAGGGAAAGAGCACCTTGACAAAGAGATTTTTGGTTATACTCTGGTGGACGTTGAACGAGCTGTAAAAGAACTGGATAGTGAAGCTTTCCTCAAATTGTTCGGAGCGACAACTGAACGCTGCTTGATTTTTACTAGAGTCAATACTGGACGGGCTCCAATGATTGCAATAAAATCACAGGAATTCAAGCCTACGCTGGTAATTCTGCATGGGGTAGAAAAGGTTGATCAGCTTGCACTAGACCTATCTGAACAAATGAGCATTCCACTTGCCGTCAGTAAAATCAATTCAATTGATGGGCTCACCCGGGAGCTGCATTCGATAAAACCAGATTAGCTCAGCATCATGCTGAGAATAGCCATTCTGGTGACGACACCGCTATACACTTGTTCGAAGTACTTAGCTTGAGGTGTTGAATCTACTTCTGGACTAAGCTCATCAACTCTTGGTAATGGATGAAGAATAATAGCGTCCTTAGGCATAAGTGATACATCTTCCATCCCAATCCTAAACTTCCCTTTTATAGCCTCATATTCTCTAATATCTGGAAAACGTTCTTTCTGAATGCGTGTCATATATACAACATCTGCATCCTTTATTGCAGCTTCAATTGAATCCACCTCTTCTACCTCAATGCCCTTTTCCATCATTTCTTCAATTATGGCTGGTTTCATCCTGAGGGAATCTGGTGCAGCTAGTTTGATGGCAACATCATAGTTTGACAATCCCATTCCCAGCGAGTGAACAGTCCTTCCGTATCTAAGGTCGCCACAAAGCGAAATACGTAGACTGTCAATACCACCTTTGAATTTAGCAATCGAATAGAGGTCGAGCAACGCTTGTGTTGGATGCTCTTCCGATCCGCTTCCTGCATTTATGACTGGAATACTTGAGAATTCCGAGGCAACCCGCGCAGATCCATCTAGGGGATGACGAATCACTATTACATCTGCGTATTTTTCAACAGTTCTGATTGTGTCAGCTAAGGTCTCTCCCTTGCCGCCTGCACTTGATGAAACGACATCGGCGAAGCCCAGTACTCCTCCCCCGAGTCTAATCATGGCGCTTTCGAAGGACAATCGGGTTCTTGTAGATGCCTCGAAAAACAGGCATGCCATTATTTTTCCCTTTAGTTCATCGCTTCTTTTTCTTGCGACGGCTTCCATCTCTGATGCTTTTCCAATTATCCGGTCAATGCCATCTCGGTCTAGGTCCTGTATGCTAATCAGGTTATTGAGCCATTTCATCTCTTTTTTTCTCCCACTGACTACGAGGGTTGGAATCGTTAGTTCCTCATTAACCTTTCCGGCAAACTTGTCGACAGGTTACTCGGTGTCTGATTGACTGATTCCATGCTTTCGCTCCATGTCTATTTCTCGAATCTTCAGATTGGATTGCTGTACGAGCTCAATTGCCAACTCATCGGGATAGCCTTCGATGTAAATGACCTCTTTGATACCTGCGTTGATTATCATTTTTGTACAAATACTGCAGGGGAGTGTAGTGCAGTACACCTTTGCTCCCTTCACGCTCACGCCATGATATGCTGCTTGGATAATTGCATTTTGTTCTGCGTGCAATCCTCTACAAAGCTCATGCCTTTCTCCTGATTTTATTCCCGACCGTTCTCTCAAACATCCACCAAGTTCTTCACAGTGAGGTAACCCCTTCGGAGCCCCATTGTAACCGGTGGACAGGATTTGCCCATCCTTTACTATAACTGCTCCAACATGGTTTCGCAGACATGTGCTCCTTGTACTAACTAGGTCTGCAATCTCAGCGAAGTATACATCCTTGCTTTTTCTGGTCATCTCAAACACATCTCTGTGAAGTAGCGAGCCGTCCTAGAATTCCCTGTCTTATGAAGTTCGCCCTACATGGCCGTGATACAGAGGAAAGATAAAAAGTAGACATAATCTGAACGTAGTAACATGAATCACGAATGATATGGAAGTTGCTTGCACCATGAGACAGAAGAACGGAAAAGTCATTATTTGGCCAGAATATCTGGATTCGGAACTGTCTAGGTCGGAAGGAAGACGAATTCCAAAGAACCTCGGAGCACCTGATGTCAACCTGAAAATTCTGAAGGAAGGTGCAGCTCTTGCTAATCTTGAAGCCCAAGTAGAAGCTGGGAAAAGACATCCACGCAGTCATGAAAACCGCGGTGGATACTTGATTGTGGATAATCCGGATGGCCACAAAAAAGGACGGCTCCTCCTAATGCTAGCAAAAGGAGTTCGTCGCGCGGTGGCAGAACGAATCAGAGCAAAGAAAGAAGCCGCGAAGGGCAAAGGTAGGCGCAGACGTAGAAGATAAATCTGGCAGAAGTGATTTCCATGCGACGGTTAGGAAAAGTTCTACATATTAGCAAGCGCGGATCGATCATCGTTCGAACGAACCAAACACCTCCTATGAAAGCGAACGTTGTGAATAAGAAGTCAGAGAATGTTGGCATTGTCAAAGACGTCTTTGGGCCCGTCAACGAACCATATGTTACGGTGCAGCCGAGAAAAAACATACAAAATCCAGAGGGGCTCATTGGTCAGATGCTCTATCTCTATACAAAGAAACGTTATCGCAGAAATTAGCTGTTTTCACGGGTTTAATGTTCATTTATGTACATCCTTGTTACCTCTTTAACATAATTTAAACAGCACCTTCCGTAAGTATTAATTTGGTCCATGTCATTCTGTAGCTGTTGACATGTGTCTATTTCAAAGGTCATGAAAATGGAAGACATAGTCGACGAAATGATTCACGCTTTCCGTGTTGTAGGTCGTCGAGGTCTTACCGTCGAACAATTGACCAAACAATTGGATTCCGACACAAACGAAATCGCATCAACAATCAAACAATTGATAACGGAGAAACGTATTATGGAAAAAGCTGAATCGAAGGAGGCTCGATACTTCCTGAGAACACTCATGGATAACGAACAAGGCCAGACCGGCATTGGCGACCTCGATGGATGTCCGTGCTTCCACTGCCTTAAGATTGGCAAATGTGGAATACGACAACCAGACTCACCAGTAGCCTGTCGCGAATTAGATCAGTGGATGGAGAGCTCTGACTCTAATTAGTAAGTAGTCTATATGATGGTCTAAGCTGTTTTTGGACCAACAGCGAGAAGATAAATCTCGGCACTTGTTTTCCTAGAGGCATCGGGTTTGACAAGCTTAACTGAATTATATGATTTCTTAGTTGCTGTCATAAATTCCCTGAAACCACGTCCCTGAAAGACCTTGGTTAAGACCTTTCCATTCTTTCCTAAGAGCCTATGTCCTATTTCGAGAGTAATTCCAGCCAAGTCAAGTTGCCTTGCCACATCAATATCCCAGTGACCGGAAACGTTTGGAGAACAATCTGACAAGATGAGGTCTGCCGACCCTCTAGTGAGTTGTTCAATCTTCTCAAGTGTTTCTTCCTCAGTTATGTTTCCTTTGACAAATCTTACACCTGGTAGGGGCCTCATTGGATTAATATCCACAGCTACTATCTCCAAAGAATGATTTTTTTCACGCAAAACCTGCGTCCACCCTCCTGGACTGCTGCAGAGTTCCACGACCACATTAACCCCCTCTAACAGCCTATACTTCTTAATTATCTGCTTGAGTTTAAATGCTGATCTTGCCCGGTATCCTTGCTTCTTAGCCTGTCTGTAGTAATGATCCTTTTTTGGCCTAGGCATCTTCTCATCTCTCTTCTACAATGTTTTTTACAACGTTCACTGTTTCCTTCACTGTTGCATTGGTTCTAATAGCTGTGGGTTTGAAATGCGACCTGACACACTGGTACCCTTTGTCTTTAAGATTCATAATCACATTTTCTTGCTTAGGTGGAGGCCATGAATAGATATCACACATTTGATGTATATCTAAATAGAATCCCTGTATCGGCGCTTCTTGTGCGATGAGATTCAGCATCAATTTGGATTTTCTACTCATTGAATCCTCATGGTTCTCCAGTGTTTCTGTTGTTCGTGCGACAAAATCTGGGTTCTGGATTGGACCAATCCACATTGGCCCTGCGACGTCCACTTTCTCTGGACAACTGGCTCTAATATGCTGGAACTCTGAAGACTGCTTTAATGTCAAAACGGGTATTATGTCCCAGGCCATGCAGTGACTACAATACCTTACAAACCCGATTCTTTCTGCAGCCTGATTCCCCTTGCTTTTGCTAGCCTTTGTTTCTACCCATACTCGAATATAGTGGTCGGTACTGAGAGATAGTAACGGCGATATCGAGAAATCATTCATTCCCGCCACAGAAAACGTCCCACCAATTACTAGTCTAAGAGCCAATTCATGAACAAATGGTGACCTAATAGACAGACCACCGTATTTCCTTAGCGCTACTTTGGGGTAAACTCCACAAAGCGCTGGCATATCGGTCGCAGTAACGCCAATGAGGCCTCTGCGGGGGTTAATCGCTTGAATGGCTGCATTGAGGAACGGATTGGGACTGCCAAAAGGGTCAATATCTACAAAATCGAAACGCTTGCCTCTGCTCTCCGTGAGAAGCAGAACTCGTGCATCCCCTAAAATCACTTGAGCCCTTTCATCAAATCCATTTGACTCTAGATTCTTTCGCGCAATCTCTACAGCCTCGGAACTCGTATCAAACATTACGGAGCGAAAGCCGCCCCTTATTTCGTTCAAATACCGGAGGCTCCTAACCCCTGATCCCGTGAGTGGCTCACAAATCAAATCCACCTGATGTGTTTTGCAGTATGTGTCAAGAACTAAGACCGATAAATCCCTATTAGTTCTCATTCGCGGATTGTAAAACACTGGCATATCTGAAGTGGGTTGCCCCTTCTTCGAACTGTAGTGCTCCACATCTGCACTCAGGAAAGTGGTCTTTCCTTCTTGATATTCCTTCAGGACCGTCATAAAACAAGATGAACTCAGTATTCACTCTAATAAGGCAATAGGCTCCGCTAAAACCAACGTAGCATAACCTCTAAGTGGAAATGACTCTATGTGCTGGATATGGTCGGGAACTTTAGTTCCTGCTTGGTGATGATCATGACGAAAGTAAAAATCAGAACAAAACATGGCGATATAGTTGCAGAACTATGGGATGATGAATCTCTAAACACTGTGAAGAATTTTGTTTCTCTTGCAAAAAGTGGATACTATGATGGTCTCACTTTTCATCGTGTTGTTGACAACTTCGTTGTACAAGGTGGCGACCCGAAAGGAACAGGGACTGGTGGGCCTGGCTATAAAGTACCATGTGAAACAGAAGGAGAGAAGCAAGTCCATGTTGATGGAGCATTTTCTATGGCACATGCAGGCCGTGATACCGGTGGCAGTCAGTTCTTTATTGTTCTAAATTCAGACAATTGCAGCCATCTTGATGGCAGACACACTGTATTTGGCAAGACTATTGAAGGCATGGACGTAGTTAGGAAGATTAAACAGGGTGACAAGATGCTCGAAGTTGAGGTCTTGGAGGTCGGTCCCTCCATTGAAGAGCATAAACTGAAAAAATTATGATTTACCAAACACTCTTTGAGTAGATAATAATTCTGCGGCTGTGCACAATAGTCCGCAGATAAGAGTATCTAGGGGAGCTGTGTGAAAAGTCAATGAATTGTATCTGATTAGAAATATTGGTACTGTGTTATGTCCGAATCCTACACTCATTATTTCTTTTTGTGAGTGTACTAGTTCATAGTTACGGACTTTTCACACAGGGCTGTATCTAGGAAAAACGATATATAGAAGGCCATTCGGCATCGAGATAAAGAGGCCAAATAAATGTCCGAAGTGATTTTCCTTTCAGTAAGTATAATTTCTGGTTTCCTTGCAATCTTCGTTTCTCTTTTCACTTTTCAAAAGGTGAAATCCTACGATGAGGGGGGCGAAAGAATGCAGGAGGTCAGTAGACTGATAGAGGAAGGTGCGTACTCCTTTATCAATATTCAATATAAGATTCTAGGAATCTTTACTGCATTTCTTGCTGTGGTATTAGCCTTTGTCTTTGGAAACCTTGGAATCCCGATTGCAATCTCATATATTCTAGGCTCTATTGCAAGTATGGCTGCAGGATACGTAGGCATTGTCATTGCGACAATTGCAAATAGACGTACTGCAGCTGCAGCAGAACGTGGCGGGCTTAACCCCGCATTCAATGTGGCGTTCAAAGCAGGTTCTGTGATGGGGCTTATGATTGCTGGTATTGCACTTGCGGGTCTAGGGCTCCTTTACGTTCTTTGGGACATCATATTTCCTGCCCTTACAACCGTACGGCTTTGGGAGATTGTCACCGGTTTTTCATTTGGGGCTAGTACTGTTGCCCTCTTCGCAAAGGCAGGTGGCGGTATCTTCACCAAGACCGCAGACCTTGCAGCTGATATTGTTGGTAAGATAGAACACCATATTCCTGAAGACGATCCCCGAAATCCTGCTGCGGTTGCTGATGCAGTAGGTGACAATGTTGGTGACGTTGCAGGCACCGGCGCTGATATTTTCGATAGCAATGTCGCTGCTATTCTTGCAGCCGCGATTTTAGGTGCAGCTATTGATGCTGCGTTTGCTCCAGTTGCCCCATTTGGACTGCTTCCCTTGATGATAGCAGGTCTAGGTACACTTGCATCTGTTATCGGAGTGTTTCTTGTTCGGGTCGATGAAACCGCAGACAAAGATCCAGGCCCCATACTGAATCGTGGAACGTATATTACGACCATCTTGTTTGCCATTTTTACAGTTGCAGTAACATGGGCTATGGGTATTGACTTGCTCATTGCTGGTGCTGCGGTCTTGGGTCTGTTTACTGGCGTGATCATTGGATTCACATCAGATGTATTCACGAATGATAGAGGACTCGGCCCATTCAAACCAGTACCCAATATGGTCAAATCTGCAGAGAAGAGTGCTGCAAATCTAATCCTGTCGGGATACTCATATGGTCTTCTTAGCGCCGTTCCTTCAGTCATAATGATTGCAGTTGCTTTGGTTGGAGCTTTCCTACTTGGTTCTAGCGCAACTACCATTGGGTTGGGAACAACAGAGGGTGGAATTTATGCTGTTTCAATTGCTGCTGTTGGGTTGCTATCTACAAATGGTATGATTATGAGCTCGGATGCCTATGGTCCTATTGTAGATAATGCACGAGGCGTGATTGAGCAATCCGATGCCGACGAACAAGCAATTGTTGATTGTGATAAACTAGATGCGAGTGGAAATACAGCAAAGGCAATCACAAAGGGTTTTGCTATTGGTGCATCAGCAATCTCAGTATTGGCCCTATTTTCGGCCTTTCTTGAGTCTGCAAAACCGATTATTGGTGCTACAGAAATACAAGTGAATCTGGCGAGCCCCTTCATTCTTGCTGGCGCTTTCATTGGCTCCCTAGTACCAGCGGTATTCTCAGCAATATTGATTCTCGGAGTTGGACGTAACTCAGAGCGCATGATTGCAGAGATTCGCCGTCAATTCAAGAATGATCCCGGTATTCTAGAGGGAACCTCCAAACCAGACTATCAAAAATGCATTGAGATTGCGACTTCGGGCGCATTGCGCGAATTGCTGCCTGGCACTATTCTCGCCATTGTGATTACAATAATCACAGGGATATTCCTTGGTATATCAGCACTTGCGGGTTACCTTGGTGGTGCAGTTTTGGTGGGCCTGATAATGGCACTACTCATGTCAAACTCCGGAGGAGCATGGGACAATACCAAGAAGATTATCGAGTCCCCAGAATCACCAATATTACCCGACGACCCCAGATACAATGAGGTGCACGATAACTCAGTACTCGGTGACATGGTTGGAGACCCGTTCAAAGATACCGCAGGCCCCTCCATCAATACATTGCTGGTTGTCATTTCCTTGACATCCACCTTGTTTCTCCCAGTAATTGCAGCACTTCATATAGCTCTTACGGCTCTATTCTAGTTGATTTTGGAGCAATGGACGATCCTCTCGGGGGTCGTCCTCTCTTGGAGGTTTGCAGATGCGTTTTGGCGTAGTTCCTTTAGAATTTCGACCTGCAGTCGAAAAAATCGTCGTAGATGGTGTGCCCGATTTTTCTAGATTTGACATCGTCCAGATAGTAGAACAGGCTTTAGACATTGCTCATATAACTGTCATTGAAATAACTCTAGATATTGCATATATTATTCCAAATTCGTTAGGGCCTCGGGAAATCGACCGTCTCGTGGAATTGAAAGATGAGTATAGGCATTCATACACGGCGCACCTTCCGCTTTGGTCGGTGGAACCCTCAACCTTTAACCACCGTATTCGACACGCCAGTGTGAATACAATCGTCGAATCAATAGAACTTGCTCGTCCACTAGAACCAGAATTCTACGTGCTTCACTCCACTGGTTCATTGGCATCGGAGTTCTCACGTCTTGGTTTTCACGGTACAATGCAGAATGTCATCTCTGCTGCACTGGCAGGATTCTCTGCAAATAGCGTCGAGGAAATTATATCCCAATCCGAAATCGATCCACAAAAGATTGCAATAGAAAATGTCGAGTTCCCCTTTGAATTCACATTACAAATTGCAGAGGAATATGGTACTACAATTTGTTTCGATACAGGACATCTCCTTGCAAGATTTTCAGGAGATGAAAACACACTCGATTTCTATAAGCAGCATAAAGATGTTATCTCTGAGATTCATCTCAATGATGGAATCTATCTTGAAAAACACGGAGTGAAGATTGTGGACGATCATTTGGCCCTTGGACAAGGGCAACTACCAGTCAAGCCGTTTCTTACACAACTCACCAAGGACAACTTTAAGGGGCCTCTCATATTTGAGCTCACCACTGAAGAGGTGCTGGAATCTTTAAAGCTGATACAGCATGAAGCTCCTGAAGCCTTGGTGTGATTTATGTTTCCAAGCGTGGTGAAGCATAACCAAAGTGCAATGTCACAACGTTTTTATCAGCTATAGCCGTGCAAGAGTCCGTAACAAGTATCCGGGCCCGTGGCATAGACTGGTTATTGCACCGCTCTGATATGCGGGCGAGAGTCATAATCGCCCCCTCCGAGAGGCGGGGGCCGAGTGTTCAAATCACTCCGGGCCCACCACTTCTCCTCAATCATTTTCCCTATGGCTATAGCAATATTATTCAGATTGTGTATTGCTACAGTAGGAATAGGTCATCATGAACCCAAATAGTAACAAAGATGTGGGATTTGAAGACATTGCGGGCAAGTTGGAGCAGAAGCTCTCTAGTGATGCATCGGATACTGTCGCCAATGGTCAGCTGAATGAAATTACAGGAAAAAAGGAGTTCTCGGTCATAAAGAAACCCAAGACAACCCTGCTTCTCATCTATCGGCCTCAGTGCCCACACTGCAAACAGCTTCTTCCAAAAATGAGAGAGCTTGCAGAAGCCTATGCCTCGAAGGTTTATTTCGCAAAGGTAAATGTGAATGAAATCCCAGAAGTTACAGAGAAATTTGCTGTCGTCGGCATTCCTCTAGTGATTGCTTTGAAGAAAGGCGTCCCAGTGGCACGTATTGAGGGTTTAAGAAATATTGACATCTACGACGAGTGGATACAACGAATCCATAGAGGCATTATACCGATGGATATCGAATCTGGCCCAACAAGTGACATAGAGTAGTAAATATCCCAATTTCGAGCGCTATTCTAGGATACCAACATAACTCAGTGAATATTCCAACGGGCCCGCAAGTAGTCTGACTTCTGACATCATCCCTACAGTTTGAGAGTGAAGACATATTCTTCATCAGCCATAGACAACTTGCTCTCAACCACTTTTCCAGTTTTATGCAGAAATCGGATCATGGGTTGATTTCGAGGATGAACATATGCGATGAATGCGTCTACGCCTTTACTTTTTGCAATGCGCATGAGATGGTTGAGCAAGAATGTACCAACGCCCTTGTCTTGATACTCATCCTGAATGACTATAGCAAACTCTGCTTGGTTTGTGCTTCGATTAAGCAGATAGCGTCCAGCACCAATTATCTTCTCTGTTTCTTCCTCTCTATCAGGACGAATAACTGCAACAATGGACACATCACGGTCTTGGTCTACGTCATAAAAGTCCTGCAATGTTTGTCTGCGAAGGCTTCTAAGTGGAGTTAGGAACCGGAAGAATATGGACTCCTCCGACAAGTCATAAAAGAGTTCCTTGATTCTGTCAGAGTCATCAGGTCTGATAAGTCTGAAGCGGACATTAATCTCCCCTCCATCGGGCCCCTGGAAGGTTTCCTGAGTTTCATATTCTGAAGCAAAATAGGTTCCAGTTGCCTTGAAGGGCACCTGGTCTTCGAAAACATATCTCATCTTCTTTGCTGCCTCCAGAAGTTCGTTTCTAAAATCGGGATGGGCAATAGCTATGAGTGAGAGTACTCTCTCTCGAATCGTTTTGCCATGTAATGTTGCCAAGCCATACTCTGTGATTACAACGTCAACGTCTCCACGAGTTGTTACAACTCCCGCCCCCTCACTCAACCTAGGCACTATTCTGGAAACTTCTCCATCCATTGCAGTTGAACGCATACAGATGATGGCTTTTCCGTTTGTAGATCTCTCCGCACCTCGAATGAAGTCCACTTGACCTCCGATTCCGCTGTAGAACTTATGCCCAATTGAGTCTGCACATACTTGACCAGTGAGGTCAATTTCCAAAGCCGAGTTGATTGCTATCATCTTCCTATTCTGACCAATTATATATGGGTCGTTAACGTACGCCGTGTCTCGGAACTCAAACATGGGATTATCGTGGATATACTCGTATAGCTTTTTTGATCCCATTGCGAAACTTGCAATCACTTTGTCCTTGTTGATGCTCTTTTTTCGATTAGTGACAATTCCCTCCTGTATTAGCGGAATCAGACTATCACTGAACATTTCCGTGTGGATGCCCAAGTCTTGAACACCAGTTTCTTGTAGACTATCACAGACCGCCTGTGGGAGGGCACCGATTCCTAGTTCGAGTGTAGATTCGTTTTCAATTAATCGTGCCACATAAGCTCCAATTTGGTCAATAGTTTTCCCACCGGGCTCTCCCTCAAATTCCCGTAGAGGCTCGTCATATGGGACCAAATAGTCCAAATCTCTAAGATTAAAGAAAGAATCTCCATGAGTTATGGGCATCCGTTCATTCACTTGTGCAATAACTAAATCCGCGCTCTCAGCTGCCGATTTTGTTATATCAACTGATATGCCTAGAGAACAATATCCGTGTTCGTCAGGCGGACTTACTTGAATGAGAGCTACATCAAGCGGCATTCTTTTCGATCGGAACAGAGTTGGAATTTCAGAAAGCATCATTGGCGTATAATCAGCTCTCCCTTCAGCCACAGCCTCCCTTATATTCTCAAATACAAAAAATGTATTGTGTCTATATTGGGCCTGAAATTCAGGGTCTGCGGATGGAGTATCTCCCAAGGTTAGAAGATGTACAATCTCATTGTCAGACATGTTCTCTGCATTCTTTGCCAGCTCTTGTACCAAATGATAGGGTACGCCACAACCTGTACCAAGAAAGATTCTGGTTCCGCGTCTGATCTTCTTGATAGCTGCAGATGCATTCAAGACCTTTTTCTTGTATTTTTGTGTCCAATCTTCAGGGGCCATAACTGTCCTCACCTAAGCGCCGTCTTACATCAATTACCTACTCCCTATATCTATTTCCAAATGCATGTGAACTTGAATGCCATGATTGTCATTTTGTGACGCTTGTCGGAAGGCTTAAAGTACCGTTTCAATCGCTGACCAGTTAACACAAGACAAACTATTTGGTGTGAAAAAAAATGTCTGAATCTGTGGGAAATCGTTACTTAGTCATGCTCGGGGCTATAATAGTCCAGCTATGTCTAGGCACTATTTATGCATGGTCTGAATTTCAGAACACGCTGACCTTGGTGAGTTCTGAAGGCGGCCTCTATGGATGGGCTGCACTCAGCACTCAGTGGCCATTTGCTGCCGGTCTTGCATCCTTTGCCATATTCATGGTGATAGCAGGCCGTTGGCAGGATAATATTGGACCGCGAAAAGTAGCCACGTTTGGTGGCATTCTTTTAGGTGCTGGATATATTCTGGCTTCATTCATTGATACCTTGGCACTCAACGAAATGATGGGAACACTATACTTGATCGTCACCTACGGTATAATTGGTGGTGCTGGCATTGGTTTTGCGTATGTTTGTCCCATAGCCGCTCTAGTCAAGTGGTTTCCGGATAAGAAGGGAAGCGTTTCAGGGATTGCTGTAGCTGGCTTCGGCGGTGGTGCCCTAATATTCCTCTATGTTGAACAGTATTTGATTGAAATGGCTAGCGGTCGTATTGGTCAACCCTTCCTTATTCTCGGTGTCGTCTATCTAATCGGTGTTGTATTAGGAGCTCAAATCCTTGTTGAACCTCCCAAGGGGTGGACCCCAGAGGGATATACTCCTCCTGAAACAACTGCTGATGGGTCTGGCAGTGGAATGCTTCCTGGCGAAATGATTCGCACTGGCACATTCTGGTTGCTCTGGCTTGCCTTTATTTTCGCTGCAACAGCAGGCCTTATGACTCTCGGCAACGTGAAGAGTGCAGCTGCAGAGGTTGATCCGCTTGTCGTACCCCTCGGTCTTGGTGCTGCCATTGGAGGCATCATGTCGATATTCAATGCTGCAGGCAGAATCTTTTGGGGTTCAGTATCTGATAAATTGGGCCGAGTTATGACCATGATGCTCATGTTCATTGTGCTTGCGGTTGCGATGTTCACTTTTGGATACATGGTGACGCTACCCGCTGAAGAAGGAATGTGGATATCAATCACTGGAATTGCGTCTGTCATTGGCTTTTGCTTTGGCGGTAATTTTGCCTTATTCCCGTCCGCAACAGCTGATAACTTTGGCTCTGAGAATGTAGGCAAGAACTACGGAGTAATGTTCACCGCCTACGGCATTGCAGGCATAGTAGGTGCATTGGTTGCAGGGTCCTTTGTTGACTTCACGGGAAGTTACTTCCTAGCTTTTGTAACCACTGGTATCCTTGGTATCCTGGCTGTTATACTAACCATCATCTTGAAGATGAAGGGTAATAACTAGTGAACTGAATTCACGGGAAGAAATCATCTTTCTTCCCTTCTCTCCTTTTTTTCTTAAATCTTGCACTGATTCGAAACACGAATAGGCCTAACCCTCTGCAAGAGGCCATATCTTTTCTATGAAATGTGGTGTTGGACAAGCTTTTTATCTCGGAATTTTGCGCGGCTACAAAAAGCATCGACGCTTCTTGGTGACCAAGAATGTCAGAAGATAAAATTACAGTAGTTTCAGGAGAAGAACGTCTGTTTCAACCTCCTAAGAGCTTTGTCAAAAAGGCTTACATCAAAAGCCATGAAGAACGAATGAAGCTCTGGAAGGAGTCTATTGAGAAACCTGACGAATTCTGGCTGAAAATCGCAAAAGAATTATGTTATTGGAAAAAAGAACCTACTAAGGGCTTTGAATGGAAGGACCCCGAGAGCGCCCGTTTCACCTGGTTTGAAGATGGGGTCACCAACATGGCCTACAACTGTCTAGACAAACATGTCGAGGCAGGCAAAGGCGATCAGGTGGCACTTATTTGGCAGGGCGAACCCTTGGAAGAGGCACGAACATACACGTACCAACAGCTTCTATCTGAAGTCAGTAAGGCAGCAAATGTGCTGAAGAATCTTGGTATAGAAAAGGGTGACAGAGTCACATTCTATCTCCCAATGATTCCTGAATTAGCAATTCTCATGCTGGCTTGTGTACGCATTGGGGCGGTTCACAGTATAGTTTTCGGTGGATTCAGCTCTGATTCAGTTAGGGATAGAATCCTTGATTGTGAAGGTACAATCCTCATCACTGCAGACGGCTATTACCGCAGTGGCAAAACTATCCAACAGAAGGCGGGTGCTGATGACGCAGTAGAAGGTCTTGACCTAATTGAGAAAGTACTCGTCGTCAAGCGCCTCGGTCTGGACATCCCTTGGGATGACGATCGAGATGTCTGGTATCATGAAGAGATGAAAAAGGTTGACGACGAATGTGAACCGGAATGGATGAACGCTGAAGATCCCCTGTTTATCCTATATACTTCAGGTTCAACTGGCAAGCCAAAAGGTGTTCTTCACACAGTGGGCGGATATATGGTATACACAACCCACACTTTCCTGAACATCTTTGATTGGCATCCTGGTGATGTCTACTGGTGTACAGCTGACATTGGCTGGATTACTGGACACTCATACATCACCTATGGCCCACTTTCTGCTGGAGCGACAACCATGATGTTTGAGGGCGTACCAACCTATCCTGATGTAGACCGATTTTGGTTAGAGGTTGAACGCTGGAAGGTCAATCAGTTCTACACGGCACCCACTGCCATTCGAGCTTTAATGCGATATGGCGAGGAACCCGTGGAGAAACACGATCTTTCTAGCTTGAACTTATTGGGTACAGTTGGGGAACCAATTAACCCCGCCGCTTGGACATGGTATCATGAGATTGTTGGCAAGGAAAATTGTCCTATTGTTGATACTTATTGGCAGACCGAAACTGGCGGTGTAGTTATCACTCCATTGCCCGGTGCAGATGCCACCATTCCTGGCAGTGCCACCTTCCCATACTTCGGCATCGATCCAATAATTGTGGATGCTGAGGGTGAAGAGCTTGGTGCTGATGAGGGCGGTTATCTCTGTATCAAAAAACCATGGCCTGGTCTCATGAGATCCGTCTATGGTGACCATGAGCGGTTTGTCAATACTTACTGGGCTCAATACAAGAATCCTGAAACTGGTCATCCAATGTATATGACTGGTGATGGTGCCAGATTCAACGAAGATGGTTACTTTTTCATCATGGGACGTATCGATGATGTACTTAAGGTATCAGGCCACAGGCTCGGTACGGCTGAAATCGAATCCGCCCTAGTTAAGCATCCAAAGGTATCAGAGACCGCTGTCGTTGGAATGCCGCATGACATTAAGGGTGAGGCCATTTATTGCTTTGTTACCCTGAAGTCTGGTATAGAAGGCGATGAGGCTCTCGTCCAAGAGCTGAAGAAGCATGTACGCAGTGAGATAGGTCCCATCGCGACTCCGGAGAAAATCCAGTTTGCAGATTCCCTCCCCAAGACCCGGTCCGGCAAAATCATGAGGAGAATCCTCAAGAAGATTGCAGCGGGTCAGATTGAAGATTTGGGCGATACAACCACCTTGGCTGATCCAACAGTTGTTGAAACTCTCATCAAAGAGCGCAAGTAGAATAGATAGCATAGGGGCGGTCCATTCCGCCCTCATCTTTCTTTATTTTTTCATTTCGAACCTCTATAAACAGTCAAGACAGTCTTATTTCAGGCGCGAGGTACCAATCTAGATGCCAAACAATAGCTGGTGCCTATAGCGAGATGACGGGGTCACGTCAAATATACAAATATCACATAAATTCACTTATAACTGGGCATTGTCAATAGTTAATTAGCATGGAGAATACGCAATATGAATAAGAAAGCAGTCGCTGTAATCGTTATAATAGTCGGTGCTATCGCACTTGCCCCAGTTGCGATGTACGGATTGGAAGTACAGGTTGCCGATGTCAGTATGACTCTAGGCATTAGCAGTGTATTAGGTTCTTCAAGATTCAATCCGGCACAGGTTCCGAGTTTCGATATTGGGCTTCCACAGGTACAGATTGAAGTCAGTTCTCAGAGTTCCTACGAATATGCACTATCACGTGTCACAGGCAGAACCGAAACAAGCGAATCGGACTCAAATACTCCTGCGAATGTTCAGATAACTATAGAATTTACACTGACTACGCCATCCAATCAAACTATAACCTTTACTCTGAATCCCGGACAGATGCAAGGAACTGGAGAAAAACAGGTGAATACTATTTTGGGTCCAGACGAAGGCATTTCTATGACGGGCGAGTTTCATTTGACTATAGTCATCTCGATTCAGGTAACACCCCCGACATTTGATACTCCCGTGGTTGACTTAGAGCTCACCCCCGTCAATCGCACTTTCACCATTCCGAGCAGCTGAATTCATTAAGGCCATCTTGCGGAGAGCCCTAGGCTCTCCGTTCATCTTTCATGGGCTTCTCCTCGAATTATAATGCCACATAGATAGTTGGTCTGTTATCTGGCTTGCCAAGTGTTTCAACAGATTAGAACATCCACGATTTTTCTTTTACCTAATTTTTTAGAAATGTGGCTATCAGCTCTACAGGAGAGAATAACAGTGAATGCTTCGATGGAATCTGGTCAAGATTCAAAAAGAGAAAGCTTCAGAATCTCTCAAGTCAAGGAAGACAAGTTTAGCAGCGCATATGCTAATTGAGTTTGATTAGATAGTGAATGGAGAAGTGTATGAGAAATGACAGATGAGCCTCTCAAAACCGTCTGTGCGGGCCTCGGATTTGTGGGATGGCAAGCGCACGTCCCATCCTTTAGAAAAGTTGACAACTCTAAGCTTTTGGGGGTTGTTGCGAGAAAAGGACGGGAAAGCGAGAAGAAAGCAACCAAGCTGAAAGAGAAGTATGGAACCAAAATATACTATGATTGGAGTAGAGTATGCAGCAATCCTGAGATTGATGCGGTATGTGTTGCAACTCCAACACCCTTCCATTATCCCATGGCAAAGGAAGCACTTGAGGGGGGCAAGAATGTCTACTTGGAAATGCCAATTGCACCTGAACTCAACGCTGCAGAGAAATTAGGGAAGTTGGCTAAGAAGAAAGGTTTGATTCTCATGCCCGTTCTGAATTTCAGGAGATGCCCAGGTTATGTGAAGGCAAAAGAAATTCTTGAAACCGGTGCCATTGGCGACCCAATCGCAATCACCTTTAGAGAATTTATAGCAGCTGAGGAATTATCTGAACAATGGCCGTCATCTTCTTGGGCATGGGATAAGGATCGAAGTGGAGGGTATCCAGACTATACATTGTCATTATGGTCTCTAGATATGTTCAGGTGGTTCTTTGACACCGAGATTGAGAATGCGTGTTGGGCTGCCAACTACGTACCAATCGAAGGTATTGATAATTTCAAGGGATATCAGACTGTGGGTATTATCAGATTCAAGAACCGTGTTGTAGGGAATCTGATCTATGGGTCCACTGTTGCAAAAGGTCAAGACACGAGCCAGTTCGAAATCTTTGGAAATAATGGAAAAGCTCTAGTAGTTGAATGGAATGACACCGTGACTCTTTGCGGAAAGGATGACAAGAGGGAGCAATGGAAGCTCAAACCAAAGGGAGCGCGAGGTTGGGGCCACAGGCAACTTATTCATCACTTCGTTCAATGTTGTTTGGGAAGAGAGGAACCTGAATTTGATTACAGAGATGCCATTGAAGCTCAGAGGTGGGCAGAGAAGATTGTAACTGATGCCATCTAGATATGCAAGCATTTCTATGAAGCATAAGTGCTGAGCATTGTTGAACAAAAATACTATCTTTCTCTGATTGTTTTCAGAGAAAACACTCAAAAAAACTGAACGTCAAGAAAGAAATTACATGGCTTGATTTGGTATGAACTACATGGACAACCAAGTGAGCGCCTCAAATGAGGTTAAACTATTCATAGCAGGTATAGTTGGAGGCGGTCTTGGAACAGCGAGGACTGTCATACTAATCACATCAGAGTTATTGGGTGTAGGTCTTCCGTTTCGTACTCTGATTCTAAATGCCATGACTTTGTCAGCAATATTCCTGACAGGCCTCGGCTTCTTCGGTCTTCATATGGGTCTAAAATCTGTATTTGGCTATCGTAGTTTTCAAGTTGGCTTGTTGACTTGCATTTTTTATCTATGCTATATTCTCCAGAACGGGCTTATGGGACAAACGGACTACATCTGGCCAGCTCTTCTAGCTGAAACCTTAACGCAGCCCCCCTCCGTCATAGAATTGCTCCTTGTATTCTCTGCCTCTCTTTTTCTGATGCTCTGCGGGTTGACTCTGGTGCGATTTGGATATGACTATTCATTCGGATCAGAGCTGTCTTGGAGTGGCATCTTCTTCATTCTTGCTTCCTTTGGCATATTCACAGCTCTTGAATACATCTTCTTATTCATTCCCTTCCTGTTCTCAAGCTATGTCTTCTATTCGCTTGCAAAATGGGTCGACTAAGTGTAGTTTCCACATTCAGCAGAAACCGAAAGAATGATTTCTAGTTGCTATTATCAACATCAAGGAGTTCTCATCATGAGCATTAGGTTCCACTCTTCAGGCGCACAATTGCTCCTAGACAAAGCCAAGAAAGTCAAATCGGGAAGAAAACTCACTTCCAATGAAATCGACGAGATTGTCGAAAATCCTGATATTGCGGCATGGCTGTCCGCGTATGATAATTGGATTGAACGTGTTTATAGGACCTTCCGAAAAATTCTGAAGGCTCTACATAAGAAATCCCCTGGGAATCTAAACGATTGGGCTGAGAGAATCGATTTTGGGTTACGAGTAGCACTAGATGACACAGAGCGTCTTCAAAAATCCATTCAAGTCCTTCGTCAATTCGAATGGACGGAGGTTGGTAAAAGCGCTCTTGAATTCTTGCCTCCGGAAACCAAGCTCAGAACTCAAGTTTTTGCAACGATAGATGGCTTCAATGGAGGAATGTATCGGGAAGACAAAATATTCCTATCTTTGGTCTTGCTTGATGCAACATCTCTTGAGCCAGGATTCTTCGAACATGAATTTCATCATAACGGATTCGAGTATTGGTGGAAACAACACCCTCTCGTAAAGGAACATAGCGAAGAGGAAGATACCCGTGAAAAATGGTTTCTTGACATATTTGCGTACTTGGCATCGGAGGGTTTGGCTAACGCCTTCTGTTCTCCAGCAGCAATTTCGAAGATAGATGGTGATTCAAAGCTAATTCGTGTACACAACTCCATCATAGAGGAATACGAGCAAGACTGGAATGACCTATTTGAACGGCTCGTGAAACTACTTCGTGCAATAATCGATGGTGATATTGACAAAATAGTGGATTACTACGAAGCCTTTGCCTTGGATATGAAAGGTGAAGGTCATCCGATTGGCCACTTTGTAAGCGGAAGAATGGTCCAAAAGATGGACTCTTCCATTGATGTACCTCGCCAAGAGATAATTGATTTGTGCAAGAATCCCTTCAAGTTCCTGAGAATGTATAACAGGGCCGTGCAAGGTGACAACTTCCAGTTTGTCCCTACAGATATCATTGAGTCTCTTGACAATATTTTGAAAGACATGAGAAAGAGCTTATAATCATCAGAAACACCGGTCAACAATGCGGTGCCCGTATTTCCTCTTGAAGGGGGAATTGACGATTCCATGCTTTTACAGGTTCTTGTACAGAATTCTCCCTGAATTAGACTCTGCCCGCGGGGGATAACACATTTCGATAACCTTCTAAGGTGCTCCCATTCAGACTCGACATATGTCTATTCTCTTTGACTCCATCACAATTGGATCAATGCAACTGGAAAATCGCCTCATGCGTAGCGCTACAACTTCTGCCTTTTCAAGGCCCGATGGAACAATTCGTCCTGCTATTGTTGAGTTGTACTCAGAACTGGCTAAAGGCGGCACAGGACTCATTGTAAAGGGACATCTCTATGTCTTAGAGAGTGGCAAGGCACATCAAGGCATGGCGGGAATAAGTGACGATTTGCACATCTCCGGATTGACGGAGATTACAAAGGCAATCCACGAGCATGACGGGAAGATTGTCGCTCAGCTGAATCATGCTGGCATGAATCAAAAGAAGGACCTTGCTGGGCCAAGCGAGTATACTGGAGCCGGCTGGCAATCTAGGGCGCTAACAGACAATGAAATCGAAGAAATCATTGAAGCATTCGGTAGTGCCGCTGAGAGAGCTTTGCAGGCCGGTTTTGACGGCATTCAAATCCATGGTGCACATGGATACCTAATCAGTCAATTCCTGAGTAGACTTGTAAACACCAGAGATGACAAATGGGGAGGGAAACTCAGAGATAGAACGAACCTTCTCATCCGAGTATATGATGAGATTCGTAGAAGAGTGGCCAATGCCCCAGTATTGCTCAAACTCAATAGCGACGATTTCAGCCCGAATGGATTCACTGTAGAAGACAGTATTCAGGTTGCCCAAATGATGGATGAGAAGGGAATTGACCTCATAGAGATTAGTGGGGGCGGCATTGGACGAAAACAAGAACTCAGATCTCGTGCGAAACACGAACATGCTATGTTCAGCCAAGTTGCCTTTGCGGGGCACGCCGCCCAGATTCGAGAACGTACCGGTTCCATGCCAATGGCAGTGGTCAATGGATTTTGTCAGCGTAGAACAATGGAAGCAGCAATTGAGAGAGATTTAGTTGACATTGTTAGTATGAGCCGACCTTTTATCCGCGAGCCTACATTGGTTACAAAACTGAAAGAGGGTCAGGATGAGGTTGAATGCATTAGATGTGACAAGTGTCTAGGACAGGATGTCTTCGGAAAAGTCATGCTACAATGTCAGTTGGATTAATCCTTCGCAGATAGCCGCTCCAGATTTTCAGTTCTTCTTCAGTCAAATTATTAGGTCAAATATGACTGTATCTCAAATCGAGAATGGGGTGAAATTATGCACAGCTGGCAACATTTATATTGCTATAAGATATATCACTGTATATCATACAGTATATAACACACAGTGACTGGTGATATATAATGAATAATACTACACACCCAAATCAAAATGGTGCCCCAAAGAAGGCACTCGACGAGTTTGACCGCTGGTCTAAAGAAGTCAAACGCGGCGCAGCATCTCTTGCCATTCTGGCTGTTCTTGAAGAACAGGAGGCTTACGGTTATGAGATTGTTAGACAACTTAGTGAGCGTGTTTCATTTTTACAGCTTGAACAGGGTACAGTCTACCCTCTCCTGCGCCGACTCGAGAAGAGAGGCCTTCTTGCGAGTGAATGGAATTATGATGATCCCTCAAAGCCAAAGAAATATTATGAACTGACCTCAGCCGGTCTGAGCGCGCTTGAGATGATGATGGAAACCTGGGTTATACTATCCCAAGAAATGAATAAGTTGATGAAAGGAGTTGAATTCTAATGGGCGATTCGCCTAAAGATTTGATTGATAAGTATCTAGAACGAGTAAGAGTATATCTTCCGGTTGGAAGTGAAGAAACACTAGTTGAAATGAGAACCCATCTGATTGAAGAATCTCAAAGATTGGGCGATGGGAGAATGACACATGGGTCTGCTATGATGGCCATTGAACGCTTTGGCGATCCCAAAGAAGCCGCTAATGCATATGCAGGTACCGGTAAGAAAGTGGGTCCAGTTC
>CAZYLT010000005.1:0-181999 GCA_964648855.1 uncultured archaeon
GCTCGGGGGCCATCCTCTCAAAGAGTGTCATTCTCTCTCCTCCTTCCAACGTTCTCCGGCCCCCGATCACGATTTTGTTATTATCGCATTATGACCAAATCATGCTCTTTATTCTAAGGTTATTTTGAATTCGGTTTCTACACACAGCATCCTGGACCTACAACGACTAACCTTATATTAAATAATATGAAGTAATATTATGTACGAGCTCACAGGAATCCGCTACAGTATCTCTCTCAGATTCATTAGTTGAAAGCACCGGCAAATGCTTAACCTGTGAGCTCCTACTTACTCTCCGGTTTTTGCGTCGTTTTCCAGCAAATGTTAAAAGGAAGGTAAAGCTCCCGCAAACCAGAGGAATACGATTTGTCAGGTGCCAGAAAAGCAGTAGATAGTACCATTCGAAGAATTCTCGTTTACACCGCGGAAATCATAGCGTCAATTATTCTGCTCATCATTATTTGTCTGCCACTAGCATTTGTGGTTCCCATGTGGATTCAACAGGTGATTTTTGGCACTCCCACAGCCCAATTGTTTGTAAATCCTGTTGCCTGGTTCGGCCCAGCTGGTGCTGTGTTGATCACCTTGGGACTTGGCTGCATATCTTCTGTACTTGGATATCTGTATGTTTCAAGACTCCTTTTGACGAGCGATACGACCTCTTCAGGAACCGAAGCGACAATCGTCGATGAAGCCGAATAGAGCCGTACTGCGCTACAAATATCGGAACAAGTCAGAGCCCTCCCTTAGGGGTTCAATTCATCTGGCTGACTATGGATTTTGTATCTTACTCATATTTGACTGAGATTTGTTAGTGAATCCCCTTCCGAGAAACCGAAGCTCTGGTGCGAGAAGGTATGCAATCGAAACAGTTACCACTAATTCGCTCAAATTAACCAATAGCCCTAGATGTACGTGCTGAATAAATTCATCTCCTGGCTATTCTAATAGCAACATATCACATAAAGTTGGTCGTTCACTTGAGAGGCTAAGTTGAATTGCTGCAGGCTTCATTAATTTGTCACTAAGCTCGGATTTTCTCCTTTAGCTTGGTTACAATCTCTTCAAATCTCTTTGCAGCCAAAGCATCCGGTTCCTGAATAACAAATGGAGTCCCTCTATCACTTGCTGTTGTGACTCTGGGATCTAGAGGGAGTGATCCAAGATAGTCAACTTCATATCTTTCACTTGCCTCTTTCGCCGCCCCGCCACCAAAGATTTTGTACGAACTTCCACATTCAGGACAGACGAATTCACTCATATTCTCGATGATTCCCAAGACAGGAACGCCCATTTTATTCACCAGTTGAATTGCCCGCCTTGCATCCTGAACAGCGACTTCCTGCGGAGTAGACACAATAACCACTCCATCAATGTCAGGAATGGACTGAAGGATACTGAGAATTTCATCACCCGTGCCTGGGGGCAAATCAGCCACCAGCAAGTCTAGTTTTCCCCATTTCACATCTGATAGAAACTGACTAATCGCTCTTGCGACAAGAGGACCTCTCCATGCAACTGCATCATCTTCGTTTCTTAGTAGAAAACCCATGCTCATGACCTTGACTCCGAGCGGCCCTTCAATTGGATGAATCTTATTCTCTTCTGCAACAGGATGCTGTCCTTCTAACCCAAGTAGCTTCGGTACGTTCGGACCGTAGATATCAACATCGACTAAGCCTGTAGATAATCCCTGTTTTGAAAACGACATCGCTAAGTTAGTGGCCACAGTTGTCTTTCCGACACCGCCTTTACCAGAAAGAACTACAATCTTATGTTTCACATCTTTCATTGCTTCTTGGATTTCTTCAGGAATTTCGAGCTTTGGCTGTGACATGAATGCAACCTCTAGTTTTGAGGAATTCAGATGGGTTATAAAATGTTAGATGCAACTAAGTTTTGGTTCGGTTACTCACAGTGAAATCCTCTTAGAATCGTTTCAGCCAATTCTTTTGTATTTGCAGCGATGAAACTCATCCTGTGGTCCAAATCCAGTGGAATCTCAAAGGAATCACCCGATTCATCAATTACGACTCCTCCCGCCTCCAAAACCATATGTGTACCAGACACATGGACTACAGGGAGTATACTTCGCATATCAACCATTGCTTCGAGTTTTCCAGCGGCTGTCCAGCAGAGGTCTAGAAGATTAGCTCCCGTTCTTCTCATATCATATACTTGCTGTAGTGCCCCTAATGATGCTGGCCCGAAATCCGATTTCAGAGCCTTCTTTGTATCATAGGATATAATCACCCTTTCAGGAAGTTTTCTTGAGGATGGTCGGACTGGCTTATCGTTCAATCTTGCTCCCTTGTCAGCAACTGCCACGTATTCTTCCTCACTGAAAATTGAGGTTATTACACTAAGTTCGACATCAGAGCTCGTCAAACGACCATTGAATGGCGCTATGCTAATTCCAACTGCACAAAGAGGAATCCCTCTCGATAAGTTGGTTGATCCATCTATGGGGTCAATTATTGCAACATATTCTGGATTTTCCGAAATGTCGATTTCTCCAACCTCCTCTGTTAGGATTGTGAAGTCGTATTTTGAGTCCCGAAGAACCTCAATTATCATGTCTTCTGCTTGTTTATCAAGAAGCAAAGTCGCATCACCGAACGGATTCTCTTCCCCCGTCAATTCGGAAGCATTCTCCAAATTGTCAAGAACTAGTTTTCTAGCATTCTTTGCTGCTTCTTTGGCAATATCAAGCAAGGACATTCTAATTCAACTCTCCAAAGAGCTGAAATATGCTTCCCTATGATATTAGTTTCTCTTACAATTCTTTAAATACGTGAGAATATGACATCCTCATGTATGGGCTGGTGCGGTATAACCAATGGGTTTCTTAAGTGGTAAGAAGAAGGTTGATGCAGAACGTGGTATCTTAGAAATAAAGGGCAGTATGAATGCCTTGACTCTGAGGATACGACGCTTAGAAACCAGAATGGCCGAAGAGCGGAAGAAGGCCAAGGACGCTATGGAAAATGGCAACCGCTCTGGCGCTCGTTCTCATCTATCTATTGTAGTTGACTTAGAGAATAGAAGAAACCGCTATCAACAACAATTTCTAACATTGGAGACAGCACTTCTAAATCTTGAAGAAGCCAAAGACCAAGCTGAGGTTCTCCGTGCCTTCAAAATTGCAAATCAGGCCCTTCAGTCTGCAAGAAAGATGCTAAGTCCGACTGAAATACAACAGCAACTGGACAAGCTGTCCGATTCCTTTGAGCATATCTCGATTGCAGGTGAACTGTTGTCAGAAGATATCTCAACATCTGGGACTTCGCTCGAATCTGATGAGCGGATCGAGAAACAACTTGAGGAGATGGAGGCAGAGGTTCTTCTAGAGAAAGAAGGCGTTTTACCCCCGTTAGAAGAGCAAAAAGAGAAATCAGAAAGGGAAAAGGTAACCGAAGAGAAAAGAATCGATGAATTGCTAGCTAATCTCGAAGAAGAAGCCAAGAAAGAGCGAGAAGCCGAGAGCTGAGCATAAACTAGATAATGGAGAGTCCTTCATGCCCATACGCTTGGTTGTATTTGATTTAGATGGCACCCTAACAACTCATGCCAGCTCGTGGTGGCGGCTTCATGAAGTATTTGGCACCAATGAAGAGGGACAAGAATACTACGATCGGTACTTTGCAGGTGAAATCAACTATCAGCAGTGGGCTGACTTAGATGCTGGCCTTTGGAAGGGAAAACCCTTGGCAGAAGTTGAACGGATTGCTGATGAAACTCAGCTGGTCCCTGGAGCCCGAGAAACAATTCAGGAACTAAAGAGAAATTCTATCGATGTGGCTGTTCTTTCAGGAGGCATCGATTTATTGGCCAATAGAATAGCTGAGCGTCTAGCAATTGACTACGTTATGGTAAACAAGATCCACCACGAAGATGGTAACCTAACTGGAGAAGTTGATGTTATCGTTGGCTGGGGTGGAAAGGCAGAAGAGCTGAAACAAGTCTTCAATGATTTCGGCGTTGCTCCTAAAGAAACTGCATTTGTAGGAGATGGCAAGAATGACATCAGTGCCTTCTCAGTTGTGGGTCTCTCTATTGCATTCAATCCGGAACACGAAGAAGTGGCAAAAGCAGCTGATGTAGTTGTGCCTGGAAATGATTTGAGAGCGATACTCAGATATATTCTTGAGAATTAGTCCTTGAGTTCATTTAGATATTCTCAATCGCGATGGCTTAATCCTCCATTGCTCAAGTATATCGCATACCGGAGCCAGTATTCAACACGACAATTTCTTCATCATAGTCCACAATACTACTCTCAACCAAGTTCCTCAGCCCTGAAAACCCTACAGCGGCTTCCGGACATATGTCAATTCCTTCAATTCTAGGGACTAGTCTCAGCATTGGTTTAATCTCTGCCTCAGCTACTGCAACTGCTCCGCCGTTCGACTCCTTGATAATCCTCATTATCAGTCTATCTGCAAAAGGGGATGGAACTCTCAGTCCGAAGGCAGAGGTTTTTGCGTCAGTCCATGGTTCTATGTTCCCCGAATTCTTTTCATATGCCCTTACTATCGGTGCACAACCTTCACTTTGTGCAGCAAATATTCGTGGTGTCTTGCGTTCGATCAATCCGACTTGCTTCAATTCCTCAATACCTTTCCATATTCCAAGCATTGCTGTCCCTCCACCAGTAGGGCAAACAATGACATCCGGCATATTCCAATCCAACTGTTCTCCAATCTCAAATGCTAGTGTCTTTTTCCCTTCCACACGGAACGGCTCTTTGGTAGTGGAGAGATTTGTCCAATCCTCTCCAGCCCTTGCCATCGCCTCTCCACAATCTGAAATATTGCCATCGATTTCGTGAATTTTCCCTCCATACATCTTACACCCTTCAAAGAAAGGCTTAGGCGTGTCCTTTGGTAGGAAGATATCTGTTTCTGCATTTCCTGCTGCGGAGTATGCACATGCCGAAACTGCTGCGTTTCCAGCTGAAGGCAACGCGAATTTTGTGGATCCAAGCTCTAGATGTTTTGATATTGCAACAGACATACCCCTGTCTTTGAAACTAAGTGTTGGATTTCTAGCCTCGTCTTTGATTCTAAGATTCTGAAGCCCCAGATGCTTTCCAAGTCTATTTGCAAACAAGAGAGGTGTCCAGCCTTCTCCTAAGCTGGTTATGCTTGACGGTGATCCAACAGGAAGTAAATCAGCATACCGCCACAAAGAGTTCTCATTGGATGGAAACTGATCAGCCTGAGCAGCTTCTACAACCAGTTTCATGTTATATCTTGCAAAAAGAGGTGACCCACATACGCAATATGAAACATCTCTCCGTATGGAATGATTTCTACCACATGCGGGACATTCAAGATGAGTCAGTCGTGTAAACACCAAATAACCCCATCTTTACTTCTATCCTCAGTGTTATATGTGTCTGTGCTTTTTTGAATTTGGAGGCATTAGAACTGGAAACCGGTGAAAGGGTGGTCTTACCATTCACTGCATTGGTTGGCCTAGAGCGCCTGAAGTTGGCCCTATTGTTAAATGGGGTCAATCCAAGGATTGGTGGCGTTCTGGTTTCCGGTCCTAAGGGGACAGGAAAAACTACTATCGTCAGGGCATTTGCCGACCTTCTACCTGAGGTGGAAGTGGTGCAGGGTTGTCGTTTCGGCTGCAATCCGAACAATCGTGATGCGCTCTGCGCTGAATGCCGCGCACGATCGGAGAGTGGCGAGGAATTAGAAACCACAACGCGGAAGATGAGGGTAGTGAATCTCCCTCTATCGACTACAGAAGACCGCCTTGTGGGTTCGCTTGATATCGAAAAAGTCTTACAGGAGGGAATTCAAGCTCTAAAACCTGGAATTCTCGCGGAAGCACATCAAAACGTTCTGTATGTTGATGAAGTAAATCTTCTTCCTGACCACCTAGTTGATGACCTTCTTGATGCAGCGGCCACAAAGGTGAATGTGATAGAACGTGAAGGCATCTCAATCTCACATGCTTCTGATTTTGTTCTAATGGGGTCGATGAATCCCGAAGAGGGAGAATTGCGTCCTCAGCTTCTAGATAGATTTCCTCTTCATGTATCAGTTGGAGGAAACCATAGTATTGGAGAGCGAATGGAACTGGTAAGACGAAATCTGGCGTTTGAAAAAGACCCTGATGCCTTTTCAAAGAGATGGTCAGAAGAGCAAAACAAGTTAAGAAACAAAATTATTCAGGCAAGAGGACTACTGGACTCGATATTCTTACCTGATGCCAAATTAAGAGCCATTGCAATGGCCTGCGATGCATTAGAAGTAGACGGTGTTCGTCCAGATATCATTATCAGCAAAGCTGCAATTTCCTTGGCAGCATTTTATGGGAGAGAAGAAGTAAGTCTTGAGGACATGAAATTAGCCTCTCAGCTGGCACTAAGCCATCGTACCAGACGTGGTGGTCTCTTAGAACCACCTTCAGC
The DNA here is from genome assembly GCA_964648855.1 of uncultured archaeon. Lineage (GTDB taxonomy): Archaea > Asgardarchaeota > Thorarchaeia > Thorarchaeales > Thorarchaeaceae > TEKIR-14. Next base: position 6,431 of record CAZYLT010000005.1, read on the forward strand.
TTCAGAGATTGACGAATCCATATCGAGGGCGCATGCAGTCGCCAAGAAAACGGGCAAGAGAAAATCACCTACAGAAATGACTGAGGAATCAGAAGACAAATCCGGGCCCAGGATGAGTGGTGGCAAATTCGGTCGTCAGTCAACAGTTGCGGAAACTGATATGGCAAACGGCAAAAAAAAACTCCGAAGAAAATAAGAAATCCAAGAGCCAATCCTATCAAAGGAACGATTCTCGCAATAATGATGATAGTAGTTTTCTCATATTTTGCTTGGGTGGCTTTTAGCCCCATCAATTTCCTGTTTGGGATTTCCCCTGGAACATTTCCCCCCGCTCCATTGATTATCATAAACTCCATTCTATACATCCCTCTTATTTTCCTCTTGATTCGACGATGGCTTCGAACAATGATGAATAGAAAAGGTGGACCTGCAGCTGGAATTGATACTGTAGAACCCGGCAAGGCAGTGCCAGAACCCGGCGATGAGTGGGGGACAGCAACGAGACCATATGAGGCAAAAGCGGAGTCTAAGGTCACCGGATCTAAATCTGATATACGTGAAACTCCTCTTGCACTAGACGATGGATTCTTCGTTAAGACCCCCGATATGGATTCCGGGCAGCCTCTCTTTGATCCTGAGAAGCTAAAGGCTCGAGCGATGGTAAAATCGAAGGTGTCATCAGGTGGATGGAGTGACAAACGGGTCAGATCAAGAGCCACAGGGAGTCTAAGGGCATCTGAAACCGAGAAACATGGACGCCCAACTAGATCACGCAGACCCCACCGCGATCTATCAAACATTCATCTCCCCTCCACATTGTTGGCAGCTGCAATTCGCGAAGGCAAAAATAGAGAGGGTAAAGGCATTTCCATTAAGGCTGAAGACATCAGGGAAACCGTATTTACTGGAAAGACTCCTCTGACCGTCATACTCGTTATCGACGTGAGTCTCTCGATGAAGAGAAGCATGTCAGAAGTTCGCAAATTGGTTGAAAGAATCGAAAGAGAAACAAGGGGCTCAAAGGACCGAGTTGGGATTATTGCCTTCAAAGACAGTGGAGCCATAGAGATTCAAGCACCGACAACCAACTGGAATAAGGTCTATCGGTCGCTTGCTAAGCTGCGCATTTCTGGTCTAACACCGCTGGCCGATGGTTTGGTGAAATCACTAGAAACAATAAAGCGCGAACGAATGAGAAACGACCTAATGGAGCCATTGGTCATAGTCATCTCAGACTTCAATCCGAATATTCCGTTGGCTCAGTCCGCTGGACCTGGGCATGAAAGATATACACCCATTAGAGACTTGGTGCGCGCTTCACGGATTCTTAGGAAGCAAAAAGTACGAGTTGCGACAGTAAGTGTTGATTATGACCAAGCCAATTTCTCAAAATTTCTAAAAAGGCCATTTCACGATGCAATGGAGCTTGCAGCTCTCCTTAGGATGAAAAAAGACGGATATAACGATGTCATGGAAACTATTCTATCAGTTCCCGCTTTCCGAAAAACATTCGGTGCGTATATTATTGCACGGGCCAGTGGTGGACACGCCTTTCTCTCCAGGGAACTCATTAAAGCTGAATCCGTGATTGGTGCTATTCTAGCTGCAATCGAATCTAAGACAAGAATGAGCGTTACCAATCTTCGTGAGGCATAATCCTATCTGCAGAAATGATATCTACAGCCAATCTGAATAATGCCGTCTCGATTAGATTATTAGCAACCCCGTAGAGCGATATCTGCATACGGAATCCCACATTTCCTGATGTCGTAGTGAGTGTTGAGAGCCCTGAACAGGGTATTCGATGAAATCACTTTTCATACGTCAGGAACAGGGCCCGTATGCACTACTTGCACGGGGACTGATTGATTGCTACCAGGGAAAGTACCGCGAGAGGTTCTGGAGAAGCACGTATTCACACATTTAGGAAAGCGCCATCCTGACTTGATCTTAGGCCCTGCAATGGGTCAAGATGCATCACTAATTCGTATGGGTAATAGAATCATTGTAGCAGCAACGGACCCGATAACAGGCTCAATTGAGGATATTGGGTGGCTAGCTGTGCACGTAAACGCTAATGATGTAGCAACTTTCGGAGTGCGTCCTACATGGTTTCTGTGTTCCATCATGTTACCTGAAGGAACGGAAGTTCAAGACATTGAGAAAATAATGATGCAAATTGATGAAGCAGCTCAAAGTCTTGGAATAGGTGTTGCTGGCGGACATACAGAGATTACCGCAGGATTGAACCGGCCAATCGTTGCTGGATTCATGATGGGTGTGACTGAAGAAGGGAGGTATGTTACTTCTTCGGGAGCGGAGCCTGGTGATTCGATTATCATGACCAAGTCAATCGCGATAGAAGGAACTGCTATTCTTGCCACAGAAGGTCATGACATGCTATCAGATACCATCCCCTCAGAAGTGGTCTCTCAAGGAAAGTCCCTAAGAGCGCAAATTAGTGTTGTCCATGAAGGAATTGCCGCATTCGAAACCGGTTATGTGACTGCAATGCATGACCCGACGGAGGGCGGCTTAGCTGGCGGATTGCATGAAATTTGTGATGCGAGTTCAGTGGGTTGTGAAATTGATTACCAATCGATACCTATTGACGATGCAACAAAGGCAATCTGCGAGCTCCTTGAAATTGACCCTTTCAGATTAATTAGTAGTGGCTGTATGCTGATTACTTGCAAGCAGGACCACACTTCAACCGTCATAGAGAAGATAAAATCTGCTGGAATTGGAGCAACAGCCATTGGCAAGGTGGTTTCTGATGAGAATAGAAGAGCTTTGATAACGGATGACGGAATACAGGAATTCGAGCATCCGGAAACTGATGAATTATGGGTCGGATTACAGAGAATTTCTAATCCATGAATGTCCTCAAATCTTGCAGATGTTTCTTAGATATACAATCCAATATTATTGGTGACAGAGAAGCTTTCTGCTTTTCTAGTACTGTATGAACGTCTAACCCCTCTTCTCCATCTACCTCGACACCCCGGAACCAATAGTACGCTCTTCCGTGTGGGTCTATCCGCTCCTCTACTTCATTTCGCATTCTGACTCTAGCAGGTCTAGTTATTTCTATGGTGGTGTCTTTGTTTACTTCACACGGGAAATTCAGGTTCAGCAGATCAATTCCGGTGGGCAGACCATTGTTGAGGATTTTCGAGATGACGGTCATTGTGATATCACACACAATCTCGTAGCTTCTTCTCGGGCCATTTGGGTTGAACCAATCATTGGGGGTCGCCTCCATTGATACTGCCAGTGCGGGATATCCTTTCAACGCAGCTTCCATTGCTGCACCCACAGTTCCACTGGTTAGCAAGCTCTGATAGCCTAAATTCCCTCCTGCATTAATCCCGGATACAAAGAGGTCAATTCCATCTAGCATTGAATCCGCAAGAACAACCGAATCCGCAGGAGTTCCATCATGAGTTACCAACCTATAACCATTAACTTGGTGGTCTTCCAAGACACGAAGAGGTCGATTGAGTGTCAGCGACTTACCTGTTGCGCTTCTTTGCGCATTTGGCGTAACCACTACGAGATCCTGACTTTCGGATATTTTCTCTGCAAGTTTCTGAAGTCCAATGCTAAAGGGGCCGTCATCATTCGTCAAGCAAACTAGCTTCATTCTTCTTTCTCCGCTTGCCTTCTAGAGAGAGCAAGCCGGTTTGTTGATAAGATTGACGGAAAGAAAAAGATAGGATCCGGAAGCGATTAACCGCCTCCGAACTTCATATACTATAAGGTCAGCTCAGGGACAAATCATAGGTCGTAAGGCTTGAGTGTCTTACGCTTATTGGCTTTTGTGCGCTCGGCAGCCGCTTTGAGCATTTTCTCAATGTGCTTGTCCAATGCGCCGTAGAAATCCCCGGCAACCTGCATGTTGTTTCTCTTCGCGAAATCCTGAATTGCTTTCTTTACAATGTATGACAATTGAACACCTCACTAATACTAATGGGTATCAAAAGGTATCCAAATCCCCTCTTATAAGCATATCCAGAAATGACGTTTAGAGCCTTCTGGCGCCAATAGTATGGCGCGTTTATAAAGGGCCTTTATTATTCTATTTTATCCTCAAGAATATCCATAATTTTGACTGCTGCGGTTCCATCTCCATACGGGCACTCCCTTCTCTTGCTTTGAACATCCAAGCCCTCTTTGATGCGTTGCGGAAATTCATCTTTGTTGATGCCAACAACAGTTACGTGTCCCGAATCTACGGCTTCGGGCCGTTCAGTTGAAGTCCTCAATACGAACGCCTGCTTATTCAAAGAGGGTGCTGTAACCTCCTCCTGCAAACCTCCTGAATCAGTAATAATGAATGACGCTTGATCCATGAAATAGAGGAATTGAAGATACCCAACTGGTTCTATTATGCGTATTTTTGGTGTCTTTTCCAACTTCTGCAGCATATCAAATGCTCTAAGTCTGGAGATTGTTCTTGGATGGGCGGGAAAAATAATTGACACATCTAATCTTATCAGGCCTTCAATGATTCCCTTCAGTATTTCTTTATCATCAACATTTTCTGCACGATGTAACGTCAGGAGGGCAAAATTATCCGGTAGATTCATCTCCCTTTTGGAAAAGCGTTGCCGGGCAACAGGAATTCGTGATTCCAATGTATCAATCACGGTATTACCTGTAACGAAAATCTGTCCCCATACTGACTCATCTTCCAATATCTTCTTTGAATTCTTGGTCGGGGCAAATAGGTACGCCGATGCATGATCAGTTAGGCGGCGGTTGTGTTCCTCTGGCATCCTAATATCATAGCTTCTAAGTCCAGCCTCGACGTGGGCAACGGGAATTTGTAGTTTTACAGCAGCCAGCGTTGCAGATAGGACTGCATTGGTATCTCCTTGCACTAATACAACATCGGGTCTTTCTCGTATCAATTCCTTCTCTATTCCAACCAATGCTTTTGCTGTTTGGGTTGAATGCGATCCCGATCCAATATTCAGATTCTTGTCCGGTTCTGCAAGGTCCAAATCATTGAAGAATTCTTGACTCATCTTCTTTGAGTAATGTTGTCCAGTATGAAGTACATAATGAGATGTCCCCCGGCTTTTGCATTCGTTAATAATGGGAGCCATCTTGACTATCTCTGGTCGTGTACCAATCACTACGAAGATATCTGGTTTTGCCATGGTCATGAGTATCAATTGTATCCGATAAAAATCGAATGGTATTTCAAGCAAATTAGGACATTGAGAAAACACCTTTAAGATTCAAATGAATGGCATACTTGCATTGGTTCTGCAGGGTGTATAGGTTCTATGAGATATGGATTTGGCGTTTTGCTTGGTTTTGTTCTTTCGGGAGTCATCTTTCTGGGTAGTGCCGCTATCAAGATTGTTGGATCCGCTGCAGAGAATTCATCTGCCCTCGCAAGTATGTGGAGCCTATTCCTTGTTTGGTTTGTAATTTCCTTAATCATTCTCATTTCACCACTTATTATTTCCTTCATAGCCTACCGTGAACAGTTCAAACAGATTCTAATATTCGAAATGGGAGGAGTATCCTTGTTCACACCTTTCTGGCTAGGAATTACGACTGAACTCTCAGGAGATCCTTTTACGGATTTGTTGCGCAACGGCATTGACAATGGTCTGCCTTATATCGATGCTCAGGGAATTGTGAGGGGTCTCAGCATTGGACCAATCATTCTCATCCCTGCTTTGACTGCCATGCTTGTTATCGGCTTGATTGTATTGCGGCCATCTTTTGTAAAATCGCTAGGAGCAGAAGCTGAAAGCACCGAGTTGTCCGAGTTACGAGCCGATGCCGAAAAGACACCTGAAGTAGAACCGGAAGCAATTTCCATAGAACCCCCTAAAAGCGACGAAGAGAGCATAGCAGAATTGAAAAGCATACTAACCGAAATCGGTGTTAAAACATCCACAATTGACGCGTTGCTTAACGCAGGTTTTGGGAATATAACTAATCTAATGGGGACCAGTTCTGACCAAATTTCTACTGATACTGGGATTGAAACATCTGAAATTCAGAAACTACAGATAAAACTCCAGAAACGAATTTGGTTTAGTGGAATCTAACGAAATACGAGTAAGGCTCACCTAAATGTTATTGCTGCATCCAAGGCAATGCTGACCAAGTCATCAAGTTTGGGTTCCCCCTCGATCTCCTTTTCTTTTTCAATGGGTTCACCAACAATGACACAAGCGCTACCTACCCTAACTGTACGCAACTGCCCCAACGTAAATAGCACGGCAGCCTCCATCTCTGTAGCAAGCACATTCGAATTCCTGAGCCAATCCCATCTCCTTTCCATTGCATCAGAATCAGCAACCATTGATGGATATTCACTATAAAATGCATCTTTGCTATGCCCTATACCCACTTTGTAACGAGCATTTCTTTTCTTTGCAGCATCAGTAAGTGCTATCACCATCTCTGGGTCTGCCACTGCAGGAAACTCAACGGGCACATATTGCTTCGAGGTGCCATCATCTCGAACAGCACCACTAAAAATGACAATATTTCCGGCCTTCAGAGATGAATCAATTGCTCCCGATGTCCCAACTCTTATGAATGTCTTACATCCGACTTTGACAAGTTCTTCCAAGGCAATTGCCGCAGACGGACAGCCAATTCCAGTTGAGCAAACTGCTACTGGAATTCCTTTCCAAGTTCCTTTGAAACTCCAATACTCTCGTTTATGTGCTATCTCCTCAGGATTGTCAAAGAATTCATTTGCAATTTTCTGGGCGCGAAACGGATTACCTGGCAAGAGGACACGTTCGGGAATCTCATTCGGTGCTATGTCAATGTGATATTGCCTGTCCTTTGCCATTGTTGATGCAATCCCAGCTTTCCGGTTTTCAAGCCTAACAAAAGGGTTTCGAAGGCTGCTATCTGCTGAAGCCAGAGATAGCCTTAAAAGAATGTTTCAAGCCAGCTTGGTTTGATTATCCATGAGTAAAGAGGTATCAGAACTTGATAAAGCAATATTGTCTGCCATTTTGGAGGACAGCCATAGACCATCAGCAATTACCAGTATTGTAAATGCTCGTGGTGTCAGTTGTACTCAGAATGAAGTCGTGAAGGCTCTCAATGGATTAGAAGAAAAAGATCTGGTTGAAAGATTCACATCTAAGACGTGGATTGCAAAATCTGGTGCCGCAGATCATGTCGAGTAGGTTCAGCATCCATCTTTTGGCATAGAACACCTTCGCGTGAAGTTAAAACACTATAATCGTTTCACTAGTGAGTCAACAACATTGTAGGTTAGTTCTGGATTCTTCACACAAAATACGTCGGTTTTCACTGTATTTGAAGCCACAATTTTTCCATCGATTTTCTCAATCAAGTTCTCAAGCAATTCCTCGCCTTCGTCAATAAGTGGAAGAGCATGCACAACTGCAAAAGCAATTTCCTTGGCTTCTTGTTTTCTGAGTCGGTCCGCGGTTTTTAAGAGTGTACCACCACTCTTGGTCAGATCGTCTATCACAATCACATTCTTGCCTTTAACTTCCAAGTCACCATGAAGCTCGACAGAAAATGAGTTTTCTCTGCTTTTTCCAAACCCTGCAACATCAAATCTCTCCTGTCCTCCTTCATCGGGTGTAATGACAACATAGTCATCAAATCCAAACTGACTGCCTGCAAATTCTATTAGACGCGGAGTGATGTCTATATACTCCATTAATCCCCTGCTCTCCAGGTTCTCCACCCATTCCAAACTTTCTGGTGCATGAGGATTGATTACCCATACTTTATTGCATGCATTGGCAACCAACTGAAGAGCCCATTTAGCAGAAACTGCTTCTCCTGTCTTGAAGGCTTTGTCCTGAAGAGCAAAAGGTTGGAAAGTCAAAACAACTTCGACTTTTCGAGGCGGTTCAACAGGTTCTGCTTTGTAGGTCTTATGATTTAATTGGTCAACCTTTACTGGATTGTGAAGAAGATTCAAGATGAGCATCAATTCCACCAATCTATCAGATGTGGAGTAAGACTCTTCTTCAGCGGGACCTGATCCTGTGCAGCACTGCACAACCACTACTTTGCGATTGGATAATCGAGAGATTCTAGGAATCCTGACATACAAATCGCCATTGGGAAAAATCCGTTTGTTGTCATAATTCAGAGCTGATCTGTAGACATTGAATCCGTGCTGTTTGAATCTCAACCCCAAATGTTCAGCTCCACTAGCAAGAATAACATCGTAATCTCTCATGGTTATCCGCCACTTCTTCCCGGACGGTCTTCCTTTATGTGGCTTTCCCCATCTATCCTATTTCTGGTTTGTCTTGACCCACATAGTGACTACCCGGTCGTTGATCGTATCCCATTCTCGACGGTCGTGACAGCGGGACAAACATTAGCTGTACAATCTTCATTCCTGGGTGTAACATGACAGGACTGAGATTTTCACAAAAGATTTCTAGTGTCAGCTTGCTGGGCTTTTCAAGTCCCGTACCTGGATTCACTAATCCCGCTGCATGCACAATTATTCCAAGCCTAGCAACGCTCGATCGCCCTTCAAGAAGCCCAGCATATGACTTGCTCAATGAGATTTTCTCTTGAGTTTGGGCCAAAATGAATTGACCTGGCAAAATCATAAACGGGTCTTCTCCCGTGTCTACCAGCTTGGTATGCTGGTCCTCGGGATTCCCAGATTTGAAATCAACTGGCTCTCCTGGGCTATATATTCTAAAGACGCTATCGAGCTTCAAGTCAACACTACAAGGACCCACGGCCTCAGCATCAAATGGCGTAATTACGATATCCTTTGCCTTTATCGCATTTCGTATGTCTACATCTGATAGCATCATTCAGTCACCCAAATTAGCCCATCCAATGAGTAATACTGACACACTTAAAATGAGCCTACCGGTTATATATAACACCACCAAGGAACTGTGTTTGGCTTGAGCTTGACAGCCCGAGAGATTCTCCGTAAGATTGCAAAGGATTCAGGAATATCATACAAAGTCATAGCTCAGAGAGTAAATTCTGATGTACAAAAAGGCATTCCATTACTGAAATCGCTACGTAGAGTTGCCACAGAAAACAGCTTGGATCCGAACAAATTCAGACTTAAATCAGAAGACATCATAAAGGAAATGGAACGGATTCTCACAGAAAACTATTCACAGACTCTGATGATATCTGCTGTGCTTGCAAGAATGGTGGAATCAGAAGACAGAGATCGTTTTCCTGCACCAGCCTTCTTCGCGTTTCTGGAGATAATGTCCAATATTCATGACGAGTCCATGAACCGCAAAGCAGAACCCTCAGAGGATGTCGATGATAAGACTGCTGCTATAATAGAGATGTCCACAACGCTGGTGTCACTAATCTGCCAATGGGGCAAAGATGGAATCATTGGCATCGCTCCGGGTTTGGATGATAAGACAAAGTCAATTGCAAAGTCCATCTATAGAAAAACCAAACTGCTTCAATCCGGTATGTGGGTATGTCTGTCCTGTGGTGAGATAGTAGATGTTAACGAGACATACGCACTTCTGTGCAGAAAATGCAATGCTGCATTAGCCAATGCAACCAGTGGTTCAACAAAACGGCGCGAAAGAGAACGCACTGGATATGGCCGAACGAAGAAGGGCTCATTATTGGAGTAATTGTCCTCGCTAGAAACTAGGTTCTCTTGACCTCAAACACTACATTGCTTCATAGATTCTCTCCTGCTATTTTTGCGAATCTATCCTAAAACGATTCATTTATCAATGAGAGGCAACGGCTGCCAGCTCGCCTATTAGTGGAAGCTTTGTGAGGTCATTTCATTGAAAAGCTATATTGAAAATGTATACAACAAGGTCGTTGAGAAAGATCCGAGTCAAGAGGTCTTTCACCAAGCCGTCGAAGAAGTGCTGGACTCTCTTGAGCCCGCTATTGAAAAGTATCCAAAATTCAAAGAACATGCCATTCTTGAAAGGATAGTGGAGCCCGAACGTGTGATTTTGTTTCGCGTTCCTTGGGTCAATAAAGAAGGTGAGGTCAAGGTCAATCGGGGATTCAGAGTTCAATTTAATTCAGCCATCGGCCCGTACAAGGGAGGGCTCAGATTTCATAAAACCGTGAATGTTGGGGTTCTGAAGTTTCTTGGATTCGAACAGGTATTCAAGAACAGTCTTACCGGACTGCCCATGGGTGGCGGGAAGGGCGGATCTGATTTTGATCCCCATGGGAAGACTGATGCTGAGGTCCGCAATTTTTGTCACAACTACATGTCTGAACTCTACAAGCATGTAGGACAATTTACTGATGTACCGGCAGGCGATATTGGTGTTGGTGCTCGAGAGATTGGTTATCTCTATGGAATGTATCGCAAAATTACCAACAATCATGGAACCTGTGTCTTAACGGGAAAGGGTCCGACTTATGGTGGGTCGCTAATCAGACCTGAGGCAACAGGCTATGGTACTGTCTATTTCACTCAGGAAATGCTCAAGACAAAGAATGAGGAGCTGAAGGACAAGACAGTCTGCATCTCTGGCTCGGGGAATGTTGCTCAGCATGCCGCTGAAAAGTGCATTCAAATGGGTGCTAAAGTCATCGCAATGAGTGACTCCTCAGGTTGGGTACACGACCCAGATGGCATTGATCAACAGAAGCTTGAGTGGATTATGGAACTCAAGAATGTAAGAAGAGGCAGAATAAAGGAATTTGCTGAAGAATTCAAGGGCGTCGAGTACCATACAGACAAAAGTCCATGGTATCTGCCCTGTGACATTGCTCTACCCTCTGCGACTCAGAATGAAGTCGATGCAAAGGAGGCAAAGGCTCTTGTCGATAATAATGTGATGGCTTTAGGCGAAGGTGCCAATATGCCACTTACGCCAGAAGCCATTGAAATAATGCAAGAGGCTAATGTCCTATACGCTCCAGGCAAGGCCGCTAACGCTGGTGGTGTATCTGTATCTGGTCTAGAGATGGCCCAGAACAGCATGCGATACTTCTGGACAAGAGAGGAAGTGGACCAGAAGCTGCATCAAATCATGGTCAGCATACACAAGACAGCCTACGATACCGCAGAGCTCTTTGGTGAAAAAGGCAACTATGTCTTGGGTGCGAATATTGCTGGCTTCTTGAAAGTAGCTAATGCAATGGTGGCTCAGGGTTATATCAGCTAAATTCTAAGATGCGAACCCCTCAGTGGGTTCCCCTCTTTTTCTCTTTATATCGCTAAAATTCCTGCAGTTTCTTAGAGCTGGGCTTGCAGTCTATTGTTTTATTATTTCTAGTAACTCATTCAGTCTACGCTTAATATCAGATTCAACCCTACTTAGTTCCACAAGCTTTCCTATTTGCTCAACTTTTCCTTTTCTATAAGCTTCATCCGAGATTTCGTTTTCTTCTCTTTGTTCATGAAGTCTATCCATCTCGTCCGATATTTGCTTGCGCTGATGAGCAACAAGTTCGAATCCCTTCTTCAAGCTCATCCATTCGATCATTGCATTGCTTTTCTCTTGCTCTATTCTCTCTCTCCGCCGCTTTTGCTCTTCCTGCTCTTTAAGGGCCTTGTTTGCTGCTCTAATATCTCTCTGAATTTCAAATAGCCTAGCCTCTACTTCTCTTTTTACTTGAACAATCTCAGTTGATTCACGCCATTTCTCTCTGTATTGCTTAATATGTTCTTCTTCAGAGATGCTCCCCTCCTCGAGCCTACTATCGAGTTCACTTAGTGCTTCTTGAACATTAGTTAATCTATTCTTTATCTCTTCATAGGATTTTCGCAGGCTCATCCATTCAACCGAATACTGTGAGAGTACCTCCTTAGAATCCAAATACAGGTTGTCTTCGGGGGTGTCCTTTCCGTGACTCATCATCTATCCTCCGGCATCTAATTATGAATCAGCCAAGTAACTTAAGGCGTTTTCTGAGCTAACATAGGAGATGCCATTGTACTTCTGCTACCAAAGTCTTAGCAGAAATCGAATTTTTACCTATTCTCTTAAGAGGGAGTGTGTATTAACAACATAGGTGCGTGGGTCAATATTGAAGATTCAGATGGACCTATTACCAACTGGAGAAAGGAAGGAAAAACCTGAAAAGGTTGAAGATCTGTCTTTTGGGTCAATCTTCAGCGACCATATGTTTACTATGAGATACTCAGAAGGGCAGTGGCATTCGCCTCTAATCTCCCCATATTCTGCTTTGGAATTAGATCCTGCATCCTTGGTATTGCACTATGGTCAGGGCATCTTCGAAGGTATGAAAGCATATAGTCGAGGTAGTGATGTGTATCTCTTCCGGCCAACTCAGAACATAAGTCGATTCAACAAGTCCGCATTAAGAATGGTCATGCCCCAAATCGATGAAGACTTCATGCTAGACGCGATTGAAAAGATAATACGCATCGAGAAAGAATGGATTCCATCTGAATCTGGAACCTCACTATATGTTCGACCAACAATGATTGCCACCGAAAGTAAACTGGGCGTGAAACCATCGGATGAGTATATTTTCTTCATAATCCTCAGTCCAGTGGGTCCCTATTTCAAAGAAGGCTTTAAGCCCATCAGAATAATGATTGCCGAAAGTCACGCAAGAGCAGCTCCTGGTGGCGTTGGAGCCGCAAAGACCATCGGAAATTATGCAGCTAGTCTAAAGGAAGAGAAGAAGGCTAAAAGCTCCGGGTATTCACAGGTCCTGTGGCTCGACGCATGTGAAAGGAAATACTTGGAAGAAGTAGGAACCATGAATGTTTTCGTTGTTTTTGAAGACGAAATTGTTACTCCTGAACTTGGAGGGACCATACTACCTGGGATTACACGCGATTCGGTCATAACCCTGCTACGTGCATGGGGTGAGCATGTAACAGAGAGAAAGGTCTCTGTAGATGAATTACTTGGGGGAGTGCGCGAAGGTCGCTTAACGGAAATGTTCGGATGTGGTACTGCTGCTATTATCGCTCCTATCGGAGTTTTAGGCTACCAGGGTGAAGAACACCTCATCTCAGATGGCAGAACTGGAAATATCACGAAGAGGCTGTATGATGAACTAACCGGAATCCAATGTGGTGAGAGAAAGGACAACTATGACTGGGTACATCTAGTATGCTGAATTATCCTAAGAATCCCGCTTGAGTTCGTCTGACTCTATCTCCGACTCTGATATTGGTGGGCTATCCTCTTCCAATGATTCCCAATCCGGAGGTGGTTCAAGGTATGCCTCTCTGGGAATTTCTTCATCACTAGCTTCCTCATTGGCATATTCCTCATCTTCCGCTTCGTAATCTAGCGAATCTTCCTCACCATATTCGTAGGATTCGTCTTCCTCATAGTCGTAAGAATCTTCTTCCTCTTCATCATCTCCCCAAGACTCCTCTTCCCCTTCATCTTCCTCCCAATCTTCTTCTTCCTCTTCATCATCTCCCCAAGACTCCTCTTCCCATTCATCTTCGTCAGGAATCTCCAATGTGGCTACAAGCCCTCCAGTTTCAAGCTTGTCTATAAGAAGCTTGAACATCCGTTCTATGACCTCGCTACGTCCCCTTGCCTCAAATTCGATGTCGCCAATTTCAAATTCCATCTCGATATAGTCATCCTTTTTCTCATTATCCATGGGATTCACATCGCATTGAGAAACATCGAATGCATATAAACGCTTCAAATGCATACCGTCTTATTAGCTAAACCTTTTAGCCAGTAACCTATCCAAATTCTCTTCGGGTACCAACCGTGCCATCGCAGCTAATCGTAGACTATTCGAAATGTACGGGATGTAGAATCTGTGAACTCGCCTGTAGTGCAAAGCATGAGAAGACATTTCAGCCCAGTCTAGCGCGTCTTAAGATTGTGAAGTATGATGATTTGGGTGTTGATATTCCCCATGTTTGCGGCCCCTGTGAAGATGCACCATGCGTTGACATCTGTCCAGTATATGCGATGCGGCGCGATCCAGAAACGAATATGGTGTTCATTGACCAAGATAAATGCATACTATGCAAATCCTGCGTTGGTGTTTGCGTCAATGGCGTTATTCGTCTTGATACTCAGAAGATGCGAATCATCAAATGCGATCATTGTGACGGAGATCCTGAATGTGCAAAGGTATGTCCTACAGGTGCAATTCGGTACGGACCGATTAGTCCAATTGATACCGTAGATAAACACTCGAAGGTGTCGACATATCTCAGCGAGATTTCAAGGACTGCGAAACCAGCAAAACCATCGGAGGAGGCATAGTTGGGTAGAGGCGGATATACTGGTCGTATCCTTCGGGTTGATTTGACATCAGACAAATTCGCCATCGAGAACACACCCTCAGATTGGATACGAGAATACATTGGGGGGGATGGATTTGCTCTTCGTCTACTGTATGAGGAAGTGAAGGGTGGCACAGACCCACTATCACCTGACAATAAACTGATTATCTCAACCGGGCCTATAACAGGCACTTTGTGGCCAATGAGCGGCAGAACCGTTTTTGTTAGCAAATCGCCCCTGACAGGCATATGGGGCGAAAGCCACGTCGGGGGCTTTCTTGGTCCAGAACTCAAATATGCCGGTTACGATATGCTGGTCATTGAGGGCCGAGCAGAGAAGCCGGTGTATATTTCGATTCAGGATAACGATCTAGAGATCCTTGACGCTAGCGAATTATGGGGCATGAAAACAAACGAGGTTTCGGCAGAAATCAGAAGAAAAACTGCTGATCCAGATACTCAAATCGCGGCAATCGGGCCTGCAGGTGAGAACCTTGTGGGCTTCTCCTCCATTATTATAAACAATGCTAGAGCAGCAGGACGAACGGGCATGGGTGCTGTCTTAGGCTCGAAGAATGTGAAAGCAGTTGCCATTAGAGGCACTGGAGGAGTGGATGTTGCAGACCATGAGGGTTTTACGGAACTTGCAAAGAAGGCCCATATGAGGGTTCGAAAGGACCCCCAAGCACAAGAGATGCATAAATGGGGGACATGGATTCTAACATCTGTCAAGCAAGAAATTGGTGAGTTGCCAACCTATAATCATCGTACCGGGGTATTCTCTGGGTGGGAGGCACTGAGCGGCGAATACATCCAGCCCCGGTTCACTATATCTGACCGGGCATGCTTCGGGTGTTCCTTAGGTTGTAAGAAAGTAAACTATGTACCTGAAGGCGAATTCGAAGGAACTCTTGAAGAGGGGCCAGAATATGAGGGTTTGATGGCGATTGGTAGCAGCCTGGGCATTGATGACTATCCGACCACCCTGAAAGCAAATCAAATGTGCAATAGATATGGAATGGATATCATTTCAGCTGGCGGAACACTGGCCTTTGCTATTGAAGCGTTTGAGAATGGTGAAATCGATAAGGATGACACCGGTGGAATTGAGCTGGAGTGGGGCAACTCAAAACAAGCTATTGAGCTATTAAGAATGATTGGAGAACGAGAGGGCTTTGGTGACATTCTAGCGAAAGGTAGTAAGGCTGCATCCGAAGAGCTAGGTGAGAACACGAAAAAGTATGCAATGCATGTCAAGGGGCTTGAGGTGTCCGGGCAAGATGGTCGAACACATCGAAGCATTGGACTATCCCATGCAACTGCTGCAAGAGGTGCTGACCACCTGAGAAGTCTCGTAGTAGTCGACCAATTGGGTTATGAAGATGTGGCCGCCAAAAGATGGGGCGTAGACAAGCTACCAGAAATTCTCAATCCATATGTTGAGAAGTACAAGGCTGCTGCGGTCGTAGAAACTGAGAATGCGTATTGTATTCGTGATACTTTGATTGTATGCTGGTACTCGGTTTCTTGGCCGCCTATTTTCTGGATGGAGGACTTCGCAGAGGTACTTCCATTAGCAACTGGTGAGAGTTACTTCGGGAACACTGAAAACCTAACTGAGATCGCTGAAAGACAGCTAAATCTCAAGCGTCTGTTCAATGCTCGAGAAGGCATAACAAGAAAAGACGATATGTTGCCTCGGCGCTTCACCCATGAACCAATGCCTGAAGGACCAGGTAAGGGTCAAGTTGTTGATTTGGAGCCCATGCTTGATGATTACTATCGGAGGAGAGGCTGGGACAAAGAAACAGGCCTTCCAACCTCTGAAACATTAAAGCGCCTATCACTAGGTTGGGCAGAAATTTAGGCTGACGGCTGAATTTCGTTACATCCTATTATACTGCACAGTATGAGTGTGACCACAATGCGGGCAGGAGTATTGATCGGGTCCAGTCCAATCGATATGTTCCCAAGACATTGGAGCTCCACAGGTGTCGCATTTGTTTTTTATCACTGGCCGGACAAAAACAGTTGAACCACTTGCCTTGCTAGTTGAGTCCATCTCTATTTCATTAGATGTTTCTTGAGCTACTGGACTATAGGTTTGTGATGCAGTATCTGCAACTTCATATTGAGAGAGCGGATGTCGGGCCTGAATATAGCGGAAGGGGCGAACTAACCAATCTAGGTGCTCCTTTGGTAGTGTGGACCATTCTCGGTTTTGCCATACCGTCAACATATGATCTTGTCGTGGCACGTGTCCTCTTACTTCAAAGTTACCTGTTGTTGCCTTAATGTTCAGCTTGCCCTGTCTTGCCTCGAAAGTTTCTATCATGTAGAATGGGAACATGTACAGCTTGTTTTTTCTAGAGTCCCGTTGATAAAGCCTGTAATTTGTCATAACGAAATTGTCTGGATAATATGTGAAGACAGCTTCTCCTTTTAGCCATGCAAATTCGGTGTAGAAGTGTTTCGAGAATTTCCGGTGATATCCAACGGATACCCACCGATTATAGGGCTGATTTGGATGGACAAAAGCCACTCCACAGACTTCGCATATTTTTCGTTGTTCACCGATATTGAGGTTCTCAAACTCCCGTAGTCCCAAAGCTCCTCGCAACTCCTCACGACGAGGCATCGCACCTAGAACATTGATAATGCCATTGATTACCTTGAACATGGCAGCTCTTGAGGTCAGTTTGTATTCTTTTATGATATGCAGCGGAATGCTAACCACAGTTCTTGAACCGCGGTCATATTGAACAAGCCTGTAGTTGCTAATAAGATACTCACTACTTTCAGCAATCAGGCGTTCTCCATTAATGGGGATGTAAGTCAGGGTTGTCAAGAGTCTTTACCTCAGAATAACTTGCATTGAGGAAATCTACACTTAGGCGTATTAAAAGGTTGAGCGTAGACATTCTCCAATATGGATTCAAACATAATCACTGTCTGGGAATAGAGATATAGAGGATATCTTCGTATCCCAATACCCCATATCCTGAAGGATTCTCCAGCTTGATATGGTCCTCATAAATCTCATTCACAGTGACGTTTGGGATCTTTGCAAGCGTTTCTTTCTGCATATAGCGAAGATACACCGTGAAGGTCTTTCCTGATGTTTTCAAATCTTGAAAAATACTCTTCCAATTGGGCATGTCATTTTCCTCCATAATTGTGCAACAGACTAGCGAATTTAACAGTTGCTGCTTACAAAAATAGTTGCAGATTATTCTTACTAATGTGATGGCTTCTGCAATGTCTTACTGTACAATGATGGCCTTAAGCCGAGGTTTCTGAGGGTGTCACCAAGTACTCTCTTCACATCTTCGTTGGATTCAAAATGAATGAGATGGGATTCACATCCGGATCTGCAATCACTTGCTCCAAACTTCTTTGGCCCCCAGTTTCCCTTTTTGCGAGAAGCAAGAGTCTTGGCAACCAAACATTCAAGCGGCTCATCACTTTCTGAGAAGATGGCTTCTTTGACTGTGACATCCGCATCTAGAAGATAATCTATGTGCCAATGGAGTCTCTTCTCTTTTCTGAAATGTCTACTTAACCTGTTTTCTATGCTTGTTGATTTTCCTCGGGCAGATCCCACGTAAACATAGAACCCCTCAAGAAAACATATCTCACCGAGAGCGCCAACATGCACTTTGATTGGATGGGACACCATTACTATCAATCCATACACGCCCTTCAATTCTTGCTCTCCTCCATTCAGTAATCATGTTTCTTGGGAAAGATTTCGCCTCTTCAGATATTCTACTGATGGCTTTAGGATATTGTTGATTTGCTGAAGTGCTTGTCCTGTTGTCAGGACACCAGCCTCTGATTCTCGTAGCACACGGTAAATCGATGGCCCTATCATTTTCCATCCTTGCTGATGACACCTTGAAAGCAATCTACATCCGAACCGCTCCTGTCCTTCGGAAATCCCAAGACGTGATGAAATTTCTCTATTTCTATACTTCGAGAGTGAGAGAGCAGCTGGCAAATGAATGACTGTCAAGTCATCCAATAATTCAATACTCTGTCGTCCTGTTGGCAGTAGTTCACCCGTAAGCAGAACGTCAAACCCTAGATCTCTTGCTGAGTTTCTCATGCACTCCATCGTGATCGAGTGGCATTGTCCACATGGATGAATCTTGCCCTTGAGTGCATCCTCGAAAATCTTGTCTACCTCGGAAGTTGCATCAATAAAACGCTGCGATGCTCCCAGCTTTTCAGCTAGTTTTCTAACGGCAATTTTCTGAGAATCATCCATCACTTGGTACCCCAAGTCTGCGGTTAGGCTGATCACCGACATCGATTTTCTGGTCGCCCAATACAATGCAGCTCCACTATCAACACCACCAGAGAATGCTACTGCAACTCTCATGTCGGTATCATCTCTTTTCATGTTGATTTGCATTCTTGGATAGTCCCTTTCCCGTTGGACTTCCTTTCTCAATTGCTGCAATATCTGCCTTTGATTGACTGAAGAATATTGAAGCACGTCACTTATTCTCTGAAGTGTCATACCAAGTTTCTCCTCTCTCAACAGCAATTCATTTTTGGAGTGAATGGTAATCGCCTTTCTGAAGGTATCACTCAGTTTTGCGGCTATCCTCCCGCCAGGGCCAATTAGAAGGCTCTTTTCCGACCTATCAGGCACAATCACATGCAGCTGGTCTTCAGTTTCAATAATATCTGATACAATAGGAGCGACCCCCCGTTTGTAATCCAAAGCATTTCTTATGGTTTGCACCGCTGCTGAAAATTGATTCCTATTTACCATCATGAAACCTCCAGTGATTCCAAAAGCGCCTCATTGGCGATAGCATCTTAAGGACTGATGAAGTAATCGGATTGTGAAAATGGTTTCTCGAGAGATTGTTCCTGGAATAGTATCAATTCAAGGCGACTATGAACCTGGCTTTGGGTATCTAACCAGCCACCTGATACTTGGGGATGAGGTTCTCGTAGTCGTTGATCCAGGAACGGCTGGTTCACCAGGTCGCGAAATCATCGAAACAATTGAAGAGTTGGGCTTCAATTCAAAAAGCGATGTTGCTGCTATTCTCTGTACTCATGGGCACCCAGACCATATTGGGGGTTGTCATAGAATTCAGAAACACACAGATGCTCCCATTATGATTCACAAATTGGATGCCAAGCTAATTGAAAAACCCTCCTCTTTCATAAAGGACAGACTAAGACTGGATTTTGCCGGAAGATTGTCAATGAAACTTGAGAGAGGACCACTCAAGGTCAATTACAAATCTATGAGTGTGGATAAACGACTCAAGGGTAACGAATTGCTGAGTTTTGGTGATATTGAGATTGAGGTTAGATATACCGGAGGGCATTCACAGGGTCACTGCGCATTCTATGTGAGGGATAAGAAAACGGTCTTTTCGGGAGATGAAATCAACAATTATCCCAATAATCCTCGACAATTCTATGTCGACCTATCAGGTAGTCTGACTGCAAAAGCTGATGCTGCAAGAAAGCTTCAAGAACTTGAAATTAGCACCCTGATTCCAAGTCACGATGAAGTGCATCTCAATGGAGATGTGGACCTACAACTCAAAGAGGTTCGAAGCGGTGTAATCGATTTTCAGGATGCTATTCTAAATCACGTTTCTGCTCGTGGTGATGTAGATATTGAGCAATTGGTATACGATATAGAGCAGTCTAGAAGCGTTCCTATTCCTGACGGGTTAGATTCCCTCTTGCCAACGACTATCGTGGTGTGCCTACAAGATTTGCAAAAAGCTGGGCTTGTCCGTCAAGACCTAGACGACATATGGCACAAAACATGAGTTTGAAAGCCGCTACATTCGAGCTATATTCAAAAGATTCCCCCTATTATTCTCAATGGTGCTAATCAAACTTCACAGTTTGAATGCTAGAATAGATGCCTTAGCGAGAAGTGAATAATCAATGTCAAAATCAAGATACACCGATGACCGAGTAGTAAGCACTGCAGAAGCAATTCGAATGGCTTCGGCTTCCATACTAGGAACCACCACTAGTCAAGGTAATGCTCTGGGCAGCGCCACAGGCTCTGGTACGAAATTGGAAGAAAATTCGCGTCTCGTTGCAATGGGAGTGGTTCCCCTTGTTTCCGCATATTCCAAAAGACTGCGCGATATATCCAATGTGGAACTCATCTCAATAGAGTGGGATTTAGGTTCTGGGGGCAGTTCTGAGATTCTACCTGAGCACCTTATAGTCTGTGCAGGAGAGGAGGACAGATTCTCAACTCACACTTGTGCTGTTACTTGGGAGAAAGGCGTGGTTGACCCATTTCGTTTGAATTCGCATTTATATCGCCTATCAGCGAAAATGAAGGAGGTCGAAGATGCAATTCTTTCCAATCAACTTGACTATGAGAATGAGGGGCTCTCTGTGCTCCGTCAATTTTGTGAAAGATTCAATCTTGTTACTTTCGTTGAGATGCTTGACCGCAGGTTTCAAGAGAGGTGGGACTCGAAAAAGGTACAACAGGAAGATGTTGACCTTCTTACTTCTTCAGTTACAGAGATTAGAACGGACTATTCGACAGTACCACCTGGACTAGTGCTAACTGGAGGAACATCTTTCAAATTCGGTCTGCCTACTGCTTCTGAAGATCAGATTTTGAATCACTTCACGAAACGTATTATTTCCCCTTCTTCTCTGCTTAGTCTTACAAAGGGTACTGCAGAACTAGGAAGAGCAATAATAGCTGAGATTAACACCTATGCCTACAGTACTGAAGAGGTTGATATCACTCGCGCCACTATTGCTATGCTGGTAAAATACCTTGGAACCGACAGCGTACCAATCAGCAATTTGGATATGATTGCATCTCGTATACATGATTTTGAGATCATGATTCAATCAATCATGAACACATTCTCAGATATCACCGACGCGTATATTCGCTCTGGAGAATCACTGACTACTAAGGGGCATAAGAAAAAGATTGTAGAGATAGTGGAAGATTCAACACTCAAAGATAACGAATTAGAAAAGGCATACGCTAAGGTTCTCATTGAACATCTAGTATCATCTGTTGAAAAGGAAATCAAAACTGATAATCCCTATCGGGCGTGGATGCTTCGAAGCATAATAACGTACTTTAACTACATGGCGAAGCGAGTTCATTCTTTCTTTGAAGAGGAGCTGTCAAACTATCTTGCGGCACGATCAGTGAAAGAATCGATGTTTAGGGGATTGAAATCCTTTGAGATAGCCGCTAATACTGACGAAATGGATTCAGAAGACCTCAGAGTCTTCAAGAAGTTCCAAAAAGCATTGACGAACCAGATTGACACTACAGTAGATAGAAAGAGTTACGAGGGCGATGCAAAGATAGAGCAACTTCTGCGAGTCGCGTCCAAGGAAATTGAAAACGAGTTCCGAAAAATCGATATCTGGGATTTGATTGATTTTGCCGATATTGCCGAGGTGGCGAGGAATGAAATGGAAACCATGAGAAACGACTCAGGCGAAGAGGAGTCACTCGATTTTACGAAAGTATCTGAGTTATTGGCTCGCTATGAAAATCTGGAAACTGAGATAATCCCCGACTTGGCTGAACACATTCTCTCGAAGGAGAATATCCAGAAGCTTGTGTCCTCCAGCAAGGAAGATTTCCTTTCCGCTCTGATGGAAATTGTTCAGTCCAAAGAGGATATGCCTGAAGAGTGGTATGCAGAGGCTAACCGGTGGGTTGGTCAGGTTGCAGAGGTAGTTGACCCCGATACTTCCATTTCAGACCGTATGAAGCTATGCATTGAAACGATATTCTCAGGATTGATGGAGGGAAGCAAAGCTACTGCGATCATTGACCGAGTCAAAAAGGAAGCTAGGTTAAGAGAGAAGGCATATGAAGAAGCCGTGAACAAATGGGATTCTGAATGCGAGCGCATTGAAAATGATAATGCTCCAATACGAGAACACAATCGTAAAAGAGAAGAAATGAAGACAGCTGCCAAAGAGCAATATGATAATGAGATGCACGCCTATGAAGAGCAAATCCTGAAATATAACAACAGGCCGAGCGAGGGAATGGGTCAGAATGCTGTAGAAAAACCGGAGAAACCAACGCATATAGAAACTAGACTGGCGCGCATCGATGAGCAGTTTCCTCACAAAGATGAAATCCCTCTGCCTCCCAAGCCGCAGAAGCCTGAGAGTACAAAGTTCTACTCTGTGTTGGCGACCCTGTTGGATAATATAGTTTCAAAATTCCGGGCAAGCCAGAATCAAATGCAAGAGTTGTTTTTGAACGAGTTGTCAAGCTTACAACAACAAGCAGAACAAGCGTACGAGAATATAACAATCCGAGTTGACACCGAGTTCTTGGAGTATTTAATGGATTCGAAAATCCGACGACTGAGCAGAGCAGTTGCTGTTCCAACTCGTGCTTACCTGCGAAATGCTGCAGACCCGGAAATACTGTATCTCGTAAAATACGACTTCTCTGGTAATGAATTTCGGGTTGAGATCGGAAACAGTCTGCTGAAGGGATGAAGACATGTCAAGTTCATGGTTATTGAAAACGCGTCAAATGAGTGAAGCTGGAAAAGAATTCTTGCTTACACAGGCTCTGGCAACTCACATGAGAAGCCCAAGAGATCGTGAGTTAGTTAGAGAAAGCATGGCTGAAGAGAAACCACTGGAAGACATTTTTTCCTTTTTTGGAGCTTTCTATCTCTATCATTATCAGGGGGTTCGGCTGCTAGATATTACTGATCAGGGAGAAATGACGATCGAGGAACAACAGGCCCTCAGTGTCAAAGAAAGAGAAATGCTGGAGTTGGAGGTACGTCAACTATTAGGCAACAAACAACGTGAGGAGTTAGATGTATCAAAGCTGGTTAGCGAATTTTTCGTTTCAGCAATAGACAAGTATTCGGACAATTTAGAGGAGCAGTCGAAGATTGTTGAATTGCTTGAGAAGTTCTTACAGAAAATACCGAGAGAATATTCCCGGAACGCCGTTGTCGATTTCATACTAGAAGCAACGGGATGGGGTGATACGTGGCGAGAAGAAATCTATATGAAAGCCTCAGGACTGAAAGAATCTTCTCTATCCCTACGTGACGAGCTTCTCAGGAATCATGACGAAGAAGTGATTGAGAGCACATTGATCAAACGGGCACAGGAATTGCTATCGATTGACATAGAATCAATAGATGAAAATAGTTGGCAGGGTATGTTATCAGCAAAATCCAAGCAAACTGTGGCAAAGGCGATAATTGAGAATCGATTTAAGACTGGAGTATCTCTTGATGGATTTTGTACAGCACACGAAATCAGAATGTCCTTGCTAGAAGAGTTTGAAGCAGAAATAGAAATGCCTACGGATTTGGACTCATTTGAGAACCGGATGGCTGACCTGGCCTCAAACCTTCTTGTTGATTCCTTCAAAGAAAACCCTGAGGCGATTTTCAATGCTCTTTCAGTGCTAACGGAAATGAGCGAGAGTGATATCTCACAGGAGCTAGCTTCAAAGGGAGTACGAACAGGAAACGATTTGATAGAAGGATTCTCAATCGAAACTCCAGAAGAGGAAGATGACGGTGAATTAACTCTATCTCGAGAAGAGATGGAAGAGATTTCCAGGTCACTACGCAGGTTGGAGAAGATTGAACATACATTAGAAAAGCCAGTGAAAGGAATGCTGCGCGCCAGAGGGTTTAGTTCATCAGAGATCGACAAGGTTTCCATTCAGACTCTGACCAAAAATCCTAGGGAACTGATTGCTACTGAATCCCAAGTTATTGCTGAACTGAAAAAGAAATTACGCTTACCTTCGCCCGAAGAGATATCACAGTTGTTGGAGCTAAGGGCAGAATATGCGGATAAGAATCTGGGTCAAATTGGATCTACCGCTGCACGAATGGGTCAGAAACTCCAATATGGCGAAACTGTGGAGAAACTCAAATATGATCTGGTGTGGCATCTAGTAATTTCACTGTTGAAGAACCTAGCCAGAGTCATTGAGATGTACATTCGTTCAAAGCATGATTTGGTTCGGATTAAGGCTATTCTCAAGAGCATTTACGAGGAGTCAGAAATAGAACTGCAATTCCTCCGCGAAGAAATCCTCATGGATCTTGCATCTGACAGACTGCTAGAAACCAAGCGCGTACATCCGGACCTTGACGCCTCGACAATAAGATCTTGGTACCACGCAAGGCTTCAGGGAATAGATTTGAGCACTGCTGTATCAGAGGTTGAGAAGAGCCCTTCACCAGTTTTCAAGGGCATAGTTGAGAAACCTCTGCAAACAGGGGCCCTCAAAATAGACAATTATGCTATTGCGTTTGACCTGATGCAGAGATTCCTTACTAAACAACGCCAAGAGAAATTGGAGCGAGAGGCTTTGATGATTGAAACAAAGAAGAGAGAAGCAAAGCTCCTTGAGTCTAAGAAAGACGAGTTGGATGTGATGAACTATGTTTCAACCAAAGCATATACTGCCTTCCGTGCAATTGGTAGAGTAGGTAAGAGAGGTTTGGAGTGGAACTCAAACGATGACACCAAGCTGGCGAATTTGCTGTCCTTCTACATAAGGCGCAATCGAGGACGCACTATTTGTGCTGTTTGCGGAGAAGAGGTATCTGAAGGCTACTGCCCTCAACATGGCTCCGCAAATGTCCGAGATTCGAATGATATCGATAACTTGAGCAATTTCGTTAGACAGGCTGTTTCAGACATCAAACAGGGTCTGACTGGAACTAAGAGTGAATCAATGACATGGGATGAAGCCCGTTCTCTTGTGAAAAGAGAAATCTCCAAGCTAAAGCAAAAGAGTAAACTCACAGGAAAAACTAATGTCAATAATTTGCTGCCCGGAGAAATCAACTATATAGTCGGCCCTGCAATCGCAAAGATTATCGGACGCTATTTCAACGACTCATTGAAATATGCTGCCCGTGGTGCAGATATCGCATAGATTCGCGCATTGGACTAGTTCACAACATCCGAAATCCACTCTAGGTATGCTTTTGCCCCCGATTCAATGTCAAATACAACGAATTCTGGGACCTCGTAGGAGTGGGATTCTTCAACGATTGCTTGTAAGTCCCTGATGTGTTTCCCGACTGTCTTCATAACCAAAATTGATTCTATTGATCTTTCCACCTTGCCTTTCCAATGAAATATGCTATGAACATTTTCGATTACGTTGACACAGGCCGCCTTTCTTGATTCTGCAATTACCAATGCCAGTTTGTATGCTTCTTCTACAGGGCAGGTAGTTAATGCAAGCTTGTATTCCGTCATATATCCTATAGTGCAAGAGATACATATATACAGAATGCTGGAATCGAAACAAATGTCTGGTGACATTAATGGGCAAGAAGTTTTATCCACAGGGTGTGATGCCCGCCCTCGTGACTCCATTTACCAAAGATGGAGACATGATGGAGGAGAATTTTCAGCAAGTAATTGACTATACAATCGAAAAAGGTGTTACTGGGGTTGTTCCCGCAGGAACCACCGGCGAGTTCGTATACATGAGAACGGAGGAACGAAAGAAACTCCTACGCCTAACGGTAGACTATGTCAATGGCAGGGTTCCAGTAGTTGCCGGGACAGGTCAGAATAGCACAAGAGCGACCATAGAACTGACCAAATATGCTGCTGATATCGGTTGTGACGCAGCACTGGTAATTTCCCCATTCTACCTTCGACCAAGTGATAAGGGCTACTTTGAACACTATCAAGCGGTCGCGCTAAAAGGGGGACTACCTGTTATTGCATACAATATTCCTCAATGCACGTTGGGATGGCTGCAATCAAATGTACTTGAAGACTTGGCTGAGATTGACACCATGGTTGGCGTTAAGGATAGTAGCGGCAACATCGGTCATACAGTAGAGCTTATTCAGAAGCTTAGAGGAAAGATGTCAGTAATCATAGGACATGATGAGTGCTTTCTATCAGCTGTTGCTGCAGGGGCTGATGCTGCAATAATGGCGTCGGCAAATATCATGCCACACTTGTGGCTGGATATAATGAAGGAAGTGAAAGATGGCAATTTTGGCAAAGCAAGAGATTTGCAGCTCTCAGCTCAGACCTTTGCACGAATTGTCACACGCCACGGCGGCGCTCCTCCAGTAAAGGCTGCGCTAAGAATGATGGGCATAGATGCGGGAATTGCAAGAATGCCTTTGAACAGTGGCGGCACACTCACCGTCGAATTGAAGGATGAAATTAGGATCGAACTCGAGAAGCTTGGTCTTATCGAAAAGAAGGATCATAAGGAGCTCAAGACTGATCTTGATGTTCTTAAGGCAATAGAGAAGCAAGGATTCAAGATTTCAAATCCAGAGATGATAAAGACTTCACGCATTCATAATGATATAATTTCAGTAGGGGTTGCTGTAGGCGCAAAGACGGGAGATCTTGGTCGTGCTTTTGCCAGGTTACTAACAACTCCCCGAAATGGTCATGAAGCCCTGACGATAATTCTCGAGCCAAACCTTGCCGTAAAGCCTAGTAGTATCATGTGGCCTGCAAGGAGAATAAAATCAATGCGCCAGGCTTCCATGTTTTATGGACCGGTCCAATCCGGCGCTGGGAAGGCAATTTCTAGGCTCTTGCGAGATAATAGAATTCCTAGTGAGGCGTTGAATAGCCAGGCCATACTGATTGTTGCAGACATTGACTTGAATTACAGGGATAGGCGAGCAGTGACACACGCAACAGAAGAAGCAGTACGTACTGCATTAGAGGAGATTTGGAGGTAAAGAGAATGACCGATTTCAGGTTTAAAGGTGTATATCCAGCGCTTGTGACTCCTTTCGATGCAAATGGCGTCGAAGAGGAAGAGTACAGAAATCTGATTGATTTCACTATAAAATCAGGAGCCACCGGCATAGTGCCATGTGGTACAACTGGTGAGTTCACATCAATGCGATTCGAAGAAAAACTGGATGCAATTGAAATTGCCTGTGACGCCGCTAAGAACCGTGTGCCAGTTATTGCTGGAACTGGCGCCGCGCATACAGGGGACGTAATCAAGTTAACACGAAGAGCCGCTGAATATGGCGCAAGTGCTGCTCTTGTGGTCACACCCTACTTCCTCAAACCCAGTAACAAAGAGGTATTCGAGCACTTTGAAAAGGTTGCTAATAACTCTGATATCCCAATATTCATGTATAACATACCTCAAGTAACTGGAGTTCCCATGCATTGGACCCTAGTTGACGGTCTTCGGGAAATCGATGGAATCATCGGAATGAAGGATTCGAGTGGAAACCTAATCAATCTCACAACAATCCTCGTAAGAAGACCAGACGATTTTCAGGTAGTGGTCGGGCACGATGAGGTCGCATTACCGGCCCTGGCAAGTGGATGCGATGGTGCTATTCTTGCAAGTGCAAACATATTCCCTGATAGATACATCAGGATGCAGAATGCTCTAGCAGCAGGTGACCTCCGAGAGGCTCTAATCACCCAAAGGAGTATACAACGGACAGTCAGAATCATCGTAAACAAGGGTGGTGGGCTTGCTGTCAAGGCTGCACTCAACATGATGGGCATACCCGTTGGAAAAGCTAGACCTCCTTTGATTGAAGGCGATGTCTTGAGTTATGAGGATATTGATGAATTACGTACCTGCCTAGAAGACTTGCAGCTGATTCCTCGAGGACGCGTAACATTCAGAGCAGGTGAGAATTCCATTGTGGCTGAAGCATATCCAAAGGCAGTTGGCCTGGTTCCAGACTCTGTAGATGATATCTCATTGTTACATGGTGAGTCGCTTTGTGGTGGAGGTACAGAGGTTGCCCATGTTGACTTGATTGTGGGGCTACGAGATGGACCTATGAAAGAAACACTGAAGAATGCTGGAAAGATCAAGGATGGCTTTCATTCCTCCAACATCATTAAGAGTTTAGAACCGACTACTGTCTTTGCACCAACAGTTACTGTGACAACCGAGAAACACCAGAAGCTCATCTATGATGTTGCACAGAAAGCCGTTTCTGATGCTGTTTCCCGATCAATCACTGATGGCGTAATTCCAGAGGAGCTAGTCGATGATCTCATATTGGCTGTGAATGTTTTTGTGCATCCTGATGCAACCAATCCAAGGCGGGTTCATATCAACAACTTCAGAGCAGTGCGTCATGCATTACGCAGAGCAATCGAAGGTAGACCGTCAAGGGCCGAGATTGAAGCCCGGATTGATTCCGCTAGGCACCCATTCGCCTACAATCCATAAGACAGGTCTTTCCCATATAATTGAAGTCTGTTCCAATTGGCATTAATCGATGGAGCGATATTCGGTCTCTTCAACCGAGTTAATGCAAAAATCAAACATTTGTCCATTTGTTAAGTCTGCTGCATGCTATCATGTTCTCTAGTTGCCTATGAATAGTACGTCCTGTCATGCCCATTGAAGACTTCTCTAGAAAGCCCAATGGAATGCAATAAACGGGGATTTCAACAGCCTCACTTCCGTCTATTCCTATATATAGCTGGGTGTGGACTGCATTCATGCGTCTAGCATCCTAACGGCGATGGCGTCACCACCGCATCCGTGGAATGAAAAAATATGGTTGAGACCTGCATAATCCAGCTGAAGGAGCTACCCTCACGCAGTTTACAGAGTCAAGTGCGAAGCTTCATCAATGGACAGAAGGTGTCAGTTATGGACTCATCTGGACGACTCTATGAAGTAGGAATCAAACAGAACAAGCTGGTTTTGATATCCGATGACATCTACTATGCCTACAAAACTGACGGGGATTGTGGGTTGGGTTCTGTGTCCTACTGATTGAGCAAAGACGGGTCTCAGCCACCCTCTCATTTTAGAATCTAAGAAACAATGTGGCAAGTTTCAGCCTGCTCTTGGGTCTTCATAGCCTCGTGGCTCAGACAGGGGTAGCGTCTTCATCGACCGCTAAATAATTGGAAGAAAGATTACTTATCAATATGTGGCACTATGCGAACATTCGGCTAAAACATTCATCTTCTGGAATCAAAGCTGACCATCGAGTTCTGGGTGGAGGTGTAGGGTGCTAATTATGGTAGTGCCATTGGTATCTGCGCTGCTGCAAGAGACCCCCGCATCGATGCTTTATGTCTTCGTGCACCTGTTTATGATACGTTATGGTTCGCCCAATCACCTGGATTCGCCCTGCAGCTAATCACATCGTGGAAACGGGTCCAAGTCAAGTAAGAGGTATTGCTGAGCGTGACACTCAAGGCCTGATTCTCAAGACTCTGGTTGATGACGCAAAGATACACAATCCAATGAACGCGATATCTAAGATCTCTCCTCGTCCATTATTCATCATTCACGGTTCCGATAATCAAGGCATCGACTTGGCTGGAGTCAAGCGTCTTTTTAAAGCGGCTGGTGAGCCAAAGGACCTAGCTGTTGTTGAAGGTGCTGACCATGTATTATCTGACCCCACTGCGTATGAGATTACAATGGAATCCACGGTTTATTGGTCTTCAAATATATCCAAAGCAAGATAGGGCCGTAATTAGAGAAGGCGAAACAATAATACCCAGGGCACATGATAGGTTATTGCTAATGAAGGAAATTTGCTTCCTTCCAAAGCCGAGGTGACAAGACTTGGATCGCAGCAGAATGACACAGCTCGCACAGCAACTTGTTTCCATAAACTCAGAGAGTCCTCCTGGCAGGGAAGAGGATGTGGCCAACTTCCTGAAGGAGTATATGGAGAACCAAGGAATCTCCTGCAGGAGCGTGGGCCCTACTTCTCGCCCGAACCTGTTATTTTCAACCCATGATGGCGAAACTGCAGACCTCGTATTGCATGGGCATATGGATACAGTACCGGCTGGGAATATTGAGCAGTGGTCATATGACCCTTTCTCGGGAGCCATTGAGTCTGGTAGGTTGTATGGTCGTGGTGCGTGTGATATGAAGGGGCCGCTTGCTACCTTGGCTGAAACTATGATCTGCTATAAGGAGGAGAAACACCACACACCACTTCTGATGCTTGCCACCTCTGATGAGGAAAGCGGATGTTCTGGAGCAGAGGAGATTGCTAACAGCGGGATTCTCAAAGGTGTTAGATATGGCGTCTGCGCAGAACCTACGTCACTAGACATTTTGGTTGGAGAAAAGGGCATGCTATGGACAAAGATATCGGCAAGAGGAAAATCAGCTCATGGGTCAAGGCCGGAAGAAGGCATTAATGCCATTGAGTGGTGTGTGAGAGCCACTTCGTTGCTCATTGAACAGGATTACCCTTACGAACCTGATAACGTCATGGGCGAGATGACCGTTAATCTTGGAATTATGAAGGGCGGCGTCAAAATCAATGTTGTTCCAAGTGATTGTGAATCACATCTAGACATGCGATTGGTAAAAGGCCAAACAATCGAGGGAATTATGGGAATCATGCAACAGGTTCTAGATGATGCCCAATTATCTGATAGGATTGAAATCGAATATATCCATGGAAAGCCTGCAGTGATCACCCCACATGATTCCCCAATTGTTGAAATGGTAGTATCAGCTATCGAGTCCAATGTTGGGTTCAAAGGCAGTATGAAAGCCGCAACATATGGCACCGATTGCTCCGTTTTGCAGCCAAAAATTGGAATAACTAATGTCATATGCGGACCAGGGTCAATTGAACAAGCCCATCAGCCAGATGAATTTATAGAGATAGAACAAATGAAGCAGGCGGTAGAGGTATACTTGGATGTAGCTCGCCAATTCGATTCTCATGAACAGGAATGAATTCTTTCGATTCTCTTAGGGTCTAGCCTTGCTTATCACGAATCTTGGCACATCGTTTTGCTATTAGGCATGCAATTGAACCGGCTCCTAATCCATTACCAATATTCACGACTGCCAACCCTGGCGCGCAGGACTGCAACATCGATGCTAGTGCTGTTTCTCCGTTTCCCCCGTATCCATATCCAATCGGTACCGGAAGCCCAATTACAGGAATATCAATTAGAGAAGCAACCACTGTGGGCAGAGCGCCCTCCATGCCTGCCACAACAACTACTGCGTCAACATCATTCTTGATAACTTCCTCCATAGGCTCAACCAAACGATGAATTCCTGCAACACCTACATCATAGAATTTCAAAACCTCAACGCCCGTAACGCGAGCAATCATTTCTACCTCTATCGAAAATGGGATGTCTGATGTTCCTGCTGTGACTACGGCTATCTTCCCATTGATTTGGGGGGGCGACCAGTTCTCTGAGTAAACGAGTGCAGTATAATGACCCGATTTTCCAAGTATCTCCAAAGTGTAATCAGAAAATTCCTTCTCTAGGTTACTTCTTTTTTCATCATCCACTCGTGTTGCCATTGCAACTCCATGTGTTGAAACTATGTTGTTCATAATGCGTATGAACTGCTCAGTGCCCTTTGTGTCAGCCAATACTACTTCCGGAATGCCACTCCTACTCTCCCTCTCTGTGTCTAAAGCTGCAAAATCGCTAACTCGCATAAGGGATAGATTCCGCAATAACTGCTCCGCATCTTCGAGAGAGATTCTCTCTGCTACTAGGTCTTCGAGTAGCTTTTTGATATTGCTGGTCATTTTTCTACCTCGTTTTCTTGCGGTCAACCCTCTCATGAGAAACCTTAAAGTTGACGTTTGATACGATGAAGCTCTGTATAAATGGACGATGAAGGTCATCAGACATGCAGATTGAAACTATCCTAGAAACTTTGCTCACTCCCCCCGTTGTTTATGTTCTGTTTCTCATTATTGTCACCGTCATTGCAATTGTCGGGCGGAGCGTTCGTAGGCGAAGGGCTATGGATCCAAGAATCAGGCAAATTGACAAATTACAGTCTGCAATTCAAAAAGATAAGGATCCACCTGCACTACAAGTAAAAACAAGACAAGACATTATAACCGAGATATTTGAAAAGAAAATGAATGCTGTCGGCATGACCCCTTCAGAAGATTCAGGGTATATCCCCACATCTCAAACGCCTCTCGCCAATTATCTCAAGAAATACAATATTTCTGATGATATTATTGATGCAATTCAAACAGGGCTTGATGAAGAAGAATCCGAGGCGGCTGTTCGTGGAATAATTAGAGCTGCAGCTGATACACCTGACGTAAACCTAGATGGAATCTTCTTGGAGAAGGCTGAAGAAATAGCTGTTGAAGAGTGGAAACGCAGGAAAGGCACAATGTTTCGTTAGGTGAACAAAATAATGACTGACCTGGTCTACATGCGCGATAATTATGTGAAAGAATTTGAAGCAGTCGTTAAGACGGTTACCAAGGACTCAATTATCACTGACCGAAGCGCCTTCTATCCTGAAGGCGGTGGTCAAGTCGGAGACAAAGGCTTCTTCGAGAACAGTGATTCTAGGATGGAAGTGGTGGATACTAAGCGAAGGAATCGTGAAGTACACCATATCTCGAAAGATGAGGTCCCTTTTGATCCTGAAGATAAGGTGCGGGGCGTTCTCGATTGGGACCGAAGATTTGAGCTCATGCGGTTTCATACTGCACAGCACCTGATATCTCGCTATCTCCAAGTGAATTATGACTTGGAAACAGTTGGCAATCAGATTAAACCTGGTCAAAGCAGAGCGGACTATTCTCCCATAGATGAATTCACTGATGAAATGATTGTGGATTTAGAGAAAGGGATTGGGGACCTAGTGAGTGAAGAACTGGATGTGGAAATTGAATTTATGCCTCGCGAAAAGGCGATTGAGTTCCTTGAAGAGAGAGGCTATCAGACACGGTATTTGGATATGGTGCCCAAATCAGTGAAGCAATTCAGGATTCTTCTCATTGGTGACTATGACGCTTCATCATGCGCTGGCACACATGTCCGAAACACCCGTGAAATTGGCGGTATCGCCATCGATAAAACGAAAAATGTTGGGTCCGGCAAGCAAAGAATCTACTTCTCACTAACTTGAAAAGGGATAGGTATTCGCTTTGCCAATATCTTTAACCGAGTATATGATTCATACCTAGGTGTGACACCAATGAAGGCTCTTGTATTGACTGCTGGAAAAGGGAGAAGACTCCGTCCACTCACAACTGGCCGGTCGAAATCAATGCTAATGCTTGCAGGCCGACCCGTTCTAGACTACATATTGAGCAGTTTAGAAGAACATGGAATCAATGATGTTGTTGTGGTTGTTGGTCACGGTCGTGAAGAGATAATCGACCATTTCCAGCATGGCGGCGACCGCGGCCTCAAAATTCGATATGTAATCCAGCATGAACAGAAGGGCGTAGAACATGCTATTCTAACTGCCCGTGATGAAATTGAAGATGGCGAACAATTCCTACTTGTAAATGGTGACGTTCTTGTGGAGCCTGATATGGTAAAGCGTACCATAACTAACCACAAAAACATGAACGCTGACATTACGATGCTTGTCACACTGGTTCCAAACCCTGAGCAATTTGGCAC
This sequence comes from uncultured archaeon, assembly GCA_964648855.1. Taxonomy (GTDB): domain Archaea; phylum Asgardarchaeota; class Thorarchaeia; order Thorarchaeales; family Thorarchaeaceae; genus TEKIR-14. Next base: position 40,041 of record CAZYLT010000005.1, read on the forward strand.
CGTAAGGATAGGCAAGAACGGTGTAGTGGAACAGCTTGTGGAGAAGGGTGGACCAGATAGGTATGTAAGCAATTATGCAGTTGCAGGTGTATCTGTATTTAGCACTGACGTCCTTCCTGTTTTGGAGGAAAAAGGAACAATGGAGAAGACTGTAGAAACTATGATTTCCTCCGGGAAGAAGGTTGCTGCTGTTGTGTGGGAAAAGGAATGGGCCGAATTCACTTGGCCTTGGGACATTCTCAAAGCTAATCGGATAATAATGGACCGCGAGCTTCGGGGAAGAGGCAGCTTCATAGCAGAATCGGCAAGAGTGCATAATACTGTGGTTCTGGAGGGCCCTGTTTACATTGACGAAGAAGCAGTTATACGGCCGGGCACTACTGTCAGAGGTCCTGTGTACATTGGAAAGAAAGTCTATGTCGGCAACAATTCTCTGGTTCGTGACTATACTTGCCTTTGTGATGGTGTCCATATAGGCTATGCAGTAGAAGTGCGCAATAGCATGGTATTCAATGGTGTGGATGTTGGGCGAATGACCTACCTAGCGGATTCAATAGTCGGTGTAGATTCTTGCATAGAAGCGGGCGCACAGATGTGGAATTGGCGACCGGGCAATGAACCGCTATATCTTGAGGAAAATGGCGATAGGATTAAGATTCCACTAAAGAAATTCGGGGCAGTCATAGGTGACAATGTTGTCATCGGTGTCAATTCATCAATCTATCCCGCGAAGAGACTAGGTGGAAATAGCGTCATTGCTCCAGGATGCATAGTTGACAGGGATATCCCTCCAAAAAGTGCGGTTTCAACGAAGCAAGAACTCGTCATTTCTGAACTTGACGAAACAAAATCCTGTTAGAGCACTAATCAGACGCGATAGGTTCTCCTAACGTATGAGCATCTTTAAAAGCCAAACTCGAGAGCTTCGCGATGACCCGGGAAAAACACCTAGGAGAGTAATGACTATTAGCCGGAAGAAATGGGGCAAATCAGCAGCTAAGACAGAACGTGTCATTAGAGATGCTGTGCCTAAAGAAGAAGTCCTGGACGAGATAAATGAATACCTGAAGAATGCCAAGTCGGTCACAAGATTTGACCTTGCAAACAAGTTTGGTATCAGGGCTAGCGTTGCAAAAAGGATTTTGAAAGAGCATGAGCATGAAGGACGCCTGATTCCATATATCCGTGAGAGTGGCTTTGTTGTCTACACCACTCCTGAGGAGATGGAAAAACGTGAGCGCGGAGTACCCATCATGACTCAGGATGTTCTCGAAGAAGTTGCTGCTTCAACTCCCAAAGAATCTGTAATTGATGAGGAAATGGAGGCGGCATTGGCTGCGGCATCATCCGTGGGACCGGTAAAGCCCAGCAAATTAGCAAGAAAGAGAAGAGAAGCTGGTGAGAAAAAGGAGCGGAAGGATGTTCGTCCTGAAGTTGTTGTAGAGCCATTAGAGGAAGAACCTACTCCCGAACCTGAGAAGGAGCCCAAGAAGGAACCTGAGAAGGAGCCCAAGAAGGAACCCAAGAAGGAACCTGAAAAGGAACCTGTGAAGAAGATGGAGAAGCCAACTCTTCAAGATATTGATGGCATTGGACCCAAAACTGCAGAGGGCCTAAAAGCGGCCGGGGCACCGACTGTATACCGTCTATCTACAAAGGATCCCGAAGAACTCTCCGAGAAGGTTGACGGCTTGGGACTAAAAACTGCAGAAAAAATCATTGAAACTGCAGACAAATTATGGACCAAATACAAAAATCAATGAGATTTGTCTTGGGCAGAGATTTATGGATACTTTGTGAAAGGAGGGAGGATTCTCCTCCCATCCCTTCTAATGAGCTTTCATCTCAGCTCGGCTATTTGCTTATCAACATCTTCGAGCTGCGTATCCAATTCTGCTTCCTTTGACTTGTACTCCTCTTCCGGAATATAGCCTCTCATGTAATCGAACCGAAGATCTGTAAGAGCAGCTTTCAGACGGTCCTTCTGTTGCAGAAGGAAATCAAGCTGATCATCGCCTTCTTCTGTTGGCTCTTCAGGTACTGTGTCTGGAATCGCCTCAGGCTCTGCTATGGCTTCGGGTTCGGAAGGAGCCATGCTTTCAGGCTCAGAAGTAATTTCCGGTTCAAGCTCTGATTCTGGCTCGGGTTGAGAAACAGGAACAGGTTCAGGCTCAATAGGAGTTACGGGTTCAGAAGTAATCTCTGGTTCTGGTTCCGGCTCAGGTGCAGGTTCTGCAGCTGGTTCTGGCTCCGGCGCAGGTTCTGCTTCTGTGGATGTTGTGCCGGTCGGTTTAACACTCTCCATCTGTTCCATGTTTTTTCGTAGCTGGTCTATCTGGTTAGCAATCTCTCCAAAACTATCATTTATTGTCTGGTTGATATTCATCTTCATTTTTGTCAAGTTCTCAGCCAGCTCATCTGCCAGTTTCTTTGTTTCAGATACTTTACTGGCAAAATTCTTGATTGATTCCAATTGTTCCAACATTTCGCTAATATCAAATGACATTTTACTCACCTAGTTCTGAAGCCGTCATCTCATAGATTCTCTGCATGTTCTTAACCTTTGTCGTGACTGACTCAACGCCCATAGCACCCGTACTATCCTAATTCTCCTTCTTGTCCGACTTCCCCTCTAGAATTGCTTTCCTGATAATCTGAATCAGCCTATCTCGGTAAGAAACGTCTATAGCAACTAGTTCGTATGTCGATACGCCGAGAATCTGACCAACTCTTTCGGGTGTCAGAGCCGTAGGGAGGTCCTGCTTGTTGGCTATGCCAATTAGTTTTGCATCCGGGACTTCTTCCTTTACCAAAGAAACGAGTTTCTTGCTTCTCAATACGTTTTCTAGGGTGCTGTCAGTTACAACAACAACAACCTGTGCATTTGCTATCATCTTTGCCCAGAGAATACTGAACCTTGATTGTCCAGCCAAGTCCCATAAAACAATGTTGGCATTTTCGACCTCTTCGGGCAGTTTCTTGATACTAACACCGATTGTAGGATCATGCACCAGTGGCAACGTTTCTCCTCTGAGAAGCCGCAAAGTGGTTGTTTTCCCAACACCTGCATATCCTAGGATTGCGACTTTAACCATGGTGACCGCAATCTCATCAACCTTTTCGCCAAATCCGTCGAGAGGCTGATGTTCCCTTGCCAAGTCAATGTACTGGTTGACAAAGAGGTCAATTAGCTGGCTGATTTTTTCTTCTATCTGCTCAGCATCATCTGCTTTATCTGCGATGAAAACAAAAGTGAACTCTTCCCTAATTGCATAGAAGAATCTGGATACCGAGAGATTCATAAATTCAGGCTTTTCATCCAAATCAACTGAATTAAGAAATTCGGTTAGACCGATTAAGAACTCGATTAGGCTGTTCTTGGATTCCACTTGTGTATATTCTTTGGAAAAAACGATATTGCCATCGCTTTCCAGTACATAGACGCTTCTAATCAACAGGCTCACCCCAATGTTGGGTTAAGAGTTCCAAGTATCTTGCTGCTATATCTGAAGCTACTTCCTTATCAAGCAATTTGCGAGATATGACTGCTAACGCGTAAATCGGCATGAATGACTCAATTGTGGGATTAGTGATGAGTGCCCAGAGACCCTCATGCTCGAAAAAGGTAACCACCCTATTCGATTGAAGGTCCCAAAGAGATGACTGAACTACCGATTCAGGAAAGGCGGTATTTTCTGATATTTGTTTAACCGACATTGGTTTCTCCCTGAGACTACTTAGAACAACGTAGTCAATGCTATCAGCCAAGATTGATGCTATAATCTTTCTATCTTCTATTATGGGTGAATTTGAATCTTCCACAGGAATTGTTGGGTTGTAGCCCTTTTCAGGCGGAGGCGGTGAAAAGAACTTCTTTACCGATTGCCGATATTTCTCGATTGAATCGGGATATTCTACGCTTGCAGTTTGGAGCGACTCGATAGGTGGGGCTCTATAGCAAAAGATGTCCTTCAGAAAAAAGACTGTTTCTTGTGTCTTCTTTACAATTTCAACTTTGGCCAGACCATTGTTGATTAAGGGTGCGAAAGCATCTCGAATGTTGATATCATCACTCTGGGTTTGTCCCTTCAACCACATGGAGAGCTTTGCTGCGGTTTGGATGGATTCCTGCTGCATATTTTCAAGGACCAATGCTGTGGACGGAGTCAAGAACACTTCTGCAGTCCGTTGTTCCTCTGTTCTCTCTGGAAGAACACTCTTCTTTCTCAGAATCTCTCCAAGGTCAACCAATTCCGGATTTCTGTTCAATAATTCAAGAATCAATCTTCCCATGCCTCTCACCAATCCTCTTACTTGGTCAGGAGTAGTTTCCTCGGATAAAGCGAAACAGACAGTCGTTTCAGGATGGTCAAGTAGTTTGAATGAGAGGACTCTTAGTTCATCTATCTCTGAAAACTTGATTTGTTCTTTCTTACCCTTCTGCTGGTCAAAAAAGACAAGATTGAGAATTTTCTCATTCAGAGATAGACCCGGTGGGTATCTCTTCTCAACTAAGAACCCCTGAAAATCATCTAAGCGTACCACAAAGATAGCATCAATCATTTGAGTTCCCTGCTTTCGAGAGGTTGCTTAATGATAAATATTTGTCCTCCATCTCTACAGTCTAGTTATCTATTGCTTATATCTTTGCGCGCTAGAAAGTGTGAAAAGGAAACAAACCAACATGAGGACCGAAGGAACATGAGCACGCCTGATGTCAAGGCAATCGTGCCAGTAATGGCAACCAAACAATTGAGCCCAGTTGGCGGTATACCCATGTTACAAGCAATACCCATGGATTACTCTCTTGCTGCATCTGTCATTAGGTATTTGCAGAATACAAATCCAGAGGACTTGGAATTCATTTTGAAAGCGTATCTTCCAATCGCTGGAGTATACACTACAAAAGCTGGGCAGTATTTTGGTTTAGAACCCATTGGAGCAAACATGATTCAGAATATACTGCCGCATGTTAGTTTGCCAGCCTTCCCAAGTAGTATCTCGGAGGCTAATACAATCACTGAGGCAACTCATGCTTTGGAGAACACACTGAGATGGTTCGATGAGAACGATTTCACACATGTCGAATCAATTGCAGGTGTGATTCCTCGTGACGCCGCCAAGGCTATTTTCGGTATGATTGAATGGCCGGACAAGGGTGCAGAGGAACCCTATTCAGTTAGATTTCCTTCCCCACTGGATTCTAATGATCTTATATCGACGGCCTCAGTGCTGGGAAGGAGAATTGACGCCCTTCATGGCATATACGACGAACTGAGTGCTCTAGAAAGAAATCTGGGTAACAAGATTGAGAATCTTGTTCAGAATGCCTCGAAGGAAGTCATAACGAGAACCGAGCGGCTTGACCAGAGAATTTCGGTTCTGAGAGATGACATTGAAAAGATATCTCCGAAAATCGAGTATCTCGAATCCGAAGAGAATCCAGATGCTGCAAAAATCAAGGCTATGAAAAACACTTTGCAAAATAGAGAAGCAGCTCTTGAACGGGACCAAAAAAGAAGGGAATCTGTCGAAGATAGGATAGGCGAATCAGTAAAGCATCTAGAAGAACTACAAACCCAACTTAGTGGCAAGTTGCAGCATACACTCAATGTAGTATCCAACGGTGTTGAGGAATTCTCAGATTTTGCAGTACCGCCTCAATCTGAGGGCATAGATGGCGAGATACTCCTCTTTCTATTACCACTTCTCCTGTTTGGGCAATCACATAAAGGTCGCTTGCTCATCGACATTCATTCATGCGGCAGTCTGCTTGATACTGAGGATAGAGTTGGCATGCGAAGAGACTTCGTGGATCCATTTGAATCCCTTAATGCGCGTTTTGTTACATTCATTTCTGAGGTATCAGAAACAATAGGTGGTAATGTTTCCATACGACGCTCCTTACTCAAATATGCAGAGGAATACAACCTACTCGCCTTGAGTGAGACTCGAAACATGCTGATGGACGGATGTAAACTTCTAGTTTCTGATGGTCTTCTGAAAGATTCATTGGTTGAAGAAGTCAGAAACCTATTGGACTCCATTCCTGTGGCAGATGGCATTCGCGCAGAAAGCATCCGAATGGTCCCTTATAGATCAAAAGATGAAAGTGTCGCGACTGTCAGATTTCAAGTTCGTAGTGATTCTGGCCAGGCTATCTGTGATGCAATTGTAGAACTTGGAGGACTCCGCCTCAAGACAGACAAAATGGGATTGGTCAGTGTGGATTTACCTCGTAGCAATTATGAGGGACATGTTCGTGCTGATGGTTTCGTGGAGCGGAAATTCGAATTCAACCTCAATACCTCACAGGACCTGGCAATTCCCATAATACTTGAATCATTGCCTTATGAGGAATTGATTTCCCGATCACTCGATAGGCTGGTCAAGAGAACGGAGAATCTTGAATCTATACAATCGCGGTTGAGGAAGGCCTTCGAAGATTATGGTAGCAAGTTGGTGAAGATTCCGATCTACCGAACCGCGCTCACTGAATTGCTCACTGAGTTAGGATATGAGCCAGAGGCGTGGATTTCCAAGGCGAAAAAGGAGAGTCAAATGGTGGGTCGATTGCTCAATAAAAGCGCCAGGGAAGACTCAATTCGTAGGGACCTGCTAAGAATCGCAAGAGCTTCAAAGGAATCGGGTGGAATCATATTGCTGTCGGAACTCATCACACGCCTTCATGATTTTGGATGGGAGATAGATGTAGATGATTTGGACGAGATTCTGAAGAATCTATCTGATGAAGGTGTCATTCAAGGTGTATCTGCACTAGAGGGCGGAGCGAAGCTAGTGAAGTTCATCCCCGTTGGTTTGACCAGTGACCCACGAAGAATTCTCTCTCTGGCATCTAGGCATAACGGGAAGTTATCGATGGAACAAATACTTGTTGAATTGAATTGGACAGAGGAGCGAGCTCAAAATGCTCTCGAATTGCTGGTCAGCGGTGGTGTGGCGAAGATTCAAAGAAGTTATGCAAAGAGTACCACCTATTGGTTTCCAGGCTTGATAACTCGAAAAGAATAAGACATAGAACCTGACTCTTCGGTCCTACCAAAAACGGGTCTGTTCGAGTTGTAAAAGAATGAACAAACTTTCACACATAGTGTTCGCTATTTCATTATTCGTAGGGCTGTATTCACTCATCTATGGCTTCAGTGTTTGGCAATCGGACCTGGGACGAATTAGAGAATTGCTGACTTATTACATCGCAGGTGGTTTAGGCCTAAGCGTTTTCTCAACACCTGTTCTGTATTGGAAAGCTCCTCACCGAAACAAAGGTCGTTCTATTGGAAATCTCGGCGCGGTGTCCGCTCTCTTCTTTGTCATATTCTGTATTGGCTCTCTCATTGGCTCAGTCATCTATCAATGGTACTCGGGCGTTCCGATGATAGGCAACCTCTCAATTTCTATCGGTGCATTAATCACTCTTGTAGGTGCATTGATGCCTGATTGGGATATCCCATTCCTAGGAATATCTCGCCATCGTAACTTGGTTTTTCATTCCTTCATCTTGCCCCTATTGATTGTTTTAGGAAGCCTGCTCAATGTAGCATTTAGCGTGATTTCAGCTTCGTCTCTGGCAATCGGTGCGCATATCGAGTATTACGTGACAGCGCTCTTTCTCGTTGGTTACGCAAGTCATCTCTACTTGGATATATTTCCAAGCAGTGCCAGTCCTTTGGAAATCGTCTGGAGGGCTGCTAACCCAACAGACCAAGCACCGACGGGTTTGAAACCTCTAGGTTCAATAAAAATCAGCAAGAGAGGTGCACGAGGCTGGCTTGTTGGAAACGCTACCCTTCTTGTGATAATTGCATTAGCACTATTTGGTCTGTATTTCTATAATCTGAGGGTAGTGGCTCCATAAAAACGCTGAGAACTGGATGCGAAAGCCCCTTTCTTTGAACTACCAATCGTCATCATCATCAAAGAGGTAGTCTTCTGAATCTTCAATCAGATCGAATTCATCCTCTTCGAAGTCCTCGTCATCATCCTCAAAGAGAAAAGTTTCGGGGTCAACATCTGTTGAAAACTCGTCATTCTCTGAATCGATGCTAGGTTCAGTCTTCTTTTTCTTTTTGAGCACTTCGGGCGCAAGACAAATCACGTCTACAACATCGAAATACTTGCATTCAGGACAGCAGTTGTTCTTATGGTCGCATGTCGTGAAAGACGCGCAAAGCTTGCAGCATTTTAGTTCGGACATAGTATTATGCACCCGATAATCATTGTACTTCTAGGCCCCATGAAGTAGCCAAATAAGCGTCTCCTTATGTAGTTTAAAAACTGCACAAATCAATATGACGTTTTGGTTAATGTTATATCTAGAGCACTACCAAGAGGTCTTGTGAACTCATTATGGGCAATCTTGAAGAGTATGTACGTAAGATGGTACTGGAAAATGCGGTAAAATATGACGGCAGCCCGAGTGTTAAGTCCGTAATGAGTGCAATAATGGGAACTAGAGCGGATCTTCGGCCTCGTGCGAACGAGATAAAGGACTTGGTCGCTGTAGTGGTCGCAGAAGTCGAAAACATGTCCCTCGAAAAACAAAGAGAACTTCTTCTTGAGATAGATCCCGATGCTCTGACCGAAGAACAGGACCCCATCGAAGAAGAGGGAATGCCAGAATTGCCTGGGGCTGACCGATGGGAGAATATCGTTATGCGACTTGCTCCTTTCCCTTCAGGCCCTCTACACATTGGCAATGCCCGAATGGTGATTCTGAATGACTATTACGTCAAGGCGCATGATGGAAAGTTAATACTTGTTTTTGATGATACTATAGGATCTGCAGAAAAAGTTGTCGAGCCGGCGGCATATGATCTCATCCGTGAGGGACTGGAATATCTCAATGTTGAGTGGCATGACACGGTTTACAAGTCCGATAGGCTCGATATCTTCTACGAGTATGCCGTGGATCTTATTAAGAAACATGAGGCCTACATTTGCGATTGTGACGCAAAGATTTGGAGGACTGAATACAAAATAAATCAGAAATCTTGTCCCTGTCGTCATCTCGATGTTCATCAGAATCTTGAACGATGGGAAAAGATGCTAGATGGCACATATGCTGAGAAGGAAGCGGCTGTACGAATAAAGACGGGAATGGATGACCCTGACCCAGCAATGCGGGATCACGTAATTCTACGTATCTCTGAAACTGAACACCCGCGAGTTGGGTCGAAGTATAGAGTATGGCCACTCCTTGAGTACTCATGGGGAATAGATGACCATGAGTTAGGAATCTCCCACATCATTCGAGGAAAGGATCTCGTCAAAGAAGGCAAGATCGAACAGCATATTTGGAACATCTATGGCTGGAAGCATCCTGAATTGATCTACTATGGTCGACTTAGATTCCAAGATGCTACTCTCAGCAAGAGCAAGTCACGACAGGAGGTAATTGATGGAGCCTATACTGGATGGGACGACCCTCGAACTTGGAGCCTTCAATCATTGCAGAAACGGGGTATTGACCCTCGTGCTTTACGGAAGGCTATGCTTGACTTGGGCCTAAGTGTTGTAGACATAAGCATCTCAATGAAGCCAGTATATGCAGAGAATAGAAGCTTGAAAGATGCTGAGGCTCCCCGAGTATTCTTCGTGGAAAATCCGGTCTGGCTCACCACTGTCGGAATACCGGAGGGCATCGAATATGCAGAGGCGCCGGTCCATCCAGATTTTCCCGAGAGAGGTTTCAGGAATATCCCGATTAGAGCAGACGGCATAGACGAAAAACTAGGTATTCCTCAGAAAGACTTCGAAAGATTAGATAAAGGCACTCTCTTCAGAATGAAAGACCTTGCGAACTTCATCATGAAGAAGGGTGAAAACCTAGAAATCCACTTCAACGATCTGGATGTGCATACTATTCTTGATGCAAATGCCCCGATTGTTCACTGGGTTCCCGAAATTGGGAATGTTCCCGTTCAACTAACAATGATTGATGGATCTATTGTTATGGGTCAAGCTGAACCGAGTATTCGGGACCTACCAGTTGGGACTTTCCTGCAATTTGAGAGGGTAGGATTCGCAAAGATTTTCGATAGAGATGGCGTCATAAAGGCAGCGTTCTCTCACAAGTAGTAATTTTTTCAAATATCAGCGGTGTATTTTGTCAGCCAAAGAGAACAAATAGTGGTTCGCCTTTCATCAGGTTGGTGTTCGCGTTGGCAAAGAAGAAGTTCAAGCTAACAAAATCTAAGTTCCGCATTTCAGGAAAGGATTCCAAGCTTAAGATTGATGACAAGAAGGCTAAGGAATATCATTTTCGTGTGAAGGTTTCTGAGGAGGAGACGCGAAATCTCGCTGCTGAAACCGCCAGTGACCTCTTCGAAGTTTCAAAAGATAAGGTAGAAATGAGGAAACCTGCTCTAAAATATGATTTCTACTGCATCTATGATGCTGAACTAAATCTCAAGTTTTTGAGGAAGCGCATGCAAGAAGTTGGCGTCCAAGAACAGTTAATGGGGGCTATGGTGGGAAAAGAGATCTATACACCAAGGAAAGGAAAAGATATTCCTGGAAAAGCAGTATTTCTGGAAATGATTGAGCTATTCGAGATCGAAAATGACGCCTCCTTTATTCTTGATGGCGTCACGGGATTCCCAGCAAAAACTCTCGAGAAGCTGCTTAAGGGTCCTGGTAAAAAGAAGGTTACTGCATCTTGGAAAAAGAAAGCAAGAATAGCCTCGGGCAAATACAAGTCTCTAGAAAAAGTGGTGAAATCAGTAGCTAAAGATGCCAAAAAGGTGCCTAAAGGGACAAAACGGGTTCTTGAGCACACACTCACATTCAAGACGTTAAAGGGATTCTATGTTCCAACCTACTATGTTAATATTTCTGCAGGTGGGGAGAAGCGTAAGTTTAGGATCAACGCTGTTAATGGAAATGTCGCCCTGAAGGTATGAACATCCGGTTTCTCTTACTATTGCGGCTCTCCTCATCGTCCTATGTTCTGGATGAATCTAGCCCCCATCCGCCTCCCCCTGGCGTTTCAATTCGTACAATAGTGCCTGCTGGAATTCTGATGGTCGTCTTACTTTGAAGGATATGGGTGTTTCCTTCAAATGTCAGGAAATTCCCTCCGCATGCTCCGTTCTTGCCCCCAGCGAGGCCCCATGGTGCCCTATGTCGACGTTCTGATTGTATGGAGATGGTGCAATCCTCTCCGAGCACTTCAATTTCTCTAACAAGACCATCGCCCCCTGCCCACATCCCATTTCCACCGCTATTCCGCCTAATACTGTATTCAAGAACCCTGAGCGGATACTCTGACTCCAAGGACTCTATGGGCGTGTTCAGAGTATTGGTCATATGCGAATGAATCCCGCTGGCTCCATTCTCCCCTTTACGAGCACCCACACCGCCCCCTAGCGTTTCATAAAATGAAAATGGTTTCTGCTTGCCGGAATCTATCCCTCCTATTGTAAGGTTATTCATGGTTCCCTGACTTGCGGCGGGAACAATGTCTAAAGATATCCTGCTAATGGCACCCATGACTGTATCCACGATTCGTTGAGTGGTTTCAACATTTCCCGCTGATACTGCAGCAGGATATTCAGGATTCAAGAGGGAATTCTTTGGTACTGTTACCTTGATTGGTTTCCAACACCCTTCATTTGTTGGAATATGTCCACCAAACAGTGCGATGAAGACAAAGTAAACAGCTGAAATTGTTGAAGCAAAAGGGCAATTGATATTCCCCTCTACCTGTTCTGAGGTTCCTCTGAAATCAACCCCTACTGTTGAACCGTCAAATTTCACCTCAACAGATATCGGAATGTTCCACTGTCCCATTCCATCGCTGTCCATGTAATCTGTGAAGCAACCTACCCCATTCCCGAACTCAGATAGTGCCTTTTGCATTAGACTTTCTGAATAGCTCTGAAGCTGTTCAAAGAGCAAATCTAGTCTTGACCAGCTAACTTCTCTGGCTAGCTCATTGAGGCGTCTTCTACCGACAATATTAGCGGCTAACTGTGCTGACAAGTCCCCCAGTCGTTCATCCGGTGTTCTTGTGGTTTTCATTAGATCGCTAATCGCATTACGATTAATCTTCTGAGCTTCAACGACCACCCGTGGCGAGATTAGAATGCCTTCATCATCAATGGATTCTGCCATTCCGGGCATTGAACCGGGGCTCACACCTCCTACGTCTGCATGATGGGCTCTATTAGCTACATATGCTGCTACATTATTGCCATCAAAAATCGGTGCTACCAGAGTTAAATCCGGTAGATGAGACCCCCCTGTGAAGGGGTCATTGTGAAGCACCATTTCACCATCAGACAGACTGCTACCCAACTGATCTATGCAGGATTTCACCGATAGGGGCATGGCACCCAGATGGACAGGAATATCCTTTGACTGTGCAACAAGATTCCCCCTTGAATCAAAGATTGCAGAGCTACAATCACGACGCTCTTTGATATTGGGACTAAACGCTGTTCGTTGTAGACTCAAACTCATCTCCCGAGCATAGGAAATCATTGAGTTCTTTAGCACCTCAAATGTGACAGGGTCGTCTATCATTATGAGCCTCTCCTTATCCAAAGTGACCCTCTGGGAGTCTGTTTCGCTTTCCATCCAGGTGCAATGTATATTGTCGTATCTTCTTGTTCAACAATCATGGGCCCCAGATATTCATCATCCTTACACAGTTCTTCGCGGTGATATACTGCGGCTTCCACAGTTACACCTGACCTCAATGTGACTGCCCTGTTCCCTCTGGTGCCAGAGTCATCACCCGGGTAGGGTATTGAGAATTCTAGCTCCTCGTGAGGAAATTTGGCAGTGACCCGAGCAGTAATCCACTCGATTCTTCGATCCTGCAGCGTATATCCAAACTCTGTTTGATGTCTTCTCTCAAACTCTGCAGTAGAAATCTCTACCAACTTCATGGCTTCAAAAGGAATAGATACATTGAGCTCGTGTGATTGACCTTCGTACCTCATATCGATGGCCCATTCAACAGCAATTTTGTCCTCTGTGGCTCCTTGTCCCCGCAATTGCGAAATCCCCTCACTTGTCAAGCGATAGAGTATTTCTAGTGTATTTTCCTCATTTTCGGATTGCGCCTTGAGCTTCATTGTCTTCATTAAGTCAACCCGCAAATCTGCAACCAGTAAGCCGAGTGCAGATGTGATTCCGGGCCTGGGAGGCACAAGAATTTGATTGATATCCAATTGATCTGAAATGTCAACTGCCTGTGTTGGTCCTGCTCCCCCAAAGGGAATCAATACAAAATCTCTTGGATCGTGTCCCCTAAGTACTGTCATTTCCCTGATAGCTTGTACCATATTTGTTGTTGATATACGGATGATCCCCAATGCGGTTTCCATCGTTGTCAAGCCAAGTGATTGCGCCATAATTGAAATCGCTCGTTGTGACAATTTGGGCTTGAGTTTCATTCTCCCTCCAACAAAGAAGTCAGGGTTTATTCTTCCTGTCAGGAGAGTAGCATCGGTCACGGTCGCAGCGGAGCCTCCTCTTCCGTATGCTGCAGGGCCAGGCTCGGCTCCGGCACTCTGAGGACCTACATGCATTATTCCAGCTCCATCAATCCACGCGATGCTTCCTCCTCCCGCTCCAATGGTTAGTACATCAACTGACGGGGTTCGTAAGGGCAGACCGCCTATTTCATTGCTTGATCTAATGCGTACATCTCCAGTGATAGCACTGATATCGCAGCTAGTGCCACCCATATCCAGAGTGATTGCCTTTGCTATCCTTTCCCTTTTGGCAATCTCCCGTCCTCCAATGACACCTCCTGCTAGCCCAGAGAGTGCCAGCCCAACTGATTTTCCTCTGACTTTTGAAGCAAGAATGGTTCCTCCATTTGACTGCATTACCGCAAATTGTGCGTTTGGACATAATTTGACTAGTGACTTGGATAGATTCTCCACATAATCTATCACCAATGGTCCCAGGTAGGCCTCCAGAACGGTTGTTGATGTGCGTTCGTATTCTCGGAACTCCGGAAGCACATCTGACGACGCTATAGCATAGCATTCGGTGTTTCTTTTGACCTGTCTTAGAATAGCCTGCTCATGACTGGGGTTCTCATATGAGAAGAGCAATGAAATAGCCACGGCATCGGGTTCTCTCGATTTTATCCACTCAACTACCCTATTGATTTCAGCCGATTCTATCTTCTTGATGACTTGACCACTCGAACTCAGTCGCTCGTCAATCCCAATCCGATTTTCTCTCTGCACGAGTGGTTCAGGGCGTGCAGGATTCAAAGTGTAAATCTCATCGCGATTTTGCCTGGCTATTTCCATGATATCCTCCATTCCCTTGGTTGTGATAAGGCATACATCAGCACCTCTTCTCTCAAGCATTGCATTGGTGGCGACTGTTGTGCCATGAACAATTAACCCAATTGACTTGGGATTTGTGTTGCTCTTGGCTAGTAATTCCTCAATCCCTCGTATCACCGCCCTATCCTGAGAGGATGTGCTGGATGGTAATTTGTGGCTGTGCTGTTGACCTGATTCTGAATCCACTATCATTATATCAGTGAAAGTACCGCCAACATCAACACCAATCAATTTCATTTTGGACGCAGTTTTAGAGATGCCTACCTTACTAAGAAATATTGCCCCTTCATAACTATTAATTTGCCAAATACTTGCTAAATATGAGAGGAACTGTCATGCATCCAGAGTATTCTTCGGTTTTGGTGAGGTTCGGTGAAATCGGAATCAAGTCTCGCCAAACGAGAAAGAGAATGGTTTCCCTATTAGCAAAAAATATCGAGAGTGCATTGGATGAGAAGGGTATTTCATTTCTAGAAGTACGACGGGAATATGGGCGATTGTTTGTTGAAACTAAGAATGCTGAAGATGCTGCGAAGACTGTATCTAGAGTATTTGGAGTAGTATCGACTTCTCCGGTTGTAGAGTGTCATGCAAATCTTGAAACTATCTTAGAAGTGGGTGTAAATCTAGCTCAAAAACTCTTTCAGAAGAAGGAATCATTTGCCGTACGAGCAAGGAGAGTGGGGACGCATGATTTCTCCAGTCAAGATATTCGAGAGCAACTTGGCGAACGTATTATGGAAGAGCTAGAAGCGTATAATCTAGATGTTGACTTGGACAACCCTGATCAAAGCGTATCAGTTGAGGTCCGAAACAATAGAGCATATCTCTTCGACAACATAATTACCGGTGTTGGTGGCATGCCTACTGGCACACAGGGTAAAGTTGTATGTACTATTTCAACAGGGCTTGATTCCCCAGTTGCAGCATTCAAGATTATGAAGCGAGGATGTATTCCGGTTTTCATGCATCTAGATAATTCTCCGCACTCGGATGACGGATGTGTGGATGTGGCTATAGCCCAGGCCAAGACACTGGCATCATACATACACAATCATGAAGTCAAGATGTATATCGTTCCCCACGCGCCAGACTTGGAAGAAGCAATGGAGAAAGGTCCAAGAAGAATGACATGCATTTTCTGCAAGAGAAACATGTTGCGACTTGCGCGAGAGGTGGCTCTCATAGAGGACGCTGACGCCATCTCGACAGGCGAAATAATAGGAGAACAAGCCAGCCAGACGACGGCAAATTTGAAAGCTATAGGTGGTGCTATCTGCGACCCGCCAGTTCTGAGACCATGTGCAGGTGACGACAAGACTGACATACAGCGATGGGCTGCAGAAATTGGAACCTACGACTTTTCAAGAGAAGGTGTGACTTGCTGTACACTGCCTCCCGATTATCCAATCCTAAAGGCAGACCCGAGAAGAGTTGAAGAGTCTGAAAGTGATTTTGACTTATCAATACTCAAGTCTGAGATAGAAAATGCAAGAGTCGTAGTTTTGAAGAAAGCACGCCAAGATTAGCAACAAGAAACTTATTGGTACTTTATTGTATATTGGAAAGCCTTTAAATAGAGATATGAACGAATAACGATTTATGCGGGCTTTTTTATGGTCCGGGGATTGTGAAAAACTTGCCACGTTCACGAAAAGATAGAATACTACCAGTAGCACCTGTTGACAGACTGATTCGCAAAGCGGGCGCCGATCGAGTAAGCGATAAAGGCGCAGAGAGATTAGCTCAGATTCTTGAGGAAGTAGGCGAATTTCTTGCAAATATTGCATACGAGCTTACTGAGCATAGCGGTCGTAAGACTATTACTGATAAGGACATAGATTTGGCTTACAAGCAGTGGAAACGCACACTTTAGACTCCTGTGGATTCGGATAGGTTTCTAAAGCTTCTGCATTACTCCATTTATAGATTAACCGAGTAGTTTAGTTCAAAGGGTGCGGAATAGTGAATCAAAGTGCCATTCCGGTAGCTGAAAATACTGTTTTGCTTAGTATTCATGACATATCCCCGCTATACGAAGATGACTTCATTAGGCTCTATGATGTTCTTGCAGATTTGGGCATTGATGAATATACACTTCTTCTTACACCCTTTCTGAATATGAAGGCATCAAATAGATTCGAGAAGTATCCGCTCTTCTCGGAATTCATAGAGTCTTTAGGGCTAGAGATCTCTATCTATGGCTATTCTCATTTGACCAAATCTGGCAAGCCAGCAGAATTTCATCGGATGCCCTTGGAGCAAATGAAATCTCGAATCAAGTTGTCTTCATCACTTCTGAATAGGAGTTTTGATTTGCCCCTAGTTGGTTTCATACCTCCTGAGTGGGTGGCTCCAAGAAACTTGAAAGCCGCAGTAGCTTCTGTCAATTTGAAATATTGCTGCATTGATAATAGAATTATTCCGGTAGCACATGGTGACCACTTTGAAACAGTACACCATCTTTTGAGCCACGAAAATGGACATCTTTCATTGACAGATGCCTTGATTGAATTAGAGGTTGGCGGCCCAATTCAACTTTCTCTCCATCCACGAAACTGGAATGTGAAAAAGGTGATTGATTTACTTGAAGACATGAAAGATCGTCTGGATTATCGATTCATGGGATACTGGGCGTTCCTGGAAAGCCGAGTAGCATAGGATAGTTCTCCTAAATGGTTCAAACAGCGTAGATATATCAAGTTCCACGAAATTGTTTTCTTACGCATGAGTGCCATAGAACACTCCTTATCAAGATACGAAGAATGTGGACCTGGTTATTGATGTCAATAGGTTTCTGTTCAAGATATGGGCGTCTTCTTGATTTTGAAATGGAAAGATTAGCTGCCAGAATCTTCTATAATGAAATGTGCTTCTCGGAGGGAGCATTCGATAAATCGAATCTTATTGGACTGAGTCGAATACCATATAGTCAAATCAAGTTCTTATACCCAGTTCTTGATAATTTTGATTTGGCTGCAGAGGAACTTGGATCCCCGCTTAGAACGAAAAAGGCTTGGTTTCCAACCCTAGATACTGTCATCGGAGGTCATCACAAATGAAACGATATAGTCTAATTCCAATCATTATTGTAGTATTGCTAGCTTTTCCAGCTTACCATAATCCTGCAAATAATGCTATTGCCAACGAACAGAGTTTTGAGACTCCGAATGACGAAACTATGAGTCTTGCTGAAACTGGATCGCGATCTGGAACAGGTCCTGCGCTCGATGTTTCATATTACGGGACCGTCACAAATTCATACGATGACACATTTACCCTGGATTCCGATTCATCTGCAACTGGCACCGTCACACTTTCAGATGGATGGAGCGGCAGCAATCTACAAACAGACATTGATTCTTTGTCCCTAACCACAAATGACAGGCTCAATAATTGGGACCTTGATAAATATCACGCTGAGAAGTGGCTGGTTGCGGGGAAAGGGGATCTCAATGTGGTTGTTCCTGACTCTTGGACCCTTAGCAAGGACATCGGCGAAACGACATCGGGTTCTCAGCACCCTCTGGACGGAATATTTAGAATGGACGATCGCTCAGGTAGCGGATATGATGGAACTATGGGCTGGGAGTTCGAAGCTCACTGGTATGCGAATGAAACTCTTAATGCTGGGGACAAGATATACATCAGCCAGCTTGCATCTGCTCCATACCGAGAGCTGTATTCTGCTGAAGTTAGCTTCAGATATAATGTTGATTCAATATCCTCAATGCAGGACGAAGTCTACATCTTTGTGAGTATTGGCGGTTATCAAACCAAGATTCATGTCTTTGAGAGTGGTGATACCGATTCATGGTTACAGCAAACAGTCAGTCTAACACCCGACCAAATATCTGCTATTAATCTTCCCGATTCCCTGTTGGTTGAAATAGGAATAGCAACCGATCTGAGTGGGTCACAAGCGTCCGAAAGAATCTATAGAGTTCTAATTGATGATGTTCAACTATCGCTAGACGTGAGACCCTTCCCTGGGCAAGTAGACTTGAAGGCAAATGGGACCGCTGTAGTCGGCTGGAATCCTGGTAGTATCTATGTATACGAACCAGATGACGACACCAGGGATGCTTGGGATGAATATGATGAAGGTATCAGTCTAGATGGAAACTACCATGTTGGCTCTTCTGCTGATCCCACAGTTGGGGTATATGGTACCATATGGAACAACGCAAAACCGAATCAAATTGGTATTCAGTTTCCGGTGAATATACCTCAGGGTGCAGTGATTACTTCTGCCTTTCTTGAAGTGGAACCCGAATCGCTGGCCTCGTCAGGTGATCCCGACATGAGGGTATATGTATCCGGTTTCGACAGCGACGGAAGTGCAGTATCTAACTTCTCATCGGGGCTTCCTGAAATTGAGGACAGGTACGAATGGGTTGATACAAGTGTGGACTGGCAAGTGGGGGCGAGGTGGCTCTCCGATGTCAGGATTCAGCAAAGGTCGCCCGAATTGGGTTCCCTTGTTCAAAGCGTTATATCTGACTCACGATGGAGCTCGAATAATTTTATCGTGGTTATGCTCGACTACATGTATTCTGATTCTTACCAAGCAAGAAATAGCATTAAAGGTGCATATGGTTCGCGTTTCTCTCAGGATGAACTACCACGTCTTTTCGTTGAATACAAGGTACCGCTTGCTGAAGACGAGGTTTACACATATTCTTATGAAAAAGATGTCACTATCGACCATACCCAAGTTGCGGCTGACTTGACAGACTTTCCAGTCATGGTCGAATTATTCGATTCGGATTTGAAGACAAAAGTACAGCCAGATGGCGATGATATTGCTTTCAAATCGGGGGAAACACCGCTTGATTTTGAGATTGAATATTTCAACAAAGATTACAACTCCTCTCATGCTCACTTGGTTGCATGGGTTAAGATTCCAAATCTTTTGAGTACAGCCGGTACAACGATTACAATGATGTATGGTAGTTCCGATGCAAGCTCAATGAGTTCATCGCGTGTATGGGACTCATATGCCACAGTTCACCATATGAACGAGGACCCCAGTGGTACCATCTATGATAGTACCTCAAACAATCATCTAGGAACCTCTTACGGAACGCAGGGTTCAGAGGATGCGGTAAACGCTCAGATTGATGGTGGTATAGACTTTGACGATGAGCAAAATGATGTTATTGGGATTGGGCAGATCTATACTGATGATTGGTCTGGATTCACCATGAGTGCGTGGGTGCGTGAAGATGAGAGCCATGATTGTCGAGTGTTCTCTAAGTCAGATACCACATCACCGTCCGAGCATATAATCACGATGAGGATTGGTGGCCAAACTCCAACTTTCAGGATTTCGACTGATGGTACAGGCGGCTCGGGCAATAGCTATAATGGAGATACTGATTTGATACTAGGTCAGTGGCACTTTCTTGTTTGGCGATGGAGTGCTGCTGATGCCAGAATCTACGCTTACTTAGATGGTAATCAAATATTGAATGTCAGCCACGATGGGGATACTATTCAAGATGCTGTAGAAGTATTCACAATAGGCAATAACGACCTTACAAATTCTAGATACTTTGATGGCGTCATAGATGAAGTAAGGCTCACTACAGCTGTGAGAGATGAAGCCTGGATAGATACTGAATATAATAACCAGAAGAACCCATCGACATTCCTGAGTGCATCCAGTGAGCGCGACCTCCGTGACGCATGGGAGAATGATGATAGTGCAACCATGACCTTCACAACGAGTTCGACAGAACCAATAACAATGGATGCAACCATGACCATGGACATCGAGGGCTCTGGTCAGACTCTTGATGAAGATTTGAATGATGGTACTACATTCTACGCAACAAACGGTACCAATTACGTGGATTGGACTGCTAACGTACTCGTTTCGCCACCAAATAACACTGAAACAATGAATGTGGAGATCAACTACCCCTTTACCCAATGGAATCCAACAAAAGTCATCAATCCGTTGGGAGCTGAAAAGACATATGGCACCGATTGGGATTATACTGCAGGAACGCTAACCATCTACTATCCAGCTGTCGATGTATATGGCGTATGGGTTCTTGAGTTTGTTAGCTGGAACTATGTTGAAGATTTACAGTTGGGCGTCAGTGGTCAGCCATTATCAGACTCCGCAACTCTGAATATCAACGATGATTTGAAATTACGTGCGACCACTCCATGGATACAAAATGCGAGAGCTGGTCTGGTATTGACCGATCCAACAGGGGCTGTCTGGCATACTGATTACAACACAACTGGGGCTCCTGGTACAACGTGGGATGTACCTTCCTTCCAATATCGATTCCCTCTAACAGTACCGTCCTCCCAAGTAGGTGGCGACGTAACCGATTTCCCTGTGAAGGTAAGCTTTACAGATTCAAATCTCCAAGATACAAGCAAAGTACAAGCATCCGGCAATGATATCGTCTTTGTGCAAAACGGAATAGTTCTTTCTCACCAAATTGAGCTGTTTGACCAAACCAATGGTGAACTAGTTGCATGGGTCAAAGCGAATTTGTCCGGCTTAGTTGATACAAATCTATTCATGTATTATGGGAATCCAATTGTGGGTTCTTGTGAGAATCCTGAGGATGTCTGGACAAACAGCTATGATGCAGTGTGGCATTTGGATGAGGATGTGACCGATGAATCAACCGGTGGTATCCATTATGACTCTACGAGTTCGAATCTTGATGGAACACAAAATGGCAACTCTCGGATAGCTGGAAAATCTGGGGGATATGCACAATCATTCGACGGAACAAATGACTGGATTGTGATTGACTCTAGTTTGGGATATGATCCAACAGGCGACCTCTCATTCTCCGGATGGTTCTATCTCCCTAGTGATTTCAGCAGCTCCTCATCGAGTCTCTTGCTCATGGAGAAGTACCTGAATGGAGACGACAACTTTCATATTGCACTTGCAGGTTCTGATTACTCAGAGAGCGGTGTGACTGCTGGTAGCTTGGTCATCGGCATGGAGCTTGGTACGGATGAATATGCAAAGTGGACAAATGATTATACATTCTGGGCCTCAGGCTGGTATCATTATACAATCACTATTGACTCTGATAATGTAGCAAATACAAAGCTCTATGTCAATGGTGCAGACGACACTGCTACAGGGAGTGCTGGCTCAGGAGGTACTCCTAATCCCGCAGATTTGGACTTCTCTGCTGATTGGGGAATTGGCGGAAGGTATGTAGAAGAAACTGCTGAATTTCCAAGCAGTGAGGAATTCTTCAATGGAAGAATGGATGAGGTGCGAATCTCCAGCACTTATCGCTCAAGTTCTTGGATAAAAACTGAATATAACAATACAAATAACCCAACTGTTTTCGTACAAAGGGCAAGCGAACAGCAGAAGACCTCTCCTGAACACACATTCACTAAGACTATCGACTCATCTGCCATTGCAGGAGAATGGACCGCAAGTGTATACTACAACGACAGTGGAGCCTCTGTATCCGAAGCAACAGGACTCTATGAACGCAACTTCATCGTGAAACACGACAGTTCCCTTACGTTACTTTCGCCAACCGATGCTACATCCGATAAGACCTCTCTCAAAGTCGCCGGAGAACTTCTGCAAATAGAAGTACAGCTCACAGATGATATCACAACGGATGGAGTTACTGGGGCTACGGTAAAGGTCAACTGGACTATTTCTGGAACCCCAACCGAAATTACGTTAGATGAATATGATAATGGTCGATATGGGAAGGTTCTGAATACATCCGACCTTAGTGAGAATAAGAGATGGAGAATCGATATCTGGTCTTCACATATTTACTATAATGATGCCACTGATTACTTCGATTTGGACTTGAATCATGAAACTGATTTGACGTATCTGAATGTAGAAACTACTCCCACCGGATTTGATTTCACAGCTACACTTGTCTTCAGAGATGTCTATGATGATACTCCAGTTACTGGAGCTGTAATCACTTTCGCAAATGGGACGCCCGTAACTATAGTTGACGAAGGAGCTGGAAGGTACAACATATCGCTCTCTACCAGCAGTCTCTCTCTGGGTGACCATTGGTACGAATTCAGGGCATCTACGAGCGGAAGCTTTCTGGACGATGACACAACAAATGTGACCTTCACGTTGAGAAAACACTATACGGCCGTGAGCGTGCAAGGTGACTTCATCACTCCATACGGTGAAAACACCACAGTGAATGTTATCATTACCGACTTGGACACTGGTAGCGTGCTTAGCGAAACGAGCTCTATCTCATCATGGACATTTTCTTGGACTGGAGGCTCTGATACTGATACTTCTCTCACAGATTTCAGCTATATCTTGGCTACGAATGCATGGAATATCGGAACTGATACGGTGACAATCTCAGTATCCATGTCAGGAGATTACTATAACCCGACCGATTATCTGTTTGATGTTCAAATTAGGAAGCACTATACTTCAGTGACAATTCTGGGAGATTTACTGAGTCCTCATGGATTTGATACGAATGTTACAGTTGTAATTACTGATGCTGACACCGGGCAGATATTATCGAATATAGGCGATGTTTCATCATGGAACTTCGACTGGGGTTTAGGCTCGAATGATGAAACGCCTCCTGAGGATTTCAATTACACATTAAGCTCAAGTGCCTGGAATCTCGGTATAACTCAAGTAACGTTCTCTGTAAATATGAGTGGAATCTACGACAATCCCGCAAACTATGAATTCGAAGTAGAAATTAGAAAACATTATACTTCTGTATCAGTGCAGGGTGATTTCGTTACTCCCTATGGTCAGACTACCGATGTTACTGTCGTCATCACTGACCTAGATACAGGTACATTATTAGGTTCCACAATTTCCATATCTTATTGGAATTTCACCTCTAGTAATCCCTCTGTTGATGAAACCTCTCCAACCGATTTTAGTGTGACATTGACTACCGATACTTGGAGTCTAGGTATTGAAATTGTAACGCTTTCAGTCACCATGAGCGGAATCTATTATGATCCCGCAGATCACACCTTTGATGTTGAAATAAGAAGGCACAAAACTGCCGCATCCATCATTGGGGAATTCGTTACTCCTTATGGTCTTACTACTAATGTCACTGTTATCATTACTGACTTGGATACAGGCCAACAGCTCTCAGATACAAGCAGCATCTGGTACTGGAATTTCACTTCATCATATAGTCCAATTAATGAAGAAGCCCCCTCTGATTTCAACCTAAGCCTGAGTACGGAGAAATGGCTAATCGGCACTCAAACAGTCACCCTTTCTGTCACGATGATTGGATTCTATGATAGTCCTCAGAACATCCAGTTTGACATTCGAATACGTAAGCATTACACATCGGTAAGCGTATCTGGCAACTTCCTGACTGCGCATGGTTTCGATACCAACCTGACAGTTGTTATCCAAGATACAGACAATGGATCGGTTCTGGCTACAACAGCGAACGTTTCGTCATGGATTTTCGACTGGGGTACGGCCTCAGATCAAGAAAGCCCTGCCGACTATAGCTACATTCTTGCTACTAGCTCGTGGGACTTGGGAAAATTCACGATAACTTTGTCAGTGAACATGACCGATATCTATCAGAATCCGAGCGACCACCAATTTGAAGTACAAATTCGAGAGCATTACACCCAAGTTTCTGTATCCGGTGGCTTGGTGACTCCCTATGGAAATACCACTCCCATTGAGGTTGTAATAACGGACTTGGACACAAACACAGTTCTCGCAGATGCCAGTGTCATAACCGCATGGTCATTCACATCTACCTACGACCCTCTCATTCCACCTACCGACGATTTTTCAGTCGATCTAAACACAACCGCTTGGGATGTAGGGACTGAGTCGGTGACTCTCTCAGTCACACTGAGCGGCATTTACTTTACCCCCTCAGACTATGTGTTCAATATCAGAATACGAAGTCTTGAAACAACTCTCTATCATGAACCTAGCGATTTGCTGTTTCCGACCGGAGATGACTTTGTGATTGTTCTAAGGCTGAATGTGAGCGAGAATGGAATATACTATGGCAACCCAATAAATGAACTATCTCAGGGTAATTTCACAGTAAGAAACTCCACTTACACTTATCCTGCAACAATCACATTCCTCGCAGACGGAAGATACAATCTTTCCATTGATGATGTTGGACATTTTGTTGAAGGAAGTTACACAATCACAGTGAGAGTAGACCCTACAAGTTCGCTATATGCCCTAAGCAAAGTTGTAATCACCTTTGAGTATCAACCCGCGAGGAGTGACCTCACTGCAAACCTCTATACAATCTCAACTCCCTACAATACGAATGCAACGGTGACACTAACTTATTACGACCTTGACAGGGGTTCCGGAATCACTACTGCTACAATCAACGCAAATATCTCTTGGATATCCTATACACATATTGGCAGTGGTAAGTACGAAGTGGAAATCGGTGTGGCCGATCTGACCATTGGCTCTCATTATGTCAATCTTACAGCAGATGCGGAAGGTTATACTGCCAGAAGTCTGGTAATCAAAGTAGTAATAACTAGAATTCATACGGATGCCGAGCCGTCCACAATCTCAATCGATATGCCTGTCGGGAACACCGAGATATTCTATATTGACTTCATCGATTTAGATAATGATGTAGCCATTTTCGGCGCTGAAGTAATGCATGTAAGCAATTGGACTGGGTCAACACCAATCAATATAACATGGACTGGTAGCCGATATCGAGTCAATTTCACTACAACCGGCGCTGACCAGCTGGGAATCTACCTGATTAGATTCAATTTCAGTAACGGTCTGAATTACCAACCCGCCATTTGCGATGTGGAAGTTGATATTCGCACTCATATTACAATATTCAATCTTGAAACTGCTGTTGAACCGACCGCTTTCAATGCCCTCATCAATATATCTGTCCGATACTATGACTTCGATAATAAGGTGGGCATCGATTCAGAACTTGTTGAAGATCATGTTTGGAATGGAACATTGGTTGCCACCACTTTGATTAATGAAGGTGGAGGATATTATACAATTCAGATTAATGCAACTCAATTTCCCATCGGAGAGCAAAACTTCATTATCTATTTCAACTGGACTGGCACGGTTCAGCAGTATGAGAACAAGACAATTACTGCTTCCGTCAATATTATTGGAGTGGCATCGGAGTTAACCCTCATATCATCCTCGGAACCAACTCCCTATTTTGGCAATATGTCATATACAATCAAATATGCTGAGCAAGATAGTGGCGATGGCATAACTAACACAAGTAATCTTGAGTATGGAGATGGCCATGTCTTTATTTACGTAGAATTTGATGGCGTAACCGTCGATTTATCAAGCATTGCCATCTGGGAAGTAGATTACACAAATAAGCCCGGGCAGTATTCAATTAGATTCAACACCTCAATATTCAGCTCAGTCGGACTCTTCTACATGAAGGTCTACATCAATTGGTCGAAAGGGGTTGACCCTCAATACACAAATCGTACTGACACAATATCTGTTCGTGTACTGGCTCGTGATACCCTCATTTCGGTCATTCCTGCTTCATCAACACCATACAATGAGTATGCCGAATTCTCGTTCACATACGAAGATACTCTTGCAAGCGAGGATATTGCAAACTCGAGCCAGCTGTCCATTTCTCTTAGCTTGGCATCTTACAGTATTAGTTATGACTCTCCATCTCGGCACTTTACGGTGAGTTTCAATACTAGTCAGTTTGGATCACTAGGTCAACAATCGTTTACACTAAATGTAACATGGGCTGGAATTCCGTTCTATGCAAACCGAACGAATCGCGTTGTTTTTGTGACTGTCACAGACAGAGATACGGTACTAGACTATCAGGCACCTCCTCCCACCTCTTACCGTGAGAATGTATCATTCACACTCACATGGACTGACATTGCCGGCTCTACATCTTCAGGAATAGAGGGTGCTAGCATTGTTTTATATGATGGTAGCAATCCGATATCTGCAACCTATTACTCAGTTTCAGAATCTGGTGCCGGTGAGTACGATATTGAACTGAATACCACCTATAAGACTGAACCTGGATACTACTCATTGAGAGTCGAAATTTCCTCGGCGGAGTTCTATTACTACACAGTAGATGCTGATAGGACATTCAACATCCGGCAGAGGGTTACAATTCTTACCTCGGATCCGGTTAGCGATGTCCCGTATAATTCACCAATTGAAGTTGTCTTATATTATCAGGACTTGTTGAGCCTTGGCATAATTGGAAATGATTCATCTCTGGTTTCATTAGAAATAGTGACAGCAGGCGATTGGATATTCACAATATCTTGGCGACCGAGTAGAGGAAATTACCTATTGCTCATTGAAACTTCAAATCAAGCTGGTCTGGAAATTGGTGTTGAATATGAGCTACAACTCAACATGAGTTATGCATATACTGATCCCTACTATAGATGGGATGACCTAACCATCGCCTATCAGCTTCGATATAGGGCATCCTCCTTAGAACAGACGGAGGCACCCATTCAAACGCCCTACCTTGACTATTCCAATTTCACGTTGTACTACAGTGATGCAGATGCAAGCACCGGAATTGATGGCGGTGACATATATATCCTGAAGGGAGGCACAAGCCTCACTCAAGGTACTGATTTTGTATACAGTGTTAAGGCAGGAGGGTATTATTACGTATCAGTCAACAGTACAGCCTTGGATGAACTCGGTGGAACACAAATCACAGTCTGGGCAAACTGGACTGGAGGAACACCCTACCATAATAATGCAAGTCTGTCATTGACGTTGACTGTTACTCGACGAGCTACTAATGTTGTAGTATTGGTATCTCCATCACGGACAAACTATCTTGAAGATGTGGTATTTGTTGTTGCATTTACTGATTTAGGAACAAATAACGCCCTAAGTACGGATAAGAGTTTGATTACAATCTACAATGAGGGCGTTGCTCTTGATGCAGTTGATTTCACTTTCTCTCAGCTGGGTAGTAATTACAACTATGAGATTACCATCAATTCTTCTACTCTGTCAGCACAGCTCGCTTCAGAGCTCAATATAACAGTCTTTGTGGATTGGCCAAATGCACCGAATTACTATCAAGACGACTCAACATCTATACGGGTTACAATCATCGCTCGAGAAACTGCATTGTCGATAGACAAACCTCAACGAACCGCATACGACGAGAATGCTACACTCAGTTTCCAGTTCTTGGACACAACAAACATACCTGAGCAATTGATAGAAGACAATCCCTCTCTCTCAGTTATCACAAATCTGTCCGCGATTCCTCAGATTACTTATGACTCTGGAAGTAAAGCTTTCAGTATTTCATTTAATACTGCTCAATTTGGATATGTTGGTGTCCATTACTTCTATATCAATGTGACTTGGACTGGCTCGCCCTTCTACGGGAATAAGACATTACAGATTTCATCTGTAAACGTGATATATAGGGAAACTCAAGCGAATTTCGAGGCCCCAGCGCCAACGCCGTTCAACGATAATGCCACATTCACAGTAACCTATCTCGATATTGCTGGAGAAACAGAATTTGGGATTTCAGATGCAACTCTGACCATGTACTACTCTGGGGCTCAGATTCCATCAGAGAACTATAAGGTGACACCAGATGGCTCTGGTGGATTTTCGGTGGAGCTATTCACCGGCTTCTTCACAGAACCTGGTTCATATGAACTCAATGCGAGCTTGGTATACACGGGAACAGAGTTCAAATCTGATGCCTCTGCGATTAGGAGTCTCTTGGTTCGATTCAGAAACACCATTCTGTCCGCAGATCCGGTTGGCTCCATCGGATACGGGACTCAAATGGAAGTTATATTAGAATTCCAAGATCAGCTAACACTAGATGCCATTGGTAATTCCTCCGATGAAACCACACTGACAATCCTTAATGATACTGCTACGCCATGGGTCTTCACCGTTCAGTGGCAACCATCAACCGAAACATACAGTCTGGTAATAGACACTGATGGTCAATCTTTGAGTGTTGATGTAAGCTATAGTCTGCGTGTAAATATGACCTATGTCTACCAGTCTCCCTACTACCGCCATGATGATACCTATATTTTCTTCTCAATACGAAAGCGGACATCACTGCTCAGTGTACCTGAGCCCCCAACGCCTACTGCTTTCAATGAGCTTGCTGTTTTCGAATTATACTACGAGGATACCGATGTGAACCAAGGAATATCGGGGGCTACAATCCTAATAGATTCACTTGTCGAAGGCACTGATTTCTTTGTGTCTACAGGGGATGCTGGCACATACTTCATTTCACTGAACACATCCTCTCTTGGTGCTCCCGGTTCATATATTATCACAGTCACTGCAGATTGGCTCGATTCTGCTGCGCCATATTACAAAGACGCTGTACGTAATGTGACGGCATCTGTGACTCGAAGAAGTGCTGAGGTTGAAATTCTATCTCCTCCTGGTCAAGCTAGATACTTAGATAACCTGACTTTCACTTTTGCATACACCGATACAGCAGGAAGTAGCGAAACACGCATATCCATAACGTCCAGTGATATTCAAATCTATGCCAATGGGACGCTCCTTCTCAACTCAGAATTCACATTGACCGAGACCACAAACGAAGCTTTCCGGGTCAGCATCAATACGACGGTGTTGGCTGCGACACTCGTTACTGATTACAATATTACCATTATCGTTGATTGGGCTGATGGTGTTGCCCCATACTATGAGGATGACCAAACCGAGTTATCGGTTAGCAGTGTAGGTCGTTCGATGTCTGTTACTCTCGGGCAAATCCAAACCACTCCTATAGATGATAACATGACAATTTCCTTCACTCTCGTTGATATCGCAAATGGCGCTCCTGTATCTGACGCCGTGATAATATTTGACTGTGCGAGAGCGGACATCACATTGTCCGAGGGCTCTTCATACTGGCTTTATGAAGGCACTGGAATATTGGTAGGTCACTACAATATAACAATTCGAACTTCAGCTTTGAAGGGAGTGGATGACTATGATTTCGACATAGACATTCATTGGAACCAATCCATGAGTCCCTATTACAACAACCTTTCAAGAATCACGGTAACTGGTTCAGTTGATTTAATTTGGGCCTCTCTCCAAAGTGACTCTCCATCACCATCATCCGTACAAATCAGTGACAATGTTACTGTTGTTGTTTATTATACGGATCTCGATCACGGAGATGAGGGAATTGCTGGTGCAGAGGTATATGTTTCCTACCTCTCAACCGGTCTGATTCCAAGCTTCTTGAGCATAAACAAATCCATACCAGGCGTTTATGAGATTACTCTTAGCACAATAGATTTGGATGACACTGGCGCCTATACATTGAATATAACTCTAGCCAAGTCAAAATATGAGAAGAAAGAAGTAAACCCCTCATTCACTGTTTCCGTGATTAGCACCATTTTGACTCCTGACGAAGATACCATTGAAGACATACTCTGGACTACGGAGGTTACCATCACAGTGTCATACGAGGACTTACTACATCTCAACCTTACACCCGGTGCGAATGTTACATATTCATGGGATGGTGGCACAGGCTCATTCAATGAGATTGGTTCGAGTGGTGAATACTATGCAACAATTGATACAACCCTTGCTAACTCAGGCACACGCGTAGTAACAATAACTGCTGAGAAGGACAAGTTCAGAACTTCTATTACCACTGTGGCTCTAATTGTTCTGACTCTGCCGTCAGAGATGGTAGCTTACGAACCTGCTGAACTTGTGAATGAGATTCCTCGTGGGAGTCCAGTTGATATCACTGTCTATCTGAATGATACCTACAATCTCCAACCAATTCAGGATTCAATTGTATCAACTGTATACGCCACGTTTGAAGGAACTGACTATCCACTTACCTATAACGAGACCCCGGGCTATTATTATACTACTATACCTGGAGCGGATACAGAACTCCCAATCAGTTTCTACAATATTCGTGTTACTGCTCAGATGAATAACTATGATCCAGCCAGCTTCTCATTCAAGATTGACCTATTGCAGACGTTAACTAGTTTGGAGCTCTATGATGATACCCAAGAAACGATGAATGCGGTTTTCTTCGAACAAGTTGAATTCACTCTCAACTTCACACAGACAGTGAATGGAGATCCTATCGACATAGCAGAAGTCACCTGGTCATTATCTGACTCTGACCTGAAAGGCAACTTCACAAACTTGGGTGGCGGCATTTGGCATGTTGTCTTTGAGACTGCTAATGCCGGATATGGGACCTGGGGCTTTACCTTCAGGGGAATCCCAGACGATCCTGTCTTAGCTGCAACCACCTCAACGTTGACTCTTACCATAAAGAGGATTCCGACTCAGGCTGTTAATCCGACTCCTCTTACAGTTGTTTGGGGTTGGACGGGGAACATCAGTTTCCTCTTCTATGATACGTACTTTGATGTTGGTATCTCAGGTGCCTTAGCGGAGTACTCTTGGGGTCCAATCAAGGGCAATGCTACAGACCTAGGAAATGGCACATACCTCGTTCCTGTTGATACAAGCATCC
Organism: uncultured archaeon; assembly: GCA_964648855.1. Classification (GTDB taxonomy): domain Archaea; phylum Asgardarchaeota; class Thorarchaeia; order Thorarchaeales; family Thorarchaeaceae; genus TEKIR-14. Next base: position 70,921 of record CAZYLT010000005.1, read on the forward strand.
TGAGTACGGGGGACCGTCACTCTCTTCAAATTGCATTCTCAAAAGAGAATTATCAAGAGAGCAACGGGGGGCTCCAGATAGCGGTGCAAGAAATACCAACAGAGTTGTTCATTGCCCCTCAAGAGAATGACAGAATGATGATTGAGGGTAGTAAGACCAATCTTCAAGTGCCAATAAATGACACTATCACTATTCGACTGTTCTACAATGATACAGACAATACTGAGGGATTTGTGGGTGGGATTGAAGAGGCATATCTTCTACCAGAGAGCTCGATAATTGGTAGGCAGACATTCCAGGGACAGCTTGATTTCGAACTGATATCCGTAGGTGGCGGCTGGTATCAAATCGAATTTAATAGCAATGAAGCTCGCTATTATACCGCTGGAACATGGATTGATGGTGCCGAATTCAATTACTATGTAGCTATTAAGCTCGAGAATAGAACAATGGTTGAAACCTCCATACGAATCACCGTTATTGAGAAACCCTCAGAATTAGTATTAGACCCTGAACTAGGTCTAACTCAGCCAGTTGTTTCGATGTATTATGGAGAAACCATACCGGTCACAGTATACTATAATGATACCTGGCACAACTGGGGCGTTGATGACGCAACAATCATTGGGCAAATAGATATTGAGTCGCTTGTATTAGAGAATTGGGAGGAAAGCGGCGAAGGGTTCTATATTCTGTACCTAAGTGCTCCTGCTCCTATTGTGCCTGTTGGAATCGACCGAACCTCGGTAATCGTTACTGTCAACGCCAATAAGAGCACACATGCAGATGGACAACTGCTCCTGCGAGTGAACATCATCCCCACCGAATCACAAACCACAATGAGCACTGCAATCTCTTGGGGTACCCCTATCAGCTTGCTATTGCTCTTCCTAGTGGTTCTATGGGTAAAGGTCTTTAGCGTGCCAAAGCGACTTCGGCAGATCAACGGTCAGATCAAGTCGCTAAGTAAGGGCAAAGTGCCAAAGCCAATTGAAGAGGCCAAGGACCGCCAAGAATTGGTTACCGACCTCTTCAATGACACCTATGAGAAGGTGGAAATAACGCGGCGTCCGGATGAGCTTCCTGCTGAGGCAGTGGATGTCGAGGTTCCCGAGATGGGTGAACTTCTCGTCCAGCTATCTATACTCACCAACTTGAGCTCTCAAGAACTCGATGAGTTCAAGGCAGACATCTCGAAGATGAAGCTCAGTGAACAAGCTGCCTTTGTGAAAGAAGTCATCTATCAAGAGGCGATACGTGCTGCTCGACGGGAGGACACAACGGTTGAGGAAATTGTTGAAAAAGTTCGCAATGACGCAAAACGTCAGATTAGTGGTGAAGAGATAGAACGCATCTCCGCTCCTGAAGAGGCAGTGCCTGACCGTGTGCTCCTCTCGGAAGAGGATGAAATCGAAGAGCCCACTGAATTCGAAGTAGAAGGTCCTGACGACGTTCTGGAAGAGGACATTTCTGGAGCCAAGGAGATACTGCCTGATGACCGACTTAGCCCATTCGAGCTTGAGGAACTAAAGAAGGACCTTGAGAAGAGAGGTGTACCTGCTCACGAGATTGATACGATAATTGATCAGGCAAAGAACCTGCCGCGTGAACTGGTGGAGGAGCTTGTACGGAGTCTAGGCGAAGAGTAGGACACTAGTCCTTCTCCTCGCTGTCTTGGTCAAAATATGAGAGGGGCAGAGTTGTTCCAAATCTAGGTGGCTTTGCCTTTGCCGATCTTCTTACTGGGTGTTGCGGATGTTTGGCTAGAGCATATTTGAAATAGGACTTCGATTCCTCAACATGAACATGTACTTGAGCACAGCTTGCTAAGGCCTTTCCGCCTGCAGGTAAATGCCGATTTTGCTCCGAAGGTTGAGCTGAAATTATAGTGAAAATTCCCCTTTGCAATGTGAAGGTCATGATTTTGGTGGCCATGTGTGTTAATTGCTGTAAGCCCTCACCCGATATGCCCTCTTTGATGAATAGATTTGGCAGCCCTGTAACAAAAAGGACTCTTGCTGGAACTCTGTCAAAGAATCTGTCTATCTGATTCATTACTAAGTCATAAGTTTGTGAGGAATTGAATGCGCGCGATATATAGATTCTATCCATCACTGCCTCGGGTTCAAGATCCAATTCATAAGAGATGTCCGTGAGTTGGTCGATATGAATAATGTTGGCACTGTCGATTATGATTGATGAACTTTGGATACCTCCCTTGTCCTTTGGGAGTTGTGCCTGAACTGCTATTCTAAACAAATCATCATGCAAACCTCTATCGCCGTAGAAGAGATGCACAAGCCCGCTTTCAAGACCGCCATCAAGCAATCTGTCAAGTGCAGGATTTCCAGTACCAAGTTTTAATCTTACGACCTCATCTGCTGTTCGAAAGCCCGGCCTTAGGCCCTGATTGATTTTTCTCATCTCGCAATCATATTTGATGGATCACATAATAACACCCCCAAAAAAAATCGAGGTCCACGTAGCAAGAACTTTAATAGTCACTGTAGCTACGATGACGTACTAACTCGGCCGGGAGGCAGATTATTGACACAAAGAAAAGTTAGGGTATGTCCGCGGTGCGGAAGCCCACATATTCGCGAGGCCACTAGTTCAGTTGGAGGCTGGCTTGTTCCAAAGACGTATTATTGTGAAGCAGAAGGGTGTGGATATTCAGGGTCTGTCTATGTTGAAGTGGACGCATCAGAAGTGGATGAACTCAGAACTGCAATCAATGGCGAAATAGGCTCAGAATGACCATATCTTACACTCCGAAATTAACTTAAGGCAAAACAAAAAGCAAGAAATGAGGTTGAGTAAATATGGTTACTGTAGATGAATTCGAATTTCCAGAGGATTTGCACTATTTTGCAAGTGAAACCGATTCTCTGTGGTTGAAGAAAGAAGACGGAAAGGTACGACTTGGTATCACTCCTCTTGGAGCTTATGCTGCTGGCAAGATTAAGTTCATACGACTCAGACCTGCTGGGAAGAAAGTAAAATCAGGTCGAAGCATAGGAACTCTTGAGTCAGGTAAATGGACAGGTGCGGTCAAGGCACCAGTTGGAGGAGAGATTGTTGAGGTCAATGATGACCTGAAGAGCAATCCCAGTCTTATCAATGAAGACCCATATGGCAAAGGATGGGTTGCTGTACTAGAACCCGAAGACATGTCCGAGTTGGAAAAACTTCAGGGCCCAGATGGTCTGGAAGAATGGGCGAAGGAAGAAGTCGCTAGTAAGAAAGAGATGAAGGGCGAATAGCGCTCTTCAGCTCGTGGGGATGGAATTTTCCCCCCCGCTCATTTTCTCTTTACTAGTTCTCTGCGCATAGAAACTGCAGTATCATACAGGATTTCAGGTGGTACCAAGACATATAGCAAATTTTTGCTATATCCTGATTCGAAAACTACACACTGGAATATCAGTGACTGTAGACTTCTCTCAATGTCTTCTGGGGCATATATGACTCCCAATTCCTCACATTTGATTTGGACAACTTCATTGAGTGTTTTTCGATCAATATAGGTTTCAGTCTTATATTGCATGAGGTGTCCCGAGAGGGCTTCTAGAACTAGAAGCGTCATGAAATCATTCATACTTATGGCTTCTATAGTTTCCATGTAGTCCTGTTCATGACCCAATGTAGCAATATCAGATGTGGCATTCCTCACCATGTCCGAATCTATCTCATGACCTCTTGAGGCCAAGGGATACAGGGTTTTGAGCGCCTCTATTGAGGTCTTGGGCTTTGAAGCATCGAATTCACATACTATGTCTGCTATGTATCTCACAACTTCGTCGGTCAGTCCGAGCGGAAAGGTGTCTTCAACTCTCATTCTGACTATCTCATAGAGCTGTGATTGAGTGTATGTATCCAGTGGTATCTCAAAATCATATGCCATGGCTGAAGCCCCGCCTTTTGTGAGAAATCTATAGTCATGGCTGTTGAGAATCCCAATAGTGCTGGCTTGGATCTCTTTGGAGAGTCTTGCCAGCTTGCTGAATATCTCTTCATTGCTTTCATCTATATTGTCTATAACAAATACTCCCTTCTTCGGAGAGGTGGTTGCAGTTCTCTTGAATTGCATCCAAAGGACATCCAAGTCAAATGCAACTGTGATAGGTCTGTCATTCTTGATGTGTATTCTATTATTCAGGTCAGAAACTATTTCTAGAATGTCCTTATTCTTTGCATCCACGTATACCGTATAGGCATCAAATTTGCTAGGTACTATTTTGGTGAGGAAATACCTGGAAAAGACAGTCATTCCAACACCGGTAATCCCATGTACGAGGCAATTTACACCATAATTATCAGCGAAGGAGTCCGAGTGGATTCCTTTGATTGAATCCAATTCCCGGTCTCGATGCAGAAGCTCCTTTGGCACATAATACGGGTCGAATAGGCCCTTAGGGCTGACCTCAGGCTTTCTCATTCTTATCAGTAATTGGTCCTGAGTTCAGTATATAAACACCCCAGAGACATGACCGAAAGTATTCTGTAATGATAGACAAGATTAGACCATAGTCTGGAGCACATCGTTGCATTCGGGATCCAAAATGAATGAGTTGAATCCTCTTCCTATGACATCTCTTAGTTCTTGAAGACGCTTCTTCTTCACCTCGTCACTGAAAGGCCACTTATGCTCGGGTTTTGGAGTTATCCCCAGATCCTGGCATTTTCTGACAATCTGCATGACGACATCGTATATTTTTTCACCACTCTTCTTGGATGGTCGTATCTCTCTGGAATGCATAATCATGCCATATGCAGCAGTATTATCTCCCAAGTACCATTTACTGGGGGCATGTCCATATTTCGCGAAGGGTGTTAGTCCGTTGTCCATCAAGAGGCTATCGATTTCTGAGATGCTATCCTGCATATTCTTTAGACTATCATCATGCAATCCATAACCCTCGAAGAGTGCCATCTGTATCCCCTCTTTGGGATTGCGTTTTGGTAGCTTGATTCTGACCTCTTTCATTTTCTCAAGGTCATTGGATTCGAGCTTGGTCAAATTCACTATGTCATTCAGTTCTTCTTCGTATCCTTCTGGTACCTCAAGGATATGAAGCGGAGGTTTCAAATCTCCCCGGATATCTTCATGAGCCATGACGATTGTCTCGCCATATCGAATAGGGCTCTTTCGTTGTACCATTTCTGCAATTGCGTTGCCCATCTCTTGATAGTTCTCGTATACAACTGTGCCTCCTACTGTTTCTTCATCTTCAAATGGGCGAATATCCAATCTGAGTTCTGTGATAAATCCCAGTGTTCCATGTGAGCTAGCGATATCGTGGATGGAGAAGCTCATATCATTGAGCTTTTCGGCCATCTGCTTATGATTGGATCTCACACCATTCTGATCAACTGTAATTGGAGTGCCATCATACAGAACCATTCGCACTCGGTGGGTGTTGTCCCTCATTGTCCCGTTTACCCATGTATCATTTCCTCCACCATCCGTGCTCAGTATCCCGCCGACAGTGGCTATATCCCTGCTACTTGGTGCGACCCATAGCTTCATTCCTATAGGCTCAAGAATCTCGTTAATCTCGTCAGGGGTTGCTCCAGGTTGAACATCAACATAACCTTGGTCTTTTGAGATTGCCAAGACCTCTTTCATTTGTAGACTGCTAAGCATTATTCTCCCTTGATTTCCACCGGTGCATGCTCCGCTTAAACCAGACCCGCCTCCTTTTGGCGTGACTTCAAAATCCTTCTCATTAGCAAATTGTACAGCCAATATGACATCCTTCTCCGTCTTAGGATAGAAGACCCCCTTAATCTTCTTGAAGTCAAGTCGATAGTACATCGAGGCATTTGCACCAATGGCAACATCTCTTAATTTCACCCTACTTCTCCCCCTCCAAGGCTGCATCTAGTAATTCCACAATATCTACGGTCTCCAAATTATTACCGAGTAGCTGTTCTCTGCAGGATGGACAGGCAGTAATCACTATGTATTTTCTGAGATGCTCACTGGCCGCTCTCAAGCTGATGATTTTGTCACTAAGTTCTGGATCCGTCATGCGGAGTAGTCCGCCGCCGCCACAACAACTGAGCTCCATCTCCTTGTAGTTCATATCCATCTTCACTAGGAGCGACCGAGGTTCAGTCTTGACTTCGCAAATCCTATGTAACTCACATGGGTCATGATATACGAAATTATCCTCGCCTTCATAGCTTGGAAGACTATCATAGTGCCTGTCGAAGAACTGCGTATGATGCAATGCCTCTACGCCCTCTAGTGAATGGTGCATTGAGAGCTGTATCAGACAACCTGGGCAGCAGGTAACCACATATTCTGCCCCTGTGGATTCAATTACTCTCTTGTTATGTTTTCGAAGCATCTCCGCGCCATCTTCATCTCCCATCAGATGAAGTGGGTGCCCACAACAGAATTCTTGAGATCCCATAACGAGATAATCAATATCAGCTCTCTCCAAGGATTTGAAGAATGATTTCAGAACGTCCATCTGGGAGTATCTGAATGACATAAGACAACCTAGAAAAATCACAACATCGGCCGTTTTTCCTTCCTCATACACACGGTCTTCAATTCCGGGGATAATATCCCGCAATTCATCCAGCCAATAGATTGCTCGGTCCTCCGGATCCAATCCATAGATATTCTGGACATTTGCTAGGGCATCGCGCAGCGAATCAAGATAGCCAAATTCTTCAGGCGCTTCCTCTAGAGCTCTTCCTCTGCTATCGTGCCAGACTTTGAGCAGGTCAACATCTGAAGAACAGATCTCTTTGCATCTTCCACACATTGTACACTGAAATAGAAGTCTGCGGAACTCTCTTCCAAGTTCCTCGTCCTCTTCTATCAAATCCATTACCTGTAATAAGTACGTCTTACCACGTGGTGAATATTGTTCTTCTCCGACCGCATCAAATATTGGGCAGATTTTTAGACATGAACCACAACGTACGCACTTTTCGAAGGACATCTACAATTTCTCCATGGTTTCAGGCTCGTGCAGATTCTAGTCAAAACAAATAGGCTTACCTATAGCTCAAATAATGCTTCCAACGGGTTTTCGTGGATGCTTATTTCGGCGCATATTTATGCAATCTCTCTTCGGTAAAGATGGGTTCACGAGACCTCTTTCGAGGACTGGATTAACCATGGCAAGCAGAAAAACAAAGGCCGCCCTTCTCGTCATCATAGTAGTGTCAACCATATTCATAGGCTCATTTCTACTAAATCGACTGTTTCCAGCCGGTGAAGATGGCGGCAGCCAAGCCCAGATTGAGCCTCATCCCTATAATGCACTGAACTGGTGGGATGTCGCCAAAGAGATTGCCGAAACTGGAGATATGTTCACACCTCTAGGTAGAATCGTAGGTATTGGAAATAGACATCTTGAGAACCCAAACACAGGATACTATGATGCAGCTGATTATCTGATAGGCTTGCTTGGCGGCTGGGGTCTCGAGGCAGGGTATTTTGGGGACCACGATTCGGTTCTGAGCCGTCAGAAAGGATATGGAAACGATAGCAGGGCAATTGTCTTCGGCGCACATCTTGACTCCAATGAAAATGGGGTCGGAGTAAATCAGAATGCTGGTGGATGTGCCGTGGTCACTATGATTGCAGATGTCCTCAGGAATTATCGTCTTCCTGTTGACATCTATTACGCTTACTTCTCGTACAATACAGTATTCTTGGACGATCAGAAAAGAGTACGCGCAATGTATGGCTCAAAGGAAATCGCACAACACTTCGTTGATGAAGATATTGATGTTATGGCATTCTATAACTTCGATGAGCTTCTGTTTTACGATGATAACCAAGCTGAAACTGAATCGCTGGTTGCAGAGCACCATTCTCCCGAGAGCAGAGGCTATCATAAAACACAGTATTTGGCTGAGCTTATGCAGGCATTTCTGAGAAACTCGGGACATAACTTCATGTCTATAGATGACGAAATTGGCACTCAGACCGATCACTGGGCCTTCTGGGACCGTGGTCTACCTGCTGTGAATATCAAGAGTGGTCACAGAATAGATCCGGAATTTCCACCAGACGATTCTCTCTATAGCGAAGACCATAATCGTGACCATGCGTTTGAACTGGGCAAGGCCGCCGCTGCGCTGGCAGTCTACTTGGCTTCAAGCGGAAATGGAGAGGCGATATCATTCAAACTTGAACAGCCAATTCCGCCGGGAAGCTCATCCCAATTCCGTACGGTGTTGTCTCGCGGTCAGACTATCCAACTGACTAGCATATCCAACTCAACAGAACCCATATCTCTCAGAATCCAGGCTGGCAATGGTACGATTTTCCCTGCTACGGGTCTCGATAACGGAAATGTCACTCTGACCACCGAGCAGGCGGCGGGCTTAGGCCCCCTCACGGTGACCATCGCAAACATAGGGAATACGACTATCTACATCAAAGCTCACATATTGTATCACAACGACCATGATGGAAATGGCATCGTGGATGCGGAGCAGTATGCTTGGGATGAACCAGACCCACCGCTTGATTGGGATAAGGACGGTCTCTCGGACAGAAATGAGGAGGTATATGGAACCGACATTTTTGTTTCCGATACCGATAGTGATGGTATGCCAGACGGCTTCGAAGTAATTTACGACCTGAATCCGCTCTTGGATGATAGCGATGGTGATTTGGATGAAGATGGGCTCGATAATATCCGGGAGAAACAACTGGGAACCGCCGCAAACAACAATGATACGGATTCAGACGGCATGCCCGATGGGTGGGAAGTATTGTATCTAACAGACCCACTAGCTGATGATTCGTTAGAAGACTTTGATAGAGATAATCTCACTAATATAGAGGAATATCAATATGGCGCCGACCCGTATCTACCTGATTCTGATTTTGATGGTGTGAGCGATGCGGAAGAAGTTAGCAGGGGGATGGACCCGTCCAATGATGATACAGATAATGACGGTCTTCGAGATCATCTCGAGCTGATTGAGGGACTCGACCCACTATCCCCTGATTATGATATTGATTTAGTACCTGATGGGCCGGACCATAACCCCAAAATCAATGGCCTTCTCATGATATTGGGACTTGCAGCAATTCCGGTCATTATCGGGTCAATATTCTTCTATCGACGACTCTACAAATCCTCAGGCGAGTAGATACCACCATAGATGAATTTGTAAGTACGCCTCAAAAAAAAAGGAAAGAGGGGGTTAGAGTGGAGCATAAAACTCCACTCGTCAAGAATCTATGTCTTGGGGGCTTTTGGAATGTATCCCTTTGAATAGAGAGCTTCAGATGCCGCTCGAGCAGTGCGAATCACGTCTTCAGCATGTTTGTACAGGTCATCTCGCTCCCACTCCTTCTGGGCTATTCCTTGCTCAATTGCTTTCATGCCAACAGCTGTGGCTTCTTCCGGGTACAATTCCCATTGATCCATCGTTGGAATGACTTTCTCTTCATTCGCTTCTTTTGCACCAAGCTCTGCAAGAGCCTTTGCTGCAGCAACACACATCTCATCAGTAATTGTTGAAGCTCGAACATCCAATGTACCTCTGAAGATACCTGGGAATCCCAAGGAGTTGTTGATTTGGTTGTCAAAATCGCTACGACCTGTTCCGACGATCTTGGCTCCAGCATCTTTTGCGTCCCATGGCCAAATCTCAGGAAGTGGATTGGCACAGGCAAAGACAACCGAATCGTCTGCCATTTTTCCTACCCACTCCTTCTTTATGGTGCCAGGTACTGGTCTTGATGCGGCTATTAGAATGTCCGCATCGTCAATTACCTCCCCTAAGCCGCCGGTCATCCTATCAGGGTTGGTCTTCTGAGCCAGGTCGTACTTGAAGATGTCATCGTCTTTTTCTTCAACAATATCTTCGCGGTCCGAGTATATTGCGCCAGTGCTGTCAACCATGATGATATTCTTGGGATTTGCACCCGCTGCAATCAAAAGGTAGGCTGTTCGCGTATTGGCAGCCCCGACACCGAGCATCCTGATGGTCACATTCTCAATTTCCTTTTTGACTACTCTTAATGCGCCAAGCACACCCGCGAGAACAACTGTTCCCGTACCCTGGGCGTCATCATGCCAGACTGGTATATTCACATCTGGATGATTTCTCAGTTCTTCTAGCACATGGTAACACTTTGGTTTCTCAATGTCTTCTAGATTGATTCCACCAAAAGATGGCTGAAGGAATTTGACTGTCTGAATAATCTCGTCTTTATCCTTTGTGTCCAGACAGACGGGCCAGGCGTCAACGCCTCCTAGGTATTTGAATAGGATAGACTTTCCTTCCATGACAGGTCCTGCAGCTTCTGGTCCAATATTACCTAGTCCAAGAACCCTCGTCCCATCGCTGACAACGGCGACCATATTGCCCTTATTGGTCATACTATAAACCTGAGCGGGATCCTCTTTGATTGCGTTACATGCTTTGGCTACACCAGGGGTGTACCAGATTGCGAAGTCGTCAAAAGACCGCACTGGTACCTTGCCTATGCTCTGAATCTTTCCCTTGTAGAATGGGTGAAGAACAAGTGCATCTTTACCAGGCTTCTCGGCCTTCTTTTTTAGTTCATCAACACTAAGTTTCTCTTCTGGCATTCCAATAAGCCTCAAATCAATTTTCCAAGATTGTCCGAGAGTTTGGCCAATTTTGGCAGGTCAAGTTCATTACATCATTTATTAAAGTGTATCTTTCCCTCGGTTTATCTGGGGCGTAACTGGATTCCAGACAGAAAATGACTCTTCACTTCGAAATCCATCAATAAACCGTTTATAATTTCAGTTCCCAGTAGTCAATGATTTGTTCTGCATGTTGTGAAGACTTAACATCTTCTATGCCCTGGTTTCCACCAAAAATGGCTTCTATTTTTCCCTCTTCATCGATGAGGTATGTAATCCGTCTTACGCCCATCCCGATAATTTTCAGGCGGCTTGTTGCCTCATACAGCTCTGCTATCCTGTAGTCTTCATCCATGAGAATTGGAAATGGTAGATTGTGTTTATCCTGAAATTTCCGATGAGTTTCAGCATCGCCACCTGAAATACCAAAAATTGGAATGTCCTTCCCTTGAAAGAGAGTATAGCTATCTCGGAGAGAACAGGCCTCCGCAGTACAGCCGGGAGTGAAATCCTTAGGATAGAAATAGAGAACAAGCTTTTGTCCTCGATAATCGGAGAGTTTGAACTCCTCTCCTGATGCTGTTTCGGTCTTGAAGTCTGGCGCTTTGTCTCCTATCGCTAACATATCAATTCCCTCTACAGGCTAAGATTCCAGTGCTCAATGACCTGGTCTGCATGCTCTTTGGTCTTGACTTTTTCGACTCCATTAGGTCCAAAGACATCTTCAATCTTACCGTTCTCATCAATCAGAAATGTGGTCCGTTGAATTCCCATGTATTCTTTACCATACATTTTCTTCTTCTGCCAGACCCCATATTTCTCGGCTATTTCATGGTTCTCATCCATCAGTAGTGGGAACTGAAGATTGTTCTTTTCTTTGAAGTTTTGGTGCGTCTTCTGGGTGCCAGGAGCAATTCCAAATACTTCAATACCATTCTCTAGAAATTGGGGATAATTATCTCTGAATGACACCGACTCTGCTTGACAGCCCTTTGTGTTATCCTTCACATACCAATACAGCACAATCTTCTTACCTCGATGGTCACTCAACTTGAACTTCTCTCCACTCTCTGTGGTGGATTCAAAATCAGGTGCCTTATCTCCTTTCTTTAGCATAATTCATCACCCTTTCACAATTAACTATTGTGAAAGCATGGCAATATCAGTATTAAGTATTTTGGACCGGAACGACAACGGCGACAAGCCTTAAAGCATCCAGAACGCCTCAATTCAAACACCTACGGGAGAACATACTCATGGCAAAAGAAGTGTTGACAGAAACATCGCTGATAGACTACCAGATTCTGTTCATCACCATCTTCTTCGTAATACTTGTTGGTGGTTTGCTTGGTACTCCATATGTGTTGTCGTTTGTCAATTTTCTCGAGTTATTGCTAGCCAATCTCTTATGGTTTGTTGGAATACCCATTGGCATAGCCGCCACAGGATTCTTTCTGGGCTGGATATCCAAGAAGAATGCTGTTGAATATACCCCCGTTGACCACGAATTTTCTCCTAGGCAATACACGATTCAGGAATTTCAACGACTAGAAAGAAATCACAATAGGGAATATTCTCGAGCTGTGTCAACACCAACGTTCTGGCATTATTTCAATCCGATTATATTGATTATTTTGATAGCAGGTATTCGACTGGACATAGCTCAAATCGAATTGGTCTTGGGAATGAGGATAGTATATCTATACACGTTTCTACTATCTCTGATATTTGCATCATCTACGTTCGGAGCATGGAGAGCCACTTCTAATGAAGCGTCAGCTGACTTGAATCTGAGGCTAATTAGAGAAACAGCTTCACTCGCGAAACAGCAGAAGGGTGTAGCTGGAGTCCTAAATCTCTCCATCGTGATTGATAGAGCAGAAATGGGGAACGTGGAGATCTATACAGACCCCAGAGTATTGTTCAGAATCCGCGGCATTCCAGAACACAGCTTTGTTGAAACATGGAGTGAAGAAGTTGGATCAGCAAACCGATTGTATGCGAAATTATTAGGATCGAAAGACAAACCATCAACCGCATTCTGGTGGCACCATCGAGACAGGTATTTCCAAAAATCCATAGCTGGCTGGGAGGACAGTAAATATGTAAGGTCACCATTGTCTGGAGTACATGACGAAATTTGCGTGAAGGATGTTGACATGCTCACCAAGTCTGCGATATCGCTATTATGTCTTGAATGGACTCGAACACGAGGCACCAATGAAGAGTTGAATAAGATTTTGCAGGAATTTGATGTAAATATTGATAGATGATTTGCCTTCATTGGAACTGCCCTCGGGAATGTTATGAATATGCAAAAATTGTCCCTACCCTCTGTGCCTATGCTGAATGTTGGTTCATTTGCAATAACACTGATTTGGGCATATATGGGGCTCATGATGGCTGAATACTTGCTTGTAAATTTCTTTCAAAGAGTAGAAGCATGGATTGTAGCTTCTCTCCTTCTGGAGCTCTCGATGCTCTTTGCAATTCTTTCTCTCTCTTGGTGGGTTAAATCCAGATTGGATACGATTGATATTCAGTGGGGATTTTCGACTGAAGAAATTGAACTGCACCAACTTGAAAAGATGTATGGTGAGTATCTTGGAGCCTATTCCTGGCTTATCAATCATCACTACTTCAGACGAATACTATTGATGACTGTTGTTTTTGTCATGGGTCCAATGGTCCCGTTTCTGACATATCAGCTTGGTGTCTATGCATTCTCATATTCCCCGGTCGTTTTCACACTATTTCTGATTGGGCTTGGAATCACTTCAGTCAGAGCAATTTATCCCTCTGTTCCAAGTTCAGTCGGTGATGAATTTTCTCTGCCTTCTCTTTCAAGAGTGAAATCCTTCCTCAGAATTCTCAACAATATAGACACTGTATCGTGGAGTGGGGTGAAAGTCAAAATAGGTGAGTTCGATGACTATTACGTGATTGCAGATGTACAACCCGTCGGAAGGGTCCGTGGGTTTGAGAGTGTTCTTCAGATTGAGTTCTCTGAGGATTGGGAAGGTGATTACGAGGGCATTCGAATATACGATTTGAGCGGGGCAACTGAAGATCAAGAGGATAAGCTGCTGGTTGTGATTGACTCCACATCTCCCGCGTCAATTCAGAAAGCGATAAAGGAAGCAATAGCCTCATTTACGGAATTGCATGAATATGATGAAGACACGATGGAGATTTGCCGAGAATTGCAAACGTCTTCTGAAAACAATGATTAGTCTACATGATATCCCAACGTTTAATCTGGATGAGCTTACTTTTATTACTGGGAGTTAAGTGCATAGCATTGAGGCTTGAGTATCTTGCCGCAAGGAGCGTTAATTGATAGAGGTCGTCAGAAGAATGTCAATGCTGTATATGTCGTCATTGCCTTTGTAATTTCAGCCTATGGGATTTACGGATACTCTATGAATCCTACAATCAGTTTCTCTTCGTTGTTAGACACAATTTTTCTCTTGCTTGGGCTTCTTATCTTGTCAGCTATATTCGGTGCAATATCTAAACGTGCCATAGATTATATTCCTGGAACATGGGAGGAGTCAAAGAGTTGGATGGCTGTCGAAGAATATGAGGGGCTTGTTGAAAAGCATAACAAAGCATACCGCGGGATCTTAGGCGATACGAAGTCTAGCTGCAGCATCTGTTGCGGGCTGTTTTCCCTTCCAGTTATCGCTATTGGAATTTTCGTATACGGTGCATTTGCGCAGCCTCTCTTCAGCACGTACTTAGATATGCTGTTACTCCTTATCTTGTCGTACCTCTTTGTCTGTGCAGTCGGCTTTTTGGGCGGATACAATGTGACTGGAACGGATGCTGACTTGCCTTTTGCAAAGCCTACAAAGGGGGCAGTCTTTCGCTACATGGCGGCTTTGGATGATGTGGCTGATATTGACGCAGGCTTTGATGTTGTGATTGGAGCCAGAGACTCGTTCAAGGCCATTATGGAGTCTGAAGCAAAGGCGAGAGTATCTGGACTTCCTGATACCGCTGCTCTTAAGGTGCAAGTGACTTCCTCCGGTTTCGACTATCCCTATCTTGTTGGCACGATATACAAGGGGCCTCAGGTGGCCGAGAGAGAAGAACGATTCAATATTGGGGCACGATATCCTGCTCTCTTTGAGTACTCGATGGATGGAAACGTCACAATCATAGTGGGTAGGTTTGATATCCCTAAGAGAACGAGTAGCGTTCCGCGTATCTCTGAGTCAGACTTCAAAGCTTTAGGCAGGTTCATGGCTGCCAAGATGAAGGAATTACATGAATAGCATTGATAGAGAATAGACATCTTTAATACTGGCACCACCACGATGTGGCCTACAGAATGGGCAACAGAAGGAGATTAGATGAATACCGCCAATTGGACCAACAAGTGGATTCTAGCCTTTATTGCTGGACTAGCTATTCAAGCAATCTTCTATCCATATATCGCATTTCTAAAACCTGAAGACTTTGCGAGCCATCTTTATTTCTATGATGTCTGTACTATTGCTTTCTTTTCACTTGCAGTCCAAGTAGTCGGTTTTCTCATCATAATGAGAAAAACAAAGAATGAAGATCCCTCAATCTATGGCCAGGGTCGACCTTTTCAGCATAAACTGAGAGAAGAAGATGCAGACTTGGCTGACAGAAAACCCACTTACGCTGAAGAATAACCGTCATAGAGTGCTTTGCTGCCGTGTTTGTTTCATTTACCAGGAAATTCCCGGATACATTCTTGGAGGAATATGATCTGGGATAAATCCTGGAAACCACATTTCTACTAGGGGCAAATACGGGGCCAATAGCAGCGTTGCCGCCACTAAGATGGCAAATGTCAGTGTATGAACGGCAGTCACATAGGTGTAGTAAGGCCGTATATAGCTGTAGAATGCAAATGCTGGAATAGATAATGCTGCCATTGCCATGATCTCTACCGGGGAGAAGAAGAAGGGCATCGAAATTGGCCACAGGAAATAGAATATCCATGTTATTGCTTCACTAGATGTTTCATGATGAGCTATCTTGTGAATCCCGTCTACCCCCTGACTGAGGAAGAATACAGGGACAAGCAACCACCATTGTAGTCCTACGAAGAACATTGCTCCGGCGTAGAAGAGAAGGTCTCCAAAGCTCTCGAACCTCTCCCATAGAGGATTGCGTGAAAAGAACTCAGTGGCTTCAGTCATGAAATACCCGATCATCTGCATCAATACCAAAATCGGTAGGAAGAAGAAAGAAACAGCTATCATTACGACAGCGGCCCTTGGCAAGTCTGGAATCTTCCCCTCATGATAGTTGTCAAGTGGATAAATTCCATGCAAGGTAAAAGCTGTAACTAGTGCTAGAATTCCACTTGGAAGGAAATAGAGTGGTTGTGCCAATAACGACAACGGCCCCAGAAACGAATATACATTGGTGGTGAGAGATGATGGATTGAGGTACCAGACGCCAAAGACCACAAGCAACTCTGGTATCAGCATCTTTAACCTATAATCTTGGATGAATTTCATAATTGGACCAGGTTCGGCACTCTCATCAACCAACAGTTACACCTACCTATATAGCACAGGAGTGCCTCCAGTAACCTCTCTTAAGCGTATCCCTCCTATGTGTGAACCGTAAATTGGTATGACCCAAAATCTGCAACTGGAATGATGACACTCCTAAGAAAACGATTTCAATATATCCGGATATTCCTCGCTTAGCTGATGGATTTTTCTTGTTAGTACGCGACTTGCCCCCGATAGACCGCATTGTGTTGAAATCATGGAGTTGGAAATGAGCAAGTCAGTGTCGACGCCCACTTCTTGGAATAGGTCAATAGTCCTATGGAGATTCCGTTTCAGATCCTGAAGAACGCTGTCCTTAATCCCATCATCGGTATTCGGTATCAATCCTAGCGCAAATGCTCCACCTTTTTCCATGAAGCGATTTATCTCTTCAGCGTGTTGACTGGAGATTTCCGGAGGATAGCTTATCAAATCTATATGAATGATTTTGGACATACCTTGCCATAGCAAATAGCGCTCGTTGAGCTCAGCCAGACGCCAGTCCCCACAATAGTGATACGCTGAAATGACTTTTTCAGGATAAATCTTGTCAACCGAGTCTGCCAGGTCTTTTATACTGAATTCCTCAAGCAACCCTCTTCTCATATCCTCCAATATGAGTGCCATAGAGGGGTCATCTTGGCATAGGACTATTTCGTCTGCGTAGTTATCAAGATGCCACCTAATTCCCTCCCCAATCCGGTTCATTAGGGCTTCAAAAAACGGAAGCACATGTGCAGATAGGAGTTTCTTTCCATCATGGCTCCTAATATTGTACGCCATCGTAACGGGAGCTGTAATCTGTGTCTTGATAATGCTATATTCCTGCTTCTCTACCATCGAATAAAGACTGGGGAAGTTTTTCCTTGGTGGAATCAACGGGTCGGAACTCTGCAACGTTTCACGATAGACATGAATGTCGGGTTCCCAGAGAAAATCTCCTTCTTCCTCAAAACCATCGATGAGCACTGCAAACTGTCTTATCATATCTTCTTCTTTGTTGGAAGGAATTTGAAATGTATAAGGAAGAGCTAGCTGGCTCACGTAGGTAAGGGGTTTGGAGTGTTCTGTTTCACCAACACTTCCAACGCCAAAGAATTCGCCTTCTAGTTTCTCAGGCAGCTTCGACGTGGTCAACATTGTTCCCCTTTCTAGACTCAGATTTTCTCTTGACGACTCGATTGCAGGAATGAATGGCCGGGCAGCCTATACACGCCTCAGGTACGTCTGAAACCGACTGTTCCCCATATAACAAGAGATTTTCATCGATATCTTGTGTTTCAGGAATGGTTCTCCTTCTATCCTTAATATCTTCGCGGTCAACATGGCATTTCAAATCTCGCATCTCTTCGACGAATTCGCTCATTTTTCCCTGGATGACTGCCGCCGTGGGTCCCACTCTCTTCACAACATATTCCTTGAATTCATCCAATAACATTAGATGTTCCATGTCTCTCTCTGATTCAGTTTCAAATAGAGTGACTTTGTCTAATGAGGCGAAAATTGTCTGAGAGGTCCAATCCTTGATGGACCTTGACACATTTGCAGGGATTGGTTTGCTACTCTCATTATCCAGAAATTCAATAATCTCTTTATCCCTAATCCCCATTTCCACAGCTTGGAAAATCGATTGTTCAGTGATTTTGAAAGTACTCACAACATCAGTCCGAACTGGTTCAGATAATAGCATGAGTTTGTAAAGTTTGAAATACCCCATCTCTGAAGTGAATACAGTCATTTCGAAGTTTGGTTGAACAATAAATGTATCATGTGGTCTTGCATTTTCACGGGGTTCCCTTGCAATGACCGTTTCACCAACATCAGTTAGTTTGACAGCATGAAGCGCTTTTCCGGAATAACCTCCTTCGAGCAGACCAAGCAATATCGGATTCTCCAGAGCCATTGCTACGCGGTCTTCAGAAACTTGAATCCATTTTAGGGGCTCTCTCTCCAGGAATAGCTCACTCCGTATCCACTCTCTCATTTCTTGGACCGTAATCCATTCCTCACTATTGCTATCTCTTAAACGACAGATTATGAGATTGAGTGTGTATTCTGTGGGTTGTTCTGCCGTAGCCCATATAGCTCGAGTTCTTCCCAAGGCTGAAAGAAGAATTCGCTTGGAAACCTCCTCTTGGCATCCAGCAAATAAGGCCTTCACTTTCCCGGGAACAACCCGGTCTTTGTCTACAATTTCATAAGCTCCCGCTTTCCTAGCTAAACGTTGAACCAAATCAAAACGGTCTTCCGTTGTTTCGGACATTGCCTCAACTATTGCATCTATATCTCTTTTCGGAAATTCCCATGAGCTTGTCATTTTCACATCATTTTTGGCAAGATACGATACTAGGAGAAGCATGTCAACAAGCATAGCATCTCGCTCATTTACAATCGTCTTCACCTTTGATGGTTTTTCCGGGTCGATTTCTGGCTTTCTCGCAAAGTATTCCTCCAAATGAGGCAAGAAGAAGTCTAGAATCTTGAACTCAGCTACTTCCCTCCCGGTCTCCGTTAATCTAGACATGGTTCTGCGAATTATGATTCCCCTTTTCCGAAGGTCTCTTTCCGTCTGATTTAGTTGCCCGTAGCTGTATATCTTTCTATACGGTTTCAGCCTATCATAGCTCATGGCTCCCCCATTGAGCGTGAGCATTCCAAGGAGATCCTTCTCTTTGTCTGAAAAGGTCGAGAATATTCTCTTTCTCTCCTCAAGACTTCTCATCTTCTTAGCTAGTAGCTCCGAGAGCTGAGTCCCTGACTTGCTGGAGCTAACATCAATTCCCCAGTATTGACATGCAACAATCAGGTCTTCTCTGAACATATGCTCTAATTCTTCTTCAAGGCGCTCTTTTGGCATCATCATTCACTTCAACAAATTGAGGAATTGCAAACAAGCGACCATAAATTATGACAATATGATGCTTACGGTATGTCCAATGGACCTAAGTGATTCGCGTTATAAAAGATGACAGAAGTATGTTACATTAGGGGCATGCTTATTTTGTCAAGGCAAGATTCTGATATAGGTGTTTCAGTTGGAGCCTCTGCTTTGGTGTGTAAAGTATCGTCCAAAAACATGGGAGCAATTCTATGACCAAGAGATGGCAATTTCACAATTGAAAAACTATGCTTCGTCCAAGGTATTTCCGAATCTCATATTGTATGGACCCTCAGGCACTGGAAAAAGTGCTGCAGCGCGAGTTTTTGCTGAACAGATTTTAGAGGATACATTTCATTCAAATTACAAGAATCTCAATATTCGTGACATCAGAAATTACCCAGTTACTAAGGCAAAACGGAATATTAAGAAAATAGCAAAACTGAGTCGAGATCAGAGAAGCGAACTTGATGAGTATATGTCCATCGTTTTTAGGGAAGCCAAAGCTGCACGAAAGCTAAGAGGCGAGTCAGGCAATCCCAACCGAAGCCAACTACTGCATGAAGCCATCTGTCTTTTTGCTTCGACAATAACCGTCAGTGATGAGCTTGTGAAGATTCTGGTGCTTGATGAAGCAGATGCGCTAGATAACAATATGCAACAAGCCCTAAGACGAACCATGGAGATATATTCAGATGCCACACGATTCATTTTCATTACCCCCTCCCTTTCTGGCTGGAATCCAGCTATTGTATCCCGATGCTTAGTGGTTAAATTCAGGTCAGGTTCAATTGAGGTATTGCGCGACTTAGTCCGGGATATCGCAAAGAAGGAGAATGTCGAGGTCGATGAATCTGGAGTAAATGCGATAGCTCGCGAGGCCAAAGGGGATTTCAGGAGAGCCATAAACTTGCTTCAGGTATCTGCTTCAGTGGGGCGGCGTGTCAATGAAGATATTGTGTATGAATATTCAGAAACCCTACTTGATTCAGAGATTCGAGAAATAGTATCTTTGTCACTTGCTGGTAAGTTCACAAAAGCGCGCAAAAAGCTTCGATCTCTTCTCGCACTTGAAGGGTACAGCCCACAAAAAGTGATTCTCGCCATTCAAGCAGAAGTGGTGAATCGGCCATTTGAAAATGAGGTCGTCTCTAAAGCTCTGAAACAAATTGCAGAAATCGACTTCAGAATGACTCAAGCTAGGAATCCCTTTATTCAACTGGAAGCACTACTTGCTTCATTTGGCAATCTATAGTCTAGTCGGACAGACTAGCGCAGAGGTTCTATTGACCGATCTACACTAATCTCTCGCTTGAAGACGTGAACTTGGTTAGGCGAAAGGTCTTGCTGGTCAAATAGGAAAGTGGACCTGATCTGTTTCCCGCTTTTTTCTATCATACCTTTGGACAACGCGATTGTTAACATCCTTCTCACTACGGATGGTCTTGCATACCGGCACCTAAACGATAGGAACTCCACAGCATCTTCTATATCCATAGCACTTCCTCTCTTTCTAAAGAGATGTGTCAAGATTAGGAGTAGATGACGTCCATTCATACGCGGCTTGCGTATAGTCATCCTTTAAGTAGTTTAAGCAAAACCATCCTTCGAAGGCCATGAGACGCGGTCCGAAGCATGTACACGGGCATTCCATTACCCGCCTTAATCATCTGCTTCAGGTGCAGCTGGATGAAGTAAGTGATATTACTCTGACAGGTGCTGCACTCGGAGGTTGGTCCAATCTTAACCTCTTGGCGCGCAAAAACGAAGACATGTTTGTCGTCAAGTTCCCGCCGCTTCACATAACATATTCAGAGAATCCGTACAATTACCAGTACCAAATTCTGAATGAACTGGAGCCTCTCAAAATTGGACCTAAACCAATCCAAATAGGGCGATTAGCGGACTCCAGAAATACGCCTTTTCTGATACTCAAATACATGCAGGGTGAACTCATTAACTCTCTTGACCAGCTTAATGAGAAGAAAGCCAAAATTCTGGACGAAACTCTGTTGCTTCTCAATGACTCGACACTGAAACCCCTGAAAGCATTTCGTAGTCCCGATGCTTACCTAGCGAGAAAAATCGAGGATGGTGAGTCGGCAAAATCACTACTGAAAAATGCTTCTCCGGAACTGGAACAGCTTGTTGCCGACGTGTCTTCTTTGGAACCACGAGTCAAGAAGACTGTTTCATCAGTTAATTGGGCCCGACTTCCGATGCATGGAGATCTCCAAGAGAGCAATGTCATCTTCAGGGGAGAACGAGCATTTCTTCTCGATTTTGAAGAATGTTGTGAAGGTGATCTCTCATATGACATATGCTACTTGTATCTTCAGAATCCCGGCGATTCCCCTGACAATCTTCTCGAAAAACCGAAGCCCAGGCGAGTATCAATGGATGACATATTTGCGATGGTTCCTCTAGTCTTGACCGTTCTCATCGCGTGGAGTGTAGAACGGCTATGTTATTCAGAAATGGACCTGATTTCTCCTTGGCTAACGAGTCCCAAAGCATATACAGGAGTCATAGAATACACTAGAGGAAAGGTTACTATGCTTGAGCAATATTTGGACGACTTATGAAAACAGCCCTCTCGCCAAGGCCTAGTTTCTCACTAATTTCTTGCTGCTTATCTCTGATTTCTTGGCTTTCAACAATCAATTTCAAGAGGTCTTTTTGATAAGCTTCTTTTGAAATCCATCCATTGTCCAACTTTTCGTCGAGGTCGAACCTCCTCTTACCAATCTCATTGAAGACCTTGCCTAGTGCTTCGTATCTGATTTTGAGGAGAGTCGAACTTGTATTAGAGCTGTCCTCCCGTCTATGTAGCTCATTCAATCTATGAACGCTCCGATATAATGATAGGTATGGGCTGTTGCTATTATTATATAATATAAAGCAATTATGTGTGCGGTCAGTTGCTACGCGCCATCCTAATCTTCTGCAATAGAAAACCCAGTGTTGAGAGAGCTGAACCGCACTCTAGACATCAAGGATTGACTGAAATGCCTGAGCATATAATCAACGCGCAGTGTAAGTAGCTTCGAAACCTTGACTTGACTATCTGGTCCCGTCTGACATCTAGAATCGTTTAGAGAATGTTATAACGCTGCAAATACATACGAAACTATTGAGGCAAAATGGAAATTATCGTAGACGGCAAAAAACTGCTAAGATATCTTCTCCTGTTCTTGTGCTACTTGTGGTTGAGTATTCTTAGTTTAGTCACGATACTCTACTTGTTCTTGGAGTCCTCCACATTTGGATGGCTAGTTGCCATGTTCTATCCTAGTGTTGCACCATTGCTTTTCATATTGGTTGCTGGAAGTGGATTCATCATCATCCGTTTTTCATTCATGAAGAAAATGAGGGAGACAGTTCTCGTATTTTCAGTATGTACATTCATCTTCATTGGAATGATTCTACCTTATACAGCAATTCCAGTGGGCATATCTGATGCAGAGTCACAGATGCGGGAATTATACGGATCACTCTATGACGATTTAGATACATCGGATATGAAACGAGTCCCATATTCTCTCTATGATGATATCTACGGCATCTCCATCGACCAAACAACATACTCAGTTCAGTATGATATCCCATACCTGGATAACGGAGATGATACTCTCATGTTTGATTGGTATTGTCCCGTTGGAGAAGGACCATTCCCAGTCATCATATCAATTCACGGTGGAGCATGGGTCATCGGAAATAAGGGTCGATGGAATATCCCCCTCTTCAATCACTATTTCGCTTCAAAAGGATATGTTATCTTTGATATCCAGTATGGCCTCTTTGACCCTAGTAGCTTGCCAGAGGGGCAACAGGCTGATTTTTCCACATTTGCCAATCTTGACTTCGGGCTTTCTCCTAACTACAACAGGAGTTATACGATCCAAGACCAAATCGAAAACGTGGGTTACTTCACAAAAGCCTTGGAGTTGAATAGTTCCAAATACAAAGCAGATATCGATCATATCTTTGTGGCGGGTCGGTCAGCAGGAGGCCAGCTGGCTTCATTAGTCACATTGGGATACAAAAATCCGTTATATGCCGGCACTTTTTCTACAGCAATGAAAGTTGATGGTGGACTCTGGTTTTATCCTGTTACCAATATGTCAAGAGGTACATCAGGGTTCTTTGATGTGCTAGTTGAGGGTGATTTGCCGATTGAAGAGCAATACCAGAAATTATTCGCTGCCAATCTAGTATCAAACAGTACTGATGTGCCACCAATAATGATTCTACATGGCAGCAAGGATGGATTAGCAGACTATCAAACCCAAGGATTGAACTTTTACAATTATGCAGTGAGTCTCGGTAGAAAGTGCATTCTTGTTACGATTCCCTTGGGAGGTCACGCATTTGACTATGACTTCACCGGTTTTGGTGGACAAATTTCAACATATTATGCAGAACGATTCATGGCACTAGAACTTCTGGAGGGGTGATTTCAATGAATCCTTATCACCTATCTAAAAACAGCCGATTCCTACGAAGTTACTCCATCTTGACATGTTTTGCTTTGGCAATATGCATACTGTCTTCTGTGATCAGTGTCACTGGAAATGTGATGTTTCAAACCATTTCTTCTATTTTATTTTTAGTTGGTCTAGTGATGCTTTTTGGAGAATCGGTTTACGTAATTGCTTATGTGGACAAAAGAAGTACAATGGGCTGGATCTTGCATCGAATGGCATACTCCATTCTATTTCTGATGAGTCTAGCTGGCGCTTTCATTACCCTTGGAACGTATATTTCATCATTTTACCTTCTGGGAAATGACACCTTGAAGGCTACTAGCCTGATTTCATCGATAAGCATCACAACCGTGTTTTCTTTTGGTATATGTCTATCATCCATCTCCTACCATTCGGTCAAAATGCAAGACGTATGGCAATTAGGTGTTGTATCCTAAATCTGCCCCCGATAGATTGATTTGTGAGTGAACAGATGTAGGTCGTTGGTCATTGCTTTGAATTTGGAAGATATGCTCAGAAAGGGGCGAGAACACTACCCAAGTAATATCGAAGATCTGGATTCTGAGGTGCCGAATGGTTTTCCGAAAAACGCTTTTGGTGTTATCCGTGGTACGGGTGGTGGAGGAAAGTCTGCACTGCTAAATGAGATGGCTATCCGAATGATGGAATCTGGAAGGAAAGTTGTATTTGTTTGCCTTGAAGATACACCCGTTGCAATCCTTCAGAATTTATCATCACTGGGTTGGGATTATGAAAAATTGCTTAATGAAGAAACGATACACCTGATAGACTGCTTCTCAAGTCACATTCTGAGAAGAATGACCAAATACGATTTAACAACAGTGGTAAGAAATCCTTCTGACCCAGATGAAATAAGCGATGCTCTCCATACCGTAGTACGAGATGAAACACAAAACGAAATTGGGGGTATATATATGGATAGCATAACCGAGCTATTCTTTCAGTCTCATCCCTTCAAGGCCGTAAATGCTTTGAAGGCATGGCGAGCTACCTTCTGCAAGGACCAAGTTATCCCTGTTTGGGCCACGTATCACACCGGTCTTCAGCAATTTGCCACCTATGACGATATGCTGACTTATTCCAGTGATATCATAATTGACACTCGACATGAACCTGTGTTTCAGGATGCCGGACTGCTTCTAAAGCAATTCAGGGTGACCAAAGTAAAAGGAGCTCCTCATAATCCAATGTGGACCACTTTCGAAGTTAGTTCTGATGGGTTAAGACGCCTGGGTATAGATGAGATTCGAGAGCTTGCCAAGGGCATAACTAGATTTGATGCTGGAAGCTCATCATAGTATACTCTATTCAAAGAACTGCTCAGGCGGCTTTTCCCAAATGTATTCGTCTTCCGATGCAATTACGTATTGGTAACCCTGCTCAGTTAGGAAGAGCTGTCTCTTCGCTGCGAATTCCATATCTCTGGTGTCTTTTGTTACAATGGAGTAGAATCTTGCATAGCTGCCGTCCGACTTGGGTCTCAGAAGCCGACCCAAACGCTGCGCCTCTTCCTGTCTGGAACCAAAAGTTCCAGAAACCTGTATTGCAACGTTAGCATCTGGTAGGTCGATAGCGAAGTTTGCCACCTTTGAAACAACCAGCACTTTTTCTCTTCCCTCACCAAATGCCTTGTAGAGCCTCTGTCTGTCTTCGTTGCTGGTCTTCCCCATTATCAGTGGTACATCCAGTTCATTTGCGATGGCTTTTAGCTGCCGGATATACATCCCTATAACCAGGATGTTGTCTCCTTCGTGATAGTTGACTATCTGCTTGATAATATCAATTTTCTTGGGATTCTCAGCGGCAATACGATATTTCCTTCGATCTTCTGTAACGGCATATTTTCTTCTCAGCTTGTCCGGCAGTTCAATACGAATTTCATAGCATACTGCAGTGGCTATCCATCCCTTGTTCTCGAGCATCTTCCAAGGCATGTCGAACCGTTTTGGACCAATAAGGCTGAATACCTCTTCCTCTCTCTCGTCCTCTCGAACCAAAGTTGCAGTCAGTCCAAGGCGACGTGTAGCCTGTAAATTCGCTGTGACACGAAAGACGGGGGCTGGCAAGAGATGCACCTCGTCATATATTGTCAATCCCCAGCCCCTGGCATTGAAGAGCTCAAAGTGTTCAAAATCATGCTCTCTGGATTTTCGGAAAGTCAATATTTGATAGGTGGCAACAGTTACCGGACGAATCTCCTTCCGGTCGCCAGTATATTCTCCCACATCAT
The DNA here is from genome assembly GCA_964648855.1 of uncultured archaeon. Lineage (GTDB taxonomy): Archaea > Asgardarchaeota > Thorarchaeia > Thorarchaeales > Thorarchaeaceae > TEKIR-14. Next base: position 96,687 of record CAZYLT010000005.1, read on the forward strand.
CTTCTGTTAATGTAGTTTTGTCTAGTAACTCAGCAATCCATTGTCGAACCGCAACAGTATTTGGACATAGAATAATAGTTGAGGTTTGTAGTTTGTGCATGGCACCTATTCCAACCATCGTCTTTCCAGCGCCGCAAGGCAACACGACAACACCGGAGCCGCCCTTTACTCCGCCTCCGGCGTAGAAAGTATCAACTGCGTCCTGTTGGTAATCTCGAAGACCAAACTCATGTCCGCTCAGTGTTTCCTCTCGCAAATCGAAGTGTAAAGGCTCTCCTTCGACATAACCCGCAAGATCTTCAACAGGGTGACCTATCTCAATCAGTGCTTGTTTCAAGAACCCTCTTTTAGCAGGATCAACCAAGAATGTTCTTCTATCAACAGGTTCAATGATATGTTCTCTTACACCCTTACTCTGCCAAATCTCAATCGCCAGTTCTTCGTCAGCCGCTACAAGGACCATGTCGTCGCCAATTTTCTCAAGGGTTAGCTGACCGTATCTTCCCATATATTCAATTACATCTTTCGAGATGTTGCTGGGAATGGGATACTTGGCAAACTCTTGTAGTGCATCAACAACTTCTCTTGCTGACATACCCATTGCTGCAGCATTCCACAGCGAGAGTGGCGTTATTCTGTATGTATGAACGTACTCGGGAGACTTCACCAATTCTGCGAATCTGGCAAGAGAATCTCTTGCATCTTCGTATTTTGGATTGTCCACTTCAAGCAATACTGACTTATCGGATTGAACGATGAGGGGATTCATTGGGTTAGGCAATTGTGGTTCCTCTGTTTGTCGCTATTCGCCTTCAAATTGAAGTGTTACATTTTGTGTTAACAAAACGGGAAAAAACAAATTCTTGGAGTGATAAATGCTTGCTTATGTATGTCAGTACAGCGATGTATATTAGAGGCGTCCAATCTTCAGATGCTTGAAATAGTCCATGAATTCTGAGCTCATGCTGTCAAGGACAGAAAAACTCTACAAAAATCCTAAAGTCATGATTCTCGCTCTGAATGCCATGCTGGTCATGCTCGGATTTGGTTTAGTCGCGCCTTCGCTCTCATTCTATCTGATTGCATTAGAGGGTGGACTCACGCAGCCCCCTGGCCCCGGATACACAGTCCCAAATGACGTTGTAGCACAATACTCCGTCATTTTTGGTGTCATGATGGCTGCCTTCATGGCTACTCGAACGGTGCTTGCTAGGTTCTGGGGAGGTATCTCAGATAACCATGGGCGAAAACCACTACTTGTGATAGGATTAGTAGGATATGTACTTCTTCTGCTTGCATTTGGCGCTGCTCAGAACTGGATTCATCTTCTATTGATTCGTGCAGGTCAAGGAGTAGTATCGGCTATGGTTTGGCCAGTCGCGCAAGCTGCTTTGATGGATATCGTTGGACCTACGGCACGTGGAGAAGGGATGGGCATCTACATGCTGGTTTCAAATCTTGGATGGATTATAGGCCCTGGAGTGGGAGGTTTCCTTTACAATTTCAGTAGAGATGCATTACAGCTCCCTGTTCCTGATGTCTTCAGAATGCCATACTATATTGCCGCCGCAATCGTGCTACCCTCTATTTTTCTCACTCTCATCATACTAGATGAAACTGCACCGGGAAAAGTGGACAGACCTGAAACTGAAATCATAATTGATGGTGGCCCCTCACTTATCGAAATTCCAGCTGAACCGCTAGAAGTATCAGAAGATGGGATGAATGCGAAAACTAGGCGCTCAGTAAATGTCCTATACATTATGCATGTGATGGATGGGATTGCAATGGGTTTGGGCCAACCTCTTTTTCAGTTGTATCTGATGAGCAGAATCACCAGTGATATTGGGCTGATAGGCCTCATCATCTCCGGCGCAGGGGCTGTTGGAATGTTCTTTTCAATTCCCTCAGGAAGGTATGCTGACATTCACGGACGAAAGGGACTTGCTGTATGGGGTGCAATTGGATCTAGAGTGAGTCTAGGGGCGTTGCCCTTCGCTTCTACAATCCCCCAAACCTCGGGAATATGGGTTTCTCAAAGTGCGGGGCTTGCGGTATCTCAACCTGCAATGAGGGCACTCAAGGCTGATATTGTCCCTTGGCATCTTCGAGGAAAGTTATTTGGAACATTTCAAGCCTTTTTCAATGCTGGAGCCACACTTGGTCCGTTACTGGGCGGTGCTCTTTTTGCATACTTCTCTCTCCTGACCTTTCAACTGGGTCCTATATCCATAGGGGGTGTGGTGATTCCATTTTGGATTGCTGCCCTGTCGGGAATCATTGGTGCTCTACTCATCTGGTTTTTTGTGGAGGAAACCCATCGACCTGAGATTATAGAATCAGACGGCGAAGACGAAGTGATTCTTGATGCCACCTAGCATTTTTTGGCGCTGACCGATTTCCTTATATTTGGTCTTCGAGGTTCCGATGTTTAATGGCTTTGTAGATTATACAAGGAGGTGCAGACAAATAATGATGGTAAACAAATCTATCAACAAGGAAGGTTGGAATCAGATAGTGTCTGCACAAGTGCCATAGGATTCACGAATACTCCTCCGCTTTTTGTGACTGATTTCATTTTACACGCCTGGATTCTCTATTGCATCAAGCAATGGTTTCTGTGCCTGACACCTGATTTTGAATTGCAATTGTGATATTGAACATTAGGCGTGTAGAAACTCAACAAGAGAGAACTAAGTTGACACCAGTAGAAAAATTCAATCCATTGAAGAACAGCGCAGCATCTCGAAAGATCAAAAGCGCAAAGGGTGGCAAACGTCGTGCTGAAATAGAGGAGATTACATTTGAAACCGTGAAGCAAGATGCTATCAGGATGGGGCTTGCAACTGATGTTCTATACCAGATGAGTGCTGGAAAGGAGGCATCCATCTTTCTGGCCGTTTGGAAAGATCATCCCATAGTCTTGAAGGCATACCGGATATGGCATTCCTCGCATGCCATGTCTAAGTCTAGTGGATTTCAGACACAGGCATCCAGCAAACGGACATATTCTGCACTTCATATGGTAGAGAATTTCGCAGTAGTGGAATTTGACCTGCTGATGCGCTGTTTCCGAGCTGGAATGCGAGTACCCACTCCCATAGGACGTGTTTGCAACTACCTTACAATGCGGCTTATCGGGGATAATTCGGTTCCTGCTCCACAGCTAAAGGATGTATCCTTGGACAATCCTGACTTAGCACTGGATCAGATACTAGATGACTATCTTGTCATGTATAGGGATGTTCACTATGTACATGGTGACCTGAGTGAGTACAATATCCTCTGGTGGGAGAATCAACCTTGGATAATAGACGTGCCTCAAGCTTACAAGGTGGGAGTTCACTCCGACATGCTACGGGCAGAGAAGCTACTCAGAAGGGATATCCAGAACATTCTGGCTCATTTCAAATCATACGGAATTCGAAGAAACATCGATGAGATATTGGATGTATTCCTCAGTGCGTACATACCTGCGAACCAGAAATACTACCGAGAATTAGTAACTGAAGGTGGTGAATTATTGTGAAAGCACTAACTAAGAGTGCAGTGGACGTGTTGAGCCATTTGGCATCTACAGGTCCTATGTCACCAAATGACATAACTGAGAGTACAGAGATACCACCAAGAACAGTAAGCCATGCTCTGAAGCGGCTGCTTAGGCATAATCTCTGCAAGAAGATCCCAAACCTTCAGGACATGCGACGCCCTCTCTATGTCCCAAATTACGAAAAGGTTCGAGAGTTCGTAAAGCATTATGGGACTGACTCATTGGTTGGAGATAATCTCATCATGCTACTACGGAGGTGAATCTCTGCTATTTACTCTCTTTCTGAAAGAATGTGGGGGTTTTGCCTCTATTCCCCCATTTTGACTGGCTTTCTCACAAGCGCTATAAGCATAGCATGCAGTTAGTTGTCGAGGGCCGGACTTGAATACAGAAGAGGATGGAATTTGGAAACAGAGAAAGAAAGAACGTGAAAAAGAGAAAGCTAGGCAATTCTTCAGAACCCTTGCGAATTGTGGATTCATAACGTGTTGGGGCATTGCAGTCCTTACCGTTTGGTTTCTTGCTTCACACGAGGGATGGGCTCAGTTATATTTTCCCGGCGAAGTTCCTACCGAGTGGACCATATTCAACACTTCAATGATTCAGCTCATAATTCTAGGCGCGGTTGCAGTGACAACCCTCTATGTCATCTTTAGATTGCGCTTAAATCGCTCCAGCTAGTAATAGGCTATTATATCCTCCAGCCTATCGGTCGCTAGTTGTGATTTTATTTAAATTGGAGACACAATCCATGATTTCTATCGCGGAAGCGGTATAAACCACCACAAAACCTGCTGCAAAGTGATTAGAAATGCAATGGAAGAAGCACATAGATAATAATCACGTGGGCTCGAAACGGATAATCCGCTCTTTCCCATATCTGGTGTGAATCTGTATTCTCCCAGTCTACTTTACCTTTCTCAAGACCACTCTGGTAACGCCTGGAATCTTTTTGAGGCTATCCTCAAGCTCTTCCAAGGTCACAACTAGCTGGTCCGGTACAAAATAGCACTCATAATAGCACTTTTCACCGCGTAGACAAACACCGGTCGTGAAAATAATATCACTGAGTTTTGCATCATTGAAGGCAAAGTTCAGTTGTTTCAAGAAGTTCCTTGACAGGTCGCTAATCTCTATCCTAAGAAGGTAGATATCGTCTGAGGCAACGGGGAAGATTTTCATGACTCTGTCTTTGTGGTGTAATACTGTCAGAGCCGCTTCTTCCTTAATGTCTGCCACAAATTCGGCAGGGAACTCTACGGCCTTACCCGGTTTGAAGTGAAGAATAATTGCTGAGGTTGCACCCTCTCTGTCTATAACCATCGTCTCAACATCCTTTATCATATAGCCCTTCTAGGTTGTATTTGGTTTTGATACAACCTTACTAATTAAGTTATTCTGTCCTAGCCCACACATGTATATCCTAGTATTACATTTCCCTCGATAAGACTCTTTTGGCATAGAATCATGCAGATTGAGTGAATTCAACGTTTCTGAAATCTCTGTGTTCCACCCTTCTCCTACCAGCGTCACCGCTCACAGCGTACCCGAATGCCACTGAGTCAGTAGGGGTTTTGTCCGTGGTCGTCGGGAATGTGATATTAGATATTCTCTAGAAGAGAGGCACAACCTATAATTACAAAGGCTATTTCCATCATGAATGAGGTTCCAACAAATGAGTGGTCGCCTGCAACAGTTGATTGGTGTGCTGTTGGTTCTTGTGAGTCTTGCTATGAGTTATGTGGTGTATACTAGTACACTTGGATTGAGTGACGACGTCGGACTCCTATTGACTTCAGGCTTAGTTGCTTGGGCAATCGTAGCCCTTCCTGAATTGGCTCTAGGGCTATGGCTTCTCTCAAGAGGTTCTAGACAAGTCAGACTGAGCGATATCAGCGGAGGCTTGATTCCCTTGATACAAGAAGAAGGTAGAATGAGTGTCAGCGTAGCTGCCAGAAAACTGGGAACTACCGAAGATGCTGTTTCAGACGCTGCTGAGAAACTCGCACGAAAACGGTTGCCAGTTGTGTATCTCAATCGTTCAACCAATGAAATTGTGAGTCCTAGGTCTGTGGAGCTGCGAGAGAGTCTTTTACATCTGCTCTTTGCCCAAAGGAGAATGACCCTCAAGCAACTACATGAAGTGACAGAGGCACGCGGAGAGGAGATTATTGAAACCCTTCGTGATCTCTCGCGAGAAGGGAAATTCAGAGGAGTCATTGACGAAAACTCTGGAGTAGTCTATACTCAGGAGGCTGTTGAGGAACTCCCTGACGCAGTGACGTCCTGTCCAAATTGTGGCGGCAAGCTTGAAGCGCCTGTGCTCCCCGGAGAAGAGGAAAAATGTCCGTATTGTGGGCATCTAATTACTAATCGGCTTGGGCTCTAATCCACCTCTAAAGATTTTCCAGATGCCCTTTACCGAGTCCCTATCAACTACAAACAGCCTATCTCCTAAGTTTGCAGTAAGACAAGAATGGTTCGGAAGAATTCGTATCTTGTCACCCGGCTGAAAACCGGAAACTGTGGCGGGCTTGCCGAGGACTTTGCCATGCTCTTGAGAGAGAGAAACAATTCTCAAATCTGCATTCATCTTTCCCTCGTCATAATCATCGAACACTTCGCCAAATGACGTATGTCTGGTTAGATGCGTGGCGCCTAGGTCTTTTGATAACGCTGTTGCACCTGTGTCAATAACCAGATGATCATCATAGACACCCGTCACGCTACTAAGGACGCTGAAGCTAACCTGATTGACCTCGCACACGCCTAAGGCTACTTGTGTATAATCGTGAAAGACATAGTTTCCTGGACGTATCTCTGTGATTCCATCCATAAATTCCTGGCTGACTGTACAAGTGGGGGTCGAACCGATGCTAACCACTTCGCAGGAGAGGTCCTTGTCTTGCATCTGCAGCTTCAAGGCAAAATCAACCATGGCTTTCTGTTCTTGATGCGCGATTCTTCTGATCTCGGAAACTGTTTCGGCATGATAGGCATGGCCCGCATGCGTGAGAATGCCCTTGAAACATAGATGGTTCGCGTCAGCAATATCCCTCGCTAATTGGATTGCATCTTCGCTTTCTGGGTCAACGCCTGCTCGGTGGTATCCGCAGTCAACCTTCATGAGAACATCGAGTTCTGTTTCTGCATGTCTACATCTTTTTTCTAGAAGCTCGAGGGTCTTTGGATGGTCCAACAAGACCCGGATGTCAATGTCTTCAGCCAAAGCAAGAACTGCATCAATCTTGTCGTGGCAAAGAGGAACAGCAAGCGTGACATCTCGAAAGCCATGTTCTGCAAAGACCCTTGCTTCCTCCACTGTAGAAGCTGTTATCCCTTGTGCCCCTTCTCTTAGCTGCATTTCTCCTATCTCCACACATTTGTGTGTCTTGATATGAGGTCGAAGGGAAACCGAGTTTTTCTTTGCTTTTTTTGCCATTTGTGCTATATTATCTCGCAAGCGCTCGTAATCGACAAGTAGAGCTGGTGTCAAGATTTCTTCTATATGCATGCCTTCATTGAATTCAGTTCTAGTATTAGAAACCTCTGTCTTCCTTTTTGTATTAGGTAATTCCGTGCTGGTCGCCTTTGATTGCACGGCGAAGCGTTAGTCTGATGTCATCGATTTTAGACCGGATCCGGTTTTTCTCAGGCCAGAACTCCTTAATCTCATCGAATCCCATCACATCGAAATAGAGTGGGCATGCACCATAGCAGTACTTGAAGTATTCGCATTCTTTGCAACCTTCAGGGGCATATTCCTTACTCCTCCAGAATTTGGCTGAGCGATTATTCCATACCTGCTCAAAACTATCTTCCAGTAGATTGCCCACTGGCTCACTGAAGCTCGAACAAGGCAGTAGCCCCCCCTCTGCGTCGACGGAAATCAACCCATCACATGCAGCACAATGTTTGGCCCCGAGACCATGTGCGATGGGATTGAAAAGACAGACGGGGGTTGGAGCGTACCAGACGAACTGAACCCCCTTTTTGTTCGCTCTCTTCTTCACTCTGCGGACAATGTCCCCTATCTCAGAAAACGTGATTTGAAGTTGCTCTCTCTTCTTTGCTGCAGTCCCTGTGTAGATCACCATATTCATGCTGAAATATGTCAATTCGAGTTCATCAGCATGGAAGTCGACAAGGTCTTCTAAGCGATCTACATTAAGCTTGCAAATAGTGGTGTTGCAATGAGTGTAAATGTCGGTGCTTCTAAGATTCTTGACTCCTTGAACTGTCTGCTCAAAGGCTCCTGAAACTCCCACAATGGAATCATGTGTTTCAGCATCGGGACCTTCGATAGATACTTGAGCGCTGTTCAAATCGGCATCGACAAGAGCAGACACAAACTCGGGGTCGGCACATCTTCTACCGTTAGTGATGAGATTCATTCTGAGACCCTTCTCTCTGCCGTAGGTAATCAGCTCAAAGAGATCATCACGTAGTGTTGGTTCTCCCCCCGTGAAGGATAGACTAGGAGCCTTTGCATCATCTGCTATAATATCGATGATTTTCTTGACCTCATCCGTGCTCATCTCCTCGCTCTCTCGATAAGGCGAGTATGCATAGCAGAATTCACATTTGTTATTGCAGCGATATGTCAAAGCAATCTCGCTCAAAACGGGATAGTCGATTTTCCCCTCTCCAAAGGGAACTATTTTCGCGGTATTGTAAGAATAGACATTTTGATTACCGTTTGTCATATTCATAAGGTCCTCAACGAAATCAGCTAAATCATTCAGAACCTGCTGTTGTGGGATGTCATACTTCTCAGTAAAGTAGTCGACAACATTGACAGGATTATGCCCATCCAAGAGTAGCTTCAGCATCTTTAGAGCTGTTTTGTTGAGGTGCATTACTTTGTTCGGTCGTAGAATGAGTAGTTTGTCCTCTGGCCGAACGAAAAAATAGTCTTTCACCTCTTCAATGAACTTGGGGACCCATTTGAGTTCCTCAAGCTTGTAGTCATATCTGGCAATGTCATTCGGTCCGGTCATGGCTAAGAATGACCCAATTCCTGTAGTCTTAAGGCTTGTCTTGAAGGTTTGCTGAATAATGGATATTATTCCGCCATCTGGTGCGAAAAAATGAAAGGCTTATCAGCGTTGACTGTTTCCACAGAATCGCAAGAAGGTGGAGAGAATCCATGAGCGCCAATGAAATCAAACTGCCATATGGCACAATCAAAGATAAGAAACTGATAATGAACTTCAGTGCTTTTGATATGGACCTGCCAGTCATCGCAGCTGGAGTCCGAGAGCGATCCGATGTCCTGAAGGAGATGCAGGTGGCCTTTTCTGGTTTTGGAACCGAAGTGCCTGAAGAACTGTCACGACAAAAACCTGCTGAAATCAAGGTCTTTTTCGAATATTTGGGTAAGGAAACTGATGCCAACATCATCCTCAAGAGAGTATACCACATCGTTTGGGGGGGTATTATTCAGGAATTTCCAGATCTGATTGATTGGGCGGAAGCAAAAGCAGACCTCTCAAGCTTAACATTCGCTCAAGCAGAAGTAATGCGTGTACGAAGAGAGAAGTGAAGGAGAATCACCTCAAAAATGGCTGCAGTCGAGATACTTGATTTTGTCTATGAGCTCCTTGAGAGCGCAGTCATGGGTCAGAAAACTGGTTTCATCAAGTCCGCTGAGACCCTTCTGAATGAGAAAATTGAGTACAGAAGCATTGAGCAGGAATAGGAGCATGTTTGGGTAAAATGAAGCTTAGAACTAAAACACTGATGCTATCAATTGCAGTTGTTGCCTTGGTATCGTTTGCATCAGTGGACGCGCATCTAACATCGCAAAGCTCTCCAGTTTCGATTGATAGTATTATAGTTGACGTTGTAGTGTTACCAAATGGAAGAATAAATGTGACTTATTGGATGACCTTCTCGGTATTGAGTGGCTCCCTTGGAGGATTCGACTTAGAGGGAATCCAAGAATCCAGCATCTATGACCCGGACAGAGCATATGTTGATTACCTGGGTGAGAGGTATTCCTTAGTTGTCACAGTCCTATCAAATGGCTATGGGCTTGACTGGACACCCCGAACCCAAGAAGGAGAATCGGTCACCGTTGTATTCGGCTATTTTAGCACCAACAGGATTATCGAATCAACTACAGGCACCTTCATAGATGAAACGACTGAGGAGGAAGTCACAGGCACATTCGGAGTTCTCAATTGGGCTCCTGTTCAATGGGAAGAGCAGGTTGGCTACGAAAATGTTCGAGTTATCTATCCTATTGTAATGAACTCCAGTTGGATAGAAGAAAGTGGTGGGATTACTCCCGCTGGAGCTGATTATGCCGGGTATGTTGAAGATTATCGTCAAGGAATCGAAGAGTCAGTGGGTAATCAACGAAGCTTTGATGAAATAAACCTGTTAGCCTATCCATCGGATCCATCAGCAGATCAGAGAAACTTCAGTGTGAGTATGGAAGAGAATGATCTTTTACCCTATGATCATTTTAGAATATTTCATTATACCAACTGGAGTTTCTATGCTCCATTCTTGCAGCCTGGTGCACTCTGGTATATAGCAGAATCTTATGTCAATGCAGACGCAGAGCAAGAATTCGACCTAGAAATTGATGTAATCAACATAGGTGATGCAGATCTTTACGGAGTTACTGTCACTCTGTCTATTCCGGAAAACCTGACACTTTCCTCAGGCTCAATTTCCACTCTGGTGGGTACCTTGCCTGGCGGGACATACCATCCAGTATTCTTTTCATTCATTCCCGCAAATACACCTCAGGTGTTGCCCCTCACATTCCAAATATCCGCTGATAACCTGAATGCATCGCAATGGGTGACATTCTCCGTGGACGTCTATATCCGCGAGTACATCCCCCCATTGATTCCACCGAGTATGATTATTATTGGCATGTTTGCAGGAGTTGCTATTACAGTGGTATATCACACGTACCGGCGTGTGAAATCTCGTTATGGTGCAACTTGGGAGGACGATGAGACAACCTCCGTATATCAGAGCCCTGAGATGACAATACAGACATTCGGAGAACCTGAGACAGTAGCTGAACTAGATCCCGTCGAGTCCGCCTTTTTTGTTAATACGACACGACAGAAGCTGGTAACCATGATTCTCATGTCCTGTGTCAAGAAGGGCGCAGTTCGTGTCATATCCTCTGACCCGCTCCGATTATCTGATACTGGAATAGCATTTGATGATTTAACCTACTACGAGAAGATGTTCGTGGAGGCAATTTCGGATAATGAGCTTGACCCTGATTTGGTTGATGCCATGATTGATGAGATAGCAGACCAGGTTCAAGAAAAATCATGGGATGCTGATATTGCGGCCACCAAGAAAGAGCATGATAAGATGGTAGACGATGCTTGGGAAGAACTGGAATCAAAGCCAACATTAGATGGGCGTAGTGACTTCTATTTCGACACAGATTATCATCGCAGTTGGGCATGGTATTGGTTGTATATGCATCCGCGTCATGATCGCGAAGTTGGCAGAGTATTCACTGAACCAAGTGGAGCGATTTCTCCACCAGACATTCCTGACTGGTTTTTGAATTTAGCTGATGCGACTGGGAATGCAATCTCTGATGCTGGTCGTGCTGTTGGAGATGTAGTCGCTACTACCGGCGAAATAATGTCTAATGTGACAAACACGATTGGCACCATTCTTCAGAATGTCGCAGAAACAATATCAGCGCCGCTCAGTCCTATAGTTGACGGAACAAGCCGTTGCGTTTCTCACGATGCTTGCCACTCAGCATGCGTGTCTCATGACGCCTGTCATAGTGCATGCCATAGCGCCTGTCACAGTGCCTGTGTGTGTCACAGTGCGTGCCATAGCGCTTGTCATAGTGCCTGTGTTTCGGGAGGCTTCAGGTGAATGTCATCATCCAAGATGACAATATTTCATATGAGTGATATTCATCTCGGAGAGTCTGGTGTTCATACTCAGGATTTCAGGCGTATTCTTGATGGGATTGAACAGGAGAGTCAAGAAGTTGACAGTCCGCTTCTATTGGTAACTGGCGATCTCACAAGTGACGGGCTGAGAGAAGAATATGAGGATTTTGCGCGAGAATTCTCTAAGACAGAATTTCCCAATATCATAATCCCTGGGAACCATGATGAGAGAAATTATGGCTCATCGGTCTTTGAAGAGTTGTTTGGGTCCCGATTCAAGACATTCGAAAATGAAGTTGTTGCTATTTTTGCAGCCGACAGTGCTGAGCCTGATAACGATGCCGGCCATGTTGGTCGTGAAAACTACAGGCGTATTCGTGATTTCTTCAAAAACAAAGACGACAAGGTCAAAATATTCGCGCTTCATCACCACTTGGTAGCGATTCCACATACAGGTCGCGAGCATAATGTAGTTGAAGACGCTGGAGATTTACTCGCAGTCTTACGTGAGGTTGGATGTTCTCTCGTTCTACACGGGCACCGGCATGTGCCATGGTATTGGCAGCTTAATGATATGGTCTTGTATTGTACTGGCACGCTTCTTTCCAGACGTATTAGAGGGGCCCATTCCCAAGCATATACTCGTATCGAGCTATATGACGGAAGGGTTTCCTTTCACCTTCATGAGATTGATGGAACCGTCCATGATTTCGCAGAAGTTCCATTGCAGGCTTAGTTACGCTGAGCACCATTTATGCAATTATCCAAACGGACCATACAGAGCTCACATCACTAAGAGTAAACGGTGAGCTAACCTCGCCTGCTACTACTACAATAGAATCCAGTGCTGGTTTATCACCGGACCATGAGAATCCCACTGTGTGTCCCTCGCCATCACTGACTGTCATGAGATTTCCAAGAATGGCTGTCACTTGCCCCTTTATCCTCACTGCAGTGCCATTATCAATATCGCCTTGATTTATGTCCCTAATCGGGGTTACACCAATTAGACCATCATGCCAAGCGACTACACCTAGGGAAACAGCAATCAGTAGCAAAAGAACTGCTGCATTTCTCTTGGTATTCTTCTTTTTTCTGGGCATTTTTATTCCATCAACCGTTCATTACCGGTGGAATATCAATATTCCGGGTGTGCTATTGAACTCCAAGACCTGTTCAGACGATAATCTCACCATTTTTCATTATGACCTTGGTCTTGCTTGATGAATATGTTATTTCCACTGTGGGCTTTGAAACAAGGAAATCTTGATGATTACCCGAGTTATTCCTTACTTCTCCGGGATAGTCCATGTTATTTCCAAAAGCAACATGTATGGTATTTCCTACCTTTTCAGATTCGAGAAACTCCTTGACAATCCGCGCCTTTGGATTAAGACCAATTGCAAACTCTCCGACGTGTTTAGCCATTTCGTCAACAGATTGGGCTTCGCGGATGAGTTGGAGTGCTTCATCATCTTTTGATTCAAGGCTCTGAACCTTGCCTTCTTCAACCTCAACCTCAACGGGGCTATTCAAGGGACCAATGCCACCTACGGCAAAATCTGCTACTAGTGTGCCTTGCATTGAGGTTTCAACTGGGCCCACAAGCACTTCTCCCGTGGGCAGATTCATCCATTTCATAGTTTTCCAGTTGATGTAGGTATCTGAGAACCAGGTTCTTCCCTTCACGCTAATCGTAAAGTCGCTTCCCGCTGGGGCTGTTACATGAACCTTCTCAACATCTGAGAGAATGGCAAGCAGATTTCTGGCACGCTCCTGCATTCTGCTATTCTCGCTACGGCTAAGTGACAACGCACCCTCAGTTAACATGTCCATTGTTATTCCTGGACAATGACCTAACCGTGACCGGCCTTTCCGTGTTTCCAGTTTAATGACTTTTATTCTGAATGGCGTTTCCTGAGCGGGTCCTCGTAATATGTTAATGAAAATATCAGGCTGATTGGGAGCGTTAATCATCTCGACTATGTGAGCAGATGGTTCTGTTCGATAATTATCTCTTGGTGCTTCCAAGACAACCATACGAGTCCATAGCCCAAGTTCTATTGCGCCTTGAGCAAATGCCTTTCCAATATCCTCCCGTACATCATCGGTGAGAATAAGTATTGATTCACCCGGTCTGGCTTCGAGTACAGACTCAAGTGCATTGGCAGCTGCAGTTTGAGGTTCCATGGTCAATTCACAAAACTAGGATAGTAAAGATGCCTTTAGTTTGTTGCTAAATGTGAAAAAGTGTTAGAGACGGGTCCTTTCAACCCATCTCCCGAGCAAAGCGAATCAGATTTCTAATTCTGAGTACATCCTCTGCTGGTTCTCGAAACCTGTCTGAAATTTCTTTGGCATGTCTCTTAGGTATGCCCGCATCTACAAGATTATTGTAGAATTTCTTAGAACCTTTCTTGACTGCTCCCTTTGCCTTACGAATCGTCCAAAATGACTTCACCAGCAACTTCGTGCCTCCAGAGAGGGCAGTCCAGACAATTGAAGCCACTTCTCTAGTAGACATTTATGCAAAGTCACTCCTCTATGTCAATTTCCAAGTCTTTGATCTTCTTGGGTGAGGCACCGTCAGAAGCAATATTCATAATCTTCTGGAAATCCAGAGCTCCCACATACTTCTTCGTCATATCCAAGGCAACTTCTTCGGGGATTCCCTCTTCAATCAATTTTGAGTAGAACCTACCGATGGCGGTTGCCATATTGCCAGCTGCTTCTGGGTTGTAGACACTTCCGATAAGACCGGAAATGAGACTTGGAATGGACTCGTTTAGGGCAGAGAAGATTTCTCTGATTTCTTCAGCATCCTCATGTCCTTTTTTTCTCTTTACTTCATGTGATTTGAACTCTTCATCGTTCATGGTTTTTATCTCCACGTGTACTCAGGCTGGTCACCTAATATGAAAAAATTGGGAAGAAGTGACCACTTCTTCAACCACAATTGGACAGATGAATATCACTCAAGCGCGAAATATCTTGCTCGATCATCATCTGTTTCCACCGTCTTTAGAATGCCCTTCTCAAGCATCTCATTGACTCTTTCCCTGATTATTCTTCGGGAAGCTGTACCTCTCTCAGCTCTGACCTTTGCTGTTATTTGGCTGATATTGAGAGGTGCGTGCGAGTCGAGCACTTTGATAATTTGCCATGCTATCTGGTCTTTCTTAAGGTCACCGTAGCGTGATTCCAATCTCTCCGCCTTAGTAAATTTGGACATCAGCTTGACCATGCCATCATAGAACTCGAAGCCTTCGCGAATGACTTTGGCTGATTCATTGACCTCCTCAATTCCTGGTTCCATGCGTTCGATAAGATTCTCAACTCGCATTAGTCGTTTAGAGATCTGGTCAAGCCTCTCTTGGACTTCCTCAATGGAAGGTGTCCCATCCTTTTTATCAGTCCTTTTAGGTGCCACTTTTCTTCTGACTTTTCAACAGTATTCTTTGTCATAAACTTACTCAAATCCGCGAAAGCCATTTCACCTACCAATTTGTGACCGAGGTGGATGCCAATAGTGACAAGTTTCAGTGAAACGGAACCAAATTTTCGAGGCTTAAATAGGTTGAAATCTTCCACTCAGGAGAAAGAACTACAAATGAGTCTACCAAAGACAAGATAGATTAATCAAAGCAGCGAGTTCAATCTATTTCATAGCAGCCCTATAAGAGTCCAGAAGTTTCAAGAGGTAGGATTTATTGAAAAAATCGCTCATTTCCTTATCAATATTTATCCTGATTGTATCCACTGCGTTAACCTTTGAATTGAATGCTCCACCACAAGGAAATATACACAAAATGCAGACGATTCAGCAAGCACCTGGATCTACCGAATTAGAAGGACTAGGTGAAACCTTGATTGCTGCCGTAGTGAGAGTTGATGAACAACTCACCAAAGAGCGTATCGAACGTGTAAGATTGCAGAATGTAAAATTCAGTTGTGGGAGTCTTCAAAGAAGCAAGGTCGATAATTACCTGTTAATCAATGGGAAAGCATCAGATATTCTTCGACTAATACAAGATAGCGTTTTTCATTACATTGGGCAACAGACAACCTCAGACCATCTGAATTTGGCAAGAGATTTGTCCATCCCCGAAATTAATGCAGATGATGTATGGACTGCATTGGACTCCAATGGACAAAATATCACAGGACACGATATCCTTATCGCCGACATTGATTCGGGTGTTGATTGGCGTCATCCTGATTTATGGTTTGCTGGCAATGAATCTTACACCTGGTTGGATACGTCTGAAAGCGGTTCTCCTGACAATGGCACTGACCATATCGATTTGAATGGCGACTCGAGCGGGTCCGCCAATGAAACTCTATATATCATAGACTTGGATTCTAGTGGCACTTATAATACATCTACTGAATGGATCTGGGTTGATAATGTAACACAAAACGGTGTCCCTGATCCTGGAGAGCCTTTCTTTGTGACCAATGATACGAACTCGAATGGTGTTCTGGATGATGACGAGACGCTAGTGATGCTGACTATACCGAAGACAAGATATATTGTGGAGGGAGATGGGGTTTCAGAAGACAGTATAATAAGCTGGGTTCGGGGAGAGAATCTGACGTCCTCAACACACAAGGATACGGATGGTCACGGAACTGCTGTATCTGGAATTCTCCTTGGCGGACAGATTGGGTTTAGAAAATATGTAGGAGTAGCACCCAAAGCTGAGCTGATGATCCTAAAGGCATATGGAACTCAAGCTGACAGCCTAACAATTGAACAAAGCCTTGCATGGGCATATAATCATGGTGCGGATGTAATTTTGATAGAACTTGGTTCATGGACCTACCAGTTTCTTGATGGTTCTTCATCCGCCGCAGAACTAATAGATACTATTGTTTCAAACGGGGTCCCCGTAATCGCACCAAGTGGAAATCTTGGTGGCAAGGAAAAACATGCACTCAGCATTGCTACTCCAAATGAACCCTATCAGACAGAGTTTCGCATTCCCAAGAATGATAGTACCCTGAATGTTAATGATTTACATATTCAACAAGTCTACATCACGGTCCTGTCAGTCAGCGGCACCGATTTTTCCACCTGTGATTTCATACTTACCATGAACCTGAATGAGTGGGGTGGTAGTGCCGCTCATTCAATCACCCTTAGTCCGTATGACGGATATGGCACTTGGTCAACTGGAACAACTGTATCGGTGGGCACGCACTCACTTGTAGTCAGGAGTTTTGTAGGCACTTCGAGTAGGTCGACTGAGATGTTGGCCATATGGATCTATGCGGAAAGTGGCGACCTTCCAACCACCGACCCTGCTAATGCTCCTCCGTTCAATAAGCTCAATATAACCGCTCCTTCTGAAACGAAACTGCATTACTACATTTCTGATGACAAGACTTCATGGACTGGCGGAGCACGATGGGTAACAGACGTTTCAGATTTCTACGAAATTATCTGGCCATCCACAGCAGATAGTGCATTGAGCGTTGCTAGCTATCATACTCGTAATCTGTTTGTTGGTGCAGAAGTAGGTGACATAGCTAGCTTCTCGTCCCGTGGTCCACGAATTGATGAAGTACTGAAGCAGGGCATAGCAGCTCCCGGTGGATATGACATAGTGAGTTCCCACTCAAATGAATCAGCATGGCAGGACTGGTACAACGCTTTTGATACCCTACCCTTTGGCCCTGCATTCGGCTCATATAGGCTTTTCAGTGGAACCAGTGCTTCCGGTCCGCATGTTGCTGGAACTGCCGCACTGATGCTCCAGGTAAATTCGACTTGTGGGCCAGATGTGGCTAATATTGTAAAGATGACAGCTCGCAATGATTCGTTTACTGGTGATATTCCCAATGAAGGATGGGGATATGGGAAACTTGATTCTTTTGCGGCGGTGAATAACGCCACAACTGAAACAATAGATTCCACACCGCCAGATATCTATGATTTAGATAGGACTCCAATGGAGCCAACTAGCCAAGATGAAGTGAATATCACAGTCCGGACGGAGGATGTGAGTGGAATAGATTTAGTCTTCCTGGAATATTCTAATGGGACGTTTTCAGATAATCTGACAATGAGTAAGATCAATGGTGTCTATTTTGCTCAAATCCCAGCATATCCCGTGGGAACAAATATATCATACAGGATCATCGTGAATGACACTACAGGCAATTCCAATTCGACCAGATATTACTGGTACGAAGTTCAAGAACCAACGACAACAACGACAACTACTACCACCACAACGACAACGACAACCACTGATACAACAACCACTGATACTGAACCCCCACCGCTACGACCTGACTTCATGAGGCTTACAATATCTTTGACAATTGTTGCTGCTGTGGTCGTAGTTGGAATTCTGTATAGGTGTCGAAGGCCATGAATCTACTCGATATCTATGAAGATGATATGGTAAATGTGCGTGCTAAGATGCTCTTATATGCGCCACACTTATTTTCAGTTCTGTCGGGAAAAAAGAAGAAGGCTTGATTTATGAAGAAGCTTGATCAGTTCAATCTTCAATTCAGATTCTCTGGCTCGGAACGCGTCATGCCCGTAGAGGTCTTTGTTGAAAGGGATAGTACCATAGTTGTTCTTGACTGCAGCTGCTGCGAAGAAATGATAACAAGTCGACTTCCAGGTGGTGTGCTAATTCCAATAGCGTCATCACTTAAGGACTTCTTCGAAGAACGACAGATGAGAAACATAAAAGTCAGCATGACTGGTACGTCGATGATGCGCGAATATAGTGGCGTTCTCGATACATCTCAAGTCCCAGAGATGAAATCAGTCCTTGAAAACAGTATTTCGAAATTTTCCAAAATCAGATCTTCATAAAAAGAGAAGGTACCCGAGTGCAGTATTTCTGCTCCCGGGTGTTCAAAACCTACTCGTGTTTTTCTTTGAACTCGTTTAGGTAGCCGGCTAACGTTTCGACTCCTTCGATGCTCATAGCGTTGTAGATTGATGCCCGCATTCCGCCAACGGATCGATGCCCTTTAAGGCCAATAAGTCCTCTTTCTGCACCTTCTTCAACACATTTGGCTTCCAGTTCCTCAGTCGGAAGTCGGAAGGTAACATTCATCAAAGAACGGTCTTCTTTCTCAGCCCAACCGTTGTAGAAACCGTCAGAGGAGTCAATTACATCGTAGAGAATCTTGGCCTTTTTCCTGTTCTTCTTCTCCTGTGCCTTAACCCCTCCAATGCTGTCTAGGTGCTCTAGGGCCAGCTTGCACATGTAGATATTGAATACCGGAGGAGTATTGAACATTGAATTCTTCTTATGGTAGGTAATCCATTTCTGCATGGTGGGTGTTTCATCAGGTACTCTACCGAGAAGGTCCTCTCTAACTATAAGGAGGGTAACGCCAGCTGGGCCTAGGTTCTTCTGAGCACCTGCATAAATGGCTCCGAACTTTTTGATATCAATAACTTGGTCCATCAAATTCGAAGACATGTCACAAACAAGCGGAACATCATCGGCTGTTGTAGGCCATTCCTGCCACTCGGTTCCAAAGAGTGTGTTATTCCCTGTGATGTGGGCAAATGCCGCACCGTCACTGAAACTCACATCTTTCGGAATATGCTTATAGTCATCCTTTTCCGATGAGGCAACAGTTCTTACTTCACCAAACCGGACCGCTTCTGCAATAGCTTTCATTGACCATCTGCCAGTGTTTACATATTCCATGGGGCGGCTTTCCAAGTGGAGATTTACGGGTACCATATAGAACTGAGTAGATGCTCCTCCGCCCATCCAGAGAATTGTGTAATCATCAGGAATGTCCATCAGTTTTCTCAGTAGCAGGTTGGTTTCATTAAGTGCATTGTCCCACTCCTTCGACCTATGGGAGATTTCCATAACGGACATGCCGGTTCCATTCCAATTCAACAACTCTTCCTTAGCCTTTTTGAGAGCAGGCGCTGGAAGTGTCGCCGGACCTGGGTAAAAATTGTATACTCTATCAGTCATCTCAAACACCGCAATCTTTGTCTAATTCAACCACAACTGAAATTGAGGTCGTGAACATACTTCAAGATTGACAAGATGAAGTCAGTTCTCCTTGCAAATAAGCACATCGATACATGAAATGACTCTGCTATACTGTGGTCTGAGGAATGGGAAAATGAAATGCCCTCAAATCACTAAAAGGAAGCGAGGACAATCTCCCAGTATACTCTGCCTATTCAAGCCTATAGATAGTAAAGCCAGTCCAGACTTTCGGATAAAAGAAGGTACTCTTTTGGGGCATACACTCGAAGTTCTTCGATACTGCTTCCACTTCCTCAACCTTAGTTGGGTTCATGAAAAACACAGCTTGCGCATCTCCCTTCACAGAGCTTACCGCCTCATCCACGGCATCTCCAATTCCCTTGAGATAGACCACATAACCGCCGCCGCTCATTGTTCCCTCCATGAGCTTCTTCTTGTCGATTCCAAGAATGTGGTCAAGAATGACTGAATGGAGAATCGACACGTCGAGCTTGCGTAATTCTTCTGACTTGTCCGGAAGCATTTCATCCATGATTTTGATATCTTTCAGAGTCAAGACGTAATACTTGTCATCATCGATGAACATTCCGAATGAATGCTTGCCATCCCGGAATTTTTTGTTCATAAGGCCGAACATATCGTCTACAGTCTTGAAGACTTCCATCTCAAAGTACTGCATGAGCTTCTTCTTCAGCTCATCTTCCCAGAAATTGGTGAGATTCTGCACAAGACGATGCGTAGGCAAAACCACTAATCCTGGATTATCAATATTGACAAATGTAAGCATGCGATATTTGGCTGAATCCAATTCTGGATACTCTTTGGACATTTTCAAAGCCGTTTTGTATCGATGATGCCCGTCTGCAATGATTACGTACTTGTCCTTCATGAGTTCAGTAATTTGCTTGGTCTTGTTTTCATCACTTATTTTCCAGATTCGATGTCTTACTCCATCATCATCATCTACGTCAATAATCGCATCGTTTTCCATTGCCTCTTGTAGAATTGCATCTACATCCCCCTTGTGATCGGGGTATATAACAAAAATCTGCCCAAAATACGACATGGTTTCGTTCGAGAGGCTGAATCGGTCTTTGATATCCTTGGGGAGTGTTTCTTCATGTTGCAAGACACCTGAGAAACTACCTTTCCCCGGGGCATTGGTGGCGAAATCCTCCAGCTCTATAAGCCCAATGAATCCGAATCGGAATAGACTCTCTCCATCCACAGTGAAATCTTGACCATACACATAGAAGCTTTCTTCATCATCCTGAGTCAGGACTCCATCAGAGATCCACTTCTCTAGTAAAGACGCTGCTCGCGTATATTGGTTGTTGTCCTCAGAATCTCCCTTTTGGGGCTTGTTCTTTATCACCCAGGCTATATTGTAGTCTGATTTTGCCTGAAGATTGTCCACTTTCTTACCTTTGATTATATCGTAAGGTGGCGATACTACGTTAGACATCTCGCCGATTTTCTTCTTGTTGTACCTATATCCCTGGAAGGGTATCACTCGAACCATATTCATTTCCTCTCAAATTTGATTCAAGATTAACCCGCATGGAACACATTTCTAAATCTTCTGGATGGTACAGAATTTGCTGGCTCCAGCCAAAACACGTTTCAGATTTCTGTAATCAGCAATTGAATCCGTTTGTTTGAAACGATGCCTAATTTTATTCTTGTGGCGACAGACAATAACAGCACTGATTACTACTCGCCCAACAGCAAAAGTCGACCAAATGAAATCCATAATTGGATACACCACAAAGATGACGTGGAATGAAACCGATCGATTCGATATACAACGCAAAGAAAAAAATCTTCAAGCAAAAGCAAAACAAGTATGAAGCCATTATGAAGAAAAGTTGCACAAAAACACCAAGTTTAAATTCAGATTATGAGGGTACGCAGAGTCATACCTCTTAGGGGAGTCCTAGACATGCAATTCTGTGATAAATGCGGTGCATTAATGATTCCGGTGAAGAAGGATAAAGAGCGAGTCCTGAAATGCAGGGAATGTGGAAATGAAACAAGTCTGCGAAAGAAAGGATACAAAGTGGAATTCAGGGTAAAACACAGTCCACGAGAAAAAATTGTCGTTGTGGAGGACGAAACTAGTACACTGCCGGAGATGACCGAAGACGAACGTCGAGAGCGTCGGAAAGCAATCTTGGAGCATTTTGAGGCAGAAGACTAGTACAATTATCATCTCTGAATAACCTTTAAGTTGGAGATTGAGATATTACTAGTGTGGAACATATGTTCTGCTTGACGAAGTTCTTTCTCCCACGCATAATCATTCAGTAGTCCGAGAAAGAGCTATGGCGGAGGAATCAACTTGAAAAATAAACCGGATCTGCTCTATGATGCAAAGAGTTTCATTTTGGAAAATGGGGATATTGCGGATAGAATCCAATTGATGGCTGCTGGGTTCGATTTCGACGAAAGCGAAATCAAGTATGCTATCACAGAACTAGAAACCTATGTAAATTCGGATGGTGGCTTTCCTTTTGATTTAGAACAGGGAAATCCCAGTTCTGTGAAAACCACTTCTGAGATTTTGCGATTCATCATGGAGATAGATTCGGATCGAGAAGTTGATTTAACTCAAGGAATGGTCAACTTCTTGGTATCTCGCCAGAAAAAAGATGGCGGCTTCGCTGAAACCCTTAATCTCGACATGCCAATCGAGGACAAATATGGTGTAGGCGGAGGCCGAGAATGGTATCCTGTGGCAAAGAGTATAACTTGGCTGACAGGAAAGGCGCTGGAAGCGCTATGCAAAGCTGGCTTTGAGGGCACAGAACGACTAAGGCGAGCGAGGGACTTTCTAGTATACTCACAACATGAGGATGGTCATTGGCCCGACTTCAAAGGACAGGAAACATCAGACCCATTGGGAACAGGCAATACTCTTACTGCTTTGAGAAAAGTCGGTGTGTCAGAAGAGAGTGATGTATACCAAGATGGACGAGCCGCACTCATGCATCACCTCATGACTGCAATAGAACAAGGCAATGCCTTTGATATGGTTGATTTGATTGCTATTGGCACACCAAAGGAAAAGAAAGAAGAAAAGCTGATGGAAAAGGGGCTAGAACTGATTAAGGAATCTCAAAATCCGGATGGTGGGTGGTCACTACCCGGGTTCAAAAAGAGCGACCCTGAACTGACTGCTAGCCTTGCTTATGTATTTGAGAAGTGCTGCGAATAAGCCAATAGATCATTCATTGGCATAAGTTGATGCCCATGTAATATTAGGGCTGAAATACAGGTATTCGCGGAGTAATTTGTCATAATGCTTTATTTGGTGTATTGATACAACCGAAACGGGACCTAGCAAGCGAGTGTGACTGAATGAATCTCAAAGTTATAAGAAATGGCGAATTAGTAGAGTTGAGAAAAGTAGAGCTGGAACCACTCAGTCCTCCACTCTATAGAACACTAATTGGATACAATTCTCTCAAAAGGCTCGGATACTCTATCTCATTCATCCGCCCCAAAAAGAGCTCCTCTGGCAACTTCGAACGAATCAGATATAGCTTCATCGAACGAGGCATCCGAACGCGTCAACTTGAAGAGGAACTTGAGCCCGATATGAAGCGAGGTATATTGAATCAGCTTCCTCGCGGAGATTTCAGCATAGTTCTTTTATTGACACAGGTACCTCGTAGGGGTGTAAATATACGCCTCGACAAATTCGAGTATGAGTTTCTTGGTGCTATTTTGAAGCGTGATGATGAAATCTTGGATGTAGTCATGAACACTGAGAGAACAAGGGATATCCTAATGCCAGTCTATGAAGACGTCGATGTAGTAGCAGAAGCAGCGTAAGTAGTTCATAACTCTTGAGTGAAGGGTGTAGAATCTTCCTCCAGTTTGCGTAGCTCATCCCTCTTCTGTTTGGTTCGATAGGCGACAAGTGCAGCTCTCCCAACAAGAATCAGCAAAGGAGCCAACCACCAAATTATGAGCAATGTCATATCCACCTGAAGCATGATTGTCACTGTTCTCCTCTCGTGAATTGTCCTAAATTAAAGGTGATGTCCTCGGCATTCATTAGTGAACTTTATCTTACCATCTACCTCATTCTCAATTCAGTGTGCTCCATGCCAAGACGAGAACGTGGTATTTCGAAGAAGCTTGCTGCTTTTGGAGAAAAGCAATTTGAAGAGACCGGAGCTTCTCAGGTCGAAGTATTGAGAGTAAAAGCATCAACGATAAGGAAGTACTTCAAGGAATTGAGAGGAATCAGGTTTCTCGTTTCTGTGTTGTACTTGGATCTAGTGAGAGTATATTTCTTCACCGAAAATGGAGTTATGCTACTCGGTGAGAATCTAGAGCCCGATCGCTATGAAGATATCAGGAGTAGATCAAGGCTACTAAGAAAATTTGAGAAGCCAACGCCCCCAACGGAACTTGAAGTACGCATGGAACTAACGGAGGAATTTCGAGGCCTATTAAGTAAGTCCATAAAGAGAGTAGCGCGTTACCTAAATGCAAGCGAACCGACTTTTCCTGCTATCTACTTGACATCAGAAAATATCGCAAGCTCTGGTCAAGGCTTTGGTGTTAGGATTAGTGAAGAAGGGGCCTTTCTGGTGGAGCAGGATATATCAAAATCCCCTTTGGCTGAGGGTATCGCATTAAGAATATCATTTCTGAGCAACCTGAATCCCAAGAACGCCACATCCAACTTAATTCAAACCCTTTCTAACTCGATTGCATATGCTCTTCTGAATGAGAATGCAAGACAGCAATGGCGAGAGACATGGCTGAAGGAGTCTAAAGAAACAAACGAAGCGAGATTAGTTGGGCATTTCATCCGCCATATTCCTGTCTACAAGGATGAAGGCTTCTCTAGAATCCTAACCATTCTAAAAGCCTCCCCAGCGGATGTGTCTTCAACACAATGGGAAGAAGCACTCACTTTGGTCCATAATACCCTGCAAGTTTCCTTGGGAACTGGAGCGTCTCATACCATATCTATGTTCTGCGATGAGCTTTACAACACAGACCAGATTCTTCAGAAGAAGCATAGCTTACCTGAGATTCACTTGGCTCCGAGAGCTATCTGTAATCCCAAACCTCTTGGTCACGACATATCCATCAGCTGGGACCAAAATGGGGCCTCCGATGAGGACTCTTGGTTCCATCTATCGATTATTGAAGGTGGCAACAAGAAGCATTTGACCGCACACAAGGGCGGTGATAATCCAGTTGAGGAATATCAATACTATCTCAATTTGTCAGATGTGTTTCCGAAGACAACGGGTTTGGGTTCTCATGGGCGAGACATCATCTCTTGGGCTCTGGATAAGCTGGGGCTATCTAGCACCCGCGAGAAGACATTTGCCGCTTCACTTAGTGTTCGCGACATAACTGCAAGTCCAACGGAGCTTGCCGTTCTTGAGCGCCTTGCCACTGGTGACCTGGAAGTACTAGCGAATTCTCTAATCGGGTCTCCCTCTAGGATTACCTCATTGATGCAGAGTGGGGGGTTGATTATGGTGCCAGACTTTTCCCATATGGGTCTAAAGCCCGACCTCCTCATCCAAGGAAAGGATGAGTCTGTCTTTGAGGAAGTTAAGCGGTACTGTTTAGAAATGACCATGTTCAAGACATCAAAGGATTCATTCTCGGTGGTTTCGGCTCCTTCAGAATGGCGTTCAATGCTCCTTCTAGCTCTTTCTGAATACGATTGCCATATCTACCCCATCGTAAAACACAATTCTTCTAAGAAATGGCTCCGTGATGAGGAATTGTTCCCTGGCCTTGGCGAAATTGATGCTTGGAGTCCGAGTGATTAGGACAAGATTTCAACGACTGTACCAATAGCCCGAGTATTGGCTTCTCGCAATACAATTTTCTCTCCAAGCTCAATGGCTTCATGTCCCCTAAGAAATTGAAGCCTAACTCTTGCGAAATCTCCGACTGATAGGAATTCATTATCGTATATTTTCGATAACATGACTGTGGTCTGGATAGTATTGCATTGTAAGACGGGCATATACCCTGTCGTTATTCGGGTGGGGTGCCTCGTCACCACAATATTCGCTTCAAATTCCCTACAAGATTTCAGATCCTCGATAGGATCTGCAACAACTTGCCCTCTTCTCACAGAGT
Organism: uncultured archaeon; assembly: GCA_964648855.1. GTDB lineage: Archaea > Asgardarchaeota > Thorarchaeia > Thorarchaeales > Thorarchaeaceae > TEKIR-14. Next base: position 122,258 of record CAZYLT010000005.1, read on the forward strand.
GTTTCTCAACGTCCTTGATATCAAATCCAAACAAGTCACCTGCTCGTACATTGGTGACACGTTTCTGGAACATCTCAATGCTGAATAGCCTGCCTTTACGGAAGTTACCATTTTGGTCGGGACCTATAGCTATACTCTGTCCTTGCTTAAACACGCCAGCTCTCACAGTACCAGTTACAACCACATTAGTTCCTCTGATACCCCTGTAGACCTTGTCAATATAGGCTCTAGCTGGCAATGACAAGTCATGAGATTTTGCTTTCACCGGCAGCTTTGAGAGGAGCTCAATTAGCAATATCAATGAATCCATTTCAGTTGCTGCCACTTCAAGAATGGGAACTATGACTCCGTGTTCAATTTCCCTTATTACAGGCCCAATCTCATTCCCGTCCCTGACCACTACTGGAATTTTTCCAATATCCTTCAAGGTCTTCTTTACCAAGTCAAAAACGAGTATTTTGTCGGACATCTTAGCCTTATCTGGCTTAGAAATGATGACCATGAATGGAGCATCTTGATTTGACATCAGAATAAGATGTTCCCTGGTTATATCGTCAAGCCTCTGTATACTAGTACGTTCCTCTTCGCCCCGAATCAGATTTGCTTCTTCTGGTGCTGGAACAAGGACGATTCCATATTGTGCATCTGCGCCAAGAATGCTGCGAATCATCGTTTTGCTGTATTCCTTGTGACCTGGTGCATCAAAAAAGGCAACGATATTGGTTGATTTATCCAGTACACGCGCAGACTCCTCCTTATTCAAAGGGTTTTCCAGGTGTAATGATTTCCCGTCTTGATCAAATCCCATGAAGGACATGTGAAGATCGGCTGTCTGACCTCGAGTGATTTCTTGCGGGTGCTTAAGCAGGAATGATCTTGCCTTTCCACTTCCATCATCTGGGGTTCCAGTTACTAGTGCTCCAATCAGAGTTGATTTTCCAGAATTGACCCTACCTGCTACGTTCACTGAACATGTTTCCTTGACTTCAGGCGCAGCCAATCTCTTAAGCAGATAAACGCCAACAAGTCCCTTGTCCGTTTCAATTCGTTCTTCTTCAACAATCTCTACGTCTGCATCTTGACATATCTTGGTTAGAATCTCTTCAGATTTTTCCAGACCCTCTTCTGTAAGACCGAAAATTTTCCATTTTCTGCCATTGATATCCTCAATACCGACAAGAAATGTGCCCTCGAATGGGACCTCACAGGTCATATACCTGATCCGCGTGACCAGTTTTTCTCTTCTCTCTTTTCGAAGGTCTGAAGTATCTAGTTTTCTCTTGAATTCTGTATTCCTGTTCTCGCCATTTACCAGAATCTCAGATATTTCCTCTGCTGATGTCATTACCGATATACCTTATATGGACTCTCAAGATACTGTTTTGATATAAGCTCTACGTGATTCATATGAACTGATATATCAAAGGAAAATCTCATGAGCAAGACTGCGTGCATTTTCATACTCAGCGCTTGCAACCCCTTCAGCGTCTTTTGGTGGAAACATCTCGTCAAACCTATTGGAGAACTCACGAAGAAGATATCTGAGGTCAAATGATTCCTCATCAGCAATCAATGCCACCGTGCGTGTTTCTGTATGTTCCATCAAAAGAGTAAATCCTTCGTGACTAATAGACCTCAGAAGGCCCTTGGTACCCATTAATTCGCTCGTGAACGACATTATTGCAGAAATAAATCCACTAACTATGGAGCTATCCACCTCAAGCTTCATGTCGAAGTAATGGACAAATTGTGGAATCCCTGAACCTCTATCCAGTGCAATCAGTGCGCGGATTGTGGGCTTTGGTACATCTTTCATCTGACCTGCAGGTTTGAATCCCGAAACTCTGTCCATCAGGTTGGATACCGCAACTTCTCTGGCCGAATGTTTCTCAATCCTTCCCTCTAATAGACCCATTCGATATTGCGCTTGATTAACAAGTCGCGAGTCATCAACATAGTTCGCGAGACTCAGAGCTCTTTCAATGTCACCCTTGGCTTCTAGCTTCTTATTGGCAAACCGGAATACGTCACTTCTGAGCAGCAGCACCTCTGCATATAGAGATTTTAGTCCCTGTTCTTTTGCAATTTGAATCAAGTCGTCCAAATGATATGCGGCACTCGCAAGGAATTCTTCATCGTCTTCATGTTCATACGCTTTCATGTACGTTCTAGCCAATTCCAGCTCTACTCTGACAAGAATCTCAAAAGCAGCATTATCCCTTCCTATTTTTAGTGCCTCTTCAAAGCTCGAAACGGCTTCTTGCCAGTTATTCTTCGAAGCATTGAAAACGCCTTCCGCATGATAATACGCTGCGATTTGGAGCGGTTTGTCGGAGGATTGAGCGATTCTTGATGCCTCTTTCAAACATTCCAAAGCTTCATCTTGTCTGTCTGTCAAGGAAAGAAGAATCGCATTCCAACTGAACACCTCAATCATGCCCTGTTTTGTTTTCCTCTCAATTCGCATGCCCTCTTTGAGATACTCCTCCGCCTTATCGTACATTCCCATAATGGTGCACAGTTCTGCAAGATTTGCAAGCGGTGCCAATTTGGTGGCATCGGTTTCCATATGTTCATAGGCTTTCTCAAAATACTCTACTGCATTCTCTATTCGAAGCGAGTTGGTATGAAGTGTTCCCAGATTGTTGTATGCAATGCCAAGTCCCAATTCAAATGAGAGGTCCTCGCTAATTTCCTTGACTCGAAGGTAGTGTTCTTCTGCCGTATCAAAATCACCTCTGAGGTTGCAGATATTTCCTCTGAGGTTTTCTGTTAATGCCATGAACATACGATTGTTCTTCCTTTCCGCCATATCTTCTAGAGTGTCACATATCCGAGAAGCACGATTGGCTTCTCCAATTTCTCTCAATAGGGAACCTACCACGTACAGAGCAAACATCGTTTCAGTTAATGGGTCCTCTACCTGTTGGGGATCTGTTTCGAGAAGATTATCAAATTCCATCACGCACATGGTTACGCTTGTATCTCTCTCTGCAGCAGCTTGGAGTACTCTAACCGTGGATAGGCGAATCTTATCAGAGAGGTCTGATTCCTCATTGACGATTTCTTGTAGCTTGCTCAGAACCCGTCCCAAACCTTCGACATCTGAGAGAACGAAGTAAATGATGGCACTAAGACTCAGTACTTCGGGGTGATTTGACTCAGCTGAAACAAACAGGCCTTCCGCCAACCTTCCTCTTGTTAGGCATGCCTTCATCCCTAAGGATAATATGCTGGGGTCAGGATTCTCTTTCATACTCTCTTTAGATGCAATCTCAATTACAATGTCAGTAAATGCTGAGAAAGCGGGTTCCCCTTGCAACTTTCTTTCGCCATACTTTTTGTGTATCTCTTCCCAGGGAACGCCGCTCCGGTCTTTCATATCAGCGAATTCCGGAGGTATGCCTGCTGAAGTCAATCTATCCTCTCTCATCAGATTTCATTCTTACAAATGATGGGTAGTTTATGCAGTAGTTCACTTATGAGACTATGCTGTTTCCTCTTCAAAAAAGGCGCAGACTGTAACGCTATTAAAGGCATGAATGCTGGCATAGTTTGGAATTCCACCGCTTTTTAGAGCAAACTGGTGATATTGTTGTTTGATAAATTCGAAAAGGCAATCGAAGTAGGGAGAGACCTAGGCGCAACTTATGTTGAGCTTAGAGGTGAGAATGGATTCATCGAGTATATTCAGATGGACGATGGACGAATCAACGCACTAACTCAAAGACTTGAGAGAGGAGTTGGAGTGCGAGTACTAGCTAATGGCGCTTGGGGCTTTGTAACTACTGGACAAGTTGATCAATTGTCAGATGCTGTACGCAATGCTTACTCCATGGCGAAAGCTGCAGGTGCAACAAGAAGAGAACCAATAGAACTTGCAAATGTGAAGGCTTACGGGGAAACCATCAAGTCTACTGCAAAACGAGATCCGAGGCATGTACCTATAGATGAGAAGATTCAGTATATGTCTGATATGACAAAGGAAATTCGCGATTTCGATGAGAGGGTCACAGCTGTCACCGTGAAAGTCAGAACCGCATCTGGAACGAAGTATCTAATGACATCAGATGGCACAAAAATCCAGTCTCCTATCTTGCTGGTTTGGTCATATCCGTGGGTGACTGGAAAAGAAGGCACACAATTGAGTGCTGCAAGGTACGAAGACGCTTCAACTCATGAAGGATGGGAGTACATGGAAAAGGTTGCTACTCCCAGAGCCATAGGGCACGCCGCAGCAAAAAGAGTGAAATTACAGCTTGAAGGAATAAAAGCCAAAGCCGGTTCATTTCCCTGTGTGTTGGGCCCTCGAGTAATAGGCGTTCTAGCTCATGAAGCGCTGGGTCATTTATCGGAGGCTGACCTTACAGTTCAGAGTGCTTTCAATGGCAAACTAGGAGAGGTTGTTGCCGCTGAAGGAGTCAACATGACCGATGATGGGACACTACCCGGTAATCTAGGAACCACAAAATATGATGACGAAGGTGTTCCCACTAGCAGGGTGGAAATCATCAAAGATTCAGTATTGACAGGTTTACTCACAAATAGGGAATATGCTGCAAAGAATAACTTGCCTCCAACTGGAAATGCCAGAGCTCAAGATTACCTCTATCCGCCCATAATCAGAATGAGAAACACCATGTTTGAGAGAGGTGACTACGACCCATCTGAGATTTTCGAAGGAATCGATTTTGGATATTATTGCGCAGATTTTCGTGGCGGACAAGCCCAGGCGAACGCTAGCTTTCAGGTTGGTGTTCAGGAGGCATACGAAATTGTCAATGGCGAAATCGGGAAGCCAGTCAAGGATCTATCAATATCGGGCATAGCAACTGACTCACTATTCAAAATAGAAGGAGTCGCAGATGAAGACTTCCCATTTGAGCTGGGTCGATGCGGAAAAGGGCAGGAGGCATTCGTTGCAGCTGGTGGCCCAAGAATCAGATTCAGTAAGGGTGGTATTACATTTGGAGGCAAAAACTAGGAGGATATGAGCATGAAATCAGAAAAAGAACTACTTGAACTATGCAACTACATTGTCAAGAAAGCAGGCCAATCTGGGGCTGATGATGCAGAAGCCCTTGCTGTAAGTACTTCTGAGCTTGAGTCGGAGGTGGAAATGGCTCAAGTGAGCACGGTGAATCAAAAGAAGGCAACAGAGATTGCCATTAGATTGTATGTTGGTAAGAAGATGGGTAGCGCTTTTCTCAACATAGCAACTAAGCAAGCAGCTGATGAGGCCGTAGAACTTGCCATCGCCGCGGCTAAGGCTACAACGCCCGATGAGGATTGGATAGGTCTGCCTGAATCTGCTGAGTATCCAAACATCGAGAACCTTTGGTCTTCTGATGCCAAGGATGCAAGACCCGAAAGCATAGTGAATATGCTAGCTGACGCTGTAGCCAAGAGCGCAAGCGCTGAAGAGGGCCTCATACCCGCTTTTGGAGGATCTGGAACAAACGCCCTGATTACAGCTTATGTCAACAGCAACGGGGTCGAACATTCCGAGAAATTGACGGTATCGTACTGCATGATTGGGGCAATTGCTAGAACAGAATCTGGAGTGACTCCTATGACGCTTTCATTCGATATCGCGCGTAACATGGACGTTGATATCAACAGAATCGTGGATGAAGTTTCCTCTGAAATACGTGTTCTCAAAAACTCAGCAGAGGGCAAGACTGGAACCCACACTGTGGTAATGCACCCTCGCGCCTATGGGCAGATCTTTCAGTATACACTTGTTCAAGCAATTAGGGGGGACAATGTTGCACGTGGAAAATCGAAAATTGGCGATAAGATTGGAGAGAAAATAGCAGTGGATTTCCTAACCATAACAGATGATGGTACGGACATTCGTGGTTTGAATGCTTCAGAAGCAGATGATGAAGGTGTTCCGCGACAGAGGACTCCAATCATAGCAGATGGAGTACTGAAATCATTCATCTGGGATACTTATTGGGCCAACAAGATGGGTGTTAAGAGCACAGGCAATGCCAGCAGAAACATGCGGCAGGGACTGGTTGAAATATCTCCATCAAATATAATCGTAGAACCGGGTGAGAGAGATATTGATGATATCATCTCTGAAATAGACCATGGATATCTCATTACTGGAGTGCAGGGTGCGCATAGCTCAAATCCCGAGTCCGGTGATTTCAGCATTGTAGGTAACCCAGCAATATTAATTGAAGATGGAAAACTGGTAGGCGCTGTTCATGGATTGATGGTATCGGGTAATGTTTTTGACCTCTTAAAACAGGTGAAAGAGATTGCCAAGGAGCCCCATTTACTTCAGTCTCTGATTGCTCCAGAGATTGTTTTCGAAGATGTGGATATAGTGGCAAAGGAGTAGACCCTTTGCTACTCCACATTTTTCTGTTCCCGCAGGCAAAAGAATATCAGTCCTAGGACAAGCATTGAACAAGTTCGAATCTAGAGTTGATGGAAGGTGAAGTCAAAAGCAATACTGCTCCTGATTGTCTGTTCGTTATTGGTCCCAGCTTTCGGTAGAACAGAGTCCGCTGATTTCTCGCATGAGAACTATAATACATATACCCCACAAATAGACTCCCTTCTGGTTTCTGATTTCCGAACAAGGGGCTTAACGGTTGCAGCTGCTGATGGGAATATGGTTTCAGCCATACTGCAATTCAGAGAGGAATTGACAGCACAACAGATGCAGTGGGTGAAATCCCAAGGAATTGAATTCGTCACGAGAGATTCATCTATCGTTCATGTAGGTTCTATATATTCCGTCCGGGCTCCAAATTTGACTAGCATTCAAAGGCTCGATGAAATAGGTTTATTGCGAGCCAGTTCTGGGTCAAAGAAGTTTACGCCATCTTTGACGTCATCTGTTCCTGCTATTGGCGCGCCGAATGTCTGGCATAACATGAAGAAGAATGATGAATCAATCAATGGAACTGGAACCAGAATCGCGGTTATAGATACAGGAGCATCCTGGCTTCACCCTACTTTCTGGCGATCAAATACTGACGAGCTAAATGTGCTGCAGTCGGGTTCAAGATATTATGTCGACATTAATTCCAACTCTATCGCTGATGATGATGAAGGCCCCATCTCAACTGTTCAAGGTCAGGTGGGGCCTACAATTTCATATCAGCAAGACTACATGTTTATCGATATCAATGATGATGGCGTATTTCAATATAATAATGGTGAACGGTGGCTAGGAGGAATAGATGCGAATGAGGACGGCGATATATCTTTCACTTCTGAATCCGTTGTGATATTAGGCGAGTCCAAAATCGCAGTGCTATTCGACCAAGAGAATGATAATGTCTATGTTCGCGGCGTTAACTTGACACAAGCTACGCATGTCGGTGACTCCTATGGGCATGGTACGCACGTTGCATCCACAGCAGCTGGCGGTCAACCAGGAATGACTTCACTCGTTGGCGTGGCTCCTGGGGCTGATCTGATTATCATAAAAAGCCCCCTTGATTCTGCATCAATTATTGAGGGAATACACTTTGCCGTAGAGAATGAAGCTGATATAATTAACATGTCATTCTCTAGTTACCTTGGATTTCTAGACGGTACCGACTTGGAAGACCTTGCAGTATCTCAGGCATTCATAGCCAACGGCACACTTTCTACTCTTGCTGCAGGAAATCTGGGAGGAAGGGCAAAGCATGCTAATTTCCAGTGTTCTTCTGGAGAAACCGCAGGCACAACACTCTCTGTGAATAACCCCCCTGACAATTCTTTCATCAATATATTATGGCAAAGCGATGATGATGATGAGCACATAATCTTGACGCCACCCGGTGATGCTGAGCCGATTGACATAGGCGAATTTGGCTCGATAACGGGTTCCGCATATTCTCTGAATTCAGACAATATTAGCGCATATGTCTTTGCAGACACTAGCACTCGTGGTACTAATCGGTTGATAGTGCAAGTTTCATCTTCAAACCATTTCTGGCATTCTGGTACTTGGTTGGTATCTATGTCAAATCCTTCCGGTGCTGCTGTGACCGTAGACGCATATGCATGGGACACTCAGTGGCACTATACCAACCTAAGATTCACATCTAGAGTTGATGATCGTCGAACAATCAGTTCACCTGGCACCGCTGATTTGGGTGTTGCAGTTGGATCGTCCAGTAAAACTGGTGAAGGCATCAGCTCGACATCAAGTGAAGGACCCCGCATTGATGGTTCAATCAAGCCCGAGGTTGTTGCACCTGGGGATACAATCAATGCTGCAAGAAATAGCTTGTCAAACCTTTGGACTTCAAAAAGCGGCACAAGTATGGCTGCACCACATGTGGCCGGTGTTATTGCATTAATCAGACAGGCATCGGATTCTTTGAATGGTTGGATTGACCTGTCATCTCTCTACCAAGGAGCCGGTGGCGCTGTAAACCACTATGCATCACCCTCGAATAGCTGGGGCTATGGGTTCGTTAATCCGACCTATTCGATTCAACATTTCCTCAATACGAGTGTTTTAGAAACCAATTGGGAGTATATTGAAAATCTCGCTACTGATGGTGAGGATCCGTCAGTCAACGATTCTCTGGATATCTTGTCGGTAAAGGCTTATCAAAACTCATCAGCAGTTCAGCTAAGAATTGGTTTCGACGGTGTAGCCGATTTTACTACTGACTCGGTCTTTACCTTGGAGTGGGATGTTGATTCATCATTGGCAACAGGCCCGCTGGGAGTTGATATGTTAGTAAATGTATCAGCCGGAGAAGTGCATGCCTATGAATGGACTGGGTCCTCTTTCGAACTCGCTCCCTTCGCCCCTGAATTTTTCACAGAACTGGACTATCTGTACATCTCAGTTCTTCGAATACAACCATCACACAGGGGCAGGATGAGATTCAGTACATCAAATTCGACGGTTTCGACGCTGGACTCGTTGGACTACAGCAATCTGGAGAACCAGTGGCGACCCATATTCAGCTCGATATCTTACCAATCGGAAGGGACTGAATTTGATATTCGGATTTCGGTGTATGACCATGATACTCCGATAGGTGAAATGAATATTGAAGCCATCATTGTCGATGGCGGACTAGATGACCTAACATCCCAAAACAATCAGGCCGCTTCTGAACTCAATTGGAACGTGGATATTGGAGAACTGGAGAGCAATCCATTATTGAGTTTGATTGCTACGGCTGGTGATGAATCAGCAAGTTTGGCATCACCACCTGTGATGCTCTCGTCTGAACTCGGAACAGAGGTTCGTTTTGTCAGTGCTAGCCTTGAAACTACTCAAGTCCGTGTGGGCCCGTTTGTTTCCGACAGGATCAGTGGTTCCTTAACACTGGAGGGCCACTTGTTTGTAGATGCAGTCACATTATCGTTTGTTCCCGAGTCTGGATTTACTCCCAATGTTACCTTGTCAGGAAATCAAGGGCAATATTCCTTTGATATTTCAACATCAGGTTTCTCAGAAGGCGAATATTCAGTAGTGGCAATAGCGACACTGAGAACTGGAGAACAAATCTCATATGAGTTTGCGACTCTGAGGGTCGTCAGTGACTACTCTGTCGTAATCCTTTTGGGGGTGGCCGCGATGGCTGTAGTCGCAATCATCATACTCTATCCCAAAATTGCTACGCGTATTAGATAGGTGTAAGAAATGAAAGTTGTAATTATTGGTTCTGGACCTAGTGGTCTTTCAGCGGCGTGGGCGGCTAAGTCATTTAGTCGGGATGCGGACGTCATAATCATTACGAAAGAAACTAGTGAAGCTCATAAGAAGCCAGGCTCAGCCATGGCTCTCGAATATCCTGAGACTGAAGCTCTCAACATCCCTGATTGGTCAAATGAGTCTTTACAAAAGATGGGTGTTGAGGTACAATCGGGCACCAAGGTCATAGATGTAGATGTGTCATCAAAGACTCTAGAATTAGAAACAACCAAGTCTGAGTCCGATTCAATATCTTATGATAAACTCATAATCGCTACTGGTGGGAGAGCATACGTTCCAGAGATTCCTGGTACTGATTTGGAGGGAGTATTTACTATTCAGGATGTGTCTGATAGCGCCAAAATTGGAAAGCGAATGAAAAACTATCGGAATATCATGGTGGTTGGAGCAGGATTAAGTGGGCTGGAAATAGCTGAGAAACTTCTCGAGCTAGATAAGGAGGTTCATCTTATCGTTCGATCTCGTCTTATGAGGCGTCTCTTGGAAAAAAGAATGAGTGATGAACTGGAATCCCGTCTACCGCACTCACTTGAAGTCCACAAGGGCAAATCTCCTTCATCTGTCCTCGGAGATGAGAGAGTGAAGGGCCTAGCAATAAATGATGCTGAACTTGAAACCGATGCAGTCATCTTCATGACTGGAGTAAATCCAAAGGTTGAGCTTGCACGGAAGCTGGGCCTAGAAATCGGCGGCTTGGGTGGGATTATTGTGGACTCAAAAATGCGAACATCTGAGGAGGACATTTTTGCAGTAGGCGATTGCATAGAGATGGCTGATTTCTATACAGGAAAACCTGTCATGATGCCAATCGGTAGCGTAGCAGCAAGATGTGGCCGTCAAGCTGGAGTCATAGCAGTTGGTGGGAAAAAAATCTACGAAGATACCGACCTGCGTTTCCAATATGATCGTATTTTCAATACCGATATCGTCTGCGTTGGTCTTTCATCCGAAATTGCCTCAAGAGTGGGCGTTGATGTCGATGTTCACTTTGTCACCCATCCTGCAGAACAGATGAAGATAGCAATTGTCACTGCAAAGGATGGACCGGTTCTTGGTGGTCAAGTTATTTCCTCAAGACTAGGTGCTAAGATGGGGTATCAAATTCTTCAAAGGATGAAAGAGGGTGCTACACTAGAGGACAATCCGTTGCTGGACCCATTGCATGATAGAATTCTATCATCAATGCAACATAGATACGGGCCTATTGGATAGATGGCCCCTCTTTTTCATCATCTCCCTCCCAACGAGGCTCCCATTCACCTTCTAATTTGTTTCGAGCCTTCTTTCCAATTCCAAACTTGAGAACGATTACAACAACAATCCCAACTGCAACTACTCCAAGTAGCGCTATGAATACCATCTGGGCTGTCACAGGATTTACTGTGTCTACTTGAACCAGTATTGTCTTGCTGAAAACGCGTGTGTTTCCATTACTATCTTCCATTCCTACTAGGATGTCATAGAACCCTGCAGTTTCAAGTATAAACTCTGTAGTGAATTTATATCCAAGCTCTTCCACTGGGTTTTCCGTTATATTCTGCCCGTTGGGCGTGGATATAGTCATCTCAACAGATTCAAGGTCCTCATCGAAGATGTATGCAGTGACTTCCGAGGTTTCACCCAACTTTACTTCAGTAAGCTTTACATCGAATATGCGAGGGGCGTCAGTTAGTACTTGGTTTGCTATGTTTCTAAGTAGCACTAAGTTATCGCTTCCTGTTCGTATTGCATCATAGCTTATACTGTCATAAAGAATTGACCCATCCGAAACTGCAATGACTTTACCTCTTCCTGAGGTGGCATAGGCAACAATGGCGTGGGTCCGCCCTGAATCTGTCCAAAATAGCCCCTCTGCGCCTGCGATAGATGAATCAACACTGAATGTGCCACCGTTGAGAATATAGAGATTTTCTACTCCATCGGTTAGCGGGTGGTCTTCTGAAACACCGCCATAGTCTTCTCCATAGACCTCTCCAACGAATATATCGCTGCCCTGTCCAATCCAATTATCCTCGCATTGAATCCCGTAGGGTGCCAGTATCTGATTGTAAGAGGCTTGAGCAAAGGCTGGTCCACCGTTCTGAGTATCATATCCTTCGGAAAGAATCAACAATATTCCACCGGAGTCGACGTATTCGTGTATTGCATTGATTTCAGCTGTAGAATACTGTAACTCAGTATCCATGACCATCAATACTTCTGCTGTTGCTAGTGCATTGCTGGTTATTGTGGGCATGGTAGAGGTTTCTGCCCAATTCTCTGGATACTCAGAAAAGACCATGCCGAGGTCACGGAGGTACTTTCGGAAGTATCGGTAGTAAGAAATATCGTCCGGGTCCTGGTCCGAGTGGTGCGCCATATCAACCATCACACTTCCCCCATAGGTCGTTATCGTCAGGTCTAACTCAAGGCTCGCAATTACTTCGTCATCGGTGTTCTGGAGACTTAACTGACCAACGTAGTGACCTATCGCGCTCAGCGGCAAATCTTCAGGCACAAGTAGATTGACTCCGAAATAAGAATGCCCAACTCCCACAGAAACAGAATCATCATAGGTTACTATGAACTGGCTTGCATTTCCGGATGTAGCAATGTCTAGACTGCCGTGGTTTGTGGTAGATATCACTGTTACGTTTTGTCCAGGCCGCTCTTCACCGATTATGAAGACACTTGATGTCCCTGGCAGTGTTGGATATTCATTCGGGGTCACAATCGTGATTTGTCCTGAGGATGCTCCAATCATCTCAGAGGATTTTGTGACATTGGCAACACCATATCCCTCAGCCATGGGATCAGAGTTCAAGTCCGTTGAACCCGCCATTAGGAATGCTTTGATTTCCAAAGCAGTGATTCCCGGATGCTTGTCTATCAGCAATGCTGCTAATCCTGCTATTTGAGGACATGATGCTGACGTGCCTGACCAAATAGTATAGGCTGCAGGCCATTGAGTGGAATTATATCTAGGGTACTCTGCAGGGTTTGCCTGATCGGATAGAGCTGAGAGTATTTGATCACCAGGTGCAACAAGGTCTGGCTTGGCGTAGTACCCGTGTGGTTCTGAGAAGGGACGATAGACGGGGCCTCGGCTGCTGAATGATATGATACCTGCATCGCCACTGGAGGAACCAACCGCTATTGCTTCATTAACAACTGCAGGCGATGTGATGGTGATTGGTGCAGGACCAGAGTTACCTCCGGCGATTGTGACAACTACTCCCGCATCGATAGCCTCTCTTACCGCTAGTATCGAAGGTTCAATGATGAATTGGTCGTCATTCCACGCTCCCCCAAGACTTAGTGAAATAATATCGGCATCTTGATCCACTGCGAACTCAATACCTTCTGCAATAACTGAGTCATCTCCACTACCAGTTGAGTCGAGGGCTTTCACTATTAATAACTCAGCGCCAGGAGCCATCCCTTTGTAATCGCCACCATTGCCTGCTCCTGTTCCAGCGACTAGCCATGCACATGCGGTCCCATGTCCATTATCATCATAGGCGTCAATGCCGTCAGAGGGATCCATGTCATGTTCTTCATCAATCAAATCATAGAAGCCGACTATCTTTCCTTCCAAGTCTGGATGGTCGCTCATTACACCACTATCTATAACTGCGACTTTTGCACCAGTACCATTGTATCCTTGTTCCCACAGGTCATCTGCACCAAGTATGCCATCAGGATGTGCATAGCCAGTGCCTGTTGATTGCCCTGGAGCAAAACCTACTTGTGGTTGGTTTATCGACCTCACTGGATCAGCATCTAGTGCAATAACTCCCTCTAGTCGCGATAGCCTTTCTATAGCATCCGAATTTGCATAGAGAGAAACCACTGGAATTGTCTTGAACATATTCCTTACTAATACCCCCGGATCTTTCAAATCTTCCAGAAGCTGAATTCTATCTGCATAATCAAATCCTTGTCCAAATTCAATAAGGACGGGCATCATCTCGTTTGATTCAGATGCAGAAACCATCTTGCTCAGATGCATACCAATTTTGGGGGCTGTTGCTGACGCCACTGGAGGTTCAATGCTCTGAACAATGGGGAGTGGCATCATTAACAGCATAATGAGAATTACCGAAGAAAGTTGAAGTTGTTTGGTTCTATCGCTGCAGCCCATGTCAGTCAAGCCATCCATTCGGAGAGAATTCCACAGTTAGTTAAGGTTTTTCTTGGAGGCCGATATGCTGGCTCTTAGGGAGCAGCTCGGTGATGCCGAGAGACGATGCAATAAGCTTTCCTTCTAATGTGTCATTGATTGTGAGATAGAGAACAATCTAGAGGTAGTATAAATGGCAAAAAGTAACCAGAGATATGAGCGCCGTCTGCAGGTCAAGCACTTCTACGAGGATCGACAGACTGGAAAGACTAAGAGAACCTGGCTAGAAGTCCAGTTGAGCCCACCTGAAAAGACAGATGAGGGCTGGGTTAATGACGGACGTGTTAGGCTATCCTTGGGCGAAGACCGTGATATCAAAGGCGCCTTTCTACTTTCCGTTGAAGAAGCATTGCGCTTGTACAAGGCGTTAGAGCTCATTGTAGAAGCTCACGAGAGTGAAAAAGCAGCATTATGGAAGGAATGGAACAAGTAGCTTCCGTTCTTTTCAGCATAAAGCCGCTCTTTGAGCTTCAATTTCTTTCTAGGTATTCCTCGCCAGAACAGATATATCAAATGCTACAAAGAGATACTAGTATCTGTAAAAGGAGGATTTGAGTTGACCTCTCTGAGTCCAGCAATTGAACCCGTAATTCTTATTGATGTCCCATTTCCGGCCATAGATCTATTGGCAGTCATGCCATATGTTATACCTCTCATTTTTGGAGCTACTGTTTTCGCCCTGTATCAGCGGCATCTGATGCGTGGCAGTCTTGAGAGAAACATCATGCTGTCACTGAGTATTGCTGGATTTGTCATTGCCTTTCTATTGGTTCTTTATGCTGGATTTGGCTCGGTGTGGTGGTGGAGAGATGACTTCACTCTTGGCTCATGGCGCTATCTCATAGGGTACCTCCAATTTGGAACTGACCTGGTATTTGGCTCTGTTATCACAGGTGTCATTTACTTGGTGATTGCCAGTGTTGTATTTGCGGTCATTGCGACCCGCGTAATTGCTCCCCCTGATCCTGATTTTGTTTCCCTACGAGAGGAGTTGGAAACCAAGAGTCGCTTGACCGAATCCCTCACTGAGAAGGTGCAGAATCTCGAAGCAGAGAATAAACAATTGAATGAGTTCTTGACCGAGCGGGAAGAGAATCTGATTTCTCTTGAGGAGGAACTTGATTCGCTTAAGGAGTCCATTGCTGGAAGAGAGGATGAACTTGTACATGCAAAAATGGAGCTCGAAAAAGCTGCCGAGTCAATAGAAACTAAACAATTAGAAGAAACAATTACAAAGAAGAACGAACAGATCCAATCCCTCGAAAATGAGATTAGTAATTTACGTTCTGCTCTTGAAAAGGAACCATCTGACGTAGTTGTGACTACTGAAGCGGAAGGCGAAACTAAGGCACTAAGAGATCAAGTTGAAACTCTGAAGAAACGATTGGAAGACATGAGGCGACGGACTGAAACAGCTAACGAAGTGTCTGACAGCCTGATATCTGACTTGGCTGAGCTCATCTCTGACATCGAAAGTAGCTCACTTGACAACCCTACTAAGAAATCGCTTGTCGCCTTGGTAGAGAATCTTGGTAGAGCAATGGGCAGAGTGTCAACTAGTTCACTCGATTCGAAGAATGAGCAACCTCAGGTTGAACTGATAGGTGCGGTATTGATGATGCATGAAATTATCGATGGCATCAAGAAGATTGCTCGATAATTCCATGTGTAGATGTAACTCAGAATGCACTATATCCGTTCCTTGCTAATAGGATGCTGTAATGCTTTTTTAATTACCATAATGAACATTGTAAGTATGCTTTCAGACCTCATGGCAACCCTCCTAGAATTTTCAGGGCTTATAAACCGCTAAAAGTTGCGATAGGGCTCTATAAAACAATTCAGGGCAAAAATGATAATCTATAATTCTTTTCACGTACCATTTTAGGCACAAGTTTTAATAGTAGGGAATGAGGGGAAGAAAATAATCACGTATGAAATGTAGAGAACGCGGAAGAGGAGACGCATTCATCACATAGCCGGCAACTATTGTTCTTGATGAGTGCGAGAGGTATACTGTGTAGAGGTGCTACTATCGTTTTGGTAGTACCTTCTGCCAGATGGCGTTTTCTATAATCGAAAAGTGAGGAATGAATAAAAAATGAATAAAAAGAGGATTGCATTCGTTCTTGTCCTCGTTGCAGCCATGAGCTTAAGCTTGTTCTTTGCTCCAATGGCCCCCGTGCGGACAGTAGAACAGAACGCTCCTCCCGACTTCACACCTGAAGAGGTTGAAGAGATCAATAATTATTACGATATGGTCTCACAGCCGAATTTTGTACCTGAAGTACATCCGACTCTTGCAGCTTGGCAGGGCGGATCTGATATTTCAAACAAGGTGGTCATGAGGGACGGGAGTCCGAGTGTTCTAATCTACGGAACCCCATGGATGAACGTGGACAAAATCGATTCAATAGTCGAAATTGATTGGAAGGTAAACCTAAAGGCCTTCTGGATCATTAAGGCTGTGCTTCCTTCTGTAGAGTCTTTGGACTTCCTGCTTGATGTTGATGGTGTTTCAACCATCGCGGCCGACGAGAAAGCTTTCGCGACGGACGACCTGAATAAGGTACTCGATCAGGCTCCACCAAGTTTACCCCAAGTTGGTACTGATATGGCAAATATCAACGACCAAGTAAACGCTGACGGCACTAACGCAGCTGCCTATGATGGCACTGATGTAGTAGTTGGTCACGTTGACACTGGTGTAGACTTTGGACATCCGGCTCTTCAGAACTCATATAGCATAGACTCTTACGATCCGACAGGTTATGGTTTGGTTCCAACAAACTATCACGGAAATATGACCAATGTCGCCAACGTTACTGAGTGGCTAGCCGAAGGCAACCTGCTCACATATGAGAGCGGTGGGAAATACTACCTGAATGTCACCGGTTGGGATCCGGTCCTAAACAATATGGGTGGGCCAAGACACCTCATGGGTCTCTTGCCTCCATATGGGGATGGATATCCATACGGTCCAACAGTAGGTTTCATCGGTCTTTATGAGTGGGCTTGGGGCGTCAATAACGCTTCAGAGTTTGTCTACAATGAACTCTGGAAGGACTGGGAAATACCAGCACCTGATGCTCTGAATTTTGTAGGTAACTACAGCTTTGGCTGGGCATTCCAGCAGAGATACAGTCCCTATGCGAAGGTCTTCGCACCAATGGTGGTACTGAATGGTACCGGAAATACCCAGCACGTAGTTGTGGATTGGGAAGGTGGAGAGGGCTGGACAGCAATGTGGAATGGTGCTATCTACTATGAGGATATGGACCTGAACACAACCGCAGATCGCGACGAAGTAGTAGGTCTATTCGACTGGAACTTCACCGACGACTTCACTGATGGGGACGGTCTCTTCAACTTGGCCAATCCAATCATGACTGTCGATTACACTGGTGATGGCGTTGATGACTTCAGCCTTGGTGCTTTCGGAAATGTCTGGGATCCAGGCTTCTTCGATGATGAAACAGTCTTCGAGGCCTTCAGGTCTGATGGTGATGCTATCGCGATATACTTCGACCATGGTACACATGGTACTGCCACTGCAGCTCACGTAGTTGGTAGCGATGCGACAGAGCGTTACTATGATCCAGCTAACAACCAGACAATAGCATTAGAGGGCGTCGCTCCTGGTGCGAAATTAATATCAGTCGCTTCCATAACCGCGGGTGCTCGCTTGAACGGTCACCTCTGGGTCTGTGGTTTCGACTACAACGAAACAACGAAGGAGTTCTATTACTCCGGCAACCACGAGTCCGACCTTACGACCAACTCTTGGGGCTGGATAACAACACCCTTCAGTGAATTCGACTACTTGTCATTCACTTGGACAATACTATCCGTGCCAGACTACTTGGATGAAGATTACTCCGGTGTACTCCACGTCTGCTCAGCAGGCAACGAAGGCGCTGGCTTCATGACAATTGGTCCTCCTGGTGCAAGTGCTGCAACTCTTACCGTTGGCGCTTCAACTCAGAGCCAATGGCTAGAATACCTCTACGGTCCAACTCAACCATATGAGGGTCCAGCAAGCTTCACCAGCAAGGGTCCGGCATTCTCAGGTTACGTCAAACCTGACGTCATGGCTCCCGGCTCAGCAGGTTATTCTGCTAATCCATGGTATGGACAATACTTCCAGTCTTACTGGATGGATGGCCCGTACTGGGGCGCAATGGTCTACAATACTACCCTATTTGGTGGTACTAGCCAAGCCGCACCCGTTACAGCCGGTGTGGTTGCATTAGTACTTGAGGCAGTCATAGATCAGACAATTGTCATTCCTGATGACTATCTGGCGCCTTCATTGAAGGTAACGATACAGGGGACTGCTGATGACCTAGGTTTAGATCCAGCAACACAAGGATTCGGAAGAGTCAATGCTGACGCTGCTGTAGATCTAGTCGTGAACAACCAAGGCCTGGTTGGCTGGAACTTGGACTCATTCAACAACTTGGCAACAATGCTTGATAAGCCGTGGGCCAACTGGGGCTCGTTGAATCTTGGCAAGGCGGTTGACAATGAGAACTTCACCCATCCGAGAGACTTTGGTGACAGCTCGTTGTACTTTGGCATGATGATGCCCGGAGACACAGCCACGATCAGTCACGCATTCTTTAACGATTGGGGCGCATCGACTCCTCTAGACGCTTCAAGTTGGTCAGAACAGGCCATGATGATGCAGATGGCGGAGATGTACACCTTCACGGGTACTACATTCTCGTACAATGACACAGTTGTTTACGACAGTCAGATGTACGGCTGGTTCAACCTTCGTGATGAGATTGGTACCAGCGCCTACGATACAGATACTGGTGCCTACAACTATGTGACTCTCGGTGTATCATTCGATGCTGCTGAGGTCGCAGGTGCAGAACCATGGATGTTCCTATATGATTGGGATGATGCCAACAACACCGATGGTATGCCTAACTTATGGAATGAAACTGCCCAACTTGGTGATGAACTCCATCGCTTGACCAATGCCGGTGACCCGAGCAACACCAACATGATGTCTTGGGCTACAACTGACATTGCCAGCATCGATGGTGCTCTGGACGGGAATCTGACTCTAGTGATTCATGATCCGGTTCATGATACTAACATGACCGCTCCTGGTCACGAGTTCACCTGTACAGTCATCTTCTGGGAGGAAGTTGCAGTACCTAGTGGCTTCTCATTCGAGAAAGCGATTAGTTCTAGTGAAAGCTACAACATCACTCTCAACACAACTGGTTGGGAAACTGGTATCCATCAAGGCTATGTAGAAATCACTGCTGGTTCAGATGTTTACAAGGTTCCATGGAGCGTTAACATTGTAGCTAACCTTACAGGCACAGAGACTGAGGTACACACCATCGTTGATGGTTGGGGCGCTGAGCTCGAACCATACGACAGTGCAATGTACGGTTGCATGGGTGAGGACCCAGATGACTGGGACTTCCGAAGCTTTGCCATCTACAACCAGCATGCGACAGCGGGTTATCTCGGTGTACGTGCGATTTGGGATGACACTGGCAACGATATGATGGTCGAGGTCCTAGATGCTAACACAACTGTCCTTGGTAGCAACGCCGGTGAAACGGCAACGACAACAGCTGTTATTGCTGAACTCAGCGCACCTGTTGGATATCACTACATAATGGTGCATCCGACTGCGTTGAACGGTACAACGAGCCTACCAGTGAACTTCACTCTAGAGGTCATGTGGTACGAGGAGCTCACAGATGAACCTGTGATCTTTACTTACACCACAGATGACAGAGATGGCACATTTACTCTTGGAGAAGGCGACACCGCTTGGGGTGACCACGTGGTTGTCAACGCAACCTATCCAGAGTTTGACTTGCCGAATCTGCCAGAATACGAAGTCACATCAATTGAGGTTGGCTTCCTGTCCGGTGTCTACTACGAGGAATCTGGTCCCCTTGTCATACCTGACTCTGGCTATGACCCATTCTCTGGAGCTATTGACACCTCTCAATTCGCTTGGGAGTACGTCTCTGGCATCAAGGATGCCGACGACGTCTACGTAGAGGTCGACTTTACGAACGGCGATTGTGATGTCATGGCATGGTGGTACAGCATTGATGGCGAGATACAGGACAACTCAACCTGGTCATACGGTAACAACCTACTAGGCGCCCAGACTGCCACAGGCGCTCATCCAGAGATTGGCGAATTCACAGCCGACTTCGATGGTGATGTAGCAACGCTGGCTGTTGGTGTCTTTGACTACGACTTGCAGTCTGGTCAATACACAGTGATTGTTGACACCCGTGTTGGTGTCTTCGAGTCTGCTGTTGGCAGCACTGTGACCTATGATACCTATGACCTCGGTCGCAATGGTACATTCCAGGTCAAGATTAGCGCTTGGACTGACACCAATGAGATGTTCGTCATCAACTACGCTGCCATTACATTCCAGAACTACTTCTCACCTGTTCTCTCGAACATTGAGGTAACTGGAACTGGTGCAGTCAAGACAATCACGTGGGATGCTAGTGACCTGAACGCTCAGGACACCCATGTATTCGAGATTCTCATCTCTGATGATGGCGGAGAGAACTTCCAGCTATTAGCTACAGGTCTCACTGCACTTGAGTACGAATGGGATTCCACTGGCTTTGAGATCAACAATTACACAGCCCTAGTGCGTGTGACTGACTCATACGGACTCACAGACTCAATCGAGTCGGACGAGTTTGAGGCAGGTACTGTTGAACCTCCAGAGCCCACTGAACCGACCGATACGGAAACTGATACAGGCTTCTTCGGCCTCGACCCATTGGTTCTAGGCCTTATTGCCGGTATTGGCGTTGGTGTTGTCGTAGTGCTCATTCTCTTCCTCGTGAAGAGACGGTAGAACTAGCAGTTTAACGGGGACTTCTGTCCCCTATCTCTTTCTTTTTTTCACCATTATTGAATTGAAGAAATATAAGATTCCAAGAGGCGAATTATTAGACTAAGATTTTGCTTCTTTTCTTGATGGGTATAAAACGTGATTGTCCTGAGCGGCCCTGAATGAGTACAGTTATGGAGCCTAAATTGTTGACTCTAGATCGCTGAATTTTTCCATAAGTACTACCTCTGAGGCAGGCTTTCTTGGCGTTGGACTAGGGCTCTCATCTGGCACGCCAATCGGTATAATTGAGACCGGCTGGAATCCATCTGGGGCAGAAACAGCATTCGCGGCTGCTTTTTCATCGAAGGCACCCACCCAACAACCTGCGTAACCCATTGCATGCGTGGTAAGCAGTATTGTGTATGTTAGTGCTGCAGTATCTTGGTAAACATAGAGCGACCTACCCCTCTTACCATATTTCTCAGCAGATTCACTAGGTACTGCCACAATAACGAGAACTACGGGTGCATTCTTGACGACACTCTGCCCATAGGCTGCATCAGCTAGCTTCCTAATTTGGTCGTCACTAGTTGTTCTGACAATTCTCCATGGTTGCAAATTGCCGGCAGAGGGGGCCCATAGCCCAGTACGAATTATTTCATCAATTACTTCATCAGGTATCTCTTCATATTTGAATTTTCTAATCGAGCGTCTCGACCTGATTTGTTCAATACAATTTCCTTCAGGCATTATCAATTACCTCTTCATTTACTATGTTCGGGGGCTTATCACCCTTTAGACCTGCGATGAGATTCTGGGCACAAATGACCCCCATTTCTGACCGGGTGGCTATGCTTGCGCTGCCAATATGTGGAGCGACCACGACATTACTCAGTGAAAGAAGTGGGTTGTCTATTGGAGTTGGTTCCTGCTGAAAAACATCAAGACCTGCAGCCCAAATTTCACCATTCTGAAGAGCCCATATTAGAGACTCTTCATCAACGACGGCACCTCTAGATGTATTGATGAGAATGGCGCTCTTTTTCATTGAAATGAGTTCATCCTTACCAATCATTCCATCCGTCTGTTCATTCAAAGGCACATGGATTGACACGAAATCTGATTTGCTGAACAAATCACTTAGGGGCACACTTGAACCTCCAAGCTCATTGTCAACTTCATCAGTATACTGGTTTCTTGACCGTGTGTGGTATAGTATCTCCATATCAAATCCCCTTGCCCGTCGAGCAACTGCAGATCCAATCCTGCCTAGTCCAATGATTCCTAGGGTCTTCCCGTGTACATCCTGGCCGGTCAGCAGACTCGGTCCCCATGCAACTCTCCAATTTCCATCGCGGATATACGAATCAGCCTCCACTAATCTGCGACTGGTTGCCATGATTAATGCCCATGCCAAATCTGCAGTTGTATCTGTGAGAACCCCAGGCGTATTTGTTACTATGATGCCTCTCTCTGTTGCACCCTCTAGGTCGATATTGTCGTACCCCACCGCGTATTGTGATATGATTCTTAGGTATGGTAACTCATCCATAAGAGCATTATCGATAGGGTCGGAGAGTAGGCTTACGAGACCCGTGCAGTTCTTCGCTCTACTGACAATCTCCTCTCTACTCGGAGGTATCTCTCTGTCCCAGACATCCACCTCATACTTCGACCGTATCATAGAAATTACATCACCAGGTATTTCTCGAGTAACAAAGACACTATGCTTCAACAGATATTCCTCATCAAATTTCAATTGCTTAACATCAAATATTGCTCTTTTGATTGCCACAAACATTTATCTGTATACAATCTACTCTTTTAGCGACGAAACAACAAAGGACTCAATATCGGGTAACTACTCAATGGCGATAGAACATGCGGTGAACCGTTTGCTTATATTGAATATCGCAAAAGATACTCTGTAAGACAAATATGGTCCTATTAGCGGGTGATGAAGGTGAAGATGTCTAATTTCGAACTACCACGCAGCGCAGTCATTGTCCTAGATCGCTTAACAGATGAAGGACCAATGACCCCAAAAGACCTAAGCAAGAAAGTAGACCTTGCACCGCGAACAGTTTCCTTTGCTCTTAGGAAGCTGCTGGGACAGAAATTGTGCAAGAAAATTCCAAACCTTCGGGATATGCGTCAGCCATTATACCTTGCTGATGCAGAGAAAGCTAGAGAGCTGCGGATGAAATACGAACATGTATTCCGGCAGATCCTAATCTAGGCAAGGCTAGATTATTGACCTGGTCGCTTGAATCGCTGCCTTTGCATGATTTTACCGATATTCGGTTTTTTCCCAATACTGTTTTATTCCTGTGAATACTAACCTGAACCTGTGGCAATAATGGCTCATGAAGGACTATCTGCTTTTCTGGCAATCCTTGGGGTGCTGCTCATCATGTCTTTCTATTTGGGGCCTGGACAAGAGGTCAGAAAAGTCAAGAGACTTGAAGGAAAAATCATGCTTCTTCCTACGGGAGTTATCCTTCTTATTATAGCTGTGATTGTTTTCTCAGGAATTTTGAACAATGCTCCTTAGCTACCGAATGTATCCTGAACAAGCTTGCAAAATATTCCCGCAGAGAGGAAATCCGCGGTTGACCCCGGATTCATTAGATTCCCGTGTCTTCTGAGAATGCCATCCAATTCACTCATGACTCCACTGAGGTCCGAACCATCTCTTTCAGTAAGTACTGATTGTGCAAGCTCCTGAATCTTCTTTGCTGTTTCCCAACCAGCTTTCTTGATAATTAGTCCATCTGGCTTTTTCGCCAACAGCCATACAAATGTCTTCACTATTGCCTCTTCCATATCATCAAGATTATTGGAATGAGATTGCAATTTTGGTAGAATTTCATCGAGAATCAAAGAAAAGTAAGACGACCATTCTTCACATATTGGGTCAACCTTTGCTGAGATTTTGAAAAGTTTTCCAAGAGAGATTTGATCTTCACGGATGTTATCAAACACGTCGGGGTTATTGATATCGAATCTGCTATGAAATTCATTCCACCTGGATGTCAATTTGTGTTTCTCGCCAGAATGATGGACTTTCCTCAATGCATGATACACATCCAGAGTGTCCTCAACGGTAGTCGAGTCAATAATTCGTTTTATCCATGATTGAGTTGGCTGGGCATCAAACCTAGCATATTCTGAGATTGTGGCTGAGATAGCCACACAGAGAGGTATGTAGAGGAAAATAGTGCCCATGATTGTGTTGGTGAAATTTGGCCCACCAAACACCATCTCAGAGCTTTGGCGAATTAGTTTGCCGAGATGTACTTTTTCAGCCTCCATCTTTTTCCGCCCTAGTTGCCAGCCTGTTGTTGACCCATCGAAGAGCCCCTTATTCAGTAGTGAGGCGCTGGCCAAGAAATGTCTATAAGATGTATCTGAAAAGCTCTCTATCCGATTTACGTTTCCCGGCTTAGGAGAGCTTACTTCTAAGAGAATGCCTAGTTGTCCTAAACCACATATTTTCCAAGGAATCTGCGTGCCATCCAACATTTTTCACCTGAATAGTTTCTACTCACAAGGGCTGGGCAATCCTAATTAGATAGGATAGAGAATCAACGGTGAGTACAATGAGTATCTCAGCGCGGCTTACATTCTCTCAGGTCGGCCTCCTTGTTTCAATATTCGTCTATTTGATTATACGAGGCTTCTTTGTCGTTTTGAACATTGGGTTTTTGTGGACGCAAGCTGGTGGCTTTCTTAGTATTGCCTTTCCAATAGTCCCTACAATGGTCCTTGGTTTTGCAGGTTGTGTGGTATCCTATGGCTATTCTTACCTAGGACTCTGGTTAATGGATCAAGAACAGTTTCTGCTGGGAGCTATCTCCATGTTTGGTGGTGTAATCCTGATACCCGCAGGACTAGGTGCATATTCTTGGTTCTTCTTTCCAGTGGCTACTTGAACTGAACAATCTCCGGCAAGATATCTGCTGCTCTTCCCTGGAGAACTATATCTGCGACACCACTTCTGTTTGTTCCTTCCAGATTGACCAAAATCACTTTGGCTTCTGAATTCTTGGCTACTTGTGGAAGGAAAGCAGCTGGATAGACTTGCAGGCTCGTTCCAATCACTAACATCAAATCACTATTTCTGCATATTTCAATTGCTTGGGTCATCGCATTATTAGGAAGGGGTTCTCCGAATAAGACTGCATCAGATTTTAGAATGCCTTCACATTTATCACACTTTGGCGGTATTTTGCCCTTTGCGACCCGTTTCTGGATCGATTTGCCCACATATTTTTCGCCACACTCCATGCAATATGCGACTAGGTAGTTTCCGTGCAATTCGACCACTTTTTCATTCCCGGCTGATTGATGCAAGTTATCTATATTCTGCGTGATGACTCCGATCAGCTTGCCCTGTTTCTCCAACTCTGCTAAAGCCATGTGGGCTTCATTAGGCTTCGCAGCGAGAATCACTTCCGCCAGCTCCTTTCCCATTGTCCAGAACTTCGAGGGGTCTTTCAGAAAACTCTCATAGGTTGCATACTCGTTTGGGTCATACCTTGTCCATAGACCTCCCTCGGAGCGAAAGTCAGGTATACCCGAGTCAACACTGATTCCAGCGCCGGTAAATGCTGAGATTCTATCTGAATCTTGCACAAGTCTTCTTGCCTCTTCAATGTCCTCTTCATGTGGCATTATGTAACACCCTTGATGTCTAAGATGCATTTCATGCTTGGTCTATATTAAGTGAACGAGATATGCAAAGAAGAATGATTGACTCCATTCCCGAATAGAAAACAACTGTGTCGAAAGGTTTTTTTAAATTCTTCAAATTCACGAATACGAGTCACTGAGGGTCACCAAATAACAACAACCGTGACCTAACCGAGAACACACTTCGGACGCTTCTATACGTGCTACAGATTGGTCATCTACCCGAAGGTAGCGTGGGAAAGACATGTCGAAAAACAAGGACGATAATCAGGATTCAGAAGAAATCTCTACGGATTTTGAGAATGAATCTGAAGTCATAGAATTGACGCCAGAGAATGAGATAGAAAACAGGCTTGAAAACGCGCTAAAGCGTTCTGAAGATCTCTTTGACAAGCTGCAGCGTCTACAAGCAGACTATGACAATTATAGAAAAAGAATGACGGAACGGTTTGAAGAGGTAAACAGATTTGCCTCTGAGGGAATTGTTCTGCGTTTGCTTGATGTATATGACAATCTTGAACGGGCAATGCAGGTAGACTTTAGTGCAAACCCTGAGTCAGCTAAAGATGGTGTGAAGGCCATTTACAAGCAGCTGGACAAGCTACTACAAAAGGAAGAAGTTAGGCCAATTGATTCAATTGGAAAGGAATTTGACCCCTATTACCAACACGCTATAAGTTCTACACATGATCCGGAGAAGCCCGATAATCAAGTGGTGGAAGAGCTCCAGAAGGGCTATATGATTAGAGAAAAGGTCCTTCGACCAGCGCTAGTTGTTGTTAATAGGTATCAGGACCTTTCGAATGATGACGATACAGACGAAAATAATTCAGAAGAAGAAGATGGTGAATAATAATGAGCAAAGTTGTTGGCATAGATTTGGGAACGACAAATAGCGGCATAGCCTACATGGAAGGTGGACAACCCACTATCATTCCAAATGCAGAGGGAAGGAGACTAACGCCTTCTGTCGTGGGCATTACGCAAAAAGGAGAAATCGTTGTGGGCGAACTCGCAAAACGACAGGCAGTTTCCATGCCAGATCGTACCATTCGCTCCATCAAGAGAAAGATGGGTCAAGACTACTCTGTGAAAATCGATGATAAGGAATACACACCCCAAGAAATCTCTGCAATGATTCTAACAAAGCTCAAGAATGACGCGGAGGCATTTCTTGGAGAGGAAATAAAGCAGGCAGTCATTACGGTTCCCGCTTATTTCAATGATAGTCAACGACAAGCCACAAAGGACGCGGGCAAAATAGCGGGTCTACAGGTTCTAAGAATTGTCAATGAACCCACAGCGTCAACACTAGCCTATGGTCTGGATAAAGGTGAAGAACTCAAGGTACTCGTCTATGACCTCGGTGGCGGAACTTTCGACGTTTCCATTCTTGATATTGGAGAGGAGGTTTATGAAGTTCTTTCCACAAGCGGCAATACTCAGCTTGGCGGCGATGATTGGGACCAGCGGATTATTGACTGGGTTGTAGGACAATTTGAAGAGGAAACTGGCATAGATATTACGAAGGACCTTTCGGCTATGCAACGAATCCGAGACGCCGCAGAACAAGCGAAAATTGAGCTCTCAACAGTCAAGGAAACAAACATCAATCTGCCATATATTACAGCTGATGAATCAGGTCCCAAGAATGTCGATTTAGACCTAACCCGATCCAAATTTGAGCAAATGACAGAGGACCTTGTACAATCTACAATAGGGCCAATCAGGCAAGCTTTGAGCGATGCAAAAATGGAGGCTGAAGATGTGGATAAGATTCTCCTTGTAGGTGGCGCAACTCGAATGCCCATGGTGCAGGACACTGTCAGAGCTATTTTTGGTCAAGAAGGTGATAAAAGCATAAACCCTGACGAATGCGTTGCTCTTGGTGCCGGAGTTCAGGCGGGAGTCTTGTCCGGTGAAACAAAGGACATTCTGTTACTCGACGTGACTCCTCTAACTCTAGGAATCGAAACCTTGCATGGTGCCGTTACTCCTCTGATAGAACGCAATACTACTATTCCTACAAGAAAGAGTAAGGTGTTTACAACTGCTGCTGATAATCAGACAGCGGTGGAGATTCATGTTGTTCAAGGCGAGAGGCCAATGGCTAAGCAGAATACCACTTTGGGCAGGTTCCAACTGGTTGGTATCCCGCCAGCACCAAGAGGGGTTCCTCAAGTAGAGGTCACTTTCGATATCAATGCAGATGGAATTGTGAATGTTACTGCCAAAGACAAGGCAACAGGCAATGAGCAATCAATCACTATCACGGCTACTACTAATCTCACTGATGAAGATGTTGAGCGGATGGTGAAAGAAGCAGAAGAATATGCTGAAGAGGATGAAAAGCGAAAAACCCAGATTGAAATGAAGAATAAAGCCGATGGGATGATATACCAAGGCGAGAAGCTGCTACGAGACTTGGGCGATAAGGTTCCCGACGACCTGAAGAAGGAATTAGAAACCAAATCCAAAGCCCTGCAGAAAACACTTGATGAGGAAGACTTTGAGAAAATGGAGTCGGCAACTGAAGAACTCCAGCAAGTCATCTTCAAAATTTCTGAGAAAGTGTATGGCTCTCAAGGAGCTCAGCAAGGCGGTTTCGATCCAAGTCAGATGGGATTCGACCCCTCTCAGATGGGTGCAACCGGTGCAGCGGGTCAAGGAGATCAGAGTCAGCCAAAGAAAGAGCCGGACGACGAAGATGTCGTTGATGTTGACTTCGAAGACCTTGATTAAGCAGCTGAAGGGTGAATCTTTTGGCTGAAGACGACTACTATGACATTCTTGGAGTCAATAAGAGTGCTTCACAGGATGAAATCAAGAGGGCGTATCGGAAGTTAGCCAAGAAGTATCACCCAGATAGAAACCCAGAAAAAGCAGCTGAAGAGCAGCTGAAGAAAATCAATGAGGCATATGATGTCCTAAGCGACCCCGAAAAGCGAGCTACCTATGACAGATATGGAACTGCGGACTTCGAGGGAATAAACATGAATGGATTCGGGTCCATCTTTGATGAGATATTCAAAGGATTTGGCGGTTTTGGAGGCTTTGGTTCTGGATTCCAGCAAAGAAGTGGACCCAAACGTGGGGCGAATCTGAGGATCTCGATTAATCTCTCCTTTGACGAGGCCTTCTTTGGAACGGAGAAAGAGATTGCCTTTGAGAGGAAGGTCGCTTGTAAGACCTGCAAAGGTAGCGGTGCTGCTCCAGGGACGTCCCCAGTTCGTTGTAAGACTTGTGGGGGAAGAGGACAGGTAATGCGTTCAATGGGTGGATTCATGACTGTATCCCAGACCTGTCCGCGCTGTCAAGGGCTTGGTGAAGTCATAGAAAATCCCTGCAAAGAATGCAAAGGTTCTGGGCTTCAAACTGAGAGGTTGGAAGTAGAAATCCCAATACCTGCAGGTATAGAGGATGGTATGGGACAGCGGATTCGTGGACATGGAAATGCAGGACCAAGGGGCGGGCCTCATGGTGATCTCATAGTGATGTTCAATGTTGAACCTCACGATAAGTTTGTGAGACGGGGACTTCATGTGTATCTTGAAGAGAGTATTCCGTTCTCAGTTGCTGTTCTCGGTGGTGAAGTGGAGGTTCCAACGATGCGTGGGATGTCTAAGATGAAGATAAAGGCTGGTACCGAGGGTGGGACCGTGCTTCGAATGAAGGAAAAGGGAGTTCACGCCGATGATGGCCGGAAAGGAGACCAGCTTGTGCGTGTCAATATACACATACCTGAGAAACTCTCAAAGGAACAGAAAGAATACCTAGCTGAATTCGGGGAAGTCTTTGGTTAGAAATCCAGCGGTTTTGCTATACAGCCTCTCATTTTAAGTTCTGGAAATTTGTTTGTGTTAGCCGGCTGTACAACCCAGGCTGTATCTGCGCCTCGTCCTGTTCCTGCTATGGCCACTATATTTTTGTCGACGGGAACAAGTCCGGCATCTGCAGCCATCAGTGCTATCTCTGCGCAGACCTTTGTACCTTGACCGAATGTTCGATACACCACCGCAAAAAACTCGGCTGTTGTCCATGTACCAAATTGTTTCCTGATGCCTCTATCTACACCTGCGAATGCATGTGTGCACGTGAGAACCGAAGCTCCGTTATTCTCTATCTCCTTTCTTATTGACTCCTGCATTTCATTTTCATTATCCATTACAAAACCTGTCTGATGTGAAACGACGATGCACTTGTGATTGTTGTATCTCCTTGAAGCTGCCAAACCCGTATCGCCTTGAGTGCTCGCAACCACAACATGTTGAATATCTGGATTCGCACCCAGAAACTTCTCAACAACATCGAGCGTTCTTTCGGTATGGTCGGATGAAGCCTGTTTGAAGTAATTAGTCATGAGTTTCATACTGAGCTTGTTCTGAATAATCATATTTAGAATTGATGGCTAAAGGACAACCAGCTGTTCAAGAATCCTCTTTTTGCCATCTTCGAATTAATGACTCGGCAAAAACAAAGACAAAGAGAATAATCAGCGCGGACCAGAAATCTATGTTAGTGCCTGGAATAGATGAAACAAACCAAGCTGCAATTATAACAACAACTGCAGAAATCAGATATCGCAATACGGACTTGATTACCTGCAGCTTGTCGAATCCCTGTTCCTCCATCCTATGGGTTCTTTCGAACTCGTCAGCTATTATTTGTGGTTCGCCCAAATCTTCCAGAACCTCATGAGTGAGATGTAACTTATCCTCGTCGGGATGCCTGCTCAATTTGTCATTCAGAGAGTCATAGATATGTACTCTCAGATCCTCAACAAGGTCATCCGTTTCAAAAGTGTCGGGTAATTGACTTCTGACATTTTTGAGATACTCTTCAATCATCCTATCACTCTCGGTCTTACTCATTCCTTCAACGCCTCCAATTTGTTGAAAATATCTTCCAATATCACGGTTAACTGTCGGTATACTCGGTCTCCCTCTCCTGTAAGGACATAGACTTTTCTTCTTGGTCCGGACTCTGACTTCTCTGTGTGAACGTTTAGCAATCTCTCTTTCTTCAATCTGTGAAGAATCGGGTATAATGTGCCTTCCTTAACCTCTAGCAGCCCATCAGTTCGCTCTTCAAGTTCACGAGCGACTCCATAGCCGTGAATACCCTCGGCTCTTGTCCTGACAATTGCTAAAACCGCATATTGAAGAATCCCTCTTCTCATCTCAATCTTCCAAGAGTCTTCAAAATCGGTACTCCTCTTCACAGTCACAATCCTCATTGCGGGCCTGTGTGATTCTGTCTGAATGATGTCCTTAAGTGTGTCTGTGTTTCCAATAACTCTGATTTGGCATACTCTTGGAGGGCAATAAAACCGTCAGAATTTCGAGAACCGACACGATTATCAATTCTCTGGGAGAACTGGCTTCGAGTAGGAATTCTCAATGATGGATGAAAAACTGTACCGGACACGTACTGAAAAGATCTTTAGAATGATGGCAAAAGAAAATTTTGACATTGCCATTCTCACTCCATCACCCAATTTTCAATACATTGCAGGATACAACTATGAGATGAGAGAACGACTTGTAGCACTAGTTGTAGAACCTGACCTTCCCCCTCGTCTCTTAGTTCCATTCTTTGAAGTCAGTGATCATGCTGAAAACACTTGGATTGAAGATATCATCACCTGGAAGGAGGATGAAAACGCATACAGCGTCTTAAAAGAATCAATTCATTCCGATAAACAGTCATATCGTATACTCCTGGATGAAACAACTCCAATGCTTGTCTACTGGTCGCTTAAGCAAGTTTTCGGGGATTTTGAACACGTAGATTCGATTGCACCATTTCTTAAAAAAATGAGGATTAGGAAATCTGATACAGAAATAGAGCGAATGAAAGAAGCGGGTAGAATAATCGACAGAGCCGTCATGAACGTATTCGACGAGATAAAGGTAGGTGAAACAGAACTCTACATGAAACAACTGATAGCCAATGAAATAATTGAATTGGGCGGACAGCCTACCTTCTTTGCTGTGCAATTCGGCGAGAGAAGTGCAATGCCTCATGCTCGGCCGAGTCGGGCACAATTGAATGAGGGCAATGTTGTTCTTGTTGACTGCGGATGTTCAGTAGACGGATACAATACTGACATGACAAGAGTGGGTGTTGTTGGCGAACCATCGGCTTTGGTTTCTGAAGTCCATGAGCTTGTCTTGAATGCTGAGCAATCTGCTATCCATAGTCTGAAGGCTGGTATGCAATGTGATACTGCTGATGAAATCGCGCGTAAGATTATCGATGAAGGGGGTTATGGTGAGTTTTTCACACATCGCCTTGGACATGGTATCGGATTAGAAGTTCATGAGCCTCCTTACATCGTGAGAGGAAATACACTCGAATTGGAGCCTGGTATGACTCATAGTGTAGAGCCGGGAGTGTATATTGAGGGCAATTTTGGCATACGTGTTGAAGACCTAGTATGCATTAGGAAGGATAAGGCGGAAGTATTGACTTATTCCCCCAGAGAACTGTTCAGGATTCCGGTCTAGTATTCACTCGTCTGATTGTGCTTGTCTTTCTTTTGACATTATCTCATCGAGTTTCTTCCGGTCTTCATCACTCAAGGTCTTCATGGCTTCTGCAGACTGGCGAAGCATCTGGCCCATAATAACCGAATAAATTGCAGGAAGGGCTGTTACCGTTTCCATGCGCTCCTTGTATTCCGTCTCTGCCAATTCTTTTGCTTCTCTGAGCGCTTCCCGAGTGACTTCACCGCCCCCTATGCCCGCGCAATCCTTGTTTGTAACGAAATACTTCTCCCCATCATACTGCAATGGAAATGTTCGACATGCAATAGGCCGTGAGAATCTTATTCGACACGCATTGGCATCTTTGTCAAAAAATACGCATGCAGTTTCTTGTTCTCCCTCAGATAAGGTCTGACGCAAGGTTTCTAGGCTCATCTCTGCGTTTTCATTGTTGTTCATATTCAGAGTGACTCCGGGTAAGATATGGCTCAAATAGTTCTGTAATGTCCATCTTGAGAGGTCACTGAGGGTCACATTAACATGGGGCCGAGTACAGCAGACTCGCTGAGGGCAATTCTGTTCCAGACACTTGAAGCTGTATTTCTTCTTGTCCGACATTTCATGTCACCTAAGTCAGTTGGCGGATTGCGTTGATTAGAGCATTCTCTTAATCCTTTCGAAGTCGCCATTTTATGCACGCTTCCGACAGATTTATCTTCAATGCTCCATGGCGCTCAACATACTTCAACCCAAAGAGTGTATTTGGAAGAACGGAGAACTCGCTATGACTTCACAGAAGTGGTACACACATGAAGCCGACGATGTTATGGACCAGCTAGGC
Source organism: uncultured archaeon (assembly GCA_964648855.1). Taxonomy (GTDB): domain Archaea; phylum Asgardarchaeota; class Thorarchaeia; order Thorarchaeales; family Thorarchaeaceae; genus TEKIR-14. The sequence continues at coordinate 154,991 of CAZYLT010000005.1, forward strand.
ACATCTCCTGAAGGTCTGACAACTGAAGAGGCGAACAAAAGAATTCAGAAATATGGTTACAACGAACTCCAAGAGGTTGATAAGGCATCTCCTCTCAGGATGTTTCTAGAGCAATTCACTGACCCCATGGTCATCATTCTCCTCATCGCAATAGCCATCTCTCTAGTCGTTGCTCTAGCCCCCGGATCTCATGAGGAGGGCGGCGTTATTGATGCTATCATGATTTCGATAATTGTTGTCTTCAATGCAATCTTTGGATTTGTTCAGGAGTATAGGTCAGAGCAGGCGCTTGAGGCGCTCAAGAAGCTGGCAGCTCCAAGGGCTAGGGTTCTTCGCGATGGTCTTTGGAAGGAAATCGACTCACGGAATGTCGTTCCTGGTGATATAATCGGCTTGGACCCAGGTGACATAGCTCCTGCCGATGCCCGCATCAAACAGGCTGTTAGCCTGGCCGTTGACGAATCAATTCTCACCGGGGAATCAGTACCGGTAAGGAAGATAGCCAAACCTATTGATCCTGAGAATCCAACAGTGGGGGACCTTAGAAACACAGTATTTCAGGGAACTACTGTGGCTGCAGGAAAAGGCACTGCTATAGTCACGGAGACCGGGATGAATACGCAATTCGGAGAGATTGCCGGGCTGGTACAAGAGAGTGAGAAAGAGATGACACCTCTCCAACATGACTTGGCCGACCTTGGTAAGAAGCTCGGTCTGCTCATTACCGTGCTCTGTGTCATCATCTTCGCAGCAGAGGTGTACCAAAACATAACTGAATCCATCATAGAAGCACTTTTTGCCGCTATCGCCCTTGCGGTATCAGCTGTCCCTGAAGGACTACCTGCCGTTGTCACAATCACACTCGCAATGGGTGTACAGCGCATGGTGGAAAAGAACGCAATTGTTCGCAAACTTCCCTCAGTAGAAACCTTGGGATCAACCACTGTGATCTGCTCTGACAAAACAGGAACAATCACTAGGAATGAGATGACCGTCCGGGAGTTGTATGTGGATGGCTCTCGTATAAGCGTGACCGGTTCAGGTTATGATGATAAGGGTGACTTCATTCGCAACGGTCAGAAGATTGACCCGTCAAATGATGCTCATCTCGAAAAACTCCTAGTAATAGGTCAGCTGTGTTCGAATTCTCTCCTTCAGAAGGACCCATCAGGCGCTGCTAGATATGCAGTCGTTGGAGACCCTACTGAGGGCGCCCTTCTTGTTGTGGCTGAGAAGGCTGGGTTCAAATACGACGAAACCTGGGAGAAGTATGAAGAGGTAACCGAAATCTCCTTTGACTCAGCTCGAAAACGCATGACCGCTGTATGTAAGGATCAAAATGGCGATTTGGCTGCCTACACAAAGGGTGCTCCTGAAATCGTTCTGTCTCTATGTACACATTATCTTGATGACGGTGAGGTTCGACCATTAACTGATTCTGAACGTGAGCAGATACTCTCTGTAAACGCTGACTTGGCGAGTGACGCACTTCGGGTCCTGGGTATGGCATATCGGCCTTTGGCAGCACCTCTGCCTGATTGGGAACCAGATATGGTTGAGCAGAATCTCATTTTCGTTGGATTGTCGGCAATGATTGATCCTCCTCGTGATGAGGTGGCCGAGGCCATCCAGACTTGCATAGGCGCCGGTATTCGTCCCATCATGATAACTGGTGATCATGCGCTAACCGCTCGCGCAATAGCTCTCGATGTGGGTCTGATTTCAGGCGAGGGGGTTGTTCTGACGGGTGCAGACATTGATAAGATGACAGAGGAGGAGTTTCAAGAGTGCGTTCGAGGTGTTGACGCGTTTGCCAGAGTTTCTCCTGGGCACAAACTCCGGATTGTCAATGCACTCAAGGAGCAAGACCAGATTGTTGCGATGACAGGTGACGGAGTAAATGATGCCCCGGCCGTGAAGAGTGCAAATGTAGGAGTGGCGATGGGCATAAGAGGTTCAGACGTCACGCGTGAGTCTTCTGATATCATTCTCACAGATGATAATTTTGCAACCATTGTGACAGCAGTAGAGAAGGGGCGCGAGATCTATGCCAACATCCGCAAGTTTGTTAGATTTCTCCTAGCTGCCAATTTCAGTGAGATATATCTTATCTTTACCATGATAATGGTTGGTCTTCCACTGCCAATCACTGCAATCCAGATTTTGTGGATCAACCTTGCTACCGATGGCTTCCCGGCGTTGGCCCTTGGAGTAGACCCTCCTGAACCCGGTCTGATGGAGCGCGGTCCGCGGAAACCAGGCTCACGGATGATGAATAAAGGGCTTGCAGCTTTCATCATAATAGGAGGATTCGTGCAATTCGTAGCTGGCTCTATCCTGTTTCTCTTCTCCCTCTATCAGTACGGGGGATGGATCCCAGGATTGACGGGCGCCATGGTCGATTGGAGCTCTGCTCCATGGGAATTTTCTCTCAATCATGCCCGTACTATGGTGTTCACGTCGATTGTAGTATACGAGCTGATGTTTGTTTGGAATTGCAGGACAGAGCACGCACCGGTATGGAAGACTAACGTCACCAACTCAAAGGCGTTGGCGGGTACCGTCTTGCTGTCAATCATCTTGACATTGATAGTGCTTTACGTGCCGTTCATCACGCCTCTATTTGGGGCAGTGCCGCTGAGTCTTATGGATTGGATACTAATCATAGTGAGCTCTCTACCAGCACTATTGATTCCTCCTCAGAAGATATTTGGCTACTTTAGGGAACGAGAAGAATGAAGCTAGGTTGGAAGTCTCTCTTCCAGCCAGCTCTCCATATCTCCGAGGACAGTAGCCTTCTCGGGTTCACTATGTAGTTCATGGAATAACCCCTCATAGGAGCGCCAAGTCTTGTCCTTCGAACCCAAGTGCTCGAAAAATTCTCGAGTCTTTTTGGGATCGACGAGTCTGTCAGCTTCCGCTTGTTGAACAAGAACTGGTACGGTTATGAATCGGGCGAGGTTATATGCTTCCTTTGCAGCCTTCAGCCCCTCAATGCCGAATCTAGGGGTGACTTTGTCAAATCGCAGTGGGTCATTCTTATGTTGAGCAACAACCTCGGGGTCGCGGCAGGCATCTTCAAACTCAATCTCATTATCGAAATATCGCTTAATATTGAAGATGGATAGAATTGCCCCTGCAACCCTCTTCCAAATACTGATTTCTAGGCTCTCAGAAACGGCTGGGCAAGAGAGGATGATGCCATCGACTTCTAAAGGATATTTCGCGACATATCTGAGGACATGCTGGCCTCCTAGTGAATGCCCGAAGAGAAACGTGAGGTTGTTGATATATTGGTCCTTTGCGTGCATGACGATGCTGTGAATATCTTCAACATACTCATCGAAACTCATCACATGCCCTTTAAGAACTGAATAGTGTCCAAAACCTCTCATGTCCGGAGCGAACACGGTGAATCCTCTCTGGGCGAAATATTCTCCGATATTGCTGAGATTCTTCCCATGACTGCCTAGTCCATGAAATGCAATGATGACTGCTCTCGCTCGTTCATTGTCAGTACTCCAGACAGCCATATTCATTCTTGTACCGTCATATCCGATATATTGGTCTTCAAAGTGCTTCATGGTATACACATGGATGTTTTCCTCCTTTGAGAATATTTGTGTTGGGGGTATGATGATCGTAGTTCTCAATGGCATAATGGCGAAGCTTGGAATCCAAACAGCAAACAATCCAATTGCAGCTTAAAGGAAATGAAAAAGAAAGGATGGCCGGATATCCGGCCTTTTACTATCTAGAATGATATTGGTTCAGGTTTTTCCCCTGAGTAGTCATAGAAGCCCCTTCCTGCCTTCCTTCCTACCCAGCCCGCTCTTACCATCTTCCTCAGTAATGCCGGAGCTCGATACTTACTGTCCTTGAACTCCTCGACGAAGTAATCGGAGATGTACAGCAAGGTGTCCAAGCCAACAAAATCTGCCAAGGTGAGTGGGCCCATGGGCCAATTCAAACCAAGTTTAATCGCTTTGTCCATGTCCTGCACTGACGCGACTCCTTCTTGAATGGCAAAAATAGCTTCATTGATTGCTGGCACTAGTAGTCGATTTACAGCAAATCCGGGTGCTTCATTCACTAAGACGGTCTCCTTGCCAAGCTTCTCTGAAACTTGTTGAATCACACCCACAGTCTCGTCATTGGTTGCTGCCCCTTTGATAATCTCTACTAAGTTCATCACTGGTACAGGATTAAAGAAGTGCATACCAACAAATTTCTCGGGTCTCTTAGTAACAGCTGCCATCTGTGTAATACTGATACTTGATGTGTTAGATGCCAGTATGGCATGATCTGGTGCCTTCTCATCAACTTCCTTCCATGTCTTGAGTTTCAAATCGACAATCTCTGGGACTGCTTCAATGACTAAATCGGCGTCCTTTACCGCATCTTCCAAAGACAGCGTACCTTCTATACGACCCACGGTGTCTTCTACTTCTTCTTCAGTAATCCTTCCCTTCTTCAAGCCTCGTTCAAGGTTCTTCCTTATCGTGTCCAAGGCCTTATCGATGAATTTCTGTTCAATGTCGCGCATCTTGACTTGATACCCTGCCTGAGCACAGACATGAGCGATACCGTTGCCCATCTGACCTGCGCCAAGGACTGCTATTATCTTAATCTCCATCATTCTCATCCTCACTTCCGTGTGTGTGAGTTACAATGAAAGCTGCAGAAGGGTATGTAATATGTTTGACGCATTATACAATAGAAATACACCTCGCGGATTCAGTCACAATTTGTGACTACATTCTGTGTCCTTCTTTTGTGGCTCTGCATTATATACCTCTGTGAGCAGGGCAATTTGTGAAACCGATGACGACGAATCAAACCCTATCAAGAATTTCCAAGAATGCGAAATCCTGCAAGATACCATCGACTCGCGCGCTTGCATTTGCATGTTCCACAACAGTACGGTGATCTCTGTCATTTGGGAGGTGTAGAGCCAATGCATTCAGTTAGTGCTCACAATACTGGTCACTTTGTCCCATTAATAGAATATGGACTGACCAATCAATATGAGATTGAGATGAATATTATGAATGCTGTTAAGCAGATAGTAAAGACAGATTCGCATGCTGCAATCACCTTAGCCGAGCTCCATCAGATTGTGGCTAATGCTTACCAATCAAAATGGAGACTTATGAAATGAGTAGGATTGCCAGTTTTTTTGGCCTAGACAAGGCAAACCTTGACGTCATGAGTCTAGCAAAGACATTGACAATGCTGCTCCCAACATTTGCAGCTATTAGTACGCTCTCTACAACCTTTCAGATGATTTTCATTGCTGAAGCACTGGGTGGTGGGGAGTATATTCAGGGACTAACTCTAGTTGGAATTCTTGTTGTCATACAGATGGTTGTTCAGACTGTATTAGATTATCCAACAGGTGCAATTGGTGATTGGATTGGACAAAGATATGTGATAGCTTCCTCACTATTATGCTTTGCAATATCCTATTATTTCATCTCTCTCGTGACTGCTTCAACATCCTTTTCCTTTCTCGTCCTCATCTATATCATGATAGGTTTCGGTACTTCCCAAGCTAGTGGAGCGTTCGACTCGTGGTTTGATAACAACTATCGAGTCGCAGTACCGGAGGACAGTGGGCGAAAGCAATACGGGGTGTTCATGGGAAAGGTGCAAATGATGTATCAATTGGTTGCCACGCTTGCTCTGATTCCTGGGAGTTTCGCGGCTACAATATTCGGTAGGCCCTGGGTGTTTCAGATTCAAGCCGTATCATTTCTGATAATGGCAATAATCGTGTTGAGGTTACTCAAGGACCTACCCGGTGTGCATCCAGAAGATAATTGTCAGGCTTCACTATCCGAATACAAAGATGTTCTCTCTTCAGGGGTTCGATTCCTCTTCAGTGATAATTACATAACACTGGTAATCATCGGGGGGACTGTTCTTATGGCGGGAGGTATGGTTTGGAGTAACCTTATTCTATTCCCTATGTACTACAGCTACCTAAAAACAGATTTTGCAGTATCCAGCTTTCGGGCTCTTCTTTTCTTCATTGGAATTCTTACTGGTGAACGGGCAGCTGCATGGTCTAAGCGTTTTGAACCGAAAAATTGGATTCCCCGATTTGCGATTCTTCAGAGTCTGGGCTTCGTCTTTTACATGAGTTTTGCAATGATTACATTTTTCTTGCCACCCATAGACGGCAGCGAGATGCTAACATTACTGCTTCCTACAACCGATCTTGTTTTACTTCAAGTCCCAGTCGCATCTCTCATTCCCCTAGCGTTGATGGCCCTGACATTTAGTACGTGCGGTTTCTTCTCGGGTTTCTATTCCATCCTTCGACAAAGAGAATTGTTGGATGTGATTCCCAATAAGATACGCAATAGCTTGTACTCTCTGTTTCCTACAATCACAGTAATGATAGCTATTCCCCAGATTGCATTCTTTGGATGGTTAATTCCGGTCGGAGGGCTTCCGATTACCTTGGCGATTTCTGCATTCATATCTTTGATCGGAGTCATCATGATAAGGAAAGGGCTAGACTATCCTAAGCCTGTTGCTGATATCCAAAAGGAAGGAGCGAAATCCGAATTAGAGGCAGTTCTGGAAGCTTGAAACTGCTTCTTGGAGCTGTCTATCTTTTCTTGTTTGCTATACGATTCTCAATCAATGATGAGTCTGCAGTACGCAAATTTATTACTACAAACTTCTCTGCATGCCATGTTGTGATATAATGGCACGTCGTCCTTCATTTCTGAATGTGAGATATTCTGGGACCGATTTGAACAAGATGGACTATGAGAAACGTATCATGAAAGAGAAAGATGTCGAGTTCGATGATGAAGATGGCTCAATCGAATTGACAGATGTACGTCTAGTCTGGATTAAGAAACCCTCACGATGGGGCGGCTTGAAAAAAGCTGGCGGAATTGCGGGAGCAATTGCAGGAGCTGTTGCAGCAGACGCAATAGGTAGTTCCATTGGAGGAGGTGCTGGGCGGGCAATCAGGCGGGCCGGTCGTGGATTGGCATATGCATCAATTGGCGCTGCAATATCCTCTTGGAGTAGGGATTCCTACATAAACAAGGACAAGGATGGTAATACAGAAACTGTAGCACTTCCAATTCTTGCAATTAGTCAGGCTGCACAGAGCGGGAACAAACTCGTCCTACAATTGAAATCTGGAGGCAACATGCAATTCCGCTTCAAGCAGAAGAAAGTAATTCCTTCAGTGATTGCCAACATTACTTCTGCCATGGACGAAGGCAAATGTCCCTACTGTGGTGCGGGTACTAGCGGGGCAAACAAATGCTCGAACTGTGGGGCAGTACTAGCGGGTGGCGGAGAATCACCTTCATCAGGTGGCGATGGCAGATTTTGCACAAAGTGCGGACATCCTATAGAAGATGGTGATCGCTTCTGCGGAAAATGCGGAAATCCTGTATGATACCTGGATTGGGTTCTCTGGTTCACTGCTAACCAGAGACCTCCCGAATTTCTTGACTCAGCTACTTGAATAGGGTTTCATTAAGAGGACGATTTATGTTACTTGCAGTTTCATCTCCTTCATCAAATACAAAACCCTTGATGATTGCGACTGGAATTCCTTCTCCTGCCTGACCGGTTACAAGCTCAGCTGCTGCACCCAGCTCATCTACCTGACACACCGTTGAACTTTGGAGCACTCGATTATGGAGGTCCTTCTTTCCTCTGTTGTATTTGAAAGCACTAATCCCTGAACAGCCAATTGCAATGTTTGTTGCACCCAGTCTCCAAGGCCTTCCTTCTGTATCAGTTATGATTACTGCTATCCTTTTAGCTGAAAGATCCTGCAACCTTTCCCGAATTCTTGCAGCGCTTGCGTCACTATCAGAAGGTAAGAGAACATACGAGTCCGGTGGTGCGTTTGAATGGTCGACTCCGCTGAAATTGCATATCCTGCCCGACTTAGTGACGGTGATTAATGCTCTATCTATCCGGAGAACCTCAGTACTCTCCCGCAGAGCCAGAGCAACTTGATATGGATCAAAGCCGTTCTTTTTAGCGATTCTTTTTGCTTCATTGGAGAGGGATATGTCATCTCTATGCACGATTCTTCCCTCAGCCTTTGATACTATGGTGTGAGCTATGACAACTATATCGGCATTGGAGAGTTTCAGTTTGTTCAACTGAATCGTCTGATAGATGATTTCTCCTAGGTCATCTCCCTCCTCAACTATGGGAATCCCCTTGAGAGGCTCTACACTGACTGAGTTCATAGTTCTAGTTATCCCACTTGGCCTTTTTAGAATGTGCTATCGGGTCATGGACGTGTTCATGGAGTTTATTATCTTTCAACCGCTACCCATCAACGTGAAACCGGCTAGCTACGGGAAAATATTATAGGATAGCAGAAAAACGACTAAAAGGCAGAGCGCCCTAATCTGCACATTCAGGGCAAATATTATCAATCCTCATAGTAGTGGGGCATTTAGCCGGGAATAGAGTGCAAAATGGAGTGACCTAATTGAGTCCATCAACTAATAAAACAACCAAAGCATCTTCGGGCGACATCAAACAAGGTACCATCGCCAAGTTCATGCGGAAAAGAACACAGCTAGTGGGCTTTGAAACGGGTCTTAACAAACACACTCAGTATACCATTGAGTTCCTCGATAATGCAATCGATGCCCTGGAGAGCTGGTGGTGGAGAATCAAACGAAAACCCAGGATTCCCGACCAACTGGATCCGGAGCTCGTTGAAGAAATAAAGGAAGAACTGGTGGGCAATGTTCCTGATACCATTAGCGAAAGCAAGGAGTTGGAGAAGAAGGTTCGTGCCGGGAAAGAGGTTGAAATCCCACCCCGGCAGGACGAATTACTGGATGACAAAGTCAAAGGGTTCAAGAAATTCATAAAACCGTTTAAGAAACTCATCCGAAAGCGAGAGCCATTAGTTGTAATGCAACTTAAGGAAGTTCAGATGCCAGACCTTGTCCCCATCGATGACGAAGATGGCTTCAAGGTGTACGAATTCACAGTCTTTGATTCTGGCATTGGGATGGTACCGTCTGACCTTGAGAAATTTGGAATTTACCTAGCGTCAAGTAAGTCTGAAAAACTAAGGCAAACAAGAGGCAGTCAAGGATTCGGAGCACCATCTGCGTTTAGCGATGCACAGAATACTACAGGCAAGCCAATATTTACCATAACAAAGCGATACACAGCAGACAAGGGCACAGCAGCTGATTTCTATACAACCACTGCCAATACGAAGGATTACGTGGCTGGGCCGAAACAAATGAAGCTGCCATTCAAGCAAGGCACCTATATCCGGTTACACTATCTTAACATCCAGTATCGCCGTGGATACGCCGATATTTATGCTGAGATGGCATCTTTATTGAATGCACATGTCACCATTGTGTTCATAGACCCGTACGGTGAAGTTCATATTTATCCTCGCCGAGTGAAGCATTTTCCTGATGAACCCAAATACGCACAACCTCATCCTGCAAGCATAAGAATTGGCGAATTCCAAGACTTGCTGAGAGAAACTGATCAGACATATGTCAAAGGATTTCTAACGAAGGCATTTGTGCGACTTAGCAATAACAAAGCCGACTCAATCATAGATGCAACGAATGAAGAGCTGAAGGCTCGCGAATTAAGAAAAATTGACCCTCGTACGAAAACTAAGAAACTGACCAAGGACCAAGTTGAGCTTCTTTACCGTGCTTTCTCTGCTGAAGACTACTACGCTCCTCCAACTGACACAGTTGTTCCTGTAGGAGAGGAGGTGTTCGAGCAAACCATACAAATGGCATATAATCCCGATTTTACCGCATCAGTTACTCGCAAGCCTACATCAGGTAAGGGCCTCTCATTCGCTGTCGAGGTATGCATTGCATATGGTGGCGAAATAAAACCGGCCACATCCGCACCTATGGTGCTCTGGCGATTCGTAAATCGAGTTCCAAAACTCCGCGATAATAGCGATTGTGCGACCTGGAAAGCAACGGCTATGGTCAACTGGAAGAATTACAAGCTTGATACTTTTGACAACGGCATTCCAAAGGGACCTGTTATGGTCTTCATCCATGTCTGTGGAGCTTACGTACATGTGATGTTCAAAGGTCAGAGCAAACAAGCATTGGCTGAAGATGAAGTCCTTCTGAAGGAAATCAAACTTGCACTGGAAGAAGCAGGTCGGAAGTTCAGGAGATTCATAACAAAGAAAGAACGCGCAAGAAGAAAGGCGAAAAGGGCTGGGATATTAGCGATGTACGCAGACCAATTTGCAGAGAGCCTCACCACAATTGCTAACGGTGGCCTAGGCAAGAAGAAGTATGACGCTGAGCAAGTTGCAGGCAAAATTCGTGATGCTATAACAGGTTTCGAAACTGAAGACGACCAAAAAGAAACGGAAACTGATACCGAGGGCAGTGACCTCGTTGCTGATGTTCCGCTAGATGATGAATAGATACATGATGTCTTACGGAAGTGGAGATCTTGGCTAAGAAGAAGTCAACCAAGACAAAGAGTGTACAGACAACTCTGGGCGAGCATGAAGAGCCCGCGGAAGACAAGGACATCGAGAAGAAGAAAGATACTGGCAAAAAACCAACTCGGAGAAGGAAGAAGATGGCCCCCAAGAAGAAATCAACTAAACAAAAAAAGAGCAAGAAGGCCAAAGATGCGGACCTATCACAACTTAAAGAGATACCTGGAGTGGGCCCCAAACTTGCGTTAAGATTAGCAGAATCAGGATATTCATCGATAGAGAAGCTCTCTAAGACTAAGCCTACAACCTTGGCGAATAAAGTTGAGGGCATGGGGAAAAAGGGGGCATCTGACATTGTAGACAATGCGAAAAGAATCTCTAGAAAAATGAACAAACCAAAAGACCTAGCTTTTCAAAACCTGCCTGGGGTTGGAGAAACGCTAGAGACCAGACTCTTTGTTGCTGGTTATGATTCAATAGAGAAAATCTCCAAAGCTTCTGCATCAGAATTAGCAAAAGATATCGAAGGGTTGGGAAAGAAGGGTGCCACAGATCTTTTGTCTGACGCGAACAAATTTGTTAAGCAGCAAAAAAAGAAGAAGAAGGAATTACCCAAAGACTTGAACTTACGGAAGCTTTCCGGAGTAGGCAAGAAACTTGAGAGACGGCTTTTCGATGCTGGATATGATACAATAGAGAAGATATCTAAAACGTCACCGTCGAAATTGAGCTCTGAAATAGAAGGTTTGGGACAGAAGGGAGCCAAGGATTTGGTTGCAGATGCAAAGAAGAAAGCAGCACCTAAACCTAGAAATGCCAAGAAACCTAAGAAGAAAGACATTCCAAGCGTGAAACTTACTAGCATTCCTGGGATTGGCTCCAAAACAGCAGCCAACCTGAAAGATGCAGGCTATGATTCACTACAGAAAATTGCTGACTCAGACCCAAAAACTATGGCAAAAGAAGTTGATGGAGTCGGGAAGAAAGGCGCAGAGAAGCTAGTAAAAACTGTGGCAGATATTATTCCAGAACTTGAAACGATAGCAGAACCTGTTACCACCGAAACTAAATCTTCAAGGCGTCGTAAGCCTGGACGCAGGGCATTGAAACGCTTCAAGGTTAAGAGAACAAAATCGGGTCTGCCCGTTCCCAAGAAGGTCAAAGAAGTAACCAAAGAAATGAGAGCTCACTGGGAAGAGATAGACAAACGGGAGGAGGAAGGAGAACTTGTTGACGAAGACCTGCCGGATACAATGGAAGTAGTTGCGCTAACGGGCGATGAAACTAAGGATGAATTGGCTAAAGTTGCAATCGAAGTTCTTAATGAAGCTCTGACTACAGGAAGGCCAGCATTTGAAATCCCGAGCAGATCAAGTGACAATATAGTCTGGGACGAATTCAGAGACCTGCTACTATTGGGTACGAAGACCATCTCTAGACCATATCATTCTCTTGGTTCGGTTGTCGATGCAACCAGAACCGCAAGGTTGATGGAAATTATCTACCGTCTTCTTGATGAAAATCTGCACGCAACAAAGCGAGAAGTATTCTATAGCGATGTGAATTTGTTTAGAGACCAACGATATAGCGACAAACTCATTGAAGATGTAGCCTCCATGCTTCATACAACCCGTGATAGCGTCCATGTAGTTGCATCTGCGAGAGGGTCTGCATTGGGCCGCGTTACTATACGCGACGGAGGCGACTTGATAGACCTCACAAAGATGGGGACCGGTGGATGGTCAATAACCCCATTCCTGGATCAGGTTGAAATCGTCGAGAGCGATGCTGAATTCATCATTGTGTCGGAAAAGGATGCTGCAGTGATGCGACTAGCAGAGGCAAAATACTGGAACCGACAACCATGTATCGTCATAACTGGAAAGGGCTCTGGTGATATCGCAACTCGCGCATTCCTCAAGATGCTTGTAAGAGAACTTGAGATTCCTGCATTTGCCCTTATGGACTCGGACCCTTATGGCCACTACATTTACTCTGTTTTCTTAAGAGGATCAAAGCGTCTAAGCTATGAGTCGCCATTCATTGCTACTCCAGAGCTGAAGCTACTTGGTGTATTGAGTAGAGATCTCGACCGTTTTGATATTCCGAAGAGTGTCCGAATCCCCATGGAAGATTCGGATATCAAGAGAGTCAAGGAAATGCTAAAGGAGCCATTCGTTCAGAAGAACAAAGAGTGGGTCAAAGATTTGGAGCTCATGTTGAGAATCAGAGAAAAAGCAGAGATCCAAGCATTTGCAAGTCACTCTTTCAAGTATCTTACAGATGAGTATCTGCCCACAAAATTGGAAACTGGTGATTGGATCTAGCTGCTGAACTCTGAATTAGAATACGACTCGCATATGAATATAATATGTCGAACTTGGCGTATTCTTTATTACCATACTACAACATCCTTAAGAAGTCTGAATCATCTACACTATAGTGAATTTCCAATGAGTGTAGGGTTTAATGCCTGCACAACTGGTGAGAAAAATGATTGAGTCCACTGTTGGTATCCCGGTTATTGATGCACATGCGCACTTTATGACAAGAAGCACTGTTGAATCTATAATTAACGATTCGCAGTCAATTAGCAAAATACGTGAGAGAGTGTCATCTCATACAGATATGAAGGAATTTCAAATACCTGATGTGGACTGGGATATCGGCGAAGCGTGGATTGAAGAGCTCAATAAATATGGAGTAATTGCAATCGGGATGATGGTTGGGGAGGAGTCATGGGATGAATTCAATCAAGTGCGTGAACGATATCCAGGTAGGTTTATGGGAAATGCAAATATCAACCCTGCCAATGAAAACGCCATTGATCTTGTGAAACGGGCTGGAAGAGACAACTTTCAAGCAATCAAGCTCTATCCTACCTCATGGGACTTTCATTCATATGACGAAATTGTGTATCCTATTTACGAAGAAGCTCTAAAGCAAGGCCTCTTGGTAATGCTACATTTTGGAATAACAATTGGCTCCACAGCGAATCTTAGATATGGTAATCCGCTTGATATACAGAAACCCGCTCATGACTTTCCGGATTTGAATTTCATGATCGCGCACTTTGGGGCAGGTTTCTTCCGGGAAGTTCTCATGCTAATGTATCAAACAGAAAACGTCTATATGGACACTAGTGGCAGCAATTCTTGGATGAAGTATCTTCCATATGACCTCTCGCTAACGAAAATATTTGAGAAGGCCTTGAGAGCTGGAGGTCCTGACCGTATTGTCTTTGGAACCGACTCCTCGTTCTTTCCCAGAGGTTTTAGGGCAAGTATTCTCGAAGATCAATATGCTGCTGTTAGTTCTATCTGTCCTCAATTTTGCTATTCAGAGGATGATGTTGATAAAATCTTCAGGAGCAATATATTGAAACTCAACAAATTTGAACCAGCATCTGAGATATCGAACTAGAAGCAATAAGTCTCCGAAATCAAGCCTTCCTGATTTTCTTGTCAAGACCCCTGAGCTTCTTGTTATTGCCCCCTTCCTTGTATTTCTCAGCTGCCTCTTGATATGTCGCTAAAGCCTCGCGAGTTCTGCCATGCTTTGCCAACTCATCTGCCTTATCCTCCAAATACTCGCCCCAATCAACATAACAATCGCGAGCTTTCTCAGCAGCTTTAGCCCGCATCTTCTTATCTGTGGTCAACATGTATATTTCTCTAGCTTTCTTGTATTGTACAATTGCCCATTCGTACTGTCCTGCTTTCTTGTGACTCTCTGCTTGGTCAAAATGGAACTCAGCCATCTTCTCATATGCCTCATCGATTTTCTTAATGGACTCCTTGACCATCTTTTCATTTGATGCGCGTTCGGCGAGTTTCTTCGATTTTTCGAATTGTTCGATTGCGAACTCGTGTTCATTCTCGTCGACTTTCTGTTCACCAAACTCCATTCGTGCCTGAGCCATAGCCTCATAGACATAGGATGGATAATCAAAATCATCATCGGATAAGGCGACACCACAGTTTGGGCATGATGGTGTATCAAGCTCCTGCATTTTATCGGGTGCCTTAATTTCTGTTGGTTTTCCCACTACTCTCTCAACAAAATCTTCGCTTGTTTCGTATTTACCTTCGGGAAAGAGGTGTTGTACTGCTTGCTCTCTTTCTGTAGACCTAATCGGCTTGGTAGACTTAACTTCGGGAGGTTTTATCTCTTTGAATGGCATTCCCTCTTTGACGTCATCTGCCTCCATCTCTGGAATTTCCCAAGACATATCTGATTCAATCTTGGTTTTGCTGTCTGACAGTGTACCGAAATCTTGATCTTTCTCCAATGGAATTTTGACATCATCTTCCTCGATAGGCATGCCATCTTTGGGCTCTGCCTTGTCTGAGTCCCACAATAAGTCATCAGGAGGTAGTTCTTCCTCATGTTCTGGTAGTGGTTCAAGTGCCGATTCCTCAAGAGTGGATGTGCCCACATCATTTGCCTTTTCTTCAGAGGCAATATCAATCCGCGTAAATCCCTTTTCCCGTGCTTCTTGTTTTGCCTCAGCAAGCTCCCTTTTCATGATATCCTCAGGAGTTTGATCATTAGGTGCAGCAAGTCTAGCTCCACAATTCATGCAAAATGTAGATGCCTTTCCAACTTTCTTTCCGCACTCGGGGCACTCTATCGTTTTGTCCATGGTTAAGAACAACTCTTTCAGTTGAATGGCACGAATTGTTGCCGACTTGCCTTGCCACAGTGTTGATTGTTGAACTTCACTATATGAACAAAGCTCGTATCATCTGTTTCTGTGGAGATTGTGCTTCTCATTACATCAACATTGGAAGAATGTAATAGGTAAGAATCGTGATTGCTGCAGCAAGAATGACTCCACTGAGAGACTGTATTAGAGTGTGCTGTTTCAGCGCGGTCCTTGACCAGACAACCAGAATCCAGATTATTATAATAGGTGCAGCGAGTAGACCATATTCGATAATAAGCGCAGTTCCGGGTCCCCCGACACCTGCTCCGTGAACCGAGACTTTAGAAATCTTATTGACAAGCATCACTCCTGTTGTTACTGTAATATATGCTCCAGATAAATAGAGCATAACTTCAGCGTTCACAACATAGTAGATTGAGAATGCAATCATATAGAAGAATATTGCATACGCGAAAAATCTGGTTCTGACTTCCTGTTTGGAAACATCTAGGTCTACATTTCCTCTATATGCCTCGATTATGATCGGCATCACAGGAAGGACTACCATGAATATCATGCAAATTAGTATTGATGTGGCAGGGATTAGTATTGGCCCCAGTCTGTTGGAAGAAGCAATTGACATGATTGCGCCAGCTACCAGATTGATAATTGGGGCGGGAGTAACTCTTGAAATGGCACGTGCCAAAGTCACATTTCTTCCTGACAAATCAAGCGATTCATCACCATATTTCACCTTAGTTCAACTTCCTTTTGGTTGTAAGTATGGGTTTGAGGCTTCAATCTACCATTTTTGAGCATATCTAGGCGGCGGGTAATCATCGCCAAAAGGCTTTTGTTGAGTCCAAGCTTTTCATAATAATACGGAGCTCAGAGAAACTCCTATGGATGTGCTACCACATGCCTGCAATGCCCAAACGTGAAGTCTTTGAACGAATTATTCAGAATATAACGAACAAATTTCCAGATATCTATGCAGCACTATTCATCAGCCCTGAGGGATTTCCCATAAACACATGGGGAGTGAGTCTGGAACGCGCAGAGGAGATATCTGCGCTGTTAAGCTCCTTGATTGGAAAAACAAAGGAGATTATCCGTCAGGTGAAAGAGGGTGGCGAGCTTCAGTTTATTCAGATACAAACCAATGTTGGGGGAATTAGAATTGCTCCTCAAGAGGAGTTTATTCTCGTCACACTAACTAAGTCTTAGTATCAGATTCGATTCATATCAATAGACATTGAAGGCAGAGCATGCATCTAATGAGTCAAGTGGATGTTGCATATCAAGTTCTAACTCGGAGTGCCCGTTAGTGCCATTTTTATACCTAGTATCCCGACTACAGTAAGACGGGATGCTTGAGAATATAGTGCAAAAAATCTTCGAGCATTCGAGGGAGGTCAATTAGATGTCACCAAAAAATGATGAGAACGACGAGGAAGATGTCGATTACGAGGAATTTGAGGAAGAAGATGAGGAATTCGATGATGAATTGCCTGATTATGAGCTCACAGACCTTCCTGGTGTTGGTCCTGCAATAGGCAAACGATTAGTAGAAGCTGGATTCAAGAGTGTGGAGGCTATTGCAGCTGCTTCATCGAGTGAATTGGCAGCTGCCGGCTCAATAGGTGAAACTACTGCAAACAAGATTATCAAGGCAGCCCGTGAGATGCTCGATATCGGGTTTGAAACCGCAGACTTGTTGCTCGAGCGCAGACGAGTTGCAGGAAAAATCACAACTGGCTGCAAAGCTCTGGATGAACTTTTCGGCGGCGGTATCGAAACACAAGCAATTACTGAAATGTATGGTTCATTCAGGTCTGGAAAGACACAAATGGCTCATCAATTAGCAGTAAATATTCAATTGTCCCCAGATGAAGGTGGTCTCTCAGCCACTGCAATCTACGTAGATACAGAGGGAACTTTCCGTCCTGAAAGGCTTGTTGACATGGCCGAGCATCTAGGGCTTGATACCGAGGAGGTTCTGAAGAATGTGGTTTGGGCGCGAGCCTATAACTCTGACCATCAAATTCTCTTGTGCGATCAAGCAATGGAGATGGCTCCTGAGAAAAATGCAAAACTCTTAATTGTAGACTCTGTGACCAGTCATTTCCGTGCAGAATATACGGGACGGGGTACATTGGCGGCTAGGCAACAGAAGCTTAACAAACATCTTCACCACCTCCAGCGCGGTGCAGAGGTAAATAATATGGCGGTCTATATTACCAATCAAGTCATGGCCAGACCAGATGCATTTTTTGGCGATCCAACGACTCCTGTTGGGGGCCACGTTCTAGCTCATGTTCCCCAAACTAGATGCTACCTTCGCAAGTCAAAGGGCGAACGAAGAATATGTCGTCTCGTGGATTCTCCACACCTACCAGAGGGTGAAGCAGTATTCACGATTACTAAGGAAGGAATCCAGGACGTATAGACAGCGATGCCCCTGTTAGAGGGGCATTCCAACTCATTTGAATACAGCCTGATTGATAATGGAGATTACAGATTCATTCCACTCTTCTAGTTGTGTTGGCGAATTAGGATATTGTGAATAGGTCGAATCCATTTTCTTCATTAGACTTGCAGCTCGTTGGAGCTTCCTCAAAAGGGTGATGTTACCAATTCCTCGCTTTACTCGTTTCAGCTTGTCGAAAATCCCGAACGAGAACCCTTCCCCTCGATTCGCGGCCATCAGGTCCTCAGCTTCTAGAAGACGCTTTTCAAACCCATAATTTATCTCTTCATCGGTTACATCAGCAAGCAGCCGCTTGAAAATTTCTAAAGATGCGAGTCTTCTTCCAAAATTGGACAGAAATCTTGAGTTGAAATGCCACAAACCGTCGGCTGTCAGATTTCTTCTGACAATTGCTTCTTTTGCAACTTCTCCTAGAATCATCCCTGCTCTCATTCCTGCACCAATGCCTCCACCATGAATTGGATTGACCATCAATGCTGCATCCCCAAGAAAGGCTATGCCATCTGAAACCAAGCTCTTCAATGGCCTGCGGACGGGTACCGCTCCTCCTCCTCGATCAATGATTTCACTGCCTTGAAACAAGTCATACTCATCTTTGAATGAAAGAAATAGGTTCTTGGGAGACCCTTGTCCTTCGCCGCCCGTTACACCAACTCCTGCATTAACACTCTTGTTTCCTTTTGGAAAAATCCAGGAATATCCATTTGGTGAATAAGAACCACCAAGAAAGACTCGTGCTACCTCTGATTCCTGCAGAGGCTTCTCGAGCTTCAATATTTCTCTATAGCATAACGCAATATCCCGTTTGTCGATATTCTGTTCTACGAGTGGGTTATCGATTTTTTTCCGAACCACCGCAGAGAATCCACTGGCATCAATGACGAGTTTGGAGTAGAAATTGACCTCTTCACCTGAGGGTCCATCTTTGCTGTAGACTCCCACTACCCGGTCTCCATCCATTATAGGCCCGCCCACATGTGATTGTGGTCGAAAAACAACTCCTGCATTTTTTGCCTCCTGAAGAAGGCGCTGTCCGAAGAAGTGACGACTCACGGTCCATCCATCAAAATCAGACCAGCCTCGGACATTCAGTATATTTTCCATATTCGGAGGGTAAACATCCGCACCGGAGATTACACTTGATATCTCATTTCCATGTGGGTATTCAATTCCAGTTGCATCAAAATGAGATCTACTTATTTCATCCCCGCAGACCTTTCTCCCAACATCTGCTTCTTGTTTTCTATCCAGCAATAATGTTCGTAGTCCCATCTCGGCACACCTCCGTGCGGCAACGCACCCAGCGGAACCTGCTCCAACTACGACAATATCAGGACGTATCAATGTGGTTCGAATCTGAAAGATTTTGCACTCATATAAATCCAAGCCTAATGTGTCTCTTAACTTGGTTGCTCAGAACTCCAACTCGCGGAGTAGGTAGCTTTTCATAAGAATTATCAGTGTCGTATAAGAAGCGGGCGAGAAGACTATGAATCTAGTTGTTGTTGGCCTTCAATGGGGTGACGAAGGAAAAGGAAAGCTTATTGACGTGCTATCGCCTTATTTCGATATTGTTGTCCGTTTTCAAGGAGGGAGTAATGCAGGACATACGGTGAAATCTGGCGAGGAAATCTTTAAGCTCAGAATTTTACCCACGGGAGCGGTTCGGGGGAAAATGGTTGTCATTGGTAATGGTGTCGTCATAGATCCTAAAATTCTAAGTGATGAAATTGATAGTCTCCGTAAGAGAGGGAAGCATTTCCAACTGCGAATTTCTGATAGAGCACACATCATTACACCCTACCAGATTACGCTAGATGGACTACGAGAGAAACAAAAAGGAAATCAAAAGGTTGGCACTACCAAACGCGGTATTGGACCAACCTACTCTGATAAACATGCGCGACTGAGTGTGAGAGTGTGCGACTTCTACCAGAACGGCAGAAACACACAATGGGAGTTAATGGAATCCAAATCAATCGATAGACTCACGCGTCTTCATAATGAAGAGCAAACTCCAGAAATGAAGACAGCCTTCTCTGATTACAAGGCATTGATGCAAGGATTGAGCAACAGCATTTGCAGCTGCTCTGAATTCCTTTTGGAGGCAATTGACGCTGGTAAGAGGATTCTGTTTGAAGGCGCACAGGGTGCCTTGTTAGATATAGATCATGGCACTTATCCCTTCGTAACGAGTTCAAACTGCATTTCATCTGCAGCGGCAACGGGGTCTGGAGTTCCACCTTCAAAAATAGGTGATGTTTTGGGGATTGCAAAAGCATATACAACACGGGTTGGAACCGGTCCATTTCCAACCGAATTGCGCAATGATATCGGACGTAAATTACAGGAACTAGGTAACGAATATGGAACTGTGACGGGTCGTCCGAGACGCTGTGGCTGGCTAGACCTAGTTTCGTTGCGATATAGTATCCGTTTGAATGGTGCAAAGTACATTGCTATCACAAAAGCAGATGTACTGTCAGGAGTCAAAGATGTAGATATCTGCGTGGCGTATGAGCTTGATGGGACGGAAATCCGAACTCTCCCGGCATGTAATGAAACCTATGAACATCTATCGCCGGTTTATCAAACTCTCAAAGGTTGGCATGCGCCTGCAAATGGAAACTGGAGTGAAATAGTTGATGCAGGGTATGAGAATCTGCCCGGAGAGCTGAGAGAATACCTTCACGAAATAGCTAGATACTGCGGTACTAAAGTTGGGGTCGTGTCCTTGGGTCCTGATAGGTATGATACGGTCATGACAGAAGACTTTGAAAAAGACATCATACATGCCTGAATTCAATTATCACCACAGATAGGATGACTATTCCGATTATGGTAATGAAGATGGGCGGCATCCAATTAAGAAACAGCTCGAAATAGGATAGAATAGTGGATGGATTGAATGGATTTGCTGCAAGATAGCTAACTACCAATAGAAAACCGTATACGCCAAAGATAGGATAGAGAACCGGACCTCCACTGATAATCAGAATGAGAATAAGTACTGCTAGCTTACTCTTTGTGGGATCCAGTAGGGGGATTGCGATAGTCTGTGAGTCTTTTAGTTGGAAGTAATAGCTAATTAGTAGGGTGGGCATCCGAACACGGATTAGCTCTAGTATCTGTATGCCCAGTTGTATTGATAGTAATGCAGTTGAATGTGCCAACATAAATCCTAGGACTAACCAATTGAGAAATGGTAGGTCTGATGTGAATAGCTGAAAGCTCTCAATTATTCCAACCAAGACAAAGAAATTCAAGGCCAATAATACTATGTGTCCAATAAATCCCTTTCCTATTTGCTGGCGAGATGACATCTGATTACCCCACCGATAGTGCTATTCAATCTCTCTTGTGGGTGCGTCTTCAATTGCATGGTCCAAAGAACCCATTTTTCGCTGCTTTTGAATGGCTTGTGTCACTAGCTTAGAAAAGAGTTCGTCTATGTTCTCTCCAGTCTTTGCCGAGGTTTCATAGTGAAGAACATCCAGCCATTTTCTAATCATTTCTCCTGATTCCGGCGGCACAAGCCTGTCTGCTCTGTCTATCTTGTTCGCAACAACAGCCACCACGGCATTTGGACACACTGTTATGAATTTCGTGAACCACTCACCTACATCTAGGAATGTTTGCGGACGTGTAACGTCGTATACAATCATTGCCATGGTTGCTCCAGCCATGTAACGTCTTCGCAATTCGTTGTACGTGGGTTGACCTGCAAGATCCCAAAGAACTATGCGCGCCTTTACTGGGTCAGACTCAGGCATGTTGACTTCAACGGTCTTTAGCGCAAATGTTGTTCCTATCGTCATGATATAGCGGTCGCTGAAACTCCCCTCAGTGTATCTCTTGATACAACTAGTTTTGCCCACAGCTCCGTCTCCTAGAGCCACGAGTTTGAACATATGGGATATTTCGTCAGTCGACACTAATATCATTCCTAGTGTTGATTTGCTTACGAGCTTGCTTCTTTATCATTTAATGCTTCTGGCAAAGTGTTTCGTAGTTATTTTAGAAATTCTTTCGCTTTTAGGGATACTTGTAATGTATGCCCCAAAATAGGCGATTTCAATAACTAATCTAATATCCAGAATATGCATTTATCGTTTCTAGGGGCATCACACAACATACCTTTTTTTATTCCATTTGCCAATGTGGAGGATGAATAGCAAACAGTTGTGATACCATGGCTGAAGAATTCCTGAATCGGCTTGATCAAATAGAAGAGAAAATCGAGGGTCTAGGGGAAACTCTCAAGAGAATGATCACCATACTTAGTTCAACTACCGACATAAAGAGCGATATTCGGGAAGCAAAGGATGAGATTCTAGAGGCAATTTCGACTTCTCAGAAGCCTGCAGAAGGTCCTACCGGCATTTCGAAAGACGAGATTCATAGTGTTGTCGCTGAAGAATTGGATGGTTTCTCCAAGAGATTAGATGAGAGATTCAAATCGGTTTCTGCTGAATTAGTTTCTTCAGTTGAAGAGATGATAGCATCAATTCCCCGACAAGTTCCGCAAGCAGCACCAGCTGCGCAAGCGGGATCTCAAGTCGAATCAGCTGTACCTGCAACAAGTTCCATTCCCGCTGACCGTTCCATAAAGATAGCAGATGAGCTTCAGAGAATTGTTGATTCTCTGAAGATGGGCTGTGTTGCTGGTGATGTTCTGGACACCATGACCGAGGCTAAAGAGAATATTACCAAGATTGTTCCTTCAGACCCAATCATGGTTAAAATCGACAAATGGGCTGCAATCGTCAAGTCATATAATCTTCGCCATGAACTCCAAGCTCGTGACATCCTGAAAATCAAGAACGAATTAAGGGAAGAGATACCAAAATACGGTCTTACTTAGTCTTCTTCCGTCGCTTTTGCTACCAGTTTGAAAGTGGCAAGAACCCTGATGATGTCGGAAGCAGCAACCATTCCAATAATCTCATCTCCATCGACCACTGGTAGATGATGTTTTCCAGTACTATTCATCAGGGATATCACCTGTCCAACATCAGAATCTGGCGATACACTAACAACTTGACTATGCATGATATCTCCAACTGTTAGAGAACGGTACGTTTCCTCTGACAGCAGCTGAGCAGATACAACATCTTGTCTTGTTACCATTCCAGATAAGACATCATCATTCGTAATAATCAGGGAGCCAATAGACTCTGCAGCCATCAGTTTTGCTGCATCCTCTACCAAGACATCCTCCTCAGCCGTGACGATTATTTCAGTCATGAAGTTTCTTACCAGCATTTATTTCCCTCTCGTATGACCGTGAAGCTTGAATCGAGGATTTACATGCTCGGTTGTGATTTTTCTTCGAGATGTTTCCTCATGAGATCTTCTGCAAGTTTTGAGAATACATCTGTTACCTTCTCACCAGTCTTGGCAGAAGTCTCATAATATGAAGCCTGAAACCAATCTCTGAGCATATGTCCGGGCTCAACAGGGACTATTCTCTCCTCTTCTAGGTCAACTTTGTTCGCACAGATTATGGTAATTGCATCTGGGCAGATCTCTCGAAATGACTCAAACCAGTTGTTCATCGCCATGAAAGTTTCTGGTCGTGTCACATCATAGACAATAATGGCTCCTGTGGCTCCTTTCATATACTGCCGACGGAGCTCGCGATAAGTTGCTTGGCCGCCCATATCCCAAACGACTAGGCGAATCTGCCTCTTCTCGTCATCTATCTCAGCTTTAACATCCTTTGAGGCAAAAGTGGTTCCAATTGTTTGTTTATATTCCTCTTCAAAAGTGTTCTGAGTGTATCTTCTCAGGATTGATGTCTTTCCTACTGCAGCCTCACCCAATAAAACAACTCTAAACTTGAATCCGTCAAAATCACCGGTCTCTTCTGTCATTTTCCTTCACCAGTGTTCGCGAATGATATCTTCATGGGAGGCACCTCTATTGCACAATAGCGGTTCACTCTCAGATTCTCTATATTCTTTTATTTCTTCCGTGAAGCAATACCATTGTTTCATGCAGGATTCCAAGTGCCCTTTGTAGGAATCTCTATCTCAAAGCCAATAACGGGCTTTGATAAATTGAAGTTTTCTAGGACAATAGGCGCAATCTGTCCGAAATAGCCAATCGATTCACTGATCACTTCTATGGTTGCATATCTACCTTCGATGAAAGCAGGGTTCGTGTTTCGTGTAAATGAAAAATCTTCGTCCAAACCAAGATTTCTGAGTAGAAAACCTAGTTCGTTCATTAGATTTGTGAGATTCACCTCACTGTCAATGATGACTCCTGCAACAGAAGGTACCTGCCTTGACCGAGTCTCTTTCTCCTTGTCAGGAGTGATGATATCCCCAATCTCGAATACTTTTTGAGGATAATCGGCATGCTGATTCTGGGAGATAAATTCCAATAAGATAGGGAGCAAGGAGTTCCTGAGAACTGAATAATCCCTGCTCTTCGGATTGAGTGTACCAACGAGGTCACTATCTCTGAGCATCTTATCATTCAATATTTCAGGCGAACTAAGGATATAGGACAGAATTTCTTGGTATCCTGCGCCAATGAGTAAATCTCGAATTTTGTTTTTCAATCGCGTTGCGGGGAGCAACTTGCCTCTTGTCATTGTTTCGGGCATAGTGGGCTGAATTTTGTCAAATCCGTATCCAATGGCGACATCCTCTATAACATCAACTATATGCAAGACATCTACCCTATAAGGCGGAATTTCTACTTCTATGGTTTCTTTACCAATAGCCTTCCCTCCGTAGCCCATCTTTCTCAAACACTCTAGTACTTGTCTGGTGGTCAGGTCAAGACCTGTTAGACTTTGAACTTCTCCAAGGTCTAGGCGAATCTTGGTGGGCTCTAGACTTGGTGTAACAACAGATTTGCCATCGGGATAATGTACTTCCACGGATTCAATAGTTCCACCACGTTCAACGAGCGATGTAAGCATAATATTCAGTGCTTGGTTAACTGTAGGCAAGTGCGTGCCTGTCACTTCCACAAAGATATTCTCTGTATCCACTGTAATTCTTCCCAAATCATTACTATTAATGATGGGTGGGAGACTGAGTATCTTATCTTCATCATCAACAAGGAGTGGCCATTTCTTGAATTTGTCAATGATATATCCGAATTCTTGTCCTTTCTCATGCTTCTCAAGAATCTCTCGAGCTCTCATGGATTCTTCATTGCCCAATGGAACAAACTCTATCTTCTCAGGTTTTGCTGCATAGTATTTGACTGGAAACTTCAAATCATCGTGAACATAGAGACCGATTGAAGCATTCCGACGATTTCTTCCGTGTGTTGAAGTCAATGCCTCCTGCAATCTCATGTATTCTTTGATCAATTCATCATGGCTCTCAAGACCCTTGACAATGCCACATGAGATATACCGCCTGATTTTTGCCAATCCCCTCTTTGCGACAATCTTCTTTCCCGAGGCAACTACTTCGTAGCGATGAGGTTTTGTGTTGATTCCAATGAATGACTTGACCGCACGGGCTATCCCTTCTGCTGACAGCATATCTTGTCGATCGGGGTTGATTTCAATCTGAATTTGGTTTCCTTTCACTTCCTCAACTTCCGCCTTGAGAAGGAATAGAGTTTCCTCAAGTTTAGCAATGCTCATCTCTGTGCCAATCAACTCAAGCAAGTCGTCTATTTTACACTCTACTATCATTCTATAATCACCTCAAGAAGTAATTCCTTCGTATCCAGCTCAAATCTTTGCTGTACAGATCTCGGATGTCACTAATTCCCATGGAAGCCATATACAATCGACCCGATCCTATGCCCCATGCGAGAACGCTGTCTTTGATACCCAAGGGTGCTGTCACTTCAGGTCTAAAGATGCCTCCTGGCGCAACTTCTATCCAACCTAGCTCTTCGTGTTTGGCGAAGCATTCAATGCTCGGTTCTGTGAATGGAAATTGCCCTGGTTTGAACTTCATCTTCTTAATTCCAACGCTTTCCACAATCTCAGTGATGTACCCCATCAAATCCTTCAGAGTAAGGTTAGCATCCATGATAATTCCCTCACACTGGTTGAATTCCATGGCATGACTCGCACTGAGTTTTTCTGACCTGAAATTTCTGTCAATAATGAACATTTTCTGTGGTGAGAGCCGGTGGTCGTGAAGGAACCTCATTGAAACTGGCGTGGTATGAGATCTTAGACAAAGTCGCGTTGAAACTTCCTTGCTGAAGGTGGATTGATATCCCTTGGAACCTGTATCTCCACCATCTTCATGAACACTCTTGACTGCTTTGTAGTATTTATTGTCAGAAATATCTCCATGAGAATAGGGCTGGTCAACTCTGAACTGGTCCTGAATCTCTCTGGAAACATGGTCCTGGGGTACAAAGAGAGCATCATTGTTCCAGAATTCAGTTTCAACATACGGGCCGAACCACTCCTCAAATCCGAGGCCAATGAGTATCTCTCTTAACCAGTCGTTGAATTCCGCATATGGGTGTTTTCTCCCAAGAAATACGGGGGCTGGATGAGCCTCTACATTGAAAGGTCTGAACTCAACTTCTTTCCAAGTGCCTTCGGTAATCATGCTTGGCGTGAGATGAGTGACTCCTCCACCTTGTACAGAGATTAGGCTTCTCACCGTTTCACGGTCAGTAATTTCAGCTTCAAACTTCTTTCTCGTTGTTTCTTCCACAAGCGTCCGGGAAAGGGCTTCTTGTTTTACGTTATCCAAGTTCTCCGGAATATGACTATTCTTGGTCAAATATGATAGGAGATCTTCTATATCTGAATCCACGTCTTCTGTGACGGTTTCAAGCACAGTATCTCCGTTTTCTTTCCCAATTTTCAGCCACCCTTTCTTTCTAGCCCAATTGATTGCAATACCCTGTGCGCGTTGCGTTAGCCCACTTTTTTCCACCGCATCGTCCATGGTCGCCTTGCCATGCAACTCCTTTACTGCATTGAAGAGTCTGATTTCTGGAAGACCATGACTTGTATACTCGGACCCTTCTTCGGTCAGATGATAGGATGGTATTTCTTCAATTATTAAAGAAACGAGCTTCCTTTGATCGAGGGAATTCAAAATCGAAATGACTCGTTCCTTTTTGTCCCCCATTCGCTTAGATAACTCCTCTGCACTGACTCTCCCGGAGATAGCATCCATTTCCTCCAAGACTCGCTGTTCTCCTTCTGTTATTTGCTGTTTAGTCATGTGTCTTCAGAACTCCCAATAGTATTGATTTAGTGATGAAGGATACGGTATCTATAATGCTACTTGTTTGCAAGAATGAGACCCCTAACGGGCATAATAAAATTGGCGGCACATACCTTCTTCACCTATTATAATGAATCTTGATTTAGACCTGCCTTTTTAATGTGTCGTAAAATGCCATGTCCGTGCGGTAGGTATCTGTCAGATTTAGAAAAGAAGGAGC
>CAZYLT010000006.1:0-130068 GCA_964648855.1 uncultured archaeon
GCAGCAAGACTCGTCTGAGCATGGTGAACAGCCGCGGACTCTCCGGGAGCTGATGTAGTCCCTTTGGTGGAGAGTAAGGACCTCCGTCGAGAAGTCGTGGACTTCCCTCGGGCTTTCGGCGGCGAGCTCCGCGAGATGGCGCTGGCCCACTCACCTAGTCCAGTATTGAGTCTGACTGGGGCTATTTAATCTCCCACAGAATTCATGGTGAGCACAGCTAGGGAAAAATCTGACACTCTTATCGGACATTTAACTAGAAAACGAGGCGGTATTGCATCACTCTCAAATTGTTCCCCGCTGCGAAACCATGGAGGAATTTGGGTATTGCAATCCGGATGACATATGTGAAAGAATGAGCGGAACAAGCCCATTAGAATATCAGAGCGTGAGAACTTGCGTAAAATCCATGAGTATTTGAAATACAGAAGACCTCCACCACTGCTTAAATATAGGTCCAACGCATCTGACTGTGGGTTTGGACCGTGAAGGACGCTCTTGAGATTGATACAATTCGACTAATTCGTTTGACTGGTATTAGAGAAGAGAATATCAGAAGAGCCCGAAAAGAGAATGGCAGAGATTGGAAGAATATCCAGGAAAGCATTACCTACCACAACAAAATCTTGGATCTTGGAGAACCACAAACACGACAGAAGGCAATCCAGGACCCTATACATGGAGCAATTCTCCTAGAACCCTGGGAACTCGATATTATATCATCCTGGGAAATGCTACGGCTCAGATATGTGAAGCAGCTGGGTCCTGCTCATGTTGTCTATCCCGGAGCAACTCACACACGTTTCGAACATTGCATCGGCACGAGTTTTCTTGCCCAGAAGTGCATACGTGTTGTAAACTACTGTGAAAACTTGGATGAGGCTTGTTTTGTGCCCTTATCTCGACTCTTAGAACCATATCATCAAAAGCTCTTTAGAATCGCTGCACTTCTGCACGATGTGGGTCATCCCCCCACATCTCATACCATTGAATTCGCCCTGGAGAACTGGGCAGGTCTATCTCATACTGACTTGGGACAATTCCTAATCCTGAATAGCGGCCTCACAGACATTCTACGCGAAAATGATATCGGTCCAGAAACCCTCGTATCTATTCTGAAAGGAGATACCGAAGACCCCATTCTCGCGCTATTGACAGATTTCCTGGATAGTCCTCTTGATCTGGACAAAACAGACTACCTAATCCGGGACGCCCATTTCAGTGGTGTAGAGCTAGGAATATTTCCTGCAGAACGGGTTCTCCTGACAAATCGAGTCATCAAAAATGATGGAGAATATCGTAGAGCATTTATGCTGAAGGCTCTCCATTCTCTTGAGTCACTAATACTAAGCAGGTCTTGGATGTTTGCGGACCTCTACTTGCATCATGCAGTACGTGTTGCTGAGGCTTTGACATCAAAAGCAACGTACTATAGAATGAAGGAAGAAAAACTGACGAAGAATGAGTGCATCGGATTGTTTACCAGAATGACTGATGCTGACCTTTACAGATGGCTTGCTGAATCAGATATTGATTTCGTCAAGGAATATGCTGCTCGCATCCGATATCGACGCTTGTTCAAGGTTGTGACATCAAGACCAATAGCGTCATTTGATGAAGATTCCCAAGAATTTCTCCTCTCAACTCTTAATGACATAGATGCATTGACCAAGGTAGAACTAGAGCTGGTTGATGATGTTGGAAACGTGATTGTTGATGTCGTTAACCCTATCCTTGGCGAAGAATTTCTCCGGAATATTCCAATCTTGCTTGGTGGTATGCGAGGCTTTGATGTAGTTCCGCTATCAGAAACTGAAGAAGGTCGCCCTCTTTTACAAGCCCTCAGGCAACAGAAACGCACAATTCCTGCTGTGCGAATATACTCAGACCCATCAATAGCCAACCAAGTTCGCTCGAAATTTGATAAGGAATTTCCGTCTGAAAGGCATCCGCCCTATCGTGAAGATGATTATGGCTTCTCGGACTATTAAGGAACTACTTCACTCAGAAAAGGATGGTAGCGAGTTTTTTAGCTTCTTCAAAACCTCGTTCCATGTAAATTACACCAAACAATGCCTCTACGAGAGTTCCCTTGATGTGTTCCATCTCAGATTTTTCTTGCGTTTCTGGGTCAAAGTGGATACGATGGTCGTATAGTCCAAGTTTATCACATATCCGAGCCAGATGTTCATTGTTCACTAATTGTGAACGGCGCTGAGTCAGATTGCCGACACGAGATGCATCAGGTTCCCATAGATGGTCCAAAATGGCGATGTCGATAACTGCATCTCCTAAGAGACCCAACACCTTTGCGATTTCGCTTAAACCGATCAATGTTTCAAGTTTCTGCACATGACATGTTGCGTTTTCCTCAGAGTAGTGGGTCTGAATTTCCAAGAACACATTCTTAGTACTGGGCTGGAAAAGGGAAGTGGTCAGCAACCCCCTTTTATTCAAAGGCACACCGAGCTCTGATTCAAGTCTTGGTTGAAGCCCCTCCTCAATATGTTGAATGGATGTGCGAATGCCAGATAGCATATTACTCCAACGAGTCATTTTCCTCAGAGTTCGTGTGTTTTCGGGAGGCGTTTCTGAAATTGATTCTTGTACCAAATCCAGAAGATACCCGAGTTCCTCTTCAAACTGAACCTCTTCCCATTTCAATGCCGGATTATCACTACCAGAAGTCATTCTGGGACTCCCTTGGATGCACTTGGGTGACTACTGTTCCGTCAACATCATACTTCTCTACATATATTCCACGGAGTGCATATTCTTCCGTCATTCTAGTCAATGCTGCTTGGACTAGGGGGGTTCCCATCGACATGTCCACCACAATATCGTGGGACGGAATATAGTCAATGACAACATCTCGGATAAAATCATATGTGGCTGGAAGATTTCCATGGTCCGCCCCTTGTTGCTTGCTGGTAATCTCCCGTGGAATATCGTACCATTCGGTATCCCACTTTCCGCCCGTACCGTCCGGAATGAATCTATCAACACTTCTTAATACTTGTCTTTGCCAAGTTCTAGCCTCGACAAATAAAAGCAAGTTGCGAGGTCTGAATTCTTTTGATTTGCTTAGCCAAAGAATGAACGGGCGTTGGTCATCTGGTTGTTCAAGTGATGCAACATAAGCCAGTGGGCGCTTAATGCTTAGAGCTCTGCGGACTGGATGAACTGCCCTGGGACAGAGTTCATAGATTCTCTCCTTGGATTCTTTTCTGCTCTTGATTATTCCTTCGTCTTCTAGGTGCTTGGTATTATGGTAGAGCTTTGGATCAGATACCACGACCTTCTCAACCTTAACCTGTTCCTTTCCCTTCTTCTCGATAAGTGTCGCTGTCATGTCTTTCCGTATGCTTTCGCGCAGTTCACTGCCTGACTTGGGACCGCCCTCTAATTGGTCCAGTATTATTCTTCTTGCGCGAACGCTCTCTACTTCTTCTCGGATGATTTCATCTGCTGTTTTACCTAACATGTTGACCGTCTCAGGGGATAATTCTGCAGAATCATATGTCCTCTATCCAGCTTAGGTAAATAACCATATTGTATACATATACCATGTAGATTACCGAATATTGCCCGGATAGTATCTGGGTGTTACCTGAGTTGTTTTGTCCAAGAGCTTCCTACGGCAGTCAGAGGGCTCCTAGACTGCATTTTGCCAAAACGCTCTTCGAACGACTACATATACATAACCAACATAGTTATTATATTTATTTAATTAAATACGGGCAATCCCGATAAACCTTAAATGCCTCTGGAAGCACAAGTACTTAGTACAGAGCTCTAGGCACTTCATCGAAGAGTCGAGAATCTCTGAACTACGACAATAAAATAAACGAGGACTGTTAATAATGGCTGAAACTGATGATCTGTTAGGGGCTAAGCCCATTGTTATTGACAATGGAACTGGCCTCAGCAAAAACGGATATGCCGGCGAAGATCAGCCACGAAGTGTCTGGCCTACGCTCATTGGATACCCACGATATGAGAGTATAATGACCGACGTGGACCACTATACGAGAGACTATTACATCGGAGAGGAAGCAATCAACCTCCGCGGTGTGCTACGTCTGGTATATCCCATAACCCATGGTGTGATTGAAGACTGGGACGCAATTGAAAAAATCTGGTCATACACCTTCTATAATGACTTGAAGGTGGACCCAAGTGAGAATCCCGTTCTCCTCACTGAAGCACCATTCAACCCGCGAGAAAACCGAGAACGCATGGCATCTGTCATGTTCGATAATTTTGGTGTACCTGCAGTGTACGTTGCCACACAGGCAGTCTTGTCACTGTATGCATCCGGAAGGACCACTGGTCTGGTTATCGACTCCGGAGATGGTGTGACTCACATCGTACCTATCTATGAGGGCTTTGCGATTACACACGCAATCCGAAGAATTGACTTGGCTGGAAGAGACATAACCGAGTATCTGCGTAGACTGCTCAGGCAACGAGGTTATTCCTTTGTGAGCGGCGCAGAGAAAGAGATTGTAAGAGATATCAAAGAGAAGAGATGCTACGTTGCAATTGATCCTGAGAAGGAACGTGCAGTAGCTGACAAGGCTGGTGTTGATAAACCCTACATGCTACCAGATGGCGAAACCATCATGATTGGTGCAGAGAGGTTCCAAGCACCTGAGCTGTTCTTCAATCCAAGTGCAATTGGTCTTGACACAATACCTCTTGACGATCACATCGTTGAGGCAATCAAGGCATGTGATGTCGACTTGCGACGTGACCTCTATGCCAACATCGTTCTATCCGGTGGCTCAACTATGTTCGATGGACTGAAGCAGAGGCTCCAGAAGGAGATCACTGAACTAGTACCTGAGAATATTGAAGTCCGCATCATCGCTCCACCCGAGAGACAATACTCTGTCTGGATTGGCGGAAGCATTCTTGCTTCACTCAAGACATTCCAGAAGATGTGGGTCTCACGCAAGGAGTTCGAAGAAGCAGGACCAGAAGTTATCCATCGCTGTATCTAGTTAAAAAATGACAGGAGCTCTCCTGTCATCCCCCTTTCTTCTTTTTATTCAAATCTCAACAATTGGACGTCATTAGATATTCTGCCTATTTGAATTCCTTCACAATTAGCTTCTGTGGACTTTCTTTATCCTATAGCGTGGATTCAAAGTCATCCCAATATTATGGATTTTCTCAACGGCTGATTGATTTGAAAAGTTCATTCGCAATACCATTAGAACACGTGTTCTAATATTTCTAAACAGCCCTCCAATCTGAATCGGTATTTTTCGAGTATCTACCAAGGCCTCTCAGATTCGTCATATGGTCGGAAATGGAGGAGCAGCATCGCAATAACGAAAAACGCAGGAATCGGATATAGCAGCTCCGAGAAACCAGAGGGCTCTAGTCGTTGAAGTATGAATGAGTATGTGAATAGTACAATCGCAGGCAAAATTGACAGAATACCTATTGCGATTGTCTGTCTTTTGGAAACGTTACCAGAGTAGTATCTAATCATCCAAAATGCGAGCAACAATCTCGGGATCCAATATGAACCATTGACTAGAAGATCTGACCATTCAATCAACGTGAATCCATTGAAATAGAATGAACTAACAAACGCCCAAAAAGGCCATCGAATGACATGGTTTGCCGACCCCAGCCCGACTGTCTGTTCATATCCGTATGGCAGAAGAATGACGCTCAATAAAACAACTAGAGATGCTACAATTGGACGGCTCTTGTCAGCTTTATGGTTCAATGATATCGAACTCCAAAGTATTAAGTTGAAAGAATGAAATAAGTATTCTAATCATAGCAATGTATCTTTACAATTGGAATATCTGCTGTCGAATCTGTGTTATGTATGAATTAATCATAGCTAGTTTCAAGAAGATTGATATCCAGCTGAGTGATACGATACTGTCGATTGTATTATGCCATATAATCAGATGAACCGATTCAATCCACCTGAATATGGACTGCAGCCAGAAGAAACAGTTCTATGGCAGCAATCTGCAGCTACGCCTTTCATGATTTTCTATTGTGGGGGCTGTGCTACGCTATCGAGTGTCTTCGTAATTCCAATTATCGCCGCATACATCGGAGAGTCAATCGCATCAGGATATGCACTCTTCGTTCTGATGATTCTCTTGTATATGATTGCAAGATATATCAATATTCGAAGAACACAGTATTACTTGACTTCAAGTCGAATCATTGAAACACGTGGAGGGCGAATCGTGGAAGAAATACCCCGCGAGTCGCTTAGGGATAAAGATCCAAATGATTTCTTTCAGGCAAAAGAAGACCACAAATCCGGTGGAGATACAATGTATACTATACGCATCTACAGTATTGAATTGGGCAAGTTGATTGAGTTTCATGGAATTCGGGACTGGGACCTAAAAAAAATCCGTAAGATAATGCAGCACTAAAACGAAGTTAAAATGCCTCCAAGACTTCTCTCATTACCTTTTCATCTCCTTTTCATATTGCTCCATTTCACATATTATGTCTAGGTCTTTGGGAAAGGGATCAAAAAATGTTTGAGATTGTAAGTACTCATTTTCAAATCGTAACACCCACATTCTAAGCAGCTCACGCACCAATGTCAGGGTTGCCTTTCCAGTTCTGTAGTTCTTCAGTTGATTAAGGAATCGCTTTCTTTCAAAATCACTGCCTTTCTTGCAGAAATAGCCGTGCTATTCCACCAACATCTGCAGAAGCCTAGACACTTACTGGAATAGATCTTCGGCTTTGGATACTCTCTCATCTCTACTCCACCATTCATTATCAGTACCAACTCATCCAATGTGAGATGACATATATCTGTTGAATTGACATTTTGGGCTCCAACCTAACAGATAACAGCGGTTATCAATGAAATCGAATGAAGGATATGCAAGTGAAACAGTATCGAGAGCGGAAGATAATGAAGATACGTAACCTCACAGTTGCTATTCTAGCAGGAGACGACTCAAGTCGGCTTGGTAGCTATAGGGCAATGGCGAATTACAGGGGGAAAGCATTGCTGGCTCACATGATCGAGATTGGCGAGAAGGTGTCAAGTAACCTGATGATCGTAGTTTCCAATTTTAATCAGAAGCAAATGGTACAGGAGCTGAATCCAAACATGAACGTGGTTGTCGATTCAAGAGGCAGTCCTCGAATTCCTCTCTCTGAAGCGGTCACAGCTTTTGAAAACACCTCCAGTGACTATACTCTGCTTCTTCCTGCAGATTCACCAAAGGCTAGTACTGATCTTTTGATAACTCTGGGCCAAATGAAAGAGGGGCACGGTGCCGTTGTACCATCCTGGCCTAATGGTTCCGTTGAGCCTCTTCACTCGGTGTATATGTCAGAACATGCTCATGTCAATGGTCTGAAAGCCTTAGAGAGCGATTCTCCGAATATGCAGAATCTCCTATCTCTCCTGAGAAATGTCATCTATGTTTCGACTGAAGTATTGAAACAATTCGACCCAAAATTGGAAACTTTCGACAGAACCAACTCTCCATCTGAGCGAAGACGATTGAAGTGATTTCTGTTGATAGGACTGCTATCTGTATAATCCGCCACTCTCATGACGAATTCTACAGGTTCCTTCATGACCTACCATGCAAGGTCCGTAGGGGTCAGAAGGAGTGCATCTCTTTCCAAAAAGAGCACATTCTGTAGGGTCTGTTATTCCCAGAATTACTTCGTGGCATACACACCCCGGCAGAATATCGATCGACTCCATTGGCGGAAAGTCATATCTTATCCTTGCGTCATGCTTGCTATATTCTTCTCTGATGAACATGCCTGAATCTGGGATAATGCCAAGACCACGCCAGGGGGCATCATCAATTGAGAATGCTTCACTCAAGGCGTTTTGTGCCGCAATATTTCCTTCTGGTCGAACCACACGTCGATATTCATTCTCTGACTCTGCACGCCCATCTCTAATCTGTAACAGAATCATCCGGATTGCTTCTAACATATCCAGCGGTTCGAATCCCGCTGCCACACAAGGAACTTGGTGATTTTCTGCTATTGGCTGAAATGCATCAGTCCCTATAATGGCACTAACATGTCCAGGCGTGACGAAACCATCAACAGCAAACCCCTTCTGCTTAACCAGAAGTTCCATCGCTGGTGGAATCACTTTCAGTGAGGTTAAGATACTGAAATTATCGGGTGGGTTCTTCAGAATTTCAATAGCCATAGTCGGTGCGGTAGTTTCGAAACCCACGCCAATGAAGACTACGTCTCTATCGGGATTCTTTCTCGCAATTTCTACAGCGTCATTTACACCATATACTACTCGCACATCTGCACCTTTTGATCTTTCCTTGACCAACGAAGAACTGGTCGAAGGGACGCGCATCATATCACCAAAGGTGGTTATTATGTGGCCTCTTTTGGCGAGTTCAACAGCTCTATCCACATCCTCCGCGGCACATACACAGACTGGACATCCAGGGCCCGCCACTAGTTGTATTTCTTGGGGCAATACTGCGCGGAGTCCATGACTACTAATTGTGTCTTCATGTGTCCCGCAAACATGAACAATTCGCGTCTTCCGGCCTTGATTGAGTTCCTTTATCTCTCGCAAGAGACCTTTTGCCAAACCGGCGCTTCTAAAACTGTCTTGCTTTTGCATAGGACTCAATCCGAGTTGATTATTGCACAGGCAGGGATAAACTTAGTTGAATGGGCACACACTATTTGCTTGACTTAACTGCATCCAATATGACTAACGCTTCGCCAATGGAGATAGAGAGCTTAATGGCGAGTTGTTTCGGGCTAATTTCCGGATTGTTTGGTAAAACATTGTCTCGGGTATATCCCGAGAGGCCGGAGTAAAGTGGACTTCTTCTGGCTGTTTCGACAAGGATATCCCACAAAGGGTGGCTCTTGAAGTCCTTAATATCAATATCAACAAGCCGGGTAGAACTCTGGGGTCGTGATTGCGGCTCAACCTCTTGAATTTCACTATTCTTATCCACATCACAATCAGATGTATGTGCTGATAACCTATCCTGCTTCAATCTTGCGTCCCGTCCTTGAATCCCGGCAAAGAGCTCCTTATTGGAGTCGTCTATCAAATTCTTATCTCAGCTAATTATAAGCCTTCGGTAGAAATCATCCGCGATACGAAATACGGCGCTGATTGCTAACACATTCCGCATCAACCAGAAAATAGCCATCTTAGTAACCTTTAACAACTAAGCCCCCCTCGGGAATTTATACAAACTCGGCCATAGAGCCATTGTGGGGTTTGAAAAAAAGTTGCCTCGTGGCATACGAAGAATCGTTTTGGATGTACTGAAACCACACACGCCCAGACTGACAGACCTTGCGATAATGATATCGCGGGATGAACATGTAAGCGGTGTTAACATATCGGTAAAAGAAGTTGATGCAAATACTGAATCAATAACCATCACTCTTGAGGGTGATGACTTGCAGTATGATACTGTGAAGGAGATTCTACAGGAAGCAGGCGCAGTGGTTCACTCGATTGACCAAGTTGTTGCTGGCAAACAGCTAATCGAAGAAGTGACCCTACAACCTGAAAATTCCTAATATCGAAAGTCTTGTTGTTCCAATTGCTTGAGCAATCTCTTACTCTCTCTGTCAATCTTATGCTGCACAATCGATAGCAGTTCTCTCTCGAATGCTTTTGGAACAATCTTCACAATACTGCAGAGCCTATCAACAATCTTTTCCGCCAGTGCATTGGTTGATAGAACACTCCCAGTAACAATGCTATGCACAACGGCTTCACCCACACTCCCCCTCACAATTGAATCAATCACGCTAGATATTGTTCCTTGGGGATCTGCATAGAATGGCAATTGGCCCTGGTCATGTAGTGTTAGGAATCCTAGCTTCTCGACAATGCTATCTGCATACCATTCCAAGCTTGTTTCTTTCATACGAAACTTCGCTGCAAATTCTGTTTTTGTTAGTGGATTTGGATGGCTCCAAGGATGTCTTGTCACAATGAACAATGCTGCAGCGTATAATGGGTCAGTTTCGCGAGGTGTGCCTTCATACGAAACATATCTTCTAACCAAATCAAGAGCCATCGTCTGATAACTCTCGTCTATCTGATTCTCGATAAAATACTGATGTCCTTCTCTCACCAAGTTCACAATAACCTTTGGACTGGCTGCTAAACGAACATTCTCCTCGTGACTCTCCACAGCTGAACACCCTTTCTTTGACTTATTTTGTGAGGCAGAAGTCCCTTATAACTGCACAGGAAACCGGGG
This sequence comes from uncultured archaeon, assembly GCA_964648855.1. Classification (GTDB taxonomy): domain Archaea; phylum Asgardarchaeota; class Thorarchaeia; order Thorarchaeales; family Thorarchaeaceae; genus TEKIR-14. The sequence continues at coordinate 10,248 of CAZYLT010000006.1, forward strand.
TTTGTAATTATTGTAAGCGCGCCATCAGGCGCTGAATGAGTCACCTAGGCCGATATGTCTTTTCTAACGCCCACCTAAGGGCTCTTTGAATTTCGCTCAATCTTGCTTCTGTCCTGTAGTTGCGAATTACAATCTCTTCAAGAATTCCATCGTCCGACTTTACTTCAAAGTCAAAAGCATCATCCCACGTGATATCTCCACTCTCAACCTTCTTTCTGTCTTCTTCTTGGAATTTTCCAAGAATGCGTTCCACGAAGAACCTAGCGAACGCTCCTCGTTTAATGTCGTACAGGGCATGAGCCGCAGGAACAACCCGAATTTCATTTTCAGTTATCTCTAAAGATGCAAGCTCCAAATCCCTCTCCTTATTCATCAACATGACACTACGGAGCTCCTCCACTGGCTTGGGTTGCATTTCTTCAGTTGGTATCATCTCTGCTCCCAAGGCGGTATCTGCAGTCGAAAAACTCCCCACGCTAATCACTTCATCTATTGCTTTGATGAATTCCTTTAGTTGTTCTTTTCTCTCTCGGAGTTCTTCCAACTCTGCTTCGAGTTCTTTTCTCAACTCGAGAAAGATTGGTATCTTCGGGTCGGACATTATTGAATCCTCTCACTAATGCGCATTAGCTTATTAGTGTATCAATATATTATTTGTAGTATTATAAGGTCGAGGAAAAGGCCCTGTTCAGGATGGAGAACCCATTTCAGAGAAACGTGTCTATTCATCTTCAACTACAGCTATGGCAAAATCGGGGCAGTGCATTTCACAAAGGTGACAAACTGTGCAACTGTCTAGATCCTTTACAACCGGTAGATAGAAGCCTCTATTGTCAACCTCATCTGAAATCTCAAGGACATCATGTGGACAAACATGAGTGCAAAGATGACAACCCTTGCAGAGTTCTGAATCAATTACTATCGCCCTGGCCTTCTTTGCCATTGCTATTCTCTCGTTCTCTAGTCGCCTGTATTTGGGTTATAATGGTATTTATCTAGTATCCGTCATGACAATATGATAAGTGGAATCTATAGGCCACTCAGAGGAAGGAACAGCGCTCTTGAAATCATATCTCGTATTCATGTGTCCAAAATGCAGGAATTTCACAAATGCCCCGCTAGGACAAAAAAGGCGAAAATGCAGCTACTGTGGAAAAATCATTAACATTGAGAATGCCGCCAGCGCTCTATTTGACACTCCTCAAGAGGCTGGAACTGCTGTTCGCGAGTTCAATGCATCAAGAGGGGGAGATGAGTTCGATGAGGCTGTGGAGAAATCCCGAAAGAGGATAAATGAGTTGATGCCGCCTGAACGAGTTTCGGTTGATGAAATTTCTGATAAATCGGGCGAATCTTTGCCCTCGGGAAAGAGACGTCGCCTGATGGTGATGCTAGAACGCGAGGCAAAAGACACTCCTTGTCCCTTGGAACGAATCGAACGGCTTTCCAAAGAATATAAACTGGATTGGGCTTGGGTGGAGGATCATCTTAATGCCTTGGGTAATACTGGAGAACTAATCTTTCCACGTCCTTGGACTGTTAAGCTAATCAAGGCCTCTAAAACACGCAGGACGGAAGAAAAACTCATTTCTAAAGATGTTTCAAATGAGATAATCGAACTCCTTCGCGAAAATGATGGCGAACTCAATCTTGAAAAGATTCTTGGTCACTTCAAAGATAAAGGGATATCCGCCTCTTCTGTAGAGTCATCTTTAGATCGTTTGCTCCATAGCGGTGAGATATACACGCCTCGTCCAAGCACGATTTGTTTGATTTGACGAGTTTGAATGAATCGATAGAACGGAAGAAATTGGAGAAGTGATAGGAATGCCGATGGTCGAACTGGTGGCTAAGAAGGTCTTGGCACGCAATCCTGACATTGGTTTGAGTCTAGTTGATCTTATTGTTTTATTGTGGCTCTATACTAATCCATATGATAGCAATCGACGACAACTTTCCTCCATGAAGAACGTACTAAAAATGTCCCATGTTATGCAGACCCCAGTTGGGAGGCTTGAGGTTACCGACGATGAGCTCACACAAATAGTACTAGGTAGTCTCAGGAAGTTGAAATCCAAAGGACTCATTTACATCAGTTCTGCTGGGGTGCATTATGTTCGGGGCACCCTTACAGAGGCAGGCTTGGAGCTTGTAGAGAATTCAGTTAGCACCCCTCTTTTGCGGCGTGTGACAACAGAATTTGGGGACAACCCATAGTAGATTTCGACTGCCATAAACTCGGCCTTTCATAATACTTAAATGCGAAGTGTCTTGAGCTCACCAGTGTTGCTCTCTAGAAACGATTGTTTCGAGACCGAAGGAAGCAGTGCAGGCCACTAGTTCTGCTCGCGAGAACGGCGTGTATACGTGTGCCGGAGCGTCTTGGAGTGATTGTCGAGGGTGCAGAATGTAATTGATATACCTGGGTAGAGAAACTACCAGAGCTATATCAAGGTAAAAACCCGGAAGTGAGGCAGAATGCCGTCATATGGATATAGTATCATTGGCATAGACCCTGATCGTACAGCAAAAGCTAGTGGAAGGAATATGCGATGTTCACCAAAGCATTGCAGAGAAATCTGTAACGAATTACGGGGGATGATGCTGGATAAAGCAATGGATCTCCTTAATGAGGTCATGGAAGAAAAAGCCTGGATACCATACAGGCGTTATAAGAAAAAGCGTGGTCATCATTCAGGTATGAAAAAATGGCATACCGGTGGTCATCCTGTTAAGGCATCCCGTCACATTCTCAAGGTGTTAAGAAATGCCGAAGCGAATGCAGATAACAAGGGATTGGATATTGATCGTTTGAAGATACTCCACGCGGCATCGCAAAAGGGACGAACCTACAAAAAGTATATTGAGAGAGCATTCGGTCGAAGCACCCCATATTTTGAGCACACTTCTCATGTGGAAGTAGTATTGGAAGAGGTGACCTAAATGTCGTCAATCAAGTACTTCATTGAAAAGAATACAAGTAGACTTGACATGGATGAATTTCTTGCACGCGAGCTCAACTCAGCTGGTTATGGTGGCGTTGAAATCAGAAAAATGCCAATGCGCACTGAACTAGTAATTCATTCATCAAGACCTGGCGTCGTTATTGGTCGTCGTGGTTCAAATATTAGAGAGCTGACATATACGCTAGAGAATGAATTCGGAATCGAGAATATTCAGATTGAGGTTCAAGAGATAGAGAATCCGTGGCTCAACGCTCAGGTTATGGCGTCACGAATAGCCAGACAACTAGAACGAGGTGTCCGTTATAGAAGAATGTCCTATTGGATTCTTCGTAGAATAATGCGAGCTGGGGCAGTTGGTTGCGAAATCACTGTCAAAGGGAAACTCTCCAGTAGAAGAGCACGATACCAGAAATTCAAGGCAGGAACTATTGCTAAGACCGGTGAACCGTCGAATGTGTTTGTTGATGAAGCTGATGATCATGCTGTCCTTAAGCCAGGAGTAATTGGCATAAAGGTCAGAATAATGGGGCCTGCAGTAAATCTGCCTGGATATGTGAATATCCCAGAGCCTGAAGTCATGCCTTCTCGTGAAACTCCAGTGCTTGTCGAAGAGGAAGCTGAAGGGGAAGCAGAAGAAGCCGAAGAAGAAGTTGAAGAGGGCCTTGAAGGAATAACCGACCTCGACGAGCTCAAAGAACTTGAGGAACTAGATGGGCTTGAGCTAGTTGATGATAGAGAAGAAGGTCCACAAGAGAAGGATGTTGAAGAACCTGAGGAAGAGGAGCCTCAGGAAGAAGAGGAATCCGAAATTGATGCAGAAAGCACGATGGATGAGCTTGAAGAGCTGGACAATCTTGACGACAGCGAGGAAGGAGGCGACTAATCAATGGCACGGCTTACGCCTCAGGATATCAGAAAACTTACTCCTAATGAGCGGAAGAAACGGCTTCAAGAGCTGTATGACGAGCTATCATCCGTTAGAGTTGACTTGGCTACTGGCGGCGGAACGGATAATCCGTACAGAATGCGTGCTGTAAAGAAAGCAATTGCTCGAATTCTAACCATACAGAGAGAAGAAGAACTGGGGGTTTACGAATGACAATCACACCGAGGAACCTCTTGGGACACGAATTGATGGGCCTGAAGGCACATGTAGTGAAATCTACAGATTCTACCCATGTTTCCCAGAATGGACTAATCGTGGCAGAATCAAGGTCAATGCTTCAACTCGAAACCGAAAAGGGAGATATATTGTTACCAAAAGAAGTGTGTACCTTTGATATTACGCTTCCAGATGAAACCGTAGTCAGGGTGGATGGCAATCTCTTGCATGGTCGCCCAGAAGATAGAATGAAGAAACGTCACAAACGGAGATGGTAAGAATGGCAAAGACCAAGAACAAAGCAAGGAATATTGGCGTACCCAGTATAGAGCCTCCCGAAGAAGCTTGTGAAGACCCTAGATGTCCATTTCATGGTAATCTTCCGGTGCGAGGCCGTGTTGTAGAAGGAATTGTGCGTTCTACAAAGATGCATAGAACCATTTCATTTGAAATGAACTACCTCAGCCTAGTGAAGAAGTACTCACGCTTTGAGCGTCGGAGGTCAAAGAAACTTGCTCACCTTCCCCCTTGCATAGATGTGAAAGTTGGGGACATGGTTACAGTTGCAGAGTGCAGACCTTTGAGCAAGAACGTATCATCAGTTGTAATTGCTTCAAGACCGAGTGAAACTGTAACGGAGGAATAGTAAATGTCACGTAAAGTTGGAAGAGGAATTCGAAAATTTATTCCTAAGATTGCCAGAGGACTTCCTATTGGGGCTAAACTAGTATGCGCTGACAACTCAGGGGCTCGAGAACTACAACTCATCGCTGTGTTTGGTTACAAAGGTAATGTACGTAAGATTGCGAAGGCTGGTGTCGGAGATCAAATCAACGTGGCTGTCACCAAAGGGAAACAAGATCTACGAAAGCAAGTCTTGCAAGCGATAATAGTTCGTCAAAGAAAACCCTACCGTCGACCAGATGGGTCTTGGATTCAGTTTGAAGATAATGCAGCCGTGTTAATCAAGCCTGGAGGAGAACCTCAAGGTTCAGAGTTGAGAGGCCCAATGGCCAGAGAGGTCACCTTACGATGGCCAAGAGTTGCAGCGATTGCATCCAAGATTGTATGAGGTGTTGAGAAATGACAAAGAAAAGCAGTTCAAAATCCCCACGAAAGCAGAGACGTCGCATATACAAGTCTCCTCTTCATAGTCACAAGAATATGCTGAAATGTAGACTTGATGAGTTTCTGAGGGAAGAATACGCAATGCGGTCGCTAGTTCCGAAGACGGGCGACTTGGTCAGAATCATGAGAGGGCAATTTAGAGAAACTGAAGGAAAAATAGTTCGCGTCGATTATCGAAACGTACGCATTTACATTGATAGCGCGACAACTACCAAGGCTGATGGGAAGGAGGCGCAAATTCCTATTCACCCATCAAATCTAATGTTAGTGGAATTAGAACTTGATGACGATAGAAGAGAAATCATTGAACAAAAGACGCTAAAGATGGCGGAGAGTGAATAGATGGCACGAAGAGGTCAAAAGAAGCATTTGAAGAGGCTGCCTGCACCTAGGCATTGGCCAATCAAAAGAAAGCATGGCAAGTTTACAACTCGACCAATACCAGGTCCACATCCAAAGGAAGAGTGCCTGACATTAGCAATTCTTCTGAGAGAGGTTCTTGGGCATGCCAAGAACATGCGGGAGGTTCGAGTTATATTATCGGGCGGTCAGGTACTGGTTGATGGTGTACCGCGAAAGAATCCGCGATTTCCTGTTGGCTTGATGGATACGATTCAGCTACTTGGTTCTGGAGAACGTTACCGTTTACTCCCGAAGCGAAAGGGAGGTCTCAGACTCGTTGAGATTGATGAAGAAGCTGCCAGTATGAAACTAGCTAGAATTGAGAAGAAAATGATGGTTCCTGGCGGAAGAGTGCAATTGAGTCTTCATGATGGTAGAAATATACAATTGCCTGAGGATGCAAAATCATCTGATTACAATACTTTGGATACACTTGCCATAAGTGTGCCCGAACAAGAGATTCTAGAATCCATACCGCTAGAAGATGGCAACTATGCCGTGGTATCTAGAGGTCGGAACGTAGGAATTGAGGGAAAGGTCTTAGGGATCCAGAGGCGGCTTGGCACACATACAAGTACCGTTACACTTCAAGCTCCAGATGGAAGCAGATTCGAAACTGCTCTTGATTATGTCTTTATTGTTGGAAAGGATAAGTCAATGATTAAGCTTGGTTCAGCAGGAGAGATGTCCGAATGAGTGCTGAGAACGAAGTATCGCTCGAAAATGAAGAGCTCTATGTCAAGGACTGGGAGGTATATCCTATGCGGAAGCCTTTGATTGCAAAAGTTGTTGTTGACATGTGTACTGGTTCAGGCGAGCAACTAAATCGGGCTAGCACTATCCTAGAAGAGCTCACGGATCAAACTCCTGTGCAGTCCCGTGCAAAGCAAACAGTTCGTGAATTTGGTATTCGCCGAAAAGAACCAATTGCTGTACGTGTCACTCTTCGAGATGACAGAGCCACGAAATTCCTTGAAAAGGCTCTGAAGGCGAAAGAGGATGTACTACTGATTAAGAACTGGGATGATAGCGGGAATTTTGCATTCGGAATAAGTGAACATATCGACATACCTGAAGTGAAATACGTTCCAGAACTTGGAATTCAAGGAATGAACATCACTGTTTGTGTGGAGCGCCCCGGCTATCGAGTAAAGCGAAGGAGAAAACAGCGGGCGAAGATACCGTACCGTCACAGATTGACTCCTGAGGAGAGCATGGTGTTCATCAAGAACAAGTTTGGAGTGGAAATACTCGAAAAGGAGAGAGAGCGCACATATCTATTCTGAGGTGAGCTATAATGACCGCAAAGAAGAACAAATCGAAAAGCAAGAAAAAGATGGGCAAAGGCAATAGAACATGCCGTCGTTGTGGAACGCATCAAGCTATAATCAGGCGTTATGGTCTCAATATGTGCCGCCGCTGTTTCAGAGAAACTGCGGAAAAACTCGGTTTCAAAAAATACAGCTAGGGGAGGCATGAAAGAATATGACACTATTAGATCCATTGGCTGACGCGATGTCGAGCATATACAATAGCGAGCTTGTTGGTAAGCCCGAAATCATAGTGGCACCAGCTTCAAGCTTGATTGAGAGAGTCCTAAGGGTTATGCAAGCCAAAGGCTACATTGGCGAATTTGAAACAATCGACGATGGGAAGGCGGGAAGAATCCGCATACAACTCATGGGTCGCACAAACCGATGTGGCGTTATCAAGCCGCGATTCCCTGTCAAACGTGACGGATTTGAAGACTACGAGAAGAAATTCCTACCAGCTTACAACTATGGCATACTCATTGTCACTACTCCGCAAGGAGTAATGACCCATGACGAAGCCAAGAAACGTGGCATTGGTGGTAGACTATTAGCATATGTGTATTGAGGAGAGAGCCGGTCGATGTCAATAAAAGCAGCTTACGAGCAACGTATCGAGATACCAGATGACTGTGATGTCACTGTTGAAGACAAGAAGGTAATCGTCACAGGTCCGTTGGGTACTCTTGAGCGTGAGTTTCCAGAACTCATCGCAGATTTTCAGATTAATGGTAATGAATTAGTTGCCTATACTCAAGTATCTAGAAAGAAAACACGGGCTTTAGTAGGTTCTATTGTAGCACATGTTAGAAACATGCTTACTGGTGTACAGCATGGATACGAATACACCCTGAAAGTTGTTTACAGCCATTTTCCACCAACCGTGAAGGATGGGGATGGATTTGTTGTGATATCCAATTTCCTTGGTGAACGCGGCGTACGCAAAGCCCGTAAGATAGGCGATGTAGACATCAAAATCTCAGAGGATGAGGTTGTAATCAGCGGCATAAGTATTGAGGATGTATCCCAGACAGCAGCCAATATTCAGAATTCTACGAGAATACGCAACAAGGATCGTCGTGTATTTCTTGATGGAATATATGTTTTGAAGAAGCGGAAAGGCACGGAAGTGAAGTCTGTAGTATAGGAGGCAAGAAAGATGACAAAGAAGCCAAAGTTAACTGACATTCCTGGAATCGGAGAAAAGATGGAAGAGAGTCTCCGAAATGCGGGAATAAAGACAGTCTTGAGTCTCTCAAAAGCAGATGCTGAGAAACTGGCTGAGAAAGTAGATGGATTGGGGATTTCCAGTGCCGAGGATTTCATAAGTGAGGCGAAAAAGCTAGCTCCTATAAAAGAGCCAAGCACACAAAAGAAACTAGGGCTTGAAGACATCACTGGTGTTGGGCCTAAGACTCAGGAGGCTCTTAGAGCAGCAGGATATAAGACGGTAGAAAAGATCGCGATAGCCGATCCTGCAGAGATTGCAGAACAAGTTGACGGCGTCGGTGATTCAACTGCAGACCAGATTGTGGAAGCAGCTTTTGAGCTTGTTCCTGACGAAATTAAGAAGAAACGCAAACCAAGACTGAGTGACATCACTGGTGTTGGGCCAAAGACGCAAGAAGCACTGAAAGTAGCCGGATATAAGACGGTGGAAAAGATAGCAACAGCTGAACCGGCCGATATTGCAGAAAAGGCGGATGGTATTGGGGATACAACTGCGGACCAGATTGTGGAAGCAGCTTTTGAGCTTGTTCCTGACGAAATTAAGAAGAAACGCAAACCAAGACTGAGTGACATCACTGGTGTTGGGCCAAAGACGCAAGAAGCTCTCATATCAGCTGGATACAAGACAGTATCAATGATAGCAAATGCTGATCCAGCAGATATCTCAGAAAAGGTTGAAGGCATCGGTGATGCAAGTGCAGACAACATAGTTGAAGTAGCACAGTCATTGATTCCCACTAAGCCCAAAAAGAAGCGAAAGAAGAAGGAAGCTAAGAAGAAAGAGAAGGAACCTGAATTTGAATTTACAGGTGGCAAGGCAAGACGCGATCAAAGACTACTGAGAATTGCCGCCAGAAAGAAGAAACGCAAACCGAAGTTCCGACACGAACAGGCCCACCGTTGGACACGAGTCAGTGACAGTTGGCGGAAAGTTCGTGGCATTGACAGCGCGACACGGGAGAAGAAGAAGGGCAGACCCGCCATGGTATCTGCAGGGTATAGAACTCCAAAGGAGATTCGTGGTCTGCATCCATCGGGATATGAAGAAGTTCTAGTCCATCGTCCCGCTGACTTGGAGGGATTGGATCCCGAAGTTCAAGCTATAAGAATTGGCGGAACAGTAGGGATGAAAAAACGACAAGATATTCTAGATAAGGCCGATACAATGTTTCTCAGGGTCCTAAACCCAGGAGTGCCTGAGGAGATTATGGAAGAGGACTTGTTCGAAGAACTTGAGGGCCTTGAAGACATGGAGGTTGAGTAGATATGAAACTCACTTCACAGAAACGACTTGCAGCAGAAGTCATGAAGGTTGGAATGTCTAGGGTCTGGATTGACCCAGATTTCCAAGACGAAGTATCGTTGGCAATAACGAAGGATGATATTCGTCGCTTGATTGATGAACGAATCATACAGAAGAAGCAAAAGAAGGGCGTTAGCAGAGGACGGGCGCGTCATAACTTACAACAGAAGAGAAAAGGACAGCGCAGAGGGCCTGGTAGGAAGAAGGGGAAGACAACCTCAAAGCTTTCCAAAAAGGACCGTTGGATTCGCAAAGTTCGACCGATGCGACGCGAACTCAAGCGATTGAGGGATGAAGGTAAAATCTCGAAGGGCGTCTACCGGGAATTATATCTCAAAGCAAAAGGTAATGCATTCCGCAATACTGCCCACCTACGAACATACATATCTGAACACAATTTGGGAGATGTTAAGTGATGGCACAAGGGTCAACATACCGAGTCAAATTTAGAAGACGAAGAGAAGGTAAGACCAACTACTATCGTCGTCGCCGAATGTTGAAGTCTAAGCTACCTAGGTTAGTGGTGCGGAAGACAAACACGAAAATTATAGCACAGGTTATGACCGCGAAGGTAATTGGTGATATCACCGAGGCATCAGCTATCTCCCCTGAATTGGAGAAATATGGCTGGGAAGCTGGCAAACACAATCTACCTGCGGCATATCTAACTGGACTGCTTGTAGGGCTTCGTGCAAAGAGTCGCGGAATCGAGAAAGTTATCCTCGATATTGGCCTGAATACGCCTGTGAATGGCTCCAGAGTCTATGCTGCACTCAACGGGGCACTTAATGCTGGATTGGATATTCCACATGGTGCCGAAGTATTGCCAGACGAGGATCGACTCAAGGGCAAACATATTGTGGAAAGCTTCAAGCATTTCGACTCAGAGGATAACGAGGGAAACATGTTTGCTGAGATAGGTGCTAAGAAGCGAACTATTACGAGTATTCCCAAGACCTTTGAAGAAGTAAAACAAGCTCTTCTTGATATTCCGAAGTCGGAATTGAAGAAGCGGAAGAAGAGCAAGAAACCCAAGAAGAAGCCCAAAAAAGAGAAAGATAAGAAAAAGAAGAAGCCCGAAGAACGACCTCCACGAGCGAAGCCAACGAAACCTAAACCGAAGCGATTGACTTCCCGCGGTAAGGGCAAAAAGGGAAAGAAAGGAAAGAGATAGGAGTTAAAGAAGATGAATAGACGAAGAGGACGTTCCAACTCCGACCGACTTCAGGACTGGGAACCAAAGACAATCCTGGGCGAAATGGTCAAAGAAGGTCACATAAACAGCATCGAAGAGATTCTCGAAAACAACTATGTGATTCGTGAGCCAGAAATTGTTGATTTGCTATTTCCAGATCTCCGGCAAGAGATTGTTGATGTTTCTCTTGTACAGAGGCAGTCAGATAGTGGACAACAGAGAAGCTTCAGAATAACCGTGGTTGTTGGAAATGAAGAGGGCGTTATTGGAATTGGCATCGGGAAGGCACCGGAGTTTGTTCCCGCAATTCGTTCAGCTGAAGCACGAGCTAAATTGAATATCACTGTCTTTAGAAGAGGATGCGGCTCTTGGGAATGCAGATGTGGTGAACCACATAGTATTCCATTTGAAACAAAAGGTGAAACAGGATCAGTGTCTGTGACACTGAAACCCGCTCCGAAAGGAACCGGACTTGTTACAGCAGATGTTGGAAAGATTGTTCTAAGAATCGCTGGTCTTAAGGATGCATGGTGTTATACGAAAGGACGTTCAAGAACCTCTTCGAATTTTGCGAAGGCCTTTGTTGATGCACTGGCTAATACCTATCGAATGCTTCCACCGCAGGAATGGCAGTATACCGGAGTGGCTGAAGAATGAGCGAAAATGGGAATGCAATCTTAGCAATACGGGTAAGAGGTAGAGTTAGGGTTCGTCCACAAATACAAGACACACTGGACAAGCTCAAGCTAATCCGACTGCATCATGCTAGGTTGTTTGAAGATACTCCAAGTATTCGAGGAATGATTAACAAGGCAAAGGATTTCATAACTTGGGGCGAGATTGATGAGGACACCGTTGTGCAACTCCTGACGAAACGGGGACGTCTACCTGGAAACAGACGTTTGTCAGATGATTATGTTAAAAAGAACTCATCATACAAATCAATCAATGCACTTGCCAAGGCGCTATTGGCAGGAGAAGCAGACCTCTATGATGTGGAAGGGCTGAAACCTGTGTTTCGCCTTACCCCGCCTTCTGGTGGTTTTAGTGGTTCGAAATACTATCAGATTGGCAAGGGTGGTATCACGGGTTACCGCGGTCCTCAGATAAATGAGTTAGCCAAGCGCATGATATAGTGTAAGGTGATTGTAATGTCATGGGACGAAGATCCATTTGATGACGATGAAGAGAGAAGAAAGGCATTTCGACGTTGGTTCGGCGAGTTTCTACCTGAATCGATGTTCAAAGAGCTAGAAGAAATGATGGATCATATGATGAAGCAATTCGGAAATGGGTCTTTCATCGACCCACGAAAGATGGAGGAGTTCATGAATAATCCTCGTGGGACAAATCCGTTTGTCTTTGGCTTCTCTATGCAAATGAGTCCTGATGGTAAGCCAGTCATTAGACGATTTGGAAACACTTCCGTGGGCGAAGGCCCTATTATGGGTCCGACCCTGGAACCGCTTGTTGACATCCTGGAAGAGGATGGCGAAATCATTGTAGTAGCTGAATTGCCTGGCGTAGATAAGGATGATATCAAAGTCAGAATAAAGGGTCAACAGCTCACTATTGAAGTTACAGACCCCAATAAACCATATCACAAGGAATTGGAATTACCTTCCAGAGTGGAAAAGGACGAAGCGACATCATCAATCCGCAATGGAGTACTTGAAGTTAGACTGAAGAAGAAGTAGGGATGGAGACTACAATAATGCGTAAGAGAAAAAGCAAGAAGATCAACAAAATGCGCGGACGCCGTGCAGCTGGATATGGTTTCAGTGCAGGCCATCGAGCCTCAGGACAGAGGGGCGGCGTAGGTAAGGCTGGTTCCAAAAAGCATCATTACATCAAAGTCATGCAGGAGAACCCTCGCTATTTTGGGAAATGGGGTTTCCAGAGACCTCAGCATCTAGTTGAGGCTGTATCTGTCCTGAATATTGGGGAGATTGATGCATTAGCGGACCGGTTAGTAGAACAAGGTCATGCAGAGAAGAAGGGCAAAGAGTATACGATTGATCTCAGGTCTATGGGCGTCGACAAAGTTCTCGGTTCAGGAAGAGTGACCCGCAGAATCAATCTCATCAATCTAGATGCAATAAGTGATAATGCAAAAGAAAAAGTGGTTGAAGCAGGCGGTTCAGTAGACCTGGGTGAAGACAGCTAGTTCTATTTGGTGGCATTCTGCTCGTCCAATCTGGTTCGCCAAATGAATAAGGCTATTCCGACTTGTACAACTACCAGCCCAATAAAGAGTATACCCTCCAATCTGTATAACCAAGCAAAGGGTTCTAGTCTAATAGAAATGACAAAGCTATCAGAGTCTAAATGCCATACTGTATCATAGACTATGAGTGTCACATTATGCTCTCCAATCGGAACATTCTCTATAACCTCAATGACTGTTCCTCCACGCCATTTCTTCATGATGTGAAGTTCTTGGTTTAGATATAATTCATAATAGCTAGGATTATTGTCACTCGTCTCCCAAATTATCCTTGATTTCATGCCGCTGTCTTCCATGAAGACCTGACGGGATGTAATTTCCGGCATAAATTGAGTCATATTCTGAAGCGGCTTGGCATATGGGTCAGTGTAATTTCCCAAGGGAATCATATATACCGATTCACCGCTATAATCGCTCCAATAATTGCCCTCACTTTCCTCAAATACCCAATCCAAATACCTAAGTCCGTACATATGTGCATTCCTAGGATGATTCCATCCGAATCTATTCTTCCAAAGGAAATTTTTCTCCCATTCATAGCCTGCGAAATACTCCAAATGAAGCCCAAAGTGCGAATTATTTAGAACTTCATTGTCAATTATTGCATGATCTCCGCTTCTATAGAGATGAATCCCTGATTCCGCGTTATAATCAATGAAGCAGGACGTGATATTGGATTTATGGACATCATAGAAGGTCACACCATCTCTTTCATTATACGCAGCAGTGCTGTTCTTTATTACGCAGTTATCAGAGAAAACAATCCGAACACCATCTCCACCGTTCCTCCGAAACGAACAATCCTCTATGACACAATTGCTGCAATCGGTCAGTAGTATGCCGTTGTCACCTTGGTATTCGCTGGCTACGGATTTAACAGTACAATTAGTGCATTCTATGAGCCGTATCCCAGATGCCACTTCAAATGAAAGATTGGCTATTATCAAATTACGGCATTTGGACAGTATGAGTTGTCCCGCATTTTCCAATTTGAGGCTGATATCTTCAATTCCTTTCAGGACAACAAGCTGCTTGCTGTTCACAGTATTATCGCTCACGATATCGCCTGTTTTTAGCCCCTCTGAATTTTCACCAATTAGCAATCCGCAACCCGTGAAGTTATTGGAAAAAACACCGTAACTTGAGCACCGGTCAATTCTAATTCCGGCTATGCTGTTGTTGACTAGGGAATTATTGCGTGCGACTATGACATCAGAATATATCGCTTCTAGTCCCATGCTATTCTCCTTGAATGCATTACCTACTAGTCGAATTCCCGCCCCCTGCCGAACGTAGATCCCGTTCAATCGATTATTCTCAAACTCGGACTGGTTGATGGAGCAGTCACTACAACTATACATCAAGACTCCGATGGTCGTATTGAAGAAGCGCCCAAAGCTCACGTTTACCCTTCTGGAATTCACTATGAAAAGCTGTCCTAGATTTGATGCATAGACCTCGATATCATCCTCGTCCATGATGACTCTCAGTGGCTTCCCGTTCACTGTATTATTTTGAAATGAAACTTTTTTTGGATAGAGGCTCCAAAACCGGGCAAGTCCATCATTGAGAAATTGATTGTTCATGACATGGGTTACACTCTCATGGTATCTGTCAATGCTCATCTTCAACCCCCCATTCTTATTCTCCATGAAGACATTACTAGAGATATTTGACCCCTCCCCCCATAATTGAGCACCAATATCCTCGTGTCCTCTGATTGTGCAGTTTTTTACTGTGCATCCGTTCCCACTCAAAACAATCCCGTCTTCTCCATCCTGCAGTGTGCTATCAAGGACTTTGCAATTACTGCCGTCTGCAATGTAAATATTGGCTGATGAGGAGTTTGTGAGTATACAATCTACAAGTGTAATGTTATTACATGACCGGAGCGAAATCCCGTATGTACTCGCTCCTCGAGAAGTGATGTTGGAGATGGACGAATCGCGACAATACAGTGCAGATACACCACATGAAACATTTGTGAAATAACCGCCGCTGATAGTGGCTTTGGAACAATTGAAGAGAATGATCTGTCCATAATCTGTTCCATCTATTTTTGTTCTTACTTCGTCTGCAAAGTATCCAATTGGCTTTCCGCCGACTGTATTATTGTTCAACGCCAATGAACTGTACAAACTAAACCAGTCACTGAATATTCCTCCTCGGTCCATCTGATTCCCAATAATTCTCAGATCATCGGCATCTCTAAAGTGAATTCCTTCTTCACTGTTCGATATGGCATTGTGTCTTATGTTGCTCTTAGGACAGTTATGGCAATGAATGGAGATACCTTGACAGGAGGTTATAGCATTAGACACGACATCAACATCCTCGCTATATGTAGTACTTATTCCATCTGAAGTAGTGTTGGTTATCGAGTTCCCGCGAATCAACGTACCATCCGAGCTGCTGACACGAATTCCCGTCCCCCAACAATTCTCGATTGTGTTGTTTTCAACAACAGCCCCATGGCAATCGTCAATATCAATCCCATCCCTCTTCCAGCTGATGGTGGTATTGATAACCGAGGCATAAATCGAGGACTCAATGGTTATACCACTATAGCTATCCCAGATGTGAGTGGGACTCGTAATGATGCAGTCTATAATAATAAAATGATATGAAACCCCCTCAATCAGAATCCCGATTGTCAGTGAGGATATCAGCAACCCAGCTATCCGAAATGGGTCGTTTTTCGTGCCGCTGCCGGGAAAGCGTGCACGTTCCATCTCATAATCACCGATAATTCTGATATTATCCGAAGCAACATAGTTCCAATCTTGAGAACCAGAAATGGATTTCTGTGGTGAAGTTGGCGGCTCCGATAATTGTGACCTAGGAGATGATACTGAGGCAAACATGACCATGAGTAATATAATCATTACAAGGCCCAAAGAATTTCTATTGCTCATTGCCCTACTCCAACAATGCATTCGAGAGATATAAGTCGTAATGTACACTTCAGTGAACAATCAACCATCTTCTACAACTCCTCTACGCAATGAAGCCGTGCCCTTGTACCGAGCAGATTCATATCATATGTTCAGGATGTTACACCAGTTGCCACATTGAACCTTGACCATTAGCTTTAAAGGCTCTTAGCAAATCGACCACAAAAACCTGCAGGAGATAACGGGTCTTTGCCATCAATGTTCTTGAAAGCATTATCACCATTTGTTCGTGTTATGCCGGAAGTCAAGGCTCCGGATAGAGAGGTGTCCTTCCGAGAGAAGGCCATCTGGACTCTCGTGGTCTTGATTATCTTCTTGGTCATGTCACATCTACCATTATATGGTGTTGACAGACAGGCCGGCACAGACTATCTTTGGGCTATGCGAGTTATCCTCGCGAGCACACGAGGCACCTTGATGGAGCTAGGTATCGGACCTATAGTTACTGCAGGACTAGTGATGCAGCTCCTTTCAGGCTCAAAAATCATAGATGTGGACTATTCAAATCCAGAAGACCGTGCAAACTTCACTGGCGGTCAGAAGGTCTTAGCTATGTTCATGACTGCATTTCAGGCCATCGCTTACATCTTAGGTAATGCTTATGGAGAGCTAGATCCCACGCAGGCGGTAATTGTGTTCATGCAGCTCTTCTTTGCCGGAATCGTGGTAATCCTTATGGATGAACTCGTCCAGAAGGGGTGGGGCCTCGGTTCGGGAGTTTCCCTATTCATCATGACAAATGTGGCTGGGCAAGTCATGTTTAGTATGCTCAATATCGTAGAAGTTGAGACAGTCGCACCTGTTGGCTATCCGGGAGATGCGACCAACCTGCCAAAGGGTATTGTCGCTGCCATGATTTCAAATCTGTTGCGCGTCTTTGGTGTTGGTGCGGAACAGTATCCAGCAGTTGATGCAGCCTGGCTCTTTGTTAGGAATGGAGTTGACCCTGGGATACTGTCACTTATCATCACACTCGGCATATTTGGTGCTGTACTCTGGTTGGAATCGGTCAGGGTGGAGATACCGCTGCAGTATGCACGATATAGAGGAATGAAGGCGAGATATCCCATAAAACTCCTTTATACATCAAACATACCAGTGATTCTGGCCCAAGCGCTTTATGCCAATATCATCTTCTTTGGACAAATCATCAGCAATAACTTCAATCGCACTGGGACGAATGTCTTCCTCAATCTCTTCCCCGGATACTATGAAAACGTAGATGGGCGAATGGTAGCCACGGAGGGATTTGCCAAGTATATCACGCCTCCACAGGGCATTTTCAGCCTCCTCAATGAGGGAATGGAAGGTATACTACACGTTGCGTTCTATGCCGTGCTAATGGTCATTCTCTGTTGGGGCTTCGCAAAAATATGGGTGGATATCTCTGGAATAGCGCCTAGGGACGTGTCCCGGCAACTTCTAAGCTCAGGGTACATCGTTCCTGGATTCCGTAGAAGCGAAAAGGTGCTGGAGCGGTTACTGTCCCGATACATCCCAGTAGTGGCAGGTCTAGGCGGTTTCCTTATAGGAGTACTAGCAGCTTCAGCGGATGTACTGGGTGCCTTGGCGAGTGGAACAGGTATCCTGCTGATGGTTTCGATTATCAAGCAGTACTACGAGCAGATTGCCAAGGCACAGCTGTCCGAGATGGGCGGCGAGGGAATGGCGGGTCTCTTGGACATATTCTAGAATACAGATGGGCCCTATTCTGGGCCCTCACGTTCTATTTTTCCTGATTCTCTTCATTAGAGAATGGATCAACACTTGTTTGCACATGCTAGGTTTCATTTATGTCTATCAAGCCATTTGTTGTGGCTTCTATTCTCCAATATATCAGCACCCAGATACTCCATGAATCTATCCAGTTCCTCTCCAAATGCCTCTGAGAATGCAGTGTCTTCTGCTATTTCATCGAATAGGTGGAGGCTACGCACTTCTAATACCATGTCTTCTCCCCGATACCGAGGCTCGATTAGACCAACATAATCCCCATCATGTAGAATTGGCAGGCAGTAATAGCCGTAGATTCTGTCCTCTTTTTTCTTATATACTTCCCAAACATACTCGTGACCATAGATGGTTTCAAACAACGCTCGATTCCATAGCAGGGGGTCGAGCGGAGCTAAGAAGCGAACTTTGGGGGCGGCACCTTCCGCATGATTAGCCCATAGCGATTTGTCTTCTATTGGACAATAGAGATCTCCTCTCCAACCATCAACCCTCACAGTAAACACTCGTCCCTCTTCTACTAGTACTTCGAGCACATGCAGAACAGTTCGTACCTTTCCAATCTCATTCCACTGTTCGGGGGCTTTGGATGGCGAGACTAGTCTTGATGCCTTGACAATAAGATACGCAATCTCTACAAGTGCTTCTTCTTTACTCAGACCGGGCATCATCAGGTATTCTTTAGGAATAATCCTGTCAGGAAGTCCATAATATCTCGTTCTTCTCTCTCTATGGTGAACCATCAGCTTTCCCGCAACCCACAATCTGGTAAGCAAGGTGTTTGCAACATTGGCTACCTGTCCCCACCCCCCTTTGGTTTTCCCCATATCTTTCAGGTCTCTGGAGCAGACTGGCTGTTTCTCAACAGCCTTCATTATGACATCAATTTCAGACGCATATTTTTCAAAGAATGGACCGTATTTCTCATGATGCCTCTCCATCTTGAATCTAAAAATCGAGTGCTTGTCCATTGGCAGAATTGACATCATTTTACAGAAATACTCGAATAAATTCCGGTTCTTGTAAAGTAAGTCTTCCAAATATTGACGTCGATAATCCTTGACTCGACTGAATAATGTAAGGTCTTGATTACATCCAGCCACATCGATGGAGTCTATCTGCACGCAAGGATGTTTGTGGAAGTACTGCAGTACGCCTTTATGTCCCTTCGAGAGTGATTGTAATCCATGGGCCATCCATAGTATGCGACGAGCTTCTTTTTTAGTCCTCTCAGGGTTCATCTTTGTTGTTTACTGTTCTCTTCTTAACAACTTTCTGTTCAAAGAAAATAGGTTGTACAGGTATGCCATAACCACCACTTTTTCAGTAATATAGTTGGCTTCCTAATAGAGGCAACCTTATGGACCACGACAGGCAAATTCAGCTGGCCATTGATGAGTTCAATGAGTACCGAGTGCCTGAAATTGAGGCCGAGCTGATTAAACACAAAGATGAATCATTGGTGGTTAGGTTTACAGGGAGCTTCTGTCATACCTGTGGTTTCTATGACTACTTTGAGGATTTTAGGTTGCTTCTAGAGCATGAATTTGGAATAAAAACGGGTATAGAACACATCGAAGAAATCACTGAAGGTGCAGATGTGGAGTTCATTGTTTCAGCTTAAGGATTGGAATACCTCCATTGTTTTCTCCATTATGTTAGAGCCTTCTTTTTCAGTGATAATCCTCTCAAGTGTCCTGAAAACTATAAGAATGGAGACGTGCATGATAGAGACAAAGGAGGTTTTCGTGTGAGTATTCAGATGTCACACTATGAGTTTACAGTTCCTAGAGGAGCAATGGCAAGCAATTGGTGCTGGATTGCGATTGGACTTGTTGGAATTATCTTATTTTTAATCGGAGGAATAGCGTACTATCTAACATGAGATTCAGAGAGGGCTATTTGTACTGCTTTTCTGCATCCTCAACAACGCTCTTGTACATCTCATGAATGAAGTTTTTGTCGAATTCATATTCCTCTTCTAGCATCTCCCGCTCCTCTTTTTCGCTGAGATAGTCCATGGAGGCAGGGAAGAAGTCTTTGTCTTCCTTCTCAATATGCTGCGGATAGAAAGTCACCAGTTCGCTCAGCATTTTGATTATACGATTAACCGCACCATCAACGCCCTTCACATAGTCTTCCTTTGCCTTGACCAATTTGCCTGTTGTATCTCTCGCCCATTCATGCTCAACTATGAGTTCCTTCATGACCTTATCATCATGTTCTCGCATATTTACCGATTCAAGATCCCGAAAGAGAATGTCCTCCTCTTTGCCATGGTGACATTTGTCTGCATAATTCCGAATGAAGCCAACAGCAGTTTCTATGAAGTTGGGGTCTGGTTCTCCTCCCTGTTCAAGTCGTTTCATTTCCCTATCCATAACAGAAATCATCCTCTCAATCAGTCTGTGTTCTATCATTAGTGGTCCAACAGGTTTAACCATAACAATCGCCTTGTTTACTATAGTTAATACCGGTATATAAGGATAAGCTCAGCTCCTGAGGGTGCACTTAATTATGTCCATTCTTCTTAAGAAAATGTGAATCTTGTATCAGTTACGACAGCCCCCCTCAACATCATTATTGGGAAAGAATACTATGACCTCAGGAGCACCTTGGACTTGGTCAAAGAGATCAGGAAATCTTCTGCAGTGGATGGATTTGAATTCCAGTACCTTGCCGAGTGGGATGCTAGCACATATCCGCGGGATGATAAAACAAAATCCCATAGAAGGAGCGCATGGGAAATAAGTGAAAAATACACGGAGGACGAGATTGCTAAAATCATCCAAGATTCAGGTGTCCCTATCATTTCAGTTCACGGTAATCGTGATATAGGCATCTGTCTTTGTTCTGATGAGAAGGAGGAACGAGAAGTCGGGAAGGATATGCTCCAGGATACATTCCTCTTGGCAGATTCAATTGGAGCACGTCTTGTTGTGTTCCATCTCTGGGATACCTGGAAAGAATCTTTCAACATAGAGTACCTTCAAGAGGCCTTGGCGAAAGCATCCCAAAGATTTCCGAATGTGACTCCAACGGTAGAAAATGTCCCTACTCATCTCGAAGGTCATACTCCCTTTGACTTGGTGAGTTTGTTTGAGTTTGTGACACTTGATCTTCGCTGGGCAGTGATGTATGATGAATTTGAGAACTTCAGCGAAATAGCAGATAAAATCGCAAATGTCCACATTCGTGCCTCGCTAATAGACAGAAAATGGGCCATGACGGACTCACCCTTCACAATAGAAGATGCCCTCAACAAGATCTGTATAGACTGGGGCTATGTTGGGCCTCTGACTGTGGAACCAGAAGGAGGATTACGGCAGGCGTCTCTGAGTGATTTCAATGAGGCTTTCAAGCCATTACGAAGATAGCTTACGAATGCATTTCAATACGATTCCCGTTTCTTGTCATGCCATATCTCCCGAAATCCTCTGAACTCCATACACTGCCCCCTCTATACAGCAAATGCTTTTCATATACGAAGGTGACTTGGGCAGAGCCTAGTCTGAACAGATAACATAGGGTGGAGATTAATTAATCCCAAACGCACCAGAAGGATCCAAATCAGACGACGGGAATACGACCAAGAATTCAACGATATATAGTATACAGCAACCAAACGCTAGTACTCTATTAGGCTATATTTTTGCCGCCATGATTATGAGCTTGGATGCCAATATTATGGAAAAGGAGCACTCTCTTGTAGGGATTCTTAGGCCGGTCGGTGTTCTTCCTCAATTCAGACGTCGGGGCATTGCAATGCAACTCCTCCTACTTCAACTGAGAGACCTTCTGGACATGGGCTGCGACCTATCTTATCTTGGAAACCCGTACAACAACAAGAAAGCAATTCTAACGTATGAGAAGGTTGGATTCAGCATAATTGACAGGCAGATAGTGCTCCGGAAAGATCTTGATTGATTAGTCGCAAAAAAATACCACTAGCCAAAGATAGTAAGTTACGAACTTGAAACTGATTGTGTTATTGTTGAAATAATACCTTGTGCATGATTGTTTTATATGATTTATATGAACTATCAAGTCGGGATAGAATCATGGCACCGATTCGGAGAGCACTTGCGTGCATTCTTGCTTTGATTTGCTTCCTTATGGGGTCAGCCTACCTGTTTTTTCCCTTTGTCAAATCGGTCGAACTAGGTTCAGCAGACTGGATTGGCTACCTGTATCTATCCATCGGTGCATATGGCTTGGTTATAGCCATCATGATTTTAAGAAAGCCAGCAGTCAAAAAAAGACGGAGAAAGAGAAAGTCACGACGAAAAACGCGCATTGTTGCAATAGATGATGAAGAAGATATTCTTAGATTGTTGAGGATAAAGCTCTCGAGGGAGGGGTACCGTGTCATAACCGCAAGTGATGGGAATGAAGGTGTAACTACAGTTCTCGATAAGAACCCGGATGTCATGCTAGTTGATATCATGATGCCCGGAAAAGATGGATTTGAGGTAGTGACGGAAATTAAGCGCAGAATGGGCAAGAGATCTCCAGTGATTATCATGTTATCTTCAAGATCCACAGAGAAGGATATCATGCATGGTCTCTCGGTTGGCGCCGACGATTACGTAACAAAACCCTTTAGCCCCACTGAACTTATAGAGCGTATCAATATAGCTCTTCTCAAACAAAAAGCTGTTAGAGTATCAGAAAAGAAATAATCCATTACACACGAATGGGGGGCCGAAGAAGGGACCTATATCATTGATATCAGAGCTCCATATTGAACATCGAACTACAAAAAAGAGCGGGAACTGAAGGATGATTAAGGACAAAAAGGGGAAGGAGAACGAGGAATCCAAACCAGACAATGTTCTACAACATCCATTTGATGCTTCATTCCCTGACATAATTAGCGGCAGTTCTAGTAAGGTATCGTCTCTAGACTGTTGGCGCGTTCAATCATTTGCGACGCGTCTGCATCGTGAATTCGAGATGAGTCTGGAAAAGGGACTGACTGCTGGAATGAGAAGCAGGTACTACGCTCTCTTTGAATGCTATGAAGAAACAACTCAATCTCTCCGACGAGCCATAAGAGAAAAGAACACTGCAATGATTGTTTCTTCTTTGCGGTCTTTGATTGCCCTAAATGCCCCTCTCAGTTACATGCATAGAATGGCACCGAGGTCAATCCCCTTACATCTCACATTAGACCCGCTGTTAAAAAAGAAGTTAGTCAGAGATCTCATAATAAAGTCGCTGCAGGATACCACAGAACCGCTGAATGTCGGTGAGATCTGTGATTACATAAATAGTCATGAGATGATACAGCGTATCCGCAAAGAAACAGTCGAAAAACACTTGGAGAATCTCCTAGATACCAACCATATCTCGGAAGGAAAAGACCTCTATACCCGGACGAATAGAACATACAAAACAACAAATCTTGATGATGCAACTCTTAATGTATTGCTTGGAAAGGACCTTTACGAGGAATTCGAAAAGAATGGCTTCCCGGGCATCTCAAACATTCTCAACAAAGAGGAGAGTTTCCAACGATTCTTTCAGGAACTAACTGGTAGCGGAAAGCTCGTTTCAGAGCTATTCCTTTCTGTTTTGTCTGACATTCAGAAGCTTGAGGAAGAAAAACCAAAAGTCATGAATTGGCAATATTCTGACCTTATTGGGTCCGCTATCCCTAGACCTTACCAACGAGATGCCTATGCCATTTTCCGCGGTCATGGTTATCAGGGCCCCCTGATTGAGGCCCCTACCGCTTCCGGGAAGACCCTTGTTGGCATGATGGCAATTCAGGATTGGCTTGAGTCCCTCTCTCTTGGAGAATCAATATTGGTTCTTGTCCCAACAGTGAATTATGAACAACAATGGGTTAGAGAATTGTGTTACAAAGACATCGGACTGCATCTTTCTCCCGATGATGTATTTGCAGGGCCCACATCAGCATATGAAGAAAAACGAGAGCAGTCAAAGACCCCACCGGCAGTATTAGTCATGACTTATACTGCTCTGGCACAATTGGGCTCTCCCAAGGGAAAAGGCGGCTTTGATAGGATATCAATAGAGCGATTTCTTCAGGGAAGTAGTACTCGATATGTCATTCTAGATGAAGTGCACAAGGTAGTTCAAGACATGGATGGAGTATCCGCTGGAGTGACTCAGCTTCTCGTGGACTGGCTTCAGGACGGGAGTCTGGAGGGTCTCATTGGCTTCTCAGGGACCGCCGAAGCGTACCGGGATCGCTTCAATGAGCTTGGTTTGAAATTAGTCTATGTAATGCCCTCTGTTGATTTAATCGCATACGGATTTGTCGCTCCTTACGGAGAATTTGGCATCCCATTTACCTATTCTGAGAGGGAAAAGACAATACGAGCTCTTCTGGAGAAGTACAAAGAGCTGATGCAGGAGTTCGTAAATCTCGTAGGGCCCGATTTCTTGAGGAGCACCTTTCGCAAAATTCCCTACCAAGACCGGGCGGCTATCTGCATCGACCTCTTAGACATGTATTCATATCGGAAGGACCAACGGACGGCTTTGAGAAACCGGTTCAGAAAATGGTCTCGTGGAGATGATTTGAACATTAATGAAATGCCACTGGTCAGCGTTATTCAAATCGCTGAGAATCTTACCGACGCAGCCCTCCTTAACCGAGCTACAGCAGACTCACCTTCTTCTGTGGCGAGAAAAAAGAAGAGACAATTTCGGAAGATTCTAGATGGCGTCAATAATATCCGTTCGGCCCTCATTGACGTGGTTTCATTAACATATGTCTCGTCAAGACTAAACCAACCAGAATTTGGGCTTCGTATGCCTGCGAAGAAGCTGGTGGACTCTTATCAGAGCATTGATACAAAGATAGCGGTACAAGATCTAGTTAAAGACACATTGGCCTATTCAATTGTGGGCTTATACGCAATTCTTAGATCACTATATTATCGAATGGGCGAGGGAAGAGTCAAAATAATTAGCTCAATTATCGATGCTGAGAAATCAGTACGCGACCTGACTGGTGTCATCATATTCGGCAAAGGAAAACAACTTGAATGGGAAACAGGAATTGCTGAGCCTGGTTACTCGGGGGTCGCTGGTATCTATGGTCAGATGCTTGTTGAAAGCGAATTCATACCCATGGCTGTTCTGTCCAGCGAGATGTATCTGCCATGCCTTCCCGACTATTCAATCCCCAATTTGGTTTCTGATTTTATTAAGAAAGAGATTATGGGATCTGAACTTGCTAAGACTCTGCTTGGTCTCTTGATTCAAGGCGTGGATATATCCCCTGAGCAGCGACGTAACTTCACCGAGGGCTATGAGCTGATTCTGGATGAATATCTGAAGGGTCTTGGAACTGTGGGTGCACTTAGACCCGTTGAATTCGATGAACTAGTTCTTCAGAAATTGCGAGAACTAGTCGCAAAGATGGACATCAAAGAGTTGGATACGATTTTGACCCGATTGCAGTTGGAGTACCCCCATATGGAGAAATGGATGCGTAATTTCTTCGATTATGCACTGGTAGCATCTCGTTTTGAGGAAGCCGAATTGGCCGGGTTGAGACATCCTACGGGAAAGAAAGGTGAGTTCTTTGTGGTCAGAATGGCACAAGATGAACGTAAACAGCTCATGTACGACCTTGCTGCACGGATACTTGACTCTGACATATTGCCCATCAATCTTATCGTCGTTTCTAGGTGGGCTCGAACCGGCTGGAATGTAATCTCTCCAAATCTGCTTATTGACGCAACCGCAACAAGAAATGTCACTGCATGGCAGCAGCTCCGTGGACGCTCAATGCGCGCTCTTCCATCATGGGATGACGACTGTTATGAGGCAATGATGCTTCTTCTGGGGTCAAGAAACGCAACAGAAAAAGCAATGCCCTCAAAACATAAGGAGCCTCAATCAACACCAGAAACCACTAATCAGTTCGACGCTGAGATTGTAGAACTATTGCTTAGTGTTCATCACCGGGTTGTCTCGTCCAGTATTTCGGAAGCCAATGATCCTCTCTCGAAAAAGATCCGCGAAGGTGACTTGACTGCTTTGGCTACTAGTGAACGACAACAATTAGCTACAGAATTGATGTTAGCCAGAAACAAAGTCACACATATTTATGAACTCGTGAAAGCGTATGGCAGTACAAAACAAATCCGATATAATCGACGTCAGGATAAATGGAAACGCACGCTAGCTATTGCAACTAAACACTCGCATAATTACTCAATCAACCCATTTACTGGAGATTATGAGAAGGGCGAGGAGCACGCTCCCTTGATCTATATTGATGACCCACGTGATGACTCGCCTACCAAACTGCAGACTTATCTTACCACTCAATTGAGGGAATGCGATTTCACAATTGTGGAGGGTTGGATTGAAGCTCTTCTGTCCAAGCGTAGATAATGAATTTACGGTTGCATAT
Organism: uncultured archaeon; assembly: GCA_964648855.1. Classification (GTDB taxonomy): domain Archaea; phylum Asgardarchaeota; class Thorarchaeia; order Thorarchaeales; family Thorarchaeaceae; genus TEKIR-14. The sequence continues at coordinate 36,197 of CAZYLT010000006.1, forward strand.
CGATGCTATCAGACTACACGCTCGGAGGCCCGTTTCTGATTCTCTCTCGAAGGGCATCCAACTCTGTATCTTCAGTTTCCTTTGCTATTTCAGTGAGGACTGCAAAATCTCCAAAATGGTCAAAATTCTGCGAAATTGATTCCATATTTCATATCGGTCATCGCTCAAGGAGAGATTGAGAGGATTGATTTGATGGTCTCCCTAGGCTCTGGACGCTATCACCAAAAGCGACTCCCAAACTACGGAAGTATTCTATCTCTCGAAGGCTCAATTCTCTCTTAAATTGGATACTGACCTGTGCTACTGAAACGTCATCTATCAAGATCTCTTGTCGCTGGTCATCTGAACCCTCTACGGTTGGTGATGGCTGAGAAACCGGTGTCGGACTTACCGCCAATATTACAAATAGAACTATGATGCGGAGAAAAAGAAAAATCCGTATTTCATAGGCATCCCTTGCGTACGTGAATTTGCTTCCATGAAGTCATCTACTAATATTGTTTTCTTGAATATAGAAACAAGCGTCAAGATGCGTTATCACCAACATGCTTGGGATAAGAACTCCAACATCCGAAGAATAATCCTCTTGATACACAGCCAGCTTTTTCAGAATTATCGTAGAAAAACCGCATCCAAAAGACCCATCTTTTCAATTTGTCTTGTAACATAAGACATGTGAAGAAGTTTGTTACAGGCATTGCAGCTGAAGCTTGTTGGACCATGCCAGTTTACTCCCGATTGAAAATCGATGGCGTTTCCACACCTTGGGCATGTGATTAGTTTCTCCTCGGAAAGCCTGATGAAATTCTGTGTCACAGACTTGAATTCATTTGTTTTCCTCTTTTCGCCTAGCTCGATATCTCTGTCTTCTCTTGCCTTAGGGGGATATTTCAAGATCTGTAATCTCCTTGGATTGCTTGCCAGTCACACATCGAAGAACATGCAATATGAGAATACAAGTGATAAAAGACCGTGTAATGCCTAGTTTCGCGTACTATAGTAGTACAAGAAGCGAAGCCACTCCGTTATTAAATGAACTGGATTCTCGTTGATAAAGTCAGTCTAATACAATTCACGATTTCATGATAAGCTCAGTTGTTGTGTCATCTTTTACGCCAAATGCCCTGACATGACATTGCGACGCGGCTCTTGCAAATATCATACTCACGTTTTTTCCGGATTTTGCACTCGCTTCGAAGTAATCCAAATTTAGCAGCTTTGCCATTTGTTTTCCCCTCTCAGTGTCAACTCTCTTTCCTAAGTCGGCTTTGTTTGCCACAATTGATCCAGGCAAAAATACGCCGGTCGGCAGACAAACCTCATTGCAGAGTGTTTCATACCATGTAGGAATCTCCGAGAAGGTGGATGGGTCGGTCAAATCATAAACAATAATGACATAATGTGCCCCCTTAAACAATCGTCGGCGCAAATTATCGAAGGATTCCTGCCCCCCCAAATCCATTATTGCAAGCTGTATCTCTCCCTCCGGGAACACCAGTTCTTCGGTACTAACGTCAAAACCAACCGTCGGATTGTAATTCTCCTCAAAAACCCCCTGTGTATACCGTTGAACGAGAGAGGTCTTACCAACATTTGGTGGGCCGAGGACCAATACCTTGAATGTTTGCTTTGGCATTCCAACACACACCCAGAGGCAGCATTTGTGAGTTTTTATTGATTCTTATGTTGTAGACCAATTACAGATACATGAGCAAACCGGTTCTTAGCTGGAGGAATACAGAATGATATATAACACCCCATCTGTGAAATTCGTTTAATCAGATAATAGGTGTGAGGCAAGACAATGAGCGAATCAAGGAATGTCGTAATAGTGACTGGTATTCCAGGCGTTGGAAAGACCACTGTCATAGACACAGCCGTGGATACGGTTAAGGCAGAGCATAATGAAGACGTTTTAGTACTGAATTTCGGTACTGAAATGTTCTCGACTGCCTCTGAACGTGGCTTGGTCAAAAACAGAGATGAGATGCGCAAAATGGAAACTGTAAAGCAGCGTGAAGTTCAGCGGCTCGCCGGGGAATCTATTGCAGAGAAGGCCAAAGATGCACGCGTCATAGTTGATACACACACTCTGATTCACACAAATAATGGGTATTTGATTGGCTTGCCCGAATGGGTCATTCGTGCCATTCAGCCCAAGACTATTGTCCTCGTTGAGGCTGATCCAGACAAGATTGCGCTGCGGCGCAGTGATGACCCCTCACGTGCACGTGACAAACAAGCAGCCGAAGCAATAGATACACATCAGCGTATGTGCAGGGCTGCAGCAGTAGCGGGTGGAACCCTAACGGGAGCTACCGTAAGAATCATCAAGAACCGCCAAGGTGAAGTAGAAGAAGCAGGAAAAGAGCTAGCCGATACAATAATGGAGTAGACATGAATGCAGGACATTCTCTTAGATTTCCTAACGCTGATTGAAGACCCGCCGGTTTCAGCCCTATTCATAATGATTGTTTCCGTTACAATTTCATCAATAAGCAATCTTGCCATGAGGAAATTTGCAAATATGCGAAGACTCCGGAGATATCAGGCCGAAATCAAACAGCATCAGGAGATGCAAAAAGAGGCTCAACGTACACAGGATGAAAAATTGCAAAGAAAAATAAAGCGGAGAAAGGCGTACATCGATCGAATTCAAGGGGAGATGCTCAAACAGCGATGTAAGCCCACACTTATTTTCATAATCCCGTTTATGCTCATTTTTACGTTTTTGCGGAATTTCTATAGCGTCGGCGGAGAAGATGTAGTAGTAGCTATCCTCCCATTCAATGTCAGCAAAGTACTACCTTTCTTAGTTGGCATGATTGGAACGACAACGCCATTCGGATTTGGTATGACTTATTGGGGCTTCTATTTCCTTTGTGGATTGGGTCTCAGTAGTATTTTGCAAAGAATCATGGGCACTCAAATCACATAAGCAGAGGCCGAAATGGGAATCTCTACCTACTAGCTTCAGGTGACCCACCGTTGTGCTTTTAAGCAGAGGTCTATGCCTTTCCTCCTGTTCAGTTGATGTGATAACTATGCCAAGACCAGGAATGCTAACCAAGGGGAGAGCGAATAGGAAAGTAAAGACGCCTGGCGGAGTGATTACTGTCCACAGGAAGAAATTCTACAAGTCTTCAGGAACATGTGCTGTAACCGGAAGGAAGATGCATTTACCCCAAGAGGCTAAGCATGGACTGAATAGAAAGTCAAGTAAATCCGCAAAGCGACCGAACCGACCCCATGGTGGGTATATGACCGCCGCGGCCATGAGAACGGGAATCAAGGACGCTGTTAGAGAATTGGAAAAATGAACCGCGTGATCACAGTTGGCGGTCTTCATGGAACAGGAAAGAGTTCCACAGCAGACATTGTTGCTGAGCATTTTGATTTAAGAAGAGTATCTGCTGGGCGTATTTTCCGTGCCTTAGCTGAAGAGAGAGGAATGACCTTAGAGGAATTCAGTAAAGTTGCAGAAACTGATCCCGATATTGACCATGAACTCGATGCGCGGATTAAGGCAGAGGCAAGAGGAGGAAACATAGTTCTCGATGGTCAGCTTGCAGCATGGATGGCTGAGGATTTTGCTGACTTGAAGGTGTATCTGAGGGCGCCTACTGACGTCCGAGTGAAACGAATTGCAAATCGTGATGATGTTTCATTTGATGAGGCTATACAGGAGACAATTGTTCGCGAACAGATTGAGAGAGAAAGGTATGAGGAATTCTACGGAGTTGACATACGGAACCTTGAGATATACGATCTCATAATTAACACGTCGATTTACGATTTGGACGGCGTAGCCTCAATCATAATACAAGCGGCATCATATCTGTTCGAAAATGAACCCCCCATTGCTTGAGCGTAACGCTGATATTGGAACCTTTCTCTGGAAGTATAATTCTCCCTATAGGTAGGAATGAGTCTCAGAAGGTGACTCTGAGTATTCGATTGACCTCCCGTAGGTTGAGGTGAAAGAAAAAATGACTTTGTATGAAGTTGGACGAATTTGTGTGAAAACAATGGGCCGCGAGGCTGGAAGTTATTGTGTCATAGTGGACGAACAAGATGATCGTAGAGTTGAGATTACTGGACCGAAACATCTGAATGGGGTAAGACGTCGTCCCTGTAGCGTTAAGCATCTTGAGCCCTTGGGCACTATTATTGATATCAAGAAGGGTGCAAGTGATGAAGATGTTGAGAAGGCACTTGAAGCGGCTGATTTATTGGACCAATTTAGAGTGAAAATTAGAGCTTCGGAATAGAGTTGATTTGGAGATTCGCTTAGGGTGGGCAGTAACGAAATGACAAACATACTTCCTGCTGATCGCCCTCGCGATACCCTCTACCGCGCGGAAGACACAACAAATCCGGACTACGGATATAAATCTGTCAACGAGCTATCAGTCGAGTACCTTCTATCCAATGGAGTCGTATCTCTGGATAAACCTGCTGGACCCACTAGCCATGAAGTTGCTACTTGGGTGCGAAAGATAGTCAATGTGAGCAAAGTTGGGCACTCTGGCACTCTCGACCCTGCGGTCACTGGAATTCTTCCCATGGGCCTGGGAGATGGAACAAAGGCAATGCAAGCTCTACTCCCTGCTGGGAAGGAGTATGTTTGCGTGATGGAGCTCCATGATAAGGCTTCAGAGGGAGGGATTGAACATGTTGTTAATGAGTTCACTGGGAAGATTTACCAGAAACCACCTCTGCGGTCATCAGTAAAAAGGGTTCTCAGGGTTCGTGAGATATACTATAATGACATCTTGGAAATCAAAGGGAGAATCGTGCTTTTCAAGGTGGGATGTGAGGCAGGGACCTACATCCGGAAGTTGTGTTTCGACATTGGTGAAGTCTTGGGCGTTGGCGCTCATATGCGTGAGTTGAGACGCACCAGAGTAGGTCATTTTCGTGAAGACGAACATCTCTGCAATCTACATGACTTGAAAGATGCTTATCATTTCTGGCTAGAAGACGGAAATGAAGAAGAAATCCGAAAGTATGTGCGACCAGTAGAATACGCTTTAGAACACCTCCCCGAGATAAAGGTGAGGGACAGCGCCGTAGATGCCCTGTGTCACGGAGCTAACCTGGCTGCCAGTGGCGTATTGGAGCTCTCCACTGGCATCAATCCCGATGATTTAGTGGCTCTCAAGACCCTAAAAGGCGAAGCGATAGCACTGGCGAGAAGCAAAGATATCAGTGATCGGATTGCCAAAGCAAAGAGTGGCATAGTGGCTGAAATTGAGCGGGTACTCATGGAACGTGGTAGATATCCTCCACTATGGAAGGAGTCGCATTAGTTGTTCGTGGAAGCGCATAGTTAATTACGTTAGAATCAAAGATTAAATTGGCTCTGGAGTGTAAGCGCGACTGACGGTACCCCTAGAGGGTGCTGAGGAAACTCCTGACTCCATGTCGGTGCCAGTCCTGTGTGAACAGGGAGGTTAGAGCCTCGCTCTGAGAACAGAAACGAACCTCCAGACTGGATTTGACTATGATGCGGGAAAAAACCTGTTGAGGATCAGTCTGGTTCGAATGAAACGGCTCATCACTGGGTAGCAATCCCAAGAATAGGCTGACGATGTACCGACCTGAGGCCTAGGGTAGGGAGCTTAGTCCGATGTCGCAAGACTTCTGGACGGTAACGTCCAAGAGTGGAACAGAATCAGGGTTACTCTATGTACCAGAGCCACATCCTTTCTATTGACCACGAATAGCTATGTTAACATCCAGCGCAGAATACATCTGTCCAGTATTCCTACGAGGAGTTCATTCACCGATTGGTTGGTATTTGGCGCCGTTCTCTTCTTGTTTCTTCTTGAAATTTCTATGAAGAACATAATATCCATAGAGCATTATCAGACCGAGAATTCCTAACAAGAACGAATTCGGAGGGTACCAAAATGCAGGATATCCCGCAAATAACATTACAGGGCCCCATATAGCAAGAGCTAATAGAATGCCACTACTTGTCTTCAATGCGCGTCTAACCCACCACCTATTCCAACTAGGTGCCTCCTCTTCCTCAAATACGTTCATAGTATACCAAATGACTCATTTCTTCATTAGATTTTTCATTTCAGCGGATTGCTTCTTTTTTTCAGGTGGTACATCTCTCGAGATACACATCTACTCTTGTCGGCTATGTTCTTGCATAATTTCCTTTTGGACTGCAACAACATCCGTACTTGATTTACAGGCAGCATAGGATTCAAGCCACTCTTGATTCAATATTATGAAATTTGGCCCCCATTTGAAGACGCCCAGCAGGTCCCTTGCTCTTTGTTTCTCTCCAGCTATGTATAACGCTGCGGCGATTGCTTCAGCAGTAGACAACTTAATCGGTTTGTATGTGTTAATGGGATTGGCTGCTAGCAAATATGGAAGTGACCTTTGAATCCCTTGGGTGGTGGTTCGGAATATCTCCTCTGCCTTCTTCCATGAACAATCGAGGGCTATAAGCCCGGATTTCATGATGTTTCCTCTATCTGCAGGTGAAAAGGCGACTTGAGAAACAGGATTCAACACCACTCCTCCACGGGGTATGTTTCTAATGCTTCTGCTCACTTCTGCTTTTCCCATCCTTTCCAAGCGTAACCCAGTACATTTCTTTGGGTCACACTGGCCTGCATGATAAATAATGATTCTCGGATTGTCGGTGTTGTTAGTCACATCCTCCAATCCGTGAACATTGCACAAGAGATTTGTGTATGGTCGGTTTTAGAGGAATGATGCCTAAGAGAGTTGTCGAATTCAATGCAGGCGAATCCTGTGAAGTATGCGGTGAAGATGATACGGTGGACTCCGTCTGTCATATTTGCGGTTCATTTGTGTGCAGTGATTGTTACAATAAGGATGACAATACGTGCCTACTCTGCGGTGAAACTATCTGTTCAATTTGCAATCTGTATCTCTCTTCTCGTGCCTGCGATATATGTGGAAGATTGGTCTGTGAAGACCACGGAATTCGAGAGGGCGAAGCAACTATCTGTGTGAGGTGCCAATGAAATGGGCTTAGATATGATTGATATCGCCATAGGCATGGATGACATAGATAGTCCGCGAGGCGGCTGCACCACCCACTTCGCAAGTCTAGTTGTTGAAGAACTGAATAAGCTGTCTGTTCAGTGGAAGGATTACCCAAATCTAGTGCGACTTAATCCAAATGTTCCTTTTAGAACCAGAGGTAATGGGGCGGTCGCGCTTAGATTCTCTATTGACAGAGAGAAGAGTTCCGAACTCATTCCGCTGCTATCCGACATGACTTCAAACTACATTGAACGAGGATACCCAAACACAAATCCTGGCATTGTCGTTCTTCGGGGAGAGATTCCTGGTCGAATCAAGTGGTTTTCGCAGCAAGCCACATGGCGAGCAGTCTCTCTAGAACTAGCTAAACGTATTTTGAAAAATGAAGAGATTGACTGCTTTAGTATAGGTAACGGACGCGGCGTGATTGGCGCAATGTCCGCAACTGGAAATACATTGGATGAAGATTATACCTACGAATATATTGCCTACCGCTCAATTGAATCCTCGGCGGAACCCCGTGAGGTGTCTCTCGAATCTGTTAGAAAAATGGACAAGAGCTTTGGCGATGTCACTTTCTCAAATATAGACTATGAAACCGGGTACGTACTAGTCGAACCTCATGGGCCAGATCCTGTTCTCTTTGGGGTGAGGGGCGAAAGCTCGGTGATTCTGCGCGAAGCTGCCGAACATATTGAGAGCAAGCAACCCAAGGAGCGATGGATGATTTTCAGAACAAATCAGGCCACTGGAGAACATTTGCAGCATCGAGTCAAGATTTGTGATTTGCGGCCATACATGTCGGCACGTGTACAATGTCGGGTGTTAAAGAAACCAAGAATAATCGAAGGGGGACATGTGATTTTCCAAGTTGCGGATGACTCCGGTGCTATAGATTGTGCCGCCTATGAGCCCACCGGTGATTTCAGAGAGATTGTGCGCCAGTTGATTCCGGGAGACGATCTAGTTCTTCATGTGGGAGTGCGTCCTTCATCGAGGACCCATGGGATGACACTGAATGTAGAAGGAATGGAAATAATCAATCTAGCTGAAAATATTCTTCTCTCCAATCCATTATGCCCTGAATGCGGAAAGCGTCTGAAGAGCGCGGGGCGAGATAAAGGCTACAAATGTGAGAAATGTGGATTCCGGTCCCAGAACTTGAGCAAGAGAAAGAAAATACTTGAGAGAAAAATACAACTAGGTCTTCACTTACCACCGCCTCGAGCTCAGAGACACCTGACGCGACCAAAATCGAGAGTGGGTAGAAGCAATAATGGATTCAGTGATGACTTAATCGACAAATGGCATTCATTCTGACATAGAAAATCTGCAATGAACACTAAACTGTAATTAGACTCTTCTGCCTCTGCGTCCGCCAGGTTTTCGAGTACCATCATGTGGCATTGGGGTTACTTCATCGATGATGCCAATTCTGAGTCCTGCTCTGCTAAGAGCACGAATTGCCGCCTGTGCACCAGGACCTGGTGTCTTTGGACCATGTCCGCCTGGAGCACGAACACGAATATGAAGGCCGTAAATTCCCTTATCCTTGGCTTCTCTTGCCGCCTGGAATGCCGCTTGCATGGCCGCGTGTGGAGATGACTCGTTTCTGTCTGCTTTTACCATCATTCCACCACTATATCTGGCGATGGTTTCTGCACCAGTAATGTCAGTGATGTGAATTATACTATCATTGTAGGATGCATAAATGTGTGCAACACCCCACTTATCGCGTTCTTCTCTACTCAATCTAATTCATCTCCTAATCAGTACCTTCATCAAAACCCTCATCAAACTCAAGGTCTGCTCTTCGAGGTGCTATATCTACCATAGTTTCGCCAGTTTGAGCACTGACCATCTTTGCAACTTCCGAAGCAGCTATTCTGGCAGGGTGAGATTCGTCATTTAATGCTGACTTTTCACTGTAGCTCAATCTATCTTGCTCAGGCAGAGTAACAATTCTGCTTGGTGACATTACACGGGCTCCATCCAGTGCTATGTGACCATGCGTCACGAGCTGTCTAGCATGATATACTGAAGAAGCCATGCCCATTCTGAAGACTATGGTCTGTAGTCTTCTCTCAAGCACGTCCTCCAACTCTAAGTCCAAAACACTATCGAGTGAAGGCTCCCCAGCAAGGATTCCAAGTCTTGCCAATTTGTTAATAATCTCTGATTCGAGGCGCTGTCTTTCTTCCTGTGGCAGTGCTAGAAGATTCCTAGCTTGTCTTCGATAATGTGATAAATCTGTTCTATGACGCCATAGCTCCTTCTTGTTTCTTAGTCCGTAAGAACCGATCAGCTGTAGTTCCTGTTCGAATCTATCACTATCGAATGGACGCTGCGGCGAAACGTACTTCTTCTTCTGTTTTCGTGGATCGCCCATTAAATTCTAGCCTCCATCATAACTCTTCTCTGGCCTCTCTCTTGAGTCGCTTTCTGGATACACCGACTGACATTCCACTTCGTCCGGTAGTTCTTGTGTGCTGTCCACGCACTTTCAAACCGAGCTGATGCCTGATGCCTCTCCATGACCTAATTCTCTTCAGACGATCTATGTCATTTCTGTGCGTAAATTCGAGGTCCGAGCCAATCAAATGAATCATCTTTCCTGTTCTTCGGTCGCGAGGTCTATTAACATACCATCCTGGCAAATCATGTGAAGTCGGATTCTCGATGATTATTTCGATGTTCTCAATTTCACCATCTGAAATATATCCAATCCTTCTTTCAGGATCCAGGTTTAGCTGGTTAATTATCGCCTTTGATAGCCTAAGACCCACTCCTTTTATTTTGGTTAGACCTCGAAGTAGGTTCTCTTGGCCATCAATATCATGGCCTGCCATTCGGACTATGTATTGGTATTCTTGCTCGGACATAATGTATTACCTCATTCGGACTGGCTTGAGGCTTTGTGAGCCTCTTGAAGTCACCTTATAATCATTGCCATCAGGAAGCTAATTTGGGAATGTTTCCTTTAAGATTTGACGCTATGTCAATTAGAGTATCCGAAACAGACCGTCCCCTCTTGCTCACCAATACTCATGTGTTGAAATATTCTAGTACTATGGTGGTTTGACTGAAACCTATCCAACCTGGTAGTGCCTTGGTTTTCTTAGGACTAGTTGGCGGTGGCCTTCTTTGGTTTGCTTTGACCAATCTTCGGTTTTGGTTCTTGGTCGATAATATTTCAAAATACGACATTGGTAGGACGATTTAGACTTTAGATCCTGTCTTTTTCCATACTGGCTACAGTTCCCGGACCGTTGCTCACTTTCTTGGAACACATCTTTCCACTACTTCAAGAATGATTGAAAATTGGTGGCGCCTGGGATGAGATTCGAACTCATGCGTCCAATGGACAGCAGCTGCCCGGACAGTGCACCTATAGGAGCACAGATTCCAGACTGCCGCCGTAACCGGGCTTGGCTACCCAGGCGCGATTAGACTGTTCCAGTACAGTCACTCTGCAGCTGCAGGGTATGTTGATTTAAGAATGTCGTTAGTTCGAAGAAATGTTATGTTGCAGTATAGCCCACATCAGACCGGGATGATATTTCCCCCACATAGTTTTTCATCATCATTTCTTGGACCTCGCTCAGATCTTTTGTGTGTCCAAGTATCCAAGCCAATTTGACCCAGGCCGCCTCGGACGTCATGTCATATGCACTGATTGCGCCCACCTCTACTACAGATCGACTCACCTCATACAGGGAGGGATACACCCGTCCAAATGCACATTGTGAGCTGATCACCACCGCACAGCCCGCCTGTACGGCTTCATGTATCCTCTCTACAAGAGAATTTTCACTGCTCGGAATATTACCAGAACCAAACCCCTCAATCACTATTCCCTGATATCCCATATCTACAATGCGCGAAATCACATCTGGTTCTATCCCTGGGAATACTTTCAGTAGGAACACATTTGGCTCCAGTCTTATGTCAAAGGTTGGATTGGTTGTAGTCCGCTTCTTCCTATCGTCAAAAAGTACAATATCTCTAGAAAGAACTCCCAAAGGCGTTGGGTCCATTGAGTCAAAAGCATCATAGGCATCCACACGTACTTTCTTGGTTCTTGTCGGTCGATGAATCTCTCCATTGAATATAATACACGTTTCACCCAAGTCTGCAAAAGATGCTACTCGTATGGCATCAAGGATATTTCTTGGCCCATCACTCCACGGGACACTTGAAGGAATTTGAGAACCGGTGAATGCAATTGGCTTGCCCAGATTTTGTACCATCAGACTGACCGCTGAGGCAGAGTATACCATTGTGTCAGTTCCATGAGTCACTACAAAACCCGATAGGTCTGGGTGTTCATCATGGACTGATTTAATGGATTCAGCTAGTTCCTGCCAATGATGCGGTTGCATGTTTGCAGAGTCAATATTAAAGAGGTCCTTCCTAATGACATCAATGTTGCTCATTGATTTTGGCAGCGTTTCTATTAAATCTTCAACTCTAAGAGACGGACGCAACGATTCTGACGTCGAGTCCTCTATGCTAGCTATAGTTCCCCCAGTTGCTATGATGCATATCTTCGCTGCTTTACTCAAGCTATAATCCCTTCTGGGAAAGTAAGAAAAGGACACATCAACTTATTGCTAGCAAACAATGAGGTGTCAAGTGATCAAATGACGCTGCATGATTTAGTTATTGTCGGAGGAGGTCCTGCTGGCGCTGTCTGTGCATGGATGGCAGCTCAAAATGGTTTGGACGTAGTTCTGCTAGAGAAGGAATCATACCCTCGTAAGAAGCCCTGTGGGGGTGCATTGTCACAAAGAGCTGTCAAACTCCTAGAATTTGATATCAGTAACGTCTTGGAAAGGGCGATTACGACTGCTGTCATTCATTCACCGTCTAGTCAAGCTGTAAGACGAACTGCAAATCAAGTTCTAGGATATACCTGTAGTCGCGAAAAACTGGATGCTTTTCTCGTTCACAAGGCAGTGGATGCCGGGGCTGAGGTTATCGAAAATACTCGAGTAGTTGCTATCGAGCACTTGCGTCATGCAGTTCGAGTATTGGCGAAAGGGGACTCACACAAAGGTCGTCTCCTAGTTGGTGCAGATGGCGTGAATAGTATTGTTGCTAAGAGGGTTGGGCTGCCCGAATGGAATACGGACGAGATAGGGTCTTGCATCGTGGCGGATGTACCAATGAGCTCAAAAGAAGTGTCCGATTTTTTTATCCGAGGTAACGACGGTCGTTTGCCACTTGAGGTCTTTCTTGGAGTCATAGAGGGGGGTTATGGGTGGATTTTTCCAAAGGCAGCTGGCATCTCAATTGGCATTGGTCATAGGTTGGACTACGAGGTAGATATGTATGGTTCTTGGAATGCTTTCATCAGTAAAGTGGAAAAAGAACGCGGAATATCACTAGATGTTTCGTCTAGGATGGCTGCTCGAATTCCAATGACCTCTTTGGAAACAAGAGTAACAGCCCGAAGAACTATGCTCATTGGTGATGCTGCTGGAATCGCCTCATCAATTACTGGTGAGGGAATATACTACTCGATAAAGTCAGGATTAATTGCAGCTAAAGTTGCAAAGGAAGTGGTAAATATGAAGCGACCTCATCATGTTACAGCCTATGATTTTCGATTGAAGAAGGGCATTCGTGGGGAGTTAAAGGCTGCACGATCTATCGCGAAATACTTGTTTAAGTCAAAAAAGAATGCGGAGATTGTCTGTGGGCTTTTGGCAGAAGACGACCGGCTGGGAAAACTTGCACTAGAAATGCTGACGGGTAACCGGCCCGCCACTGAAATAAAGAATGACCTAATCAAAAGGATGCTGAGAAGTCATCTCCTATCAGCAATCAGACTGGCTATCTAATTCGTTTTCCTTGTGTTACACCTATTCATATTTCCTCTATTATGTTTCTATTCAAAGCATAGAGAAGGTCTATTGAATGGTCAAACCAAGTGTCGATGCAGTAGATATAGATCCCAAGACCGGGTCAACCCTCGGTTTCTATACATTTGGAGCAGACAGGCCACGTGTTCTAATTACTTCGACATTTGATGGGCGATCTGCTGTTTCCATGTATACTAGCTATCTGATAATGCGAAGCCTGGAAGGATTGAGTAGAGTCAACGGTGCCGTTACCATACTTCCTGTTGCCAATCCCTTGGCATTTCGATTGAGTGCGAGAATGTCTCCTTTGGACTCCCAGCCCTTGGATAATGTATTTCCAGGAAATGAGCGTGGAACAGTAACAGAGAGGTTAAGCTGGGAGATATGGCGACGGGCTTCCCAATCTGATTATGTAATAAACTTGGACTTCTCTGTTCAGCCATGCGTGACCCATGCCTTAGCTCTTCATCGAGAGTATATCCATGTAAGGAATCTCGTATCACAACTAGGATTACCGTATGCTGTACAATCATCTGATACTCGGGGTACATTGCATGTGGAAGCAGCCCATGAAGGTATCCCAGTATCGACAATTAAGATGCGTGGGTCTCCAAATCAAATAGACCCTCAAGTAGCAGTTGAGGTTAGAGAGTCCATTCTTAATTTCCTTAGTGTGAAGAATATAATTCCAGGAGAACCAATTGAAAGCTCGAGCATCTATACTGGAATGCTTCAGCAGGTCTATGTAGATGCAGAGGGGTTCTTTGTTCCTACTGTGAACTCTGGCGAGCAGATTGAGTCTGGCGATCTCCTCGGCAAAGTACAAGAGAACACCGAAATCAGGGCTCCATTTTCAGGAACTGTCATTGCCATTAGTGGAATGAGTTATGTGTTCGAAGGTGATAGAATCGCAAAAGTTGCATCTCCCCTAGTGGATCATGAAGCTCTGGAAGAGGAAGAGGATATAACGCCTCGAAGGAAATGGTAGCCATGCAAAGGTCGCAAGGGCAAATTGAACACCTCATGAGAGTTAACGTAGGCGACAATAGGATTCGGGAGAAGGGCAATCTGCTGTTGATTGGAAGTTGCGTAATGGGCCGATACGGAAAACTCGTTCATGAATTCTCAAAAAAGCATGGGGGTCAGTATCCTCTACAAGTCTGTCTTGAAGAAACTCATGTAAATCAGGCCGGGTTTAAGATTGGTTCAATTGTCAGATACTCCAATTTGAAGCACATCACTGTCCTCACTGTTGACGGTAGCCCACATTGTGTCCAGCTCCATTATGTAGTTGAGGACGTAAAGCGGCATTTCACGCCTGAAATCAATATTGAACACTTCGTTATTGAGAAGGGAGAAGTCTTGGAGGTTTCTGCAAGAGCTGTGAAGAGATCAAGACACCTCTCCAAGATAGAGAAATCGATTGGAAACTAGAATTTGGGCATCAAAAACCCAACCTTCTGTTTGTACTCTATGTATTCCTGTCCATAATAGTCGATGAGCTTTCTTTCTTCAAGATGTGCTCCGATTATGGTGTATCCTATTAATGACAATGCATAGACAAGGACTTTAGCGAATGGATAAATCATGGGTAGTGCAAACAACATCAATATTGTTGCTAGATAGAGCGGGTGTCGGATTTGCCCATAGAGGCCGCTTGTAACCAGCTCTGGCTTTCTTTCCGAACGCATATCTGCAACTGTACTAACGGATATCACCTGAGACGCCTTCATGGCAAGCACTAATCCTACTACTAGGAGCAAACTACCGATTACCAACCATACTGGTTGTATGAGTGAAGGGTCGTTGAAGAAGTAAAGCCAATTCCAGAAATCTAGCAGAATAAACGAAACTGCCAACGTTATGATACTCGTTGTGTTGAAGATGCTGCCGTATCCGTTTTTTCCCCAGCGTTCGATGATTCTATTCTTTATTCTCAGCGAGGACAGTCCGCTGTGCTGAAGCCCGAATAATGCTACACCCATTACTATCATTAGATATTCAATCATTGTCTTGTCCACTTCGTTCACTATCCCCTTAGTTAAGTCAATCGCCATCAATACCGGGGAATGATTATTGATGAAAGCCAAATGCTTATTAGTTAACTATGGTGAATTAAATTAGTTAACAATTATTAACGGTGAGTTATAATGTCTAGCATACCGAACAATCCTTTCGCACCTCTAATCTTCTGGCATGATACCAGAGTAACAGTGCGTGAAGATGATGAAGAAAAGAAGATGGATGCAAAAGTCTACCACGTTAGATATATGGTTGGCGAGAGCAGCGAGAAGAAATTTCTAGACATTGGTGACAAGGTAGAAAGCTACAATGAGAAATCACTCTACCTTGTGCCCAGCGTTCACAAGCTTAGAGATGACCCATTTCATTACGATGGATCAAGGGTGCATCAACTTGTAGGTGAAAAGAATCTCAATGAAACAAAACAGCTCAAGCGAGAAGAGTTCTGTGATGACCATGACATCGTGGAAGTGGCTTTTGAGAGTCCAGGCGTTGAATGCTGTGCCATGACTATGGAAGAAGCTGATAAAATGGAGGTTCCTTTGCAATACCTTTCAGGCTATCTTCTCGGTAAGAGTAATGGGATGATTAAGATCGCCATGTCAAAGACCGAACTGGACAATGGCAAGGCATACTATGAAAACATCCGCATCATTCCCGAAAATGTGGTCAAAAATATCAACTGCCTAGACTAGTTGAAATCATGTAGGGGATTTACCAGTCAGAGGTGGGCGTTCAAATTCATCTCCCTGTTCCAGCTGCCCCTACACAGCTGGACTTCCTTTCGCTGGTGAGCGCCTGCCTACCATTTTATTCTTCTTCGTTTTTCAGGATGCATCTGATAGCCTTGGAGTTCTTCTATTTGGAGTTTTGATTTTTCAGCGTGGAATCGAATGCACACTTAAGCGTACACTTATATGCGCAGAAAACTCGGCGAAAGAACACGAATCGTTGCTAGTTCCGTATCCACGCCGTTTACAACCTACAATTCATTGAGAACTGGACCGCTGCATGATGCAGGTGTAGAAACATGGCTAAACCCATCCGTACAACCGGTGATAAACAGAAGGGCGATTTTGTTTGTTCCATCTGCGGAAAAGATGAATTCTATGAGGACGAGGCTCGTGGGGAACGAATCTGCATATCGTGCGGATGTGTCGTTACTGAACGCCATGTTGATTCCGGTCCTGAATGGAGGGCATTTACTACAGAGGAGAGAAATTCTCGTGCACGAACTGGTGCACCCATGACACTAACAATGGCTGATAAAGGACTCTCCACGACTATTAGCTGGAGTGATAGGGATGCAAATGGAAGAGCTATTTCTGGCAGTAAGCGAGCCGCCCTTTATCGAATGAGAAAGTGGCAGATTCGGACACTGGCTCACAGTTCACAGCATCGCAATCTTTCCATCGCCATGAACGAATTGGATAGACTGACCTCACAGCTTGGTGTTCCCCAAGAAGCCAAGGAAACTGCTGCTTTAATTTATCGAAAAGCCCTCAACAAGCGTCTTGTCAGAGGACGAAGCATTGAGGGTATGATTGCCTCTTCTGTATACCTCTCATGCAGAATTCACAGAATTCCTAGACAATTAGATGAGATAGTTGAAGAAGCGAGAGTGAACCGGAAAGAACTGGGGCAATGTGTTCGTCTTGTTTTGAGATACGTCAAAGTGAAAGTTCCCATTCCTTCAGCAAATGATCTCATGCCACGTATATCTGCTGACTTGAAATTGGAAGGCACTACGGTTCAAGCAGCAATGAAGATAATTAATGATGCACGGGAGAAGGGAATCACAGCAGGTAAGGATCCTGGTGGTCTGGCAGCGGCTGCTCTTTACATCGCTGGAATCATCACTGGGGACAGGCGAACCCAGAGAGAGATAGCGGAAGCTTCCAATGTCACGGAAGTCACGGTCAGAAATCGGTACAAAGATTTAGCCACCAATCTGAAAATCACAATTCGTCCATAAATCTGATGGATTAGGAGCAAATCTTCCTGTCACCTTCCCCGAGAAATAAGTTTCAAATTTATACCATCATGGCAAAACATTGTTTAATTTTGTAATTTAATCGCTATATCCACTGAGGGCAGTCTTCTTAAAACGAGTGTCCATCTTCCGGATGTTTATAAGCACTCGCTCAAAGTCAGACATGTGATGAGTTGAGAAAACTCGCTCTCATGCTGAATTTCCCCTCTACTCATAATGCAGTAGCAGCACGCCCAAATCACTGAGAGCAAGATGGAGCTTGTATTCAATAATGGCAAAGAAGACAGAAAATCAAGCGAAAAACCAACATGTGTGCTCATTGTGTGGCGGGACTGATTTTATCGAGGATTCTAAGAGAGGTGAACGGGTTTGTACTTCCTGTGGTTGTGTCGCTAGTGACCACGAAATGGACACCGGTCCAGAATGGCGAGCCTTCACCGCTGAAGAACGAAATGCTCGTGCACGAACTGGCGCTCCGGCGACATTGATGATAGCTGATAAGGGTCTGGCAACGACGATAAGCTGGGGCAACCGTGATGCGAACGGTCGTTCCATTAAAGGAAGCCGTCGAGCGGCTATCTACCGAATGAGAAAATGGCAAATCCGGAGTATGGCTCATGGCTCGAAGCATAGGAATTTATCAATCGCTATGAACGAACTAGAGCGTCTTGGCTCACAGCTAGGTGTGCCACGGGACTGCAAGGAAACTGCGGCACTAGTATACCGAAAGGCTTTGGACAAACGTCTTGTTCGAGGTCGCAGTATTGAAGGAATGATTGCAGCCTCCTTGTACCTCTCCTGCAGAATCCATAGAATTCCACGTCAGTTGGACGAGATGACAACGGAAACCAGAATAAAAAGAAAGGAACTGGCGCATTCTGTGAGACAGATCCTACGATACGTGAATGTCAAAGTTCCATTGCCATCTCCTAACGATTTGATGCCGCGGATTTCTGGCGATTTGAATATGACCGGCCGTGCAGTACAAAGAGCTACATCAATAATCGAAGAAGCCAGGGCTGAAGGACTAACAGCTGGAAAAGATCCTGGCGGACTTGCCGCAGCATCTCTCTATATAGCGGGGATTTTGGAGAACGACCGCAGAACTCAGAGAGAGATAGCAAAGGCATCCAATGTGACTGAAGTAACGGTTAGAAACCGATACAAGGAGCTTGTAAACTCCTTGAACATTACAATGGAGCCATGATAGAACGGTAGCGGTGATATAGCCGCTACATTCATTTTCTTTTGTTAACAACTTGGGCTGATAATCAATGCAGCAATTCCTCCTTGCCTTATGTGGGCTCCCAGCTTCCGGCAAGACTACTCTGGCATCGGAAATAGCTGATGTCATTCCAAGCGAATCAAAGGTGGTCATCGTAAGTACCGATGATTGGAGAGATAAGACCTATTATGCAAATTTTAAACCACAGAAAGAGAAGGAAGTGCGAGAGAAGGCTCTACAGGAAACATATGAGAAGCTCAAACAGAAATTCTCTGTTATCCATGATGATACCAATTATTACAATAGTATGCGTCATGAATTGCTCGAGCTCGCACAGGAATTCCATTGTGCCTTCGCTATCGTTTACATAAGTACGGACATATCTGATGCGCTCACATGGAATGAAGAGCGAGAATCTGATATCCCCCAAAAAGTCATTCGACGAATCAATACTCGTTTTGATATCCCTGGTAGCAAGTATTCATGGGATGAACCAATGTACCAAGTTGATATGGCAGAAAACAATGTTTCAAGCGTCGCTAGAGAAATAGCACATAGGCTTACGGTTCTAGAGCCCGTGCACTATTCACCGCCAGATACAAAAACTACCAATCCAATAGATGTTGCCACTAGGGACCTTGTAGCAGATTTTCTTACAGCGCAGAAGGGTCTTCGAAACAACCCGGATGTTTCTATTATTCGGAGGTCTATCGTGAGTCGCGCAAATAGAAAGGGTTGGAGCACAGAACAGGCGCTTGCTACTCTTACCAGTGAGCTAGAATCTCTGATAGAAGAATGATGGCGGCTCCCCAAGAGAATCGAACTCTAATCCCTTTCGCGATCATGGGTTTGAAGCCCACGGAGCCGGACCACCGACCCTATAGGGAGCCTTGGACTAACCAGTTACATTTTGGACTTAAGGCTATAGAAATAAACAATCTAAAGATACTTGTCGATAACCATATGAGTTGACTTTTTCCACTCGATAGATTTCTTTGCTAAGCCCGAAGCCAAGTCGGTTGGTGTAGGCTCATCTCTGGATAGGTTGTCGAATCTCGATAGCCATGCACTGGTGCTCAATGTTAATGGATCTACAGCTTCTCCCTCTGTTGCCTTTATCATCATCTCCCGGCCATGAGCTAGCATATAATATACGTCCGACAAGGGCATCTTCTCAAATATGTAATATAGCAGCTTATCCCAACATGTCTTCGCTACTAAGGCTCTCCGAAGCTTGGACTCAGCTTCGGATGTTAGGGAGAGATATTTCTCTATTGATGTTTCCGTCCTCTGAGTCAATTCGTCTGCAAGAGCATTGATGTCAACTTCGTTATCACCGTGAATGACCATCTCTACTCTACTTGTATTCTCGAGGACTTCCAATTCTAAGCCAACTTTGGCGTCATTATATTTTGCAGAAAAAGATGCGCGGCCTTCAAACTCTTGGGCTTCTGCTTCTCCATAATCAGTTAGATAAACCCCTGGTTGAGACGCCATAACATACCATGCAATTCTGAATACAATCGGCGGCTCAGGCTTTTCAAAGGTCATTTTCCTGGTTGCTTCGTAGTCAAACTTATCCTCTTTCATGAAGAGAGCCCTCCCTTTAGGCGTTTTACTTATGTGAATCGAGTTCCTTATAGAGTTTCGTTATGGCTTTTTCAATGTCGGATTGAGTCGCTCCTATTGCAGCATTCATCACTAGGTAATCATGAGGGTACTTATCGATACATGAACCACTTGTTCCCGCCTTGACTGCTCTAGGTCCAGTCACACGTCGATTGTACAAACGGCCCCCAATTTCTTTGACATCTATGTTATCCATTGTAATAGCACAAGCTATGGGATTTTTGACATCAAGAATACGTTGTCCAATTGAATGGGCTAATTCGCGAAGCTTTCTCTCCAGTAGTTCTCTATTCTTTTGTTGTTCATCTCTTAGATTTTCATATCTCGTCAATCCCAGGGCTAATAATGCAGCTAGAGTCTGAACAACCGGAGCTGCAGTCCCTCTCCCTGCATAGGTTTCCACGATGTTCTCCAAGAATTCATCTTGATTAGTTACAACGAAGGAGCCTCCCACAGGTGCTAGGAAGTTCTTATCTGTGCTCTGCACTACAGCATCGACTCTCCCTGCATCAACAGCCGACATTATGGTCTTCATAATCTCCCGAGACTGCACACCATAGGCGTTGTTAATTACATGGGGTATTCTTCTCTCCGAGCAAATCTTGGCAATCTCCTTTACCGGATCAGATTCTCTCGGCGGAAAAAAAGTAGTGGTGGAAAGCACCGCACAGTCATCTCTTGACATTGCCTCTCTCTCAAAAACTGACATATCTGTGGCCACTGCATCGCCCTGCAATTCAGTCGGGATTGTAATCTCCTTTACACCTGCTAGACTGATTCCTCGTGTGGGGGACTTGTGGTCGATTCTGGGATATAGAATTTGCTTTACACCGTGTTCTCGTCTAAGTGCAGACACTACCAACCCAATACACATGCCAGTGGAAAGTGGGAGAACAGCTCCGTGTTGCATATTTGGCAAACCAAGCCGTTGAATAGCATCAGTGGCAATCTGGTTGGTCAGTTTTTGCATCAGAGATGCTCCTGCCGCCTTCGGTTGAGGTGCAGTAATGTGTCCACTTCGACCAATTCCATGTACAAAATTTCCCGCTAAACGGGCAACTAATGGAGATGCAACACGCCCCTCTCGTTCCCCGACGCGTGCGGCCGCCAGGTCCTTGTCTGTGTCCATTGCAGATAAAAGATTCAAGAGTAACTCTATCTGGAAGTCGGTAAACGAAGTGTCAGGAAGCCTTCGACGGCTCATCAAGTCTTTTAGCGGAGATATTTGTTCATCTAGCGTTATTTTTCCTCTTCGCATCATATTCTCCGGAATCAAATCAGATAGCAGCTTGTCAATCTCCAAACGAATATTCCTCCTCTGAGAATCGTGCATAGACCACCTTATCATATTCCTGCACATCATCTTGGAATACAACTGATACTACGCCTCTTGTACCAAAAGCGCTTTTCACAGTTCCCTTCACTCCATGTTCGGTGTCGACTGTTTGACCTATCACTCTTTCTGCTAAGTGCTTTGTTCTAGCTATCCCTTCGACAAGAACATCTTTTTCTCTAACTCTTGAAACCCTTCCCTCACTAGTTTTTTTCTTCAGTACTTTGATAGACATAGGCGTTTCTTCAATTCTCCCTGAACCAATGATTCTCATTGACGTAGGTGGCAGGTCGGTTCGAAGCAGTAGTACCCTCATTTTTGGATGGACGACTACTGGTTTAGATAGAAGAATCGCCGCCTGGAATGATTCTCCCATAGTTTCATCCAACACAACACGCTTACCATTTTCCAAATGGAAAGGTATGATTTCTGCAACGATGCTTGGCATTCCCACTGTTGCGTTGACTAGCATTTTTTTGGTTACCCGCCCTTTGTACAATGGATTCCGCTCGATCCTTACGATGAGTTTTGAAGAAGTATTCAACGAGCCTGGTTTGCCCAGGTAGTTTCCTCGCTTCACGATCTTATCACTGATTTCAGGCAAATTCAGCCCGATTCGGTCTCCGGCTACCGCTTCCTTTCGAGGTTGACCAAAAACTTGAATGGACCGTACTTTCGCTGTTTCTCTTTGTGGATAAAGCTCAAGACGTTCTCCCAACTTGACTACACCTTGCTGGACAGTGCCTGTTACAACCGTTCCATGGCCCCTCTTAGGAAAAGCGTGGTCGATGGGCATCATGAAGTCCGCATCTTCATGTCTTCTGCTTGGCCGTAGCAGCTGTCTTAGCGTTTCTTTGAGATCATTGACACCCTCTCCTGTCTTAGCTGATACACTAATTATTTGAAAATCGTTATATCCAACGCTCTTCATAACCGAATGAATTGTTTCTTTTACCTCATTGACTCGGTCCGTGTCAACGAGGTCGATTTTTGTTATCACCGGAATTACTGTTCTCACACCGATAGCGTCAAGGACGATTATGTGCTCTCCAGTTTGTATTTCCGGTCCTTTATCCGCCGCAACCACCAATAGTGCAGCATCAATTATCCCCGCCCCCGCAACGACACTTCGGATTAGGTCTGCATGACCTGGTGCGTCAACAAGTGTGACTAGGAAGTCATCTAACATGAACATCGAAAAACCCAAATCTATGGTTATTCCTCGGTCTTTGGCTTGTGGGTGTTTATCCAGTCCTGCAGTCGAAATCTTCTCACTTAGTGCTCTTGCAAGCTCTGTCTTCCCATGATCTATATGTCCCATCAGCCCTACATGTACGGGAATCGGATCACTCATTCTTTGACACACCTTTGGTAAGAACACTTTCATGCTTTAATGTTCCCACACCAAGAGGGGAGTTTATTGGGTCGTTTGCAGAGGAACGTAGTATGGTATCAAGGTCTCTTGAGAAGATGCTCTTAATCGCTGTAGGACTCACAAGTGTAGTTCTTGTCGGTGTTCCAGTGCTCTTTCATACTCTAAACACCATCTCATCTGCATCTAATCTCACGATGGCCAAAGATTTTGCTGATAGAGTCCATAACGCCACAGCAAGAGTGGATTCGGGAATCACTGAGAGTGTTTCCATCGAAATATTCGTGCCTGATTTTGTGAGCATCACGGTTTCGAACGATTCGATGACAATAGTATACGAACCGACTGATGGGCGCTCAAACGAATGGACACGAGAATATTCTCATGAACTTGTTCTTATAGCTCCTAACGATTCCGGGTCCCATCTTCTCTCTATCGACCTATTTGGAAACAAAATACACATAGAGTTCATTGCTCTTAGCTGATACAGAACATCTCTCAACTTAACACAATCTTTTTAATGCTCACACAAGTTGCCGGCTTTGAAAGCGTCACAGACGAGGAAAGAATGCCATGGCAGATGATGCCGAAGACCAAGATATGCCAGATAATGAGGATGAATCTCAAGTAGAAGATGAAGAGCCGAGCAGGTTCAGCATTGACAATCCAGTCGGTCTCATTTTCAATGTAAGAAACCTAAGACGGGTCGTTCAAATCCTATTTCTTCTAGGCATTAATGGTTATCTATTTGCTGCATGGTTTGGACAGGATGCAATTACAGATTTCTGGATGTCTATTGGGCAGGCACTACCAACTATTCCGATTATTGCACCGCTTGAGGCTCCTTTTGCTGTGATGGCAGGCTCCTTCGATGCTATGCAGAGAGTCATGACATCAGGCGTCTTTCCATTCTTCACACTTGGCGCGATGGTGATCATCCTTACAGTACTGGGGCGAGCTGCCTGTGGTTGGGTATGTCCCATTGGTACAATCCATGATTTTTCGGCATTGGTAAGCCGTTCAAAGGTTAGGCCCTCACCAGGAACCGAGAAGGAGCTTCGAAGATTCAAAGCATATGTATTTGCCTTGGTGATCTTCTTTGCATCCTGGGTTGGTATATCTGTAGTCCTAGGCACCGCAGAATCGATACGTAATGCTCTTGGTATTTTTGCCGATGCTGCCTTTGATCCAATCAATCCAGCGTACATTCTATTCGTGAAAATTCCTGATTTAGTGGAGTCTGGATTTTGGCCAACCAGCATAGATACTCTTTGGCGTGTTGGCTATTGGACACCCATATTTTGGTTACAAATCACCTTTGTTGCGTTGATAGTTATTGGTTCTAAATGGTTTCCGAGATGGTTCTGCCGTTGGGTCTGTCCGGCTGGATGGTTCTATAGCGTGTTCTCCAGGTCTGCACTGATTGGTATTGGAAGAAATCCCGCTCTATGTACACCAGATGTATGCAGCACATGTGAAGTTGTATGCCCAATGAACATTAGGATACGAAGATTTCCGTATCAACATCTCTACTCACCTGATTGTATCATGTGCCTTGAGTGCAAGAGCCACTGCCCCAATGGTGCTATTGAACTCAGATTCTCATAACTTGTGCTCTTCAACAGCATGAGAAAACTCTTTGTCAACCTTTGAAAAGAGATGCATCAGACTCTTACCAAATTCAGTGACATCAGCTCCACCGCCACCCACAGTTCCACCCTTGTAGGAGTGTAGGAGCTTCACACCCAGCTTTTTTTCTATTTTCCTAATGACTCCCCATGCGTATCGATAAGACATCTCAAGTTTCTTTGCTCCCTCTGTTATGGTTCCCGTTTCATCGATGCTTTTCAAAATAGCATAAGCCCCAGGTCCAAACACGTAGTTTCCATTGTGCTCAAGCCAGAGTTTGTAGTTCGGTTGTAATTTGGGAAGCTCTTCTTCTTTATCCACCACAGAATGCCTCCTTAGGATTCATACATGAATGGCACATAAACTGAATCTCTCACGGGCCCCAGCGCATTCTCTCAGGGGCTCTAGCCTTCTTATATGCCTTCTTGACCTGTTTCCAGTGTTCTCTACAAAGATACGTCTTACGCTTTCGTGTATCCTCTACAGTCAGCCCAACTTTGTTGATACTTGGGTTAATTCTGGATGCTGAGAAAGAGCGTTTCGATGGTTTATCGCAACCAGTTATACTACATGTTTTCTTCGAACCTGCCAATATAGACACTTCAGCAACGAGGAATGGCCAAGACCATTTAACTATAATGGCGAAGGAAATCATCTATGTGAGCTTCGGGGTGTTAGTATTGGTCCCTTAGAGAAGTCAAAGATGATGTTCTCTTCATCGCCCATCCTCAATTTCAAAGAAGCGCCTGAGTCAACTTCTCCTATTTTTATTGCTTCCATTTCGTGATTCTTTGCAATATGTGAAACCTTTGGTACATTCCTCACAGGAATGGCAATAAGAAATCCCAGTGATATATACATTCGAAGCCAATCCATAAGCTCAATACTTTCAGGCATGGATTCCCGTATTATATCCAAATCGATGACGCCTCCCACCCCTGAGTATTCCAACATCATCCCTGCCGTGCCTATCATACCTGCGACAGAAACATCTTTTGAAGCATTTACTAGTGCATCCTGAGCAAGCTCATTCATGACAGTTAACCGCTTAATCACATGTGATGACTCCCTGTCCGTGACAGAATCCCACCCGAGAGTGTAATGTTCTCCCCGTCTACCAACCCTGTCAAAAAGGAGAACCAAAGTGTCACCCTCTTCTGCACCTCCTGCTGTCAATATCTGATTCTCTTTAACGGTGCCTGTTGCTGAACCAACAACATAGGTGGAAGTGGATTTTGAATTAGTATGGCCTCGAACAATTGGGACTTTGAAGGTATGTGACCCGTTGATTAGTCCTTGGAGCAACAACCTACCCGTTTCGTCATCTGAATAAGAAAGGGCGACAGCAAAAGAGGTGGGCGTACCACCTGCAGCGTATATGTCCATTATGTTTGCAAGAACCACATTGAACCCGGCAGCTTGAGGATGATTCAGACAAAGCTCCTCAACTATTGCATCTGTTGTTAGAAGGACAAATTCGTTGGACCCTGTCAATATTGCCGCTGAGTCCTCCCCCAAAGAATGTGGTGCATCTCCGTTATAGGACACCTCTCTGAGCTTGCTTATTATTCCCGGAAGAACAAACTTGCGGGAAATCCCGTCAAAAGAGAGAAGTGTCTCGATTATTGTATCGAGGTCAGACATTGCATCACCCTCGACATGAATATAGGTCTAGGGCAATGTCAAAAAGTCATTCAGGAATGCTCTCTGGCCTATAATGAGTCCGATTGCTAAGAACGATAATCCAATCATCAAATAAATCAAAGCTCTCATTTCTGGCCTGACTTCTTCAAACATGACATATACCTTCTATCACATGCGATGGTCTTTGACATGCTTATAGACATTATGGGCCCGGCTAAAGCATACGATTTGGAAAGTGATGTACTATCTTACTCTTTTGCCCTTGATCTTCTTTGCAATATCCCTTGGAATTGCATTTGGATCAACGAAATCATCATCTGGGTCGTCAACCCTCGGAATTGATTTCCTCAGCATGCCCTTACATTTTCCAGTATCTGTCATTCGTCTGTCTTTGCAGAATCCGAATTGACACCATGCGCCATCGCATTCATCATCGACCCACGCACACCAGGCAACCTTCTGTCCATGCCGTTTGACTATTTTCAAAGCACTTGGTTTTCTTTCACAACGGAATTTTTCACAAAATGGCGTACAATCTTGCAGTTTGCTCTGCATTACTAAACACCTCGAGATTTCACCGCCAGATTAAAGATACTACTCTCTAGCAGTATGCAGTAGTTCATTGAGAGAATTCATGCCCCCCTCAATGATTTCGATCTTGCGACCAATTTCATTTCTCCTCGATTCATAGATTGCGACTGAAACATCGCCAATCTTGAGTTTTGCCTCAAGTCGAGTCAGCTCCTTATTGAGTGCCTTCAGTTTCTTTTTCATCCCTTTTATCCATTTCTTTGCTAGCTTCACTTCATTGTCAATGTGTTTTTTCAAAATGTCGACGTTTTTTTCAATTTTCTTCTTTTCCTCTATAAAGACGTCTTTGTCAAGTGTTTCCTTAGCGTCTTTGAGTTTCTCAAGCTTGTCCAGTTCCTTCTCGATTGCCTTCAAGAATCGAGACAACTTAAGTTGTCCAGACCTGCCAACAAGCTTTCCGCGCCTTGCTTTGATGCTTTCCAGCTCACGTTGGAGTCTATCCGTTCTTCTTGCCAGCACTTCTTTGTCCGAACTCGGAAGGTCCAGTGCCTGTCTGGTCGATTTTATCCTCTCAATCAAACTCTCAAGCTGGGAATCAATTGCTTCCAATTCGGCATTCGCAAAAAGGAGCGTTTGCTGTTCGTCATCCATATTTTCTATCTCAAAACCAAAATCAACGAATCCATTGCCTCTGGAGTAATCTGAAGATGGTATAATGCCATATTCGGCACCGACTGAAGTTTCGTAAGAACTTGTATCATCTGCGTCTTCATTGATGAAATGCCCACACTGACCACAATACCTTCCGACCAATACTCGGTGTCCACACTTGGGGCAATTAACAAATTCTTCTGGCATAGAAATTTCCTATCCTATTACCAAAGATATGAACCCTTTACAAGGCTCTGATGAATCCTAATTTCTATTCTGTAAATTCGGCTAATCTACTGGCAACTTGGTCCAGTTTGGCCTTGGTGATAACAATGCTTTCAGCACCGTATGTTGGCAAGACTTTTAGCTCTTCAATCAAGAGCGCAATTGCCTGAGTGGAGTCAATTTCATTCTGCTCAATGGAGGCATCTGGAAATGTCAGCGATGCTTCCTTCCAGTTCTTATTGTTTTCATCTAGAGGGAATAAGCAATAGATGTAATCATCATTACTGATAATGAAGGAAGGTGTGTTTTCCCATGCTTCTGCGAGAAGAGATCCGAAGGTCTTTGCATTCTCTGCCTTTTTCGACATTAGCAATCACCGTCATCGTTAGATGAGTTATTCAACAAGAAGTAGTCGCGCCTTTATGACCTTTTCTAAGCGTGAATACACGAAGGTAGCCAGAAAATCAGATGATGCGATGAAAGCATCTAAATGAGGACCCAATTCCATATAGACCGCCTCTCAGGAGTATGATGGTTCTAAGGTTTGAACCAGACGAAGGAGTAGTACGCAATCTCTCCCGTTTCTTTGATGGTCGCGATAATGAACTTCTTTCTGACACTCGTTGCAAGACGTCCTGCCCGGACGATATCTAAGGGTTCTAACCCCTTCTTGTGAGATACCACATGAACAAGAAATGGCGCATGGTCCTTCCCCGGTCCCTTTCTATATACTGCAAAATCAGTACCAAACTTCAGACCCGGTCGTAGTACGTAGCCCTTGTTTCTGAGGCTTCTATAGACATGATATTGATTTTCGAACCCCTCATAACGCTCTATTCCCAGTTCCATTATCTCGCTTGCCTTCAAATTCTTATCACTAGCGGGGTCAAATACCACCAGCATCTCTTTCTCAGTCAGGTACATCGCTTCTATAAGAGATAGTTCGAGCGGTTTATCAAATACGGGTTCTTTTGGCTTCCTTATACCCACAGGTTGGCCGAAGTATCCCAGTGAGTAGAGTCTGCTCCCTTCTTCTGAATCCCAAACGATGGCTCTATCAGCCACTAATTGAGCTTTTGCTGCTCCTTGGGATTCTGACAAAACAACTCAACCTCATTAGACTCTCAGGGTCAAAGAGAGGCTTCTGATTGCGATTGCTGCGTCTTCAGTTAGGTTTGCGATTTCTTCCATAGTGTTCAAGAAGTCTCTGAAGCGCAATAATTTTTCGAGAGGAATTTCTGCTGGATAGAGCAAAGACTTGATATCTCGCTGAAGGATATCCATTTCTTTTTCCAAGCTGCAGATCTTGTTTGTGCTCTCCATGGCTTTTTCCATATCTACAGATAGCAATCTAACAGCTTCTCTCTGTTCATTTATGCTGTCCATCAGGATTCCGCCCAGTATTTTCACATGTTTCTTCAGTTGCTCATTCGGCATCCAGTCAGTGTTAACTGATGCCAAGTGGTAGCAAGCAATTTCAGCACCGTCAATGAGCTTATCATTATAATGCACCAAACGAAGAAGGTCTTCTCGCTGCATCAGCGCATTTGCTTTGGCGAGTTCGTTCACAATTCTGTTCTTTATATTGTCACCCTTCTCTTCAAGACTAGTGATTTCATCAAGATTTTCGACATCAATTTTCTCGCCTGTCTCCAGCCACTCTTCAAGTGAATTGGTCACAATCCTATTTGCAGATACCGCGATTCGAAAATGATCTTCAAGCATCTGTGTGATATTGCTTAATTCTTGCGTTAGAAACCGCCCATTGTCAATCACCATTTTTGCGCACCCTTTGGCTAGCTTTTCAGCCAAATAGATTAGATTTAAGTCTTAGGTACATGCTGTTTTAGTTAGAGGTACATGCATATGGAATTCTGGCACCTGATTGTGGCACTTATCCAAGGCCTCGTTGAGTGGCTTCCTATCAGCAGTGAAGGTCAAGCGGTGCTGTTTGTATTCAATATTGGGGCCATCCCTCCGGAATCCGTTATTACATTGGCTGTCTGGCTTCATTTGGGGACCGCCATTGCAGTGATTGTACGCTATCCGCGGACAATAATAGAAATTCTATCTCTCCAAAACCGTGAATTATTCAGACACCTATTAATTTCCACAATCTGCACTGCAATAACCGCCCTGCCACTATACTTCCTCTTGAAGAGCACCATAACCGTTTTCCAAGGAGAGATATTGAACATCTTGATTGGCTTCCTTTTGCTCGCAACTGCTTTTCTCTTGTATCTCCCCTCTTGCAAGAAATCCGAGGTAAATACGCCAGATACGATTGGACCCAGTGGTCGTATAGCCGCTATAACAGGGTTAGCCCAGGGATTCTCTGTATTACCTGGTCTGAGCCGATCAGGAATTACAGTATCCGCCCTTTTGTTACAGAAAGTGGATAAAGAGAAGGCACTACGTTTTAGTTTCCTGATGAGCATTCCTGCCGTATTTGGAATCTTTGCCGTCGAATATCTGACTGGAGGTGCAGCTCTTCCCACAATTGCTCCTTTAGATCTTCTTGGAATGGAAATCGTAGTCTTCGTAGTTGGACTGGCCAGTATGGAAGCCTTACTTCGATTCGCCCAATCTATCAGCTTTTGGAAACTGTGTTTGTTCCTAGGATTTCTTGCCGTTATATTCGGAATTCCTGCTCTGCTATGAAATCTCCTCACGCTTCTGGAATACGATAGCAATGGGTGCGTTAGCCTCTCTCCATTCCGCAAGCTTTCCTTCATAGTCGAGGGGTATTGGATGCCGACCATGGTTTCCTACCACAAAGAAGAGGGTACCTATCCTGGCTTGTCTTAGTAAAACCTTTATCCAATTGTCTGTTCTCCGAACTATCTTTTCTAGGAGTGTCTTTGGGGGTGTTCTGTGTCCGTATTGGGCATACAGGCTCTCGAAGTCCAAGAAGTGAGAAAACATTAGCTGACTTCTGAATACTTGCTTTGTCGATTCGATGTAGGTCGCCATATCATCTCGCACGGTGACTGAATAGTCATCACCGAACCCACATTCTTGCATATCATCTTGTCGACATATCGCCCTCACGACTCTTCCAGACTCGTTTACGTAGTTGAACAGATGAAATCCACTGGTCGCCGAGCCGGAGAGAATTCTCTTTGTCAATGGTATGGCATATGGATTATCAGTTTCTATCAGTGCCAAGATCTCCATGTTTTTTATGAGAGCTTCTGGCTTATAGACCACCGATTCAAACAGACCGAAATTATCAATCATTACCATGACAACAGCCTTCGGGTCAAACATGTCTACCATTTTTTGGTCCGGTTCCCTCAATTCCTCCGGTGGATCTATGTTCAATAATCGGAGAATGGAAGCTGGCAATTGATCCGCAGTAGTTCGTATTTGTGGAAATGACATGGGGGGGCCTCTATATACACATCTTTGACTAGTTCGTCAACATAAGCTGCTACTGAAATAGTATAGTAGTTCTCTTATATTCGATTCTCAAACCCTATTTGTGTCCATCTCAATAAGCACATTCCGTGGTCATGGAAGGATTAATAGAGCCCACTCTAGCTCATCCATTTGAAAATTCATGATATCTCTTAAGGAAATTGTTAAGAACAAAACTATCAAGTTCATTCTAAGTGGCGGCAAAGGAGGCGTTGGTAAGACGAGCTGTGCAGGAGCATTAGCTCTCTTGTCCGCAAGACAGGGATTGAGAACACTTGTTGTGTCGACTGACCCTGCCCATTCACTGAGTGATAGTTTTGACCAAAATTTGTCCGGCGGAGACCCCGTACCCATAGATGGCTTTGACAAGCTGTGGGGCATGGAGATAGATACAGAGAAAGGAATGCGGGAGTTCCAAGATAGTATTGGCGAGGGGGCTGCAGGTCAAGACATGGCAATGGCATCGTCTCTCTTGGGCGATGTCAGCGGAATGGCGCCGCCTGGCTCAGATGAGGCCATGGCCTTTGGAAAGATGCTGGAATTCATAGAAGACGCATCTTATGATAGAGTGGTCTTCGATACTGCACCAACTGGTCATACCCTGAAGCTATTGGAATTGCCTGACCTCCTAGATAGCTGGCTTGGAAAAATGCTGACTTTGCGACAGCGCTTGAGCTCAATGATGTCTGGACTAAAATCTATGTTTGGTGGTGCTGAACAGGATCAAAGCTCATGGGATATGCTTCAACAGACCAAGGACAAAATTAGAATGGCACGTATTGAACTAAGCGATCCCGATACGACACAATTTGTAATCGTTATGATTCCTGAAGCGATGGCGGTCTTTGAAACCCAACGACTTCTAGGCAGTCTGAATGCTTGGAAAATTCCAGTATCCAATATTATCATTAATCAGCTAGTTCCAGAGAATCCTGATTGTCCATTCTGTTCAAAAAGGCACAAAATGCAGCAGAAGAATCTTGAGGACATTCGTGACCTCTACCAAGATCTCAATCTTACCGAGGTTCCTCTTTTCGAGAATGAAATTAGAGGAATCGAGGGGCTTAGAAAGCTTGGTAATGTATTGATGAGGGAGGACTCCCAAGAATGAGATATGCCTTAAAGAGAAAAATAGTGTCTATACTTTTTGTCCTTCTTTTTCTAGCATCTATGATAGCAGCAGTATATCTACTGTTCAGAGGCTAGAAAAAATATTAACGGCCTATACGCCCTTCACACGCTTGACAACTGGTGGTCTAACTTTGTACAGAATGCGGCCGCCGCAATACGGGCACTTCACTCCAGGAAGTGTCTTCAGACCCTCGGGGGTCACCTCTCGTTTACAAGAATGGCAGATGTACACCATTTCAAAACACCATGCTTGTACCTCGGATTTGACAATATGAAGCTTTTCTTCTAGCAAATGATTCATCAAGGATTTCCTATGGCTCCGACCTGTCATGCCCTAACCTGATTCATTTGGGACTCTTTCGACCTCTCCTTTCAAGAGCCCCGGGCTTAGAATCTGGGTGACTTTGACATCTAGTAGGCGTCCCGATGAATATCCACCCCGAACCGTCATCAGAGGACCTTCTGCCAAGGGATACACCATAGTGTATCCATGGTGTGTGCTGGACGGTTCTGCAGCAATCCCTCGAACTATCATCCCAATGTAATTCCTTTTCTTATTGCGATTGATTTTGGACGCCTGTTTCTTCAAAATCTGACCATACCGATATCCTGCAGTGGGGGCGGGGAAATCAGCAAAAGCAGAGTTGGGCAGAGGTCTAAATCCGTACAATATAATTCTCTCCGCCCCAGCATTGCTCACCTCATTCATTAATCTGAGCGAGTCCTCTAGTGATTCTTCATCCTCTCCGGGCATTCCATAGATGAAATAAATATACGGATGCATGTTGTGCTTTGCAGCAATCCGAACGGCATCTACTACTTGTTGTGACCCACCACATTTGCCAATAATTGCGGAATGGGTATCTGACCCTGTTTCCAGCCCGATATTTGGTGAAATATCGCCAAGGAATCTAGAGAGATTTTCCGCAACCTTTTCTGTGAAAAGGCAAGCTTTGATGTTCTCTATCGTGATATGGGCTAATCCTTTTTCAAACTCCGGAAGATTTGTCAACTCCTGAAGAAGCGATGAAATTGCATCTAGGTTTGGCGGTGGACTACAGGGATCGGTGAGAGGATCATTGCCGCTTCCTCTCTTATAATCAAGAAAACCGGGAGCCTCAAGGACAATACGATGAACGCCGATTGACAGGAGTTCTCTCACCTCATCGACGACCTCATTTTCATTGCGACTTCTGGGTGCCCCCCAGGTGGCAGGCACACTGCAGAATCCACAACCTGGAGGAATATCCTCTGGACAGTGTAGCCGGGCTACAAGATCTGTACAATCACAATTTCCACACTCTGAACACACTCTACCATCCGGAAGTCGAAGTTTGGTTCTATTGAAATTTGAACATCCTCGTACAGTTTCAACATAGACTCTACTAGCCCTGTAGCCTTTGTAGTCAACTATCCTATTGACGGATGGTCTGTACTTCTCTGATAACTCAGTCTCCGAAATGTATTCTCGTTGCTTGGTTGTGATGCTTCGTCCATTAACTCTGTACGCGATTCCATCAATTGAACTGAGATCTATGTCTTCAGTAAAAAAACCCTCTAGGATTAGCTCCTTAAGTGTCGCCTCCCCTTCGCCAATAACTAATGCATCTGCAGGAGTTTCTCTCAATATCTTATCTGCTTCAAATGCTATTGGCCCTCCGATGACGATCCGGGATGCCCTATGTAGATTCCTCCAGTTCTTCGTTATTCTTTTCACTGCAGACGTATCCATACTCATGGCACTAACTGCAAGGTGTTCAAAGGACTTCCATTTTCCCCAACCTGAAAGGAGTTCTTCGGCGCGAACAATTCTACATTCAAGCCCTTCTCCCTCCATCACTCCCGCAACGGTTCTTGGCCCACATCCAATACTATCTCGCGAACTAGTCCTAGTTCCCTTTCCTGCGCTTAATGCATCCACGATAAGCACTTGATTTGACATGGTTCATTTGAACTATCCGATACGTTACATTTTACTCTTGCTGCAATTCTTCTAAGAGAAATCACTTATATGGGGCAAATCACCCCTACCAGCATAGCTTCGTGCTAAAATCAACTATCAGGAGAAAGTAACTTAGTGCAGGATGAAGGCGGAATCTGTCCGAATTGCGGTCTTCCTCAGGATTTGTGCGTTTGTGAAACAATTGCTCAGGAAGAAGCGCGTATTACTGTGAATATTGAACGACGAAAGTGGGGCCGAGTATATACGGTCGTTGAAGGATTCGACAAAAACATCGACCTAGGCGAATTGGCTTCAAAACTCAAATCTAAGCTGGCCTGTGGCGGAGCAGCCAAACATGGTCACATCGAATTGCAAGGTGATCATAGAGGCACCATCAAAGATGTATTGTCCAAGATGGGTTTTCCGGAGGAGCAGATAGTCATAGATTGGTCTCAAAAATCAGGGCGAAGATAGTAAAGCACTGTGGCAGATGTCCTCATATTGGACGTGGCAGCACGCATTAGTCTTTATCATAATTGCCTGTTGCCATTGAGAGAGTATCTATTCCTAGTTTATTTACCATCTCTTTGTATCGGTTTCGAACAGTGACTTCTGTCACTCGAGCCACTTCAGC
This sequence comes from uncultured archaeon, assembly GCA_964648855.1. Classification (GTDB taxonomy): domain Archaea; phylum Asgardarchaeota; class Thorarchaeia; order Thorarchaeales; family Thorarchaeaceae; genus TEKIR-14. The sequence goes on from CAZYLT010000006.1 coordinate 70,486, forward strand.
TATCTCCCGTTGTGTTTTCCTATCATCTAACATGATGCCAGCGACATAGATGGCGGCAGCGGCAAGACCTAGGGGGTCTCTTCCGATAGTGAGCCCCAAATCTCTGCTTCTTTTGAGAATCTCAATTGTTCGCAGCTGAACCTGACTTGACAACTCCAATTCTGTCGAAAATCTTGAGATATAGTCAACAGGACTGGAGAGGGGGATTTTGACGTTTATGCTGCGAAGAAGTAAGCGATAGCATTGACCTAGTTTTTTCTTGTCAATTCTTGTGGCATCAGCAACCTCATCTAAGGGCCGCGGTTTCTGCCGGATTCTACATGCTGCATAGAGCGTAGCTGCGACCATTGCTTCAATGGAGCGTCCTCTTACCAATTGTTTCTGAATCGCTTTTCTATAGAGGAGGGCAGCTATCTCTCGAATTGGCTTTGGAATGCCGAGCTGAGATGACAATCTCTCTAGCTCAGACATCGCCTGTGCCAGGTTCCTATCCACTGAGCTATGTACTCGCGAACGTATCTGCCATTTACGGAGTCGATAAATCTGTGACCTTTGTGACGGACTTAGTTTTCTGCCAGATTTGTCTCTGTCACGCCAGTCAATCACAGTGGAGAGTCCTTTATCATGCACCGCATACCTCATGGGTGCACCCACTCGGCTTCGAGAATCGGCCTCTTCAGCACTGAATGCTCTCCATTCAGCACCATTATCAATCCGATGGTCAGATAGGACCAAGCCACAATTGCTGCAAACTCTCTCACCCCGCGTAAGATCCTCAACCACTGTTGTACAGCCGCACTCAGTACATTTAATCTCCTCACCTGAGGCATTAAGCTGACCACCTTTTTTCGAGGCTTTCCCCTGTGACTCCTCCACTCTGTTTCCTCCAATAATCGTGGAACCGCGAATGAAGGTATGTGTCACTGGGTGGTCATAGAAGTGAATGTTAATCTCCCGGAGTCCACTCTATGTATCACTGAAAATATACTTTTAATGATTTTGGGCTCTATTTAGGTTGTCTAGGATAACCATACCGCCCGATTCTGAGTCTAAGTGGTCTGGATATTTCCGTCTTCTGTTATGATAATGGTGTGTTCGTGTTGTGAAACCAGTTTTGTTTTTTCTTCCGTAAGAATATTGTGACCGACCAGCACACCATTCTGACTGAGCTCACGAATTGCCATCTTCAATTTTGCATGTCCCATTCTTTTGGCTAGCCATCTCTCTGCAAAGGGGAACTCCTTGTATTCACGACGGGCAATTCCCAGAAATTTCTTCGAACCGCTAAACCGAACTGGAACGCGGATAGGTAGGAGCTGGTATATTTGAGGACTAGGAAGGTCAGTAACATTTCCTGAACCTGTTGATGCAAACGTTTCAATGGCGTATATTTCTCCCTCTTCAACTACAACTTCAGACTTGCCAGAAACACAAGGCACTTGCTTCTCAGAGTGGAGCTCATATTCCTTTAATTGGTGTCCGGTCAATTGCTTTACTGGCTTAAAGCCTGCACTTTCAATGGTGTCTTCAATAAGGGCACCGATGGTGTTCAATTTCGCACCGGCCCTCATCATCCTGATTGCAGTTTCAGTGGCATCCTTGGAGGCTGCGACCAAGTCTTCATGGTCTGGATTTAGCGCCACTGTAAATGCAGAATCCGAGATGCACCCATCAATATGAGCACCAACATCTATGGTGACCAAATCGTTCTCATTGATTACTGTTTCATCATCGAGTGGTGAGGTATAATGTGCGGCAATTTGATTGATTGCAACGTTACACGGGAAAGACAAACCGGTTGCGTGCTCTAGAATATAACCTTCAACTGCTTCTACTATATCCAATACTTTGGCATCTGGCTTAATCATTGGTCTGGCTATCTCGAGAGCCTCTCGAGCTATCACTCCAGCCTCTTTCCATTTTTTCCAAGGATCATCTGATTCCTCGTCACCCTTAGTTTCGTTCGGTTTCTCTTCTGGCACTGCAATCACCGTATGTCTCTATATTTGGAGTCTACTCTCTCCTCAAGATAAAATTGTTGGAATGCTTGTTTCAGAGGCTTGCAGCAATCTGACGGGCAATCTTGCTCATCATAAAGAACAGGTATCCAAGATTGACCCTTCTATTCGTTAGGACAGCAAGAATTGCGTCTTCGCCTGCTCCTCCAATAATGACATAACCATCGTTGCCCTCAATAAGCATTCGGACCAGTGGTCCACGTTGTAACTCTTTAAACACCTTTCCAGTTGCCATTTGTATTTGAGTACAGCGTCCTGCTATGACATCCTCTTGGGGGACTGCGCCTTCGGGTGCATCTTCAGGATAATATGAGCAAATAGTCAGCCCCTGTGATCTTGATATGACCAAGGAGGCTTGTATATTCCCTTGTGATGCCCTACTCAGTTCTTCTAGCAATGAGGTAAGAATCTCTGTCTTCGAAGACACGTGCGGTTTCCTCCCTTAGAAGGCGTTAGTCATTGACTCTAGTAACGGGTATTTAAACATGACCAGCACGAATGCTCGTTTTATTAGATGCGCTTCTTGCCGGCTTTTTTGAGCGCCTTTACAATTCTCTCCAAGCCTTTGCCCTGGTCCTTCAGAACGTGTTCTTCCAAATATGTTCCTTGTACAACAATCGACGCACCCTCATCTACTCCCCTAACGACATCTTCAGCAGTATTGAAGCCGCCTCCAGTAATTACAGGAATATCTGCAAATTGAGAAACCAACGAGATGAACTCTGATGGAACGCCTCCTCCATCGGCCCCGCTGCCCGCTTCCAAGTATACCAGTTTGAATCCCATCAATTCAGCTGCTAAAGCGTACATAAGGGCGAGTTTGGGTCTATCTCTGGGAAAGACCTTTGCGTCACCTACCCAAGCTGCAGTCTTTCCTGGTGCTACCATTAGATATGCCATGGATATTGTTTCAATCTCAGACATTTTTATGCCCGCAGCACCTAGGGCTTGTGCGCCAATTATCCAGTATGGGTTGGTACTGTTTAGGAGGCTCATGAAAAACATTGCATCTGCTTTTGGTGAAACGCCGGATATGTTTCCTGGAAATAGAATTGTAGGTATGTCAACGGCCTGCGTGATGGAATCTACTGCATCGTCAATCACACCGAAGATTGTGCTGCCACCAATCATGATAGCATCTGTTCCCGCCTTCTCGGCCAATTCAGCTATTTCGACCACTGTTTCTGTGGTCATCTTGATTGGATCCGGATCAAGCAGCGAGAAATGGCACGCACCTTCATTCTCGAGCTTCTCCTTTATGTAGTTCCAAACTTTGCCGGACATTTAATCCCCTCAATTGGGCTGGGTTCCGAACGCTTAAAGCTGCCTTTTATGGTTTTGGTCAACGAATACGTGGAATGAACATCCCAGTATCCTGTTTATATTTCTCGTATTCATCACCAAAATGGTGCAAAAGCATTTCCTCTTCCTTTTGCGCAATCAAATAATAACCCCAAATTCCTGGAATCAAAAGCAATGTCAGTAGGGATGGTACAAGCAAGAACAACCCAAGAAAACACATGATATATGCACAATATGATGGGTGCCGGATTGAAGAATACGGGCCACTTGTAACCAATCTATGCTTCTTAGTCATCGCCCATGATGTGGCCATCTCTTGTCTTACTTGCCGCGACCATGCATGAAGTACTATGCCTAACGAAGTCATAACATACCCAATTACCCAAAGAATTTCATTCTGAAAGAAGACATAGACCAAAAACATGCTAAGAAACTCAATCCCTGCGCCGCTAACGAATGAAAAAATCAGTATCAACACAAGTGAAAAGGATAGAAGTGTGGAGAGACTCCCGGCAACCATTGGCCCCGTCGGTGTGCTAAACTCTGATCTTGGCTCTCTAATACCGCCTCGCATCTTCAGTTTTGACCAATCAAGCCAAATATGCAGGACGATGTCCAGTGCAGAGAGCAGAAGCAATGAGGCACCTGTAATATCAAATAGGGGTGTAGGAATGATCATTAACAAGACCATCATCTATCCATTGACTGGATTATTTATGTTTCTTTCCCGATAGATTATGGTAATTTACAATTCTTCTTTTGTGTTCTTAGAAATTAAGAGAGTTTGTGAGAGCAAAAATAAAGAGTTGACCAATAGAGGCTTCAGATACTTCACGATATTTTTCCTTAGACCAATAATGTTTTTACTGGAAAATTTATGCGGGACTAAAGCCTCAGACGAGCCTTTGGCGGAACTTCGAAAGATACAATATCTGTCAATCTGAGGTGCAGAGGAGCAAAAAATGCCTGAAAAACAAATTGGCGTCTTCGTTTGTCATTGCGGCAGCAATATAGCTGGTGTAGTGGATGTGGAACAGGTTATTGAAGCAGTACAGGACATGCCTGGTGTTGTTCATGCTGAAGACTACAAATACGTCTGTTCAAAACCGGGTCAACAAATTCTAAAGGACCGCATCAAGGAACATCGACTGAACCGAATAGTTATTGCCGCATGTAGTCCCCGCATGCACGAACCGACATTTCGAGAAACTATGAGGCAGGCTGGATTGAACCCGTACCTGCTTGAGATTGCAAATATCCGCGAACATGTCAGCTGGATACATTCTGAGGAGCCCGAACTTGCTACTGAGAAAGCAATCGATTTGGTTCGGATGGCTGTTGCTCGATCTAGGCTCCTAGAGCCTCTAGAGGAGAAAGAGGTTTCAATTGAAAAACGGACACTTATCATAGGCGCTGGCATTGCAGGTATCTCTGCAGCTCTTGACCTGGCTAATGCTGGATTCAAGGTGTATTTGGTTGAAAAGGAACCGACAATCGGCGGTCACATGGCACAATGGGACAAGACTTTTCCCACACTTGACTGTTCTTCCTGTATTCTAACCCCTCGAATGGCTGAGGTTGGTTCTCACCCCAATATCGAGCTGCTAACCATGACTGAAGTCGAAAAGGTGGACGGATACGTTGGCAATTTCCAAGTCACTGTGAAGCAACGACCTCGTTACGTCATTGAGGACAAGTGTACCTCCTGCGGGGATTGCGCAGATATTTGCCCTGTAGATATACCATCTGAGTTTGATGCTAGTCTTGCTTATCGCAAAGCCATCTATATCCCATTTGCACAGGCTGTGCCATCAGTCTATCTGCTGGATATGGAGAACTGTCTTGGTGTAGATGCTGTGCGATGTGGCAAATGCAAAGAGGCTTGTGAGGCTGAAGCAATCGACTATGACGACCATGAAAAGACCTACGAGATTACTGTGGGCACAATCATTGTTTCAACAGGTTTCGAGCTTTTTGATGCAACGCAGAAGGACGAATACGGTTACGGCGACTATCTGAATGTTGTAAATCTCGGTGAAGTTGAGCGGATGCTTAGCTCTGCAGGACCAACTAAAGGACATGTTGTTCGACCCTCCGACCTGAAGGAACCCGAAAAGATAGTCTACATTCAGTGCGTGGGCAGTCGGGATGAACTCACAAACAGATATTGTTCCAGAGTATGCTGTATGACCGCCATCAAGCAAGCTAGAATGATACGTGACAAGACGGGTGCTCAAATCTGGATATTTTACATTGACTTGCGAACGTTCGGAAAGGGGTATGAGGAGTTCTATGAGTCCACCTCCAAAGCAGGCGTGACCTTCATACGGGGAAGGGTTGGCGAGATACTAGAGAATAATGACCAGACTCTCACAGTACGCGGTGAAGACACACTCCTTGGCAAACCCATGGAGCTCAGTGACATTGACCTAGTTGTCCTATCAACAGGGGTAGTACCTCCTGCAAAAGCAAAAGATGTCGCAAAGAAACTTGGTCTTAGTGAGTCTCCTGACGGTTTCCTCATGGAAGCACATCCGAAGCTGAGACCGGTAGATTCCTTCAATGATGGCATATTTGTGGCCGGAATGGCACAGGGTCCAAAGGATATCCCTGATACTGTTGCACAGGCAAAGGCTGCTGCCTCTGGTGCTATGGCTTTGATGGGCAAAGGCAAGGTTTCCATTGAACCGTATTTCAGTGTAGTTGACGAAGACAAATGTGCTGGCTGTCATGTTTGTATATCGGTCTGTCCCTACAATGCGATCAGTGTAAATGAACGAGAACGCGCAGAAGTCAATCCCGCCCTATGCAAGGGATGCGGAACATGCACAAGCACTTGTCCCAGTGGAGCTATATCTTCCCAGCACTATACTGACGGACAGATTTCAGCTATGATTACTGAATACCTCTCTAGTCTTGAATGAGGATTCTTTTGATAACGATGCCTATGCCACTAAATGGCGAGTGTGTCATTTCATGACATTTCGTATTATGCCTCACACCTTATCAGTGAGTATGTAATCAACTCACTCCTGGTTACGATGGAACCTACTAGTCAATTAACACAATTAGCCATCTTCTGGGATATTGAGAATGTCCATGATATTCCATCAACTCATGAGCAGATTACAAATCATATTCGAGAGTCTGGGCGTGTGGTGAAAGCGTACGCTTTTGCAGATTGGGATACTAGAAGAATAATCGCTGAGAATCTCCATGAACTGGGATATGATCTCATACATGTTCCCTCACCAAAAGACAATGCAAGTGATTACAAAATGGCGTCGTACATGATGGAACATGTTGTCCGATATCCCGAAACCGATGAATTTGTCATGATATCTGGAGACGGGGACTTCAAGCTGATAGCAGGGGCACTACGCGACAGGGGTTTGGGTCTATGGATAATCAGCAACCCAATCATAACCTCCACTGAGCTCATAGATCTGGCAACTAAATATTCTGATATCTATTCGTTCAGGCCGAGTGCGCTCGAATGTGCTGAACCCGAGGATTGCCTTTCGGATCCGGGACGGCTTGCAGACCTTAGAAGAATTGCTGGTGTCAAGCTTCAAGAGGCGATTAGAGCTATAGAGGATGCTGATAATACACCCGGAATCGGTCATGTCAAGCACGTAATCAGTGCCCTAAATCCAAATTTTGATGAGAAGATTCTGGGGTTCCAAAGCTGGACTGATTTTCTTTCATATGCAGAAGATGAAGGATATATTGAACAAAAAGGGCAGCTTCCTGGCACAATATTGACAATACCCGCAGATGCTTCCCCCGAGAGCGACCGTATCTCGGAAGAGTCAAGGACATCCTTCAAGGTGCTCTGTGAGATTGTAGAAGAACAAATGGGCTCCGGTGAACGTCCAACACTAGACTCCATATTACCCCGTCTTCGGGAGCGGGATATTGACTTACCGTCGCTTGGTTATCCGTCTCTTGCGGATTTTGTTCTTGCCGCCGAGAAACGCGGTTTTGTAAGGGTGGTCCCTTCTGAGGAAGAAGGGGAGCCACATATCATTCCTAATATCACATCTGATAGAGTACGGACCTGGTTTGAAGAGAATGTGAAATCCCTGTTTGGCCCCTCGGTTAAAATACCCAAAGATCAATTTCTTGAGAAAATAGCGGAAATGTTGATTCAATACAAAACAAGTCTTCGGAGATTGGAGTCATATTTGCGGGATGAAGAGGTCAAAGAGAGCTACCAAGAAATCTTGGAAAGGTCTAATCTTCCATTCCTTCCGCCCTACCAAATGAGTCTAGCCCATGTACTACTTGGAAAAGATGTTGAGTGCGATGAAGTCATTCAGAGGGTAAATGATGAGTTGACGCCCCTAGGTATCACACTCTTTTGTGAGGCTGGGTCTTAGTGTCCTTACAATCGAGGTTACTCGGGACATAGAAATCATGTTCTGTCAATTTGAGATTATACCTCTGTCGGATACCTCCTCGATTCTTGTCTTCTGTACTTATCGGTTGTCACCTGAATATGGCTTTTGTATGGCGGAGCTAGCAGTACCATTATTCAGATGCTTTAAGAAGAAGTGAGAGAATAATATATTGAGCAACCTATGACCACTGAATCGGGGGAAACAGGCTCCAAGAGATCAGAGAAGAAAACTAAGAGAGGAAAATACATCCCCAACCTCGCCGAGTTTTACTTCAGGCCTACCTATGACTGGAGTGTTCAACAGGCGAAAAAGAACTACGAGCAAACTTCAGAAAAACTAGGAGATTTTGAATTGGACACTGTCTACTTCGAAGACTGTGTAATTGGGTTGAAAGCGATTCCTGACTCCTCCATCGATTTGGTCATTGCAGACCCGCCGTTCGGTATCGATTTTGACGGAAAAAGCGGAGCTTACAACAGAAAAGATGACTTCGTCGTTTCGGGATACGAGGAAGTGGACGAGCCCTACAGTGATTTTACTCTGAGATGGATGGAGGGACTTCCCCGTATCATTGGGAAACATGGCTCAGTATGGGTATTCAGTGGCTGGAACAATTTGGAGTCCATTCTTCATGCTGCTCGTATCGTCGGATTAGAAACTCTAAATCATCTCATCTGGAAATATCCTTTTGGCGTCTACACGCGAAAGAAGTTCGTTACCAGTCATTACCATCTTCTCCTATTTGTGAAGAATATCGATGAATACTTCTTCAACAAGATAGAACACTACCCACAAGATGTGTGGGAGATCAGAAGACGGTATCGCGCAGGCCAAAGGAAGAACAGCACAAAGCTGCCTCTGGAGGTAGTTGAGAGATGCATCGATTTTTCATCCAAACCTGGTGATGTTGTTCTCGATCCCTTTATGGGAAATGGAACAACAGCAGTAGCTGCCAAATCCAATTGGAGGCATTTCTTGGGATTCGAAATTAATGAAAATCTCAAAGATGTCATCAGAAGCCAAATATCTTCAGTTCGCCCAGGGGATGGATACACACCCTATACCATGAGACTTCCATCAGTTGACGAGCTTGCTGAGAAGTATCCAAAAGCCTACAAGGAGTACCTTAAACGAGAAAGACAGAATGAATAAGATGGAATTACGATGACAAGAGAGGATGTGACAGTTTGGATATAGAGGACCTATTTGAGAAGCATGGCTCTGCTATTGATAGATTGTCCGATGCAGTGGGCACCATAGACATCTTTGAGCGCCAGATGGGTGCCGAATTCACTTCTTGGGAGCTTGCAATGCAAAAACGATTGAAAGAACGGCTTTCTGGCAACAAATTCAAGATCTCTGGTTTTGTACATCACACACGGGATCCATCGCTTGTTCTACTCACTCCAAGCCCGTGGTTATTGGAGGGCGTTTTTGCTTATTTCAAAAGGGACCAAGAACTGCCAAACGACGGCTCACTGGTTGAAATAACTGGAAAGAGCATTGCAGCACCCAGACTGCTAGAACGTACTTCAAAGACAGTTCAAGCCATCACGGCAGACTCTGTGGAGAAAATATCGCAAACACACATCTCGCAGATAACACCGCCTCTCAACCTGCGTGGAATCTCTGACATGCTTTTTGAACACGTAGGAATGGCTGAGGCGAGTAAGCGAGTATTTGCTCGTTTGTTTGTGTCAAGTCCCCCATTTCAGGAGAATATCGGAGGATTGACCACAGGAATCCAAGCAATTGCCTCAAAATCCCAGGTGAACCGATTGTTATCCTTTGTGAAGAATGTTGTTCCCCCTTCAATGCGTGGACAACGAAAGAAGACAAGAAACGTGAGGGGCGTTCGGGTAGCAGTTCCCAAAATTTGGAGGATGGACGTTGGAAAGCCTTCCGTCTCAAAAATGAGAACTATCTGTACCGATAGACGAGACCCCTCTGGCTATAACGAGGTTTCACTGAGTGCGCTGACTAACAAGAAAACCGCATCACTACCGGATGTTCCGATTGCATTGGCGTCAGAAGACTTCTGGGTTGAAACTGCAAAACCCACTGAACTGCAATTACCTATCGCGAAGGCTGCAATCACATACAAACTGATGACTCCTCAAGTTTCTACCAGAAGTATTGATGCAGGGGTAAAGCATGTGGTTTCTCGGCTTGAGAGTTTGCGTGATAGTTTTGGACTTGATCAGGGTGCATTGGCTAAAGGCCGTGTGCTTGATGCCGATGTAATAGGGCGCCCCTTGAGCACCATCAGAATCGCACGGTCCACGGCCCGCGCAAGATGGAAGGATAAGTTAATTGCAAAAGACTTGAAGAAGGCCTGGAATTCAGTATTAGAGCCCGCTCTGAAGGAGTTCTTAGAACTGACGGCGACAAAAGAGCAAGCCCTAGACCGATGGGGCGAGGAGAGCAGGATTGATAAATTCAATACAAAGGTCCTTCAAGCCCTCCAGAAACTTGACTCTGGTAAGAAAGGCTCTCTGGGACCCAATATCCAAGATATCGCTAACGAAGCAGGTGTACAGCTTCATGAGGCGGCAGATGCACTTGCTAGAATGAGGGATTCTGGGGCTGTGTATGAGCCCCGTCCCGGCCATTTCAGAATAGTGTGATCCTCAGCCAAAGGCGTCAAAGAACTCGTCTGGTTCTTCCCCCTCCTCGATGATATCGATATCTTGCACCCCTACTCGTTCTGCATCGTACCTCCTTGCAATGATATTTCCGTCGAACTTCTCTCTGGCTGTTGCTTCCTTCCCTCTCCAAACGTAAATGTCATCCCATGCATCAAGTACAAAAACATCCCCAGTGTCAAGGGCGGACCTATCTAATGGTACCTCGGCGAAGAATGTCTTGTCATCCTTCCTGTGGACCTGCCAAAGCTTATGCTCATGTGTTTCAAGTCTTACTTTGCGTAGAATGCCTGCTGTGTCTTGGTTAGTAATCTCGAAATCATCGAACAGCGCTTTGAATGAATCTGGTTCATTCCCTCCATCGATTCTATCGATATCGGCTTTTCCTTCTCTGGCTGTGTCATGCATCACTGCCTCTGCTGCAGTCAGGAATTTCTCATCAACGGTGGAATCCGGCCCTATCCAGAGGTAGATTTTTGGCCCCGCATCCACAAGATAGCAATCACCTTTTCCGAAGGCACCTGGGTCCTTCATGAGAACTAGGCGCCCTTGCTGAACATGGTATACAATCGGCTCAGTCATGATTCGATGCTTTACGCCCTCACCCTTAAATCATACTTGAATGTCCTTAGAACAGAAATTTGTGCTTGAGGATAGCCTGTTGCCTGAACTGCCCGAACTGAAGGTAATCGCAGAAAAGATGTCACCATTGCTAAATGGCGAAAAAATCATCCAGGCATCTGTAAATAATCATCTACCAATCCATGGTTTAACAGTGAAACAATTCAAAGAAACATTACAGGGTAAGAGAATTAATGGGTTTAAGGCAGACGGGAAGTTTCTCCTGATTGAACTCAGTGATGATTTCGAGATCATAATCAATCCAATGTTGACTGGACGATTCACAGTTCGTGGCGTGGGCGGACGACCCTCTTCTAGCGACATCTTTCGTTTAAGGTTTAAGGCCAAATCGTTGTGGTATTCCGACAGAAAGAAGATGGGACGGGTGTATCTTGTTCAAGGGCAAGACTACGCAGATGTCGCCGAGTTTGATGATAGAGGACCATCCGCCCTCAGCCCGGACCTAAACCTGGAAGAATTTAATCGATTGCTAGAGCGTCGTCGTGGGCAAATCAAGAACATTCTACGCAACCAACATTTCGTAAAGGGTATTGGAAATGCCTATGTAGACGAAATTCTTCTCTATGCAGGTATACTCCCGTTTCGAAAACGAAACACCCTTTCTTATGAGGAAATCGAACGTCTTTTTCATTCGATGAAAAGTGTCTTAACGAAATTCATAGAGATTCTAAGAAACCGAACACTGCATGAACTCACTTCAGAGAACCGTGATTTCTTAATGATACATGGAAACAAGGATGGAGTTTGCCCACTCTGTGGCGGGCGTGTGTCTGAGGTCAAAGCCAATCGATTCAAAACGAATTTCTGTCAGACCTGTCAAAAGTGACACTCTCAAAAGGCTAATGAGTACGATATGTTATCTCTCAATCATATCAATGAGGAGATGACATCTTATGGACAAATGGGAAGAGGCTTTTCTACGCGAAATTGTGGAATTGGACACTAATAGCGATGAAAAGAGGAATTACGCAGAATGTGCAGAAGTCGTTGCGAGATACTGCGAAGAGGCTGGTTTAGAGGTAAGTGTTCACGATTCGCAGCATGATGGAATCAAGCAACCAAACATAGTTGCTGAGCTTGATTCGGGGGCCGAAAATACGGTATTACTATGCACACACTATGATGTAGTTCCTGCTGGCGATGAAGAAAAATGGACCCATCCTCCATTTGAATTGCTAATCAAGGATGGAAAGGCATACGGCCGGGGAACCACGGATGACAAGGGTAACATTGTAGCCTGCGTCAGTGCAGCAAAAGAACTAATCAGCAAGGATTCATCTAAAATCAACTGGAAAATCCTGGTTTCACCAAACGAGGAAATCGGTGGTGAGTGGGGTATTGACTATCTGATTAATGGACCGCCCAAAATACGTGGTGATTTTGCCATAGTTGTTGATTCGGGGCCAAGTTACGTCAGCATTGGAGCTAGTGGAGTTGTAGCAGGAACAATAACCATCAATGGAACACAAGGTCATGCTGGTTATCCCTTCAAATTCAATAATGCCATTCACCTCTCCATCCCCTTGATGAATGAGCTCCTTGGATACATTGACCGTCGGAGGAAGATCACATCGAAGCTTCCCGCCCCGCCAGGGAGTCCCTATCAACATCTTTGGGGACGATTCTCCATGACAATGTATCATGCAGGCAGTAAGACGAATGTCATTCCTGGAAAGGCAGAGATCTCCTTTGACTGCCGTTTAATACCAGAAGAAGATCCGAAGGATATAGAGAAAGATATCGTGGGGTTCTTGGCGGAAGCATCCGAAGCCATCTTCGTAAACACAGATATTGATTTCAAGGTCCGTGTACATGGCTGGGGTTCAGACCCTGAAAATCCATTCATAAAGACGCTTCATGCTGCTGTGAATGAAGCGGTGAGTCCAGAGATTCCAATATCTGCCGACTTGGGGGGTAATGATGGTCATTACTTCACATCCGTTGGAATACCCACTGCCTGCTATGGAACAATCGCAGACGACAGCAACTTCCACGGTATTGATGAGTGGCTATCTCTAGATGATTACGAGAAAGTAAAGAACACACTAATCACATTTTCAGAGATGTGTGAACAATGACGGATATACACGGGCTGGAGATTGGGGCGCCTGGTCCGTTCCTGCCGCCTTGGAGCAATGTCAAGAAGAACGCTCAGTTAATAGACAGTCTTGGATATGACAGTATGGCATTTCCTGACCATTTTGCAGGATTTGTTCCAGAGTCAACATGGACGGCAGATATTACTCCGCTTGCATTACTACAGCAGTCACCACACACATATTTCGAATTGGCTTCAATAATGTCAGCATGTTCTGTTGTTACTGAACACTGCAAGATTCTATCAGCTGTAACTGAACCCATTAGACGGCATCCTGTACTGCTTGCTCAAACCTTTCTCACGTTGGACCATATTAGTCAAGGGCGAGCAATTCTTGGCATTGGTGCGGGGGAGGGAGAGAATCTCGAACCCTATGGTTTGAACTATTCCGGCCAGCTTGGAAAACTCCGCGAAGCACTCCAAATCATAAATATGATCTGGGAGACTCATGAACCATTTGATTTTGATGGAGAATTCTGGACCCTCAGAAATGCTGTTATGTCGCTGCGTCCCGCTGTGCAAGGTAAACCACCACCGATTTGGATCGCAGCCCATGGACCTAAGATGTTGGAACTAGCTGCAGAATTTGGTGATGGGTGGATACCGACTCTCCTGCATCCCAAAGACTATGCAGAAAAGCTGCGGGTTTTGAAATCAACCAGAGAGAAACTGGGCAAAAACGGGACTTTTACTGCTGCATTATGGAATTGGTGTATTTTGGACGAGGATGAGTCCACATGTTATCGCTTAATGCGGACTCCCTTGGCAAGGGCCTTCGCTCTATTGCTACCAGCAAACGATTGGAAACGACTCGGGCATCAGCACCCCTTTGGGGATGATTTCTATTCCTTACGCGATTACATTCCTATGAACTATGGGAGAGAGGAAGTGCTTGAGGCAATCGAGCATGTTCCTGATGAAGTGCTTGAAGCATTTTACATGATTGGCGGCACAGAAGAGATACTATCGCAATTGGAGGAATACTGTACCGCTGGACTTGAGCATATCATCCTTTGGAACACTACGGGCATGTTCGATTTAAAAAAGACTAAGGGGTCATATGGAATCATGAAGGAGGTCCTTTCTTATGTCAAGGGATAGAATCTTGCTTGTCACTCAAAATGAGCACAAACTGCGTGAGCTGACCCCTCTTTTCAAACATTATGATTTGGCCTTTGAAACTTCTCCTCTCGAGAAGGTCGAAGTACGCTCGAACTCTATCGAGGTTGTTGCACGCGAAGCTGCGAAACATGCATTTGCTGAGGCTGAGAGACCCCTTGTGTTGGACGATACGGGTCTATTCATTGATGCTCTCAATGGATTTCCTAAGGCCTATCCTGCGTTTGTATTGGAAACCATTGGTGTTGATGGGATTCTAAAACTGATGCAGGGCGAAGAGAATAGGTCTGCTAGGTTTGTTACTGCCGTTGGATTTGCAGATTCCGACACTGTTGAAGTATTCGTTGGTGAGATGATCGGAACAATATCTCTGAAGGCAGTTGGGAGTGAAGGATTTGGTTATGACCCGATTTTCATACCTGAGGGAAAAGAACGGACATATGCGGAATTGAGTTTCTCGGAGAAGACAGATATCTCCCATAGAACCCGGGCATTTACTCAGTTCCTTGAGTGGCATAAAGACCGTGTCTGACAATTCTTAAGACAGACCTTGTATCTTATGTTAGTTGATACAGATGTCCGTCAGTGAAAAAACTCTGAAGGCCTTGAAGGAATTTGGTCTGACTGAATATGAGGTGCAGTGCTACGTTTCTCTTGTAGACGGTGGAGAGATGTCAGCATCGGACATCAGTTCTAGTTCAGGCGTTCCTTATTCGAGAGTATATGACGTGCTGGGCAGATTGGAAGAAAAGGGATTCATTCAATCACGCCGAGGGCGACCCACTATGTATATTCCAAAGGCACCGACAGAGGTTGCTCGACTGGTGAGGATTACATGGGAAACCCGCTTAGAAACAGCAAGTAAAGCAGTTGTTGAGGAACTGCAACCACGATTCGAACAGGAAACTCAGGTGACAACACGCGATGTGTACTTGCTTCATGGCAGAGCCGCAATTCTAGCCAAAGCTCTGGAGATGCTTGATTCAGCGAAGGAAGAGGTTGTCCTATCGGTTCCCACACTGGATGTGGATGCAGTTGATATTGATACCGACCTCAAGGACCTCTCAGATGTTGTAGATCGGATACTCACACTCAGAATAGCAAGAGTTAGAGTCTTGACGGCTGACATTCCCGAAGAGATACGCGCTGTGCTTCCCGATTCTATCGAGGTGAGAACCAGGCCGCGAGTGTTTGGCATTGGCATGGTGACTGATGCGAGAGAGACCTTGATTATGCTTGCGGGAACTGGCGAAGATATGACATTCTTGGGAATTTATTCATCCCATGGGGTATTTGCTGAAATTGCCAGTACGTATTTCAATTCGCTTTGGAAGGAAGCAAATCCCGTGTAGCTTTTTAGTGGTTTTGCAGTATAGAATCACATATTATCTTTCATCTCCTGTATCATCTTTTTGGAGCGCAATGAAATGGATGACATCAAGTCTGAAACCAGAATCGCTTACAAGCTATCTCATTCAGCCACAGCCCTTTTGCAAGCACTCCAAAATATGCAGTCCCAAGATGATACAGGCATATTTCAGCCTGGTCCAGAAGTCTTGCAGCTGAAAGAGTATCTTGAAACCTACAAGGGTAATCTCTATGATGTAGTCATAAGGCGTCTTGAAGATATGATGAGCCTTGGTGATATAGAAGTCGTATCTCAAGATGTGCTCCTCAATCTTATTCAGCGTGTCTGGAACCGCAAAGTCAGCAAGCTCAATGGAACAGAGGTGCAAGTAATTACTGGTCTCCTTGATAGCCCTCATCTCTCAATCAAGGAACTCTCGCGTGAGATAGATTTGTCATACGGACAGACTAGACGTGCCATAGAACAATTACAATCAACATCTATTTTGGAATTCAAGTCTATTCTTAATGTTGCTGAACTCGGCCTTGATCGAATAATCATTGAATTGGAGGAACCGGAGAATCTTCTTACTTCCCCATACATAACTCGTTACCTGTTTGTTGATGGCCCAGTACGGCGTGTCTTTCTCATTGCATTATTCCCCTCTGCTTATCGTGACCATATTCTGAGAGTCGTACGAACTCTTCGTCGTGATGCTCATTCAGTCACTGCATGGAGACTTTCTGCAGGCAAACAGCATTTCTCACCGAAATATTATGACCGAAAACAGAAACGCTGGCATGTCAACGAGTTGCACTTCAGGCTACTTCTACGAACGGACCATGAACTCGTTATGGGCGAAATTCCTGCGGTTTCAAGACTGGCCTTTCCGTCCAAAATGTCTGAAACAGAAGCCATGATTGTCGATTATTTGATGGAGCACTATAACGCCAGTGCACGAGAGATTGCACACACTATCGACGCATCAGAAAGCATGGTTTATCGGTATCGTTCAAAAATTCAATCAGAAAAACTCGTCATCCCCCGTGCTCGAATCTCAATACCTGCATTTACAGACCGGATAATTGGAATATCTGCTCCTGCTGTATCAGCGAAAATAATGCATGCATGGGAACGGCTCCCTCTAACCTATATTAGTCAAATCAGTAATATGGAGGATCATCGGGACCGAAAGGTGCTGTTAACAACAGCCTTGCCGGCGGGGGGCGCGGAAACGATCATCGAGGCTTTGACCTCAGAGAACCTCATGGTGAGAGAAATTCAGTTTTACAAAATTGATGCCAGTGTATCATCACCCTTCAAATTCTCGCACCGTTATGACCACAAGGTTGGAAATTGGCTCTGGGACTCAGATGATATTGATATCACAACCTATCCCTCCATGCGGAATAATGCTGATTCAACGAATCTCCCTCTGGATTTGGCTTGATTTGCGAGTGAGCAAACAATATCAATCCGTCTGTGTAATTCTAAATCAGAGTTGTAATGATTGAATTTGTTGTCCTAGGCTCCGGCGGCTCAATTCCCCTCCCTGGAAGAAATCATCCAGCGTATTTGATTCGCCATGAGGGATGGAATCTTCTCTTTGATGCGGGAGAAGACGTTCAGAGACGCTTTGTTGAGGCTAATGCAGGAATGAATAAACACATGGCAATCTTCATCACCCACATTCACGCCGATCATGTTTTGGGTCTGGGTGGTCTCCTGTTGCGGTTCTCTCTCTTGGGTAGAGAGCGTCCGCTCCAAGTATTCGGTCCTGCTCCTCTACTGGATTTTGTCAGAGTGAATCAAGATACAATCAATCTTGGAACGTCCTTTCCCAGCACCGTACATGCGATAGAGGGTGGTATAGTCTTTGAGAGAGAAAATGCCAGAATTCGTGCCTTCCAAGTTGATCATAGAGGATTTACACTCGGGTATGAGTTTGTGTATCAACGGCCAACAGGACCATTTCTTCCGGATAAGGCAAGAGAGATTGGTATTCCTAAGGGACCGTTATGGGGACAACTTTCTTCGGGTGAGTCTATCGAGTTGGATTCTGGCAAAATCATTGAACCTGATCGGGTCACAGGAGAGCAGCCACCCCCTATCAAGATTGTCTACTCCGGGGACACCCGTCCCTGTGATGCAATACGAAACTCCGCAAAACAAGCGAATCTTTTGGTTCACGAAGCCATGTATACTGACCAGCATGTAGATCTGGCAAAAGAACGAGGACATACTACTGCACGCCAAGCAGCGGAGATTGCACGTGATGCTGAAGTGGGGCTTCTCCTTCTTACGCATTATTCTCCGCGCTATGGCGATGGCAGTCAAGTATTAGAAGAAGCACGGCAGGTGTTTCCAAATTCCATGTTGGCTCGGGACCTGATGAGAATCTCCTTTGACTCGGATGGAAAGCATACAATTAGTGATATCAAATAGGAGCAATAATGCATATCCGTTGCTTGTTCTTACTAACATGACGAACAGGTAAGCGCAGTGTTGGGGAAGAATGCAACCCAAGCAAACCACATTACGTCCATGTTTACAACTTCCCTGAGACTCCCTTCTATTGATTCCCCATATTTGTTCCAGACAGTTCCGGTTTGATTGTCGATGAAACCCCCATCAGAATAATTGAAAGATAACTCCGTTCCGTTGAAGTTGCTGTAGAATGACCTGGCTGTATCAAGCTCTTCATCATAGAAGACTACTACTTTCTCATCTCCTAAATTGATATTGATAACCATTTCTTCTCTCAAATGGGTCTTTTGAATGGCATGCTGGAACTCGTAGTTTCCGACACCAATCATTACTTCCTTCTCTTGCAGACGATTATCATGATGCATTACGGGGAAAATTGGGCCTCCTGAGTTATAGTATGAATCATAATCATCATACGATCCATAGGGGTCTCTATAGTAGTCCCTGACGTATCCAGTATCTGTGGAAAGTACCTGAGAATCCGGATACACCGTTTTCCATTTCTCCCATGTTGACCATATCATGTGAATGCGCTGCAAACGAAGTCCTGTATAATCCTTGTTTATGCCAACTGACAGAATCTGTGGAAAGTAGGTCTGAGTGGCTCTATCATACATCACGAGGTTTGAGTTTACTAGCCGCCCTGTGGTTCCAAACGTTGTTGCATTGCCTGGCAGGGTTCCGTTGAATGCCGTCGTTGACCCTGTGAGCGGACAGTAAGTAATTGAGATGTTTTCCCCGTCAATCTCTTCGTTTACAATCTCGTGCCAGACAAGAATCCTCTGAGGATAGGCTCGGACTATGTCTTGATGCACAAAACCAAAAACAATATCGCCATCATTAAGGTAGCTTTCTGCCTGTTCTACTGATATGTACACTGGGTCTTCAATCGGCGGTATTCCATCACGTCCTGGTCCTCCGGCCTGAAGATTACGCTCAAACTCACGTAGTCTTGTTGCATTCACCGGGTATCCCCACCCACCATCTTCTGTATCTTGGTCATCCTGCGTGTTCGGTCCCAACTGCAGAGCAATGAATCCGCTGATCCCTAGAGCTATCATCACCGTGATAAGAATCGCAAAATATTTTCGCTGCACCATATGTTACAAACCGTAACTATTATACCATCTAAAAATAAAAGGTGTGTGATATCCACGTTTTTCCAAGGTCGGAGAAGGATCCTATGGGAGCTAACAGATTGAGTATTATCTCAAACATTTCAAAATACGGTGGTCAAGTAAGGCAAACACTAAGGCCCAAATCAAGCAAACGCATCATCGCATTGGTCAGTGTGGGCTACATCATATTCTATTTCTGGGCTACGAATATTCTTGTCTTCAGAAGCTCCACTGATGTGTTTCTTAGAATTTCAGAGAATTGGAGTGAATTACTCTTCAGAGAACGAGCGCCGTTCAATTGGGAACCAGTAGGAATACTCTCCCTTGGTCCAGTTCAGTTATTTCTGGCAGTGCCAAATATTCTATTTGGAATCATGGTCAGTTTGCTTATTGGCATCAATCTTGCTATATCCTACTACACATACAAGTATCGGACTCTCTGTAGAATTAATCCGTCACAGAGTATGGCGTTGTCGGTTCCATCACTTCTCACAGGTATTGCTTGTTGCGGTCCCAGTATTCTCTTATCTTTGGGAATAGCTTCTGTTGCTGGTACAGTTGCTCTGGTTTCCCTCTTGCCCTTTCTCCTCCCCCTTGCTCTCACAGGATTGGTGTTGAGTATTGCCTGGAGTGGATATCGGCTAGAAAAAGCTGAATCAAGCAATGAATCAGAGAAGGGAATCGATGTGACCAAGGTCACAATTGAATAGAAATACGTCAGTGGCACGAATTCCTTCGCGAATCACATCATGTCGGCTTATGCAGTGTTTTGAATGCAATCTATGGTGGTTTTCCTGAAAGAGGTTAGAGTGCCCGCACCGGTTGGGATTGCCGATCCAAATCATTGGAACGCCGGTATCTGCAATTTCAATCCCCTTCTCGGAATAGCGGGGTTCCCATGACATAACCACGATGGCTGGATTGAATTTCTGAATTGCCTCCTCTGCATCCAGCTTATGAACCCATTTTGGATACGCTATATTGTATCTCTCGGACTTGGCATCAGTGGCAACGTATTCCCTGTCAATTAGATCTCCTAGAAACTCAGCGAGTCTACCATCACCAGCCATTACTTCAAGGATGGGTCCATTTCTAACGATTTGCGAGAGGATATCTTCTATTACGAATGCCAGCTCTTGAATGAATTCAATAGAATAGATCTGGAATAACCATCGTGCTCCTGCATTATTGCCGTTACAGTATTCTCTGATCGAATATGCCCTCTCAATATGCTGCAAGAAATCGATTACGTCACTGTAGGAGTGGAGTTTGGCGTGTAAATCTATGAATTCGCCGTGTTCGTCTATCATCCAGTCATTAACCGAGCTATCTTTCTGCTTGCTCAATCCATCCTCGCTTTCGGGCATGCGATGTTGCCCTAGAATGTGTACTATAAACAATAGCATCCGGCTATATGGAAGTTGAAGCAGAAGCAATGAACATTGAAAACTGTTAATAGGCTATTTGTCCATGTGCACGTGGGAATGGAGTTCAGTAACTGACGGGCATCAGTACCCATCTGAGCTTCAGGCTATGTGGTAGAAATGATAGATGCACATTGTCACTTGACTGTGTATGGGGATGAAACTGAACAGGCGATAAGAGACATCGAAGGAAACAATATGATTGTGGTTGCGGTGTCCTCCGATTTTTCGACATTTCAGGAAACCAAATCTCGTATCCAAAAATCTGACTGCATTATTCCTAGTTTTGGCATACATCCAAAGGTTGCTCAACACCATAGGAACCGGTTGGAAGAAATTCCCCAAATGGTGGGTTCGGCCGGAGTCATTGGAGAGATCGGTTTAGATAAGAAATCGGCATTTGATGAATCACGCCTAAATAGTCAGAAAAAAGTCTTTGAAGCTATTCTTGAGGCTGCGTGTGAATGCAATAAAGCGGTCAATGTTCATTGTAATGGCGCAGAACAAGAGGTCCTCTCTATTCTAGAAAAATACAACCCTCCTGGAGTGATTCTTCATGGCTATGAGGGAACAATCGAGTCATTGTCGCGGGTTATCGATAACAATTTCATGATATCAATTGGTCGAGGGATACTTGGGGAGTTTAAGGATCGCAACCCGTTATGGAATCGAACGAGAGAGATTGCAAAAAACACTCCTTATGATTTGCTCTTGGTAGAGAGTGATGTCCCGGTTGTCAATCCCCTTATGATGCCGTCAGAGTTGATTTCTGAGCTGATTGAGGAACTCTCGCTTATCAGGAATGAAACTGCTATTGAAATTGCTGCTCAGACCAGACGCAATCTTAGGGAAGTCCTAATATCCACTCCTGGCCTGGAGAAATATTGTAACAAGCTACACATGGTCCATTCAAAAGAAATGGAATAGACCTCACAAAACACGAAATCGCAGTATCTTCTGAATGAAAAGAACTCGACGTCGGCAAAGCCAAATCTCCACATTGTTGACCAGATTGGAAATGACAGAATACGGCAGCAGGAAGTAACTCTTTAATACGCACAAAAGACTATTCGTGATATAGATAGAATTTTGGAGGGGAAATTCAGATGGGTCCAGAAGCAAAAGACAAGCTTACGTTAAGATGTTTCCATTGTGGCGCATCATATCTCTATTCGAAACAACAGATTGGGGATGAAGGCATTGTACATTGCCAGAATTGTGGTACAAGATTCAACTTCCCTGAGGACCCTGTTCTGTCAGGTGTAGGGGCTGAATTAAAACAAGAAATGAAGATAGCGGCATTACTTATGAAGTTAGAAACGCAATAATACCTCCTAATCGTCAGGAATAAGTTTCTCTAAGTAAGGTGAATTATCGCCACAGGACAGGCATCGGCCGCAGATTGTGCACACTCTTCATGGTCCTCGGGAATTTCGCCATGTGCTCCATCCTCGGCTTGGTATTCTTCAACAACCTGAGCTATATCATCATCTCCAAGTACAAATACTTCGGGGCATACATCTTCACAGGTTCCACACATTATGCATTCTTCTTGATCTATTATTACGTTGATAGGCAACACATACCACCGTAAAGAAGATGAAGGCTTTATATTATAACTATAGTGAAACAACAACCGAAAAATCTAATGCCACAACTAGGTCAACAGGAGCTGACCATAGGTCTAAAAAGCGATTCCCATATCTGAAAAATGGAAGTGAACTAAGGTTGGATTGCGTTCTTCTTGCGTAGAAGCTCTTTTTGCGAGTCCTTTATAGCGGGCTCTGTTCACAACCGACTTATCATCACCCTACAAGAGGTTTCCAAAGATGAGTGAGTTTGCCGAGATAGAGAGAAAGTGGCAGAAGAGATGGAAGACGGAGAAGGTCTTCGAAGTTGACCCAGATGAGAAGAAAAAGAAATTCTTCTTGACGGTACCCTATCCCTATGTCAATGGGGCACTGCATATCGGTCACGGAAGAACCTATACTATAGGTGACTTGATTGCTCGTTGGAAGCGGATGCAGGGGTACAACGTACTGTTTCCGATGGCTTCTCACATGACAGGAACCCCCATACAGGGAATGGTTGACCGAATTAAGGAGGGTGACCCTGATGCCATTGAGCAATATGAGAGGGACCTGCGTCTCTATTTTGATACTGAAGAAGAAGTACAAGAACAGCTGGCAGAATTCACTGATGCTTGGAAGACTGCCGAGTTCTTTGCTGATGTCATTTCTAACGATTTTGACGCCCTGGGCTATAGCATAGACTGGCGGAGGAAATTCACAACAGGTGACCCCATCTACAATAAGTTCATCGAATGGCAATATGAAAAATTCATGGATAAAGGCTACATAGGGCAGGGCAACTATCCTCTGCTCTATTGTCCTAGCTGCGGCAATCCTGTTGGTGAAGACGACTTGTTGGAGGGCGAAACCGCCAAGATAAAGGAATTTACCGCGATCAAGTTTCCTTTCAAGGATGGATATCTGGTTGCCGCGACTTTGCGACCCGAAACCATCTTTGGTATCACCAATATGTGGATCAACCCCTCTGCAACCTATGTTTGGGTGAGAGTCAATGATGAAGCGATGTTCAAGGAAGAAAAGTGGGTCGTATCCAAGGAAGCAGCCAAAAAACTTGAACTGCAAGCCAAGGAGGTTGAAATCATAGAAGAATTCCCTGGCGAACAAATCATCGGTGAACGGTTCAAGGCAGTACACGAAGATAAGGACCTCCTGATTCTTCCCGGTCCGTTTGTGAATCCTGAGAATGCAACGGGTGTTGTCTACTCCGTTCCTGGTCATGCACCCTTTGACTATGTGGCTTTGCGCGACCTATGGGATGATCCGTCACCCTTGGAGAAGTTTGGCATCTCTGGTGAAGAAGTAAGAAACATTGAGATTATCAGCATGATAGACATCGAGGGTTATGGTGACTGTCCTGCAAAAGAAGCTGTAGAGTCACGGGAAATAGAATCACAAGACGAATCCGAGAAGTTGGAAGAAGCAACTCAAGAGATCTACAAAGCAGAATTCTACGATGGCGTCATGAAGGACAATTGCATGCAGTTCTCAGGACGTCAAATCAAGGACGTCAAAGAGGATGTCACTGAATGGATGCGAGAGAGCAATTCTAGCGATGTATTTTTCGAGCCGGACACTCGACCTGTTGTCTGCAAATGTGGGACTGATATTCAAGTTGGAGTCTTCTCCGGTCAATGGTTCTTGGACTATACTAGTGGTAACTGGAAAGAACAGGCTAGAGAGGCTTTAGACGAGATGTGTATAGTTCCAGAGATTTTCAGGAATCTGTTTGAAGCTACCTTTGACTGGCTGAAGCAGAGACCCTGCGCACGAAAGCGAGGTATTGGAACACGTCTGCCCTTTGACGATGAATGGATCATTGAGAGTCTGTCTGATTCGACCATCTACATGGCATTCTACACTGTTGCCCATCACATTAAGGACAACGACTTGAAACACAATCAATTAATCCCTGCGTTCTTTGACTTCGTATTTCTAGGTCAGGGCACGCCTGCTGAGGTATCAGACAAGACTGATATTGAGTCCTCATTATTGAAAACGATGCGCGAGGAGTTCCTCTACTGGTATCCCAATGACCAGCGACATACCGCGCCCTCTCATATCTCAAACCATCTAAGCTTTGCCATTTTCCATCATGTTGCCATATTTCCCAAGAAACACTGGCTGCAGTGCATCAGTCTGAATGAGCATGTGAATATGGAGGGTGGAAGGATGTCAAAGAGTAAGGGCAATGTCATTCCACTGGTTGAGATTCCAAAGAAATACGGCGCTGATGTCTTTAGAACCTATGTTATCTCTGCAGCAGAACCGGGTAGCCTGATGGATTGGCGTGAACGAGATGTTCCTGCAGTGAAAAACCGATTGCAGCAGTTCATGAATATTGTCAAGCGATTCTCTGACAATGAGCCAAAAGTCCTCAGAGAGAAGGACAAGTCTTCAAAGATGACACGCTGGTTATTGTCGAAGGTCAACTCTATAGTGAGGGATTGCAGCGAATTTCTAGAGAACTTCCGATTAAGAGACTATGCCATCTATTCAACCTCAGAGATGACACGAGCTGTTAACCGGTATCTACAGCGCTCAGATATTCCTGACAAAGAGGTCAATGACACGATGGCTTATGTCTGTGATATTTGGGTGCGATTAGTTGCCCCTATGGCTCCACATGTTTCTGAAGAACTATGGGCAGTCCTAAATGGCGAGGGTTTCGTATCATTTGCGTCTTGGCCACAAGCGGATGAGTCATTGATTGACTTGTCAGTAGAAAAGGCACTGGAAGTGGTTCAGTCCACTATTGGCGATATTCGGGAGATAACAAAACTTCTGAGGGGAAATGAGCCCGAAATAGCTCATCTCTATGTTGCTCCACAATGGATGTTTGACGCCATGAACAGCATCCAAGAGAGTGATGTTTCTCTGGAGATCGGTGGTATCATGAGACACTTGATGTCCCAGGATAGGTTCCGAAAGCACGGAAAGCAAGTCAAATCCATAGTAGATCGGATTGCGAAGGAAAACGGTCTATGGGTTTACTCTGCTAATGCTAACTCTGAATTAGAAGTACTGAAGGACTCAAGGGACTATATGAGTTCAGAGCTAGGGCTCGATATTAAGGTGCACTCCGCAGAATCCCCTTCTCACGATCCAGAGAAAAAGGCAAGGTTTGCCTTGCCCGGGAGAGTTTCCATATTCTTGGAATAATAAACTAGCTCTTTGAAACTGCCTCAGCCAGTACTTCCTGAAAGTCTGCTCCAACGGTTAGAAGTTGTTTTGGTTCCTTCATAATTATCTCGAATCTGAAGATTATCCCAAGATGCGTGTTGCTCCAATAGAAGTATTCAGGTTTTTGAACAAACTTGAATCGCCATTCTTTGCACAGATTGTCAAAGGTTTCCCGTATCTCCTCTATCGAATGGTCCCGATGCACATAGATATCGAAAGTGTAACGAAAAATCTCGTCTCCCTTTGTAAGATACCTCAGCTTCTCGATGGCCATCGAAACCTTGTTGTCATAGTCATGTTCACCGACCCATTCCCTTCCTCGGTCAGCCATGTAGTCATCGATTCTTATCCTGAAGTTTGTTACCTCTGATTCTAGCACTTTGGTATTGGGAACATACTGCCTGCTATAGTCGGGCAGCAAGAGTCTAGTATAATTCAAGGTAATCTCAAGAATAATACCCTCCAAGACACCGATTTTCACATAGTCCCCCACTCGGAAGGGTCGAGCGGCAAGAACATATATCCCACTGACAAGATTACTGAGGGACTTCGAAAATGCTAAACCGACAGCAGTTCCCACAAGGGCGCTTAGCGCAATCAGTTCTGAACCTAAGGCAAGATTTGTGACCGCAAGAACAGCAACAAATGCAATTCCGAAGAAAATCAGTCTGATAACAAATATTATTCCTGCCCCGGCTTCTTTGGGCATTCCCACCTTTCTGAATGAAATCTTGGTGGCTCTTACAGTAACCAAGTAAATGACATAGATAATCAACAAGAATGGGAGGATGGCTATGAACTCTGCTGATCCACCAAGCCCAATCGGAGTTAAGAGGGTCCTTAAGATTTCAACGAAGCTTTCCCACAGTCCCTGTTGCACATCTGCTCTCTCCCAGACGAGAAAGCACATACACTACTTCAAGTTAAATTCTTCTCTATTTTTAATCAGTGCGTTTCAGGGAGCACGGTGGATACAGAGGGAATAGATATTTCTCATCTAACCATGAACTGTTCGAACGAGTTCTGCTTGGAAGTCTGCGCCCTTTTGCAGTAGCTTCTTGGGGTCGTCAACGATTATTGCAAACCCGAAAGCAACACCATTGTAGTCATTATTGCTATAATACATCTCTGGAGTGGTTAGGAATTCTTTATCCCATTTCTCTACAACTTCCTGTAGTCTTGGTCTAACAGTACTCACATCGTATAGCCTATGAACCATGACTTCAAACGTATACCTATAGACCTCCTCACCCGTTGTCAAGGTCCTGAATTTCTGCATGGCTGTCCCAAGGTAGCCGCTTTTGGCCTCCTCCTCTTGAGTCATGTAATCTTCAGCTCTCACTCGGAAGTTGGTCAGCTTTGACTCCACAACATCAGAGTTGGGAATAAGCTCTGTTGTTAAATCCGGCTTTGTCACACGTGTATAATTCAGTGTGATGTCACGGACAATGCCCTCTAAGGACCCCAGTCGAATGTAGTCTCCGATCCTGAACGGCCGCGAGGCAAAGACATACAGGCCGCTCACGACATTACTCAGTGACTTGGAAAAGGCAAGACCTACAGCGGTCCCGATAAGAGCACCAAATGCTATTACTCCCTCACCTGCGACCAGATTTGTCACAGCTAGCCCTGCAATCACTGCGATGCCGAAGAAAATCAATCTGACAATGAATACGACTCCTGTTGTGGCTTCTTTGGGAAGGCCGGTTCTCTGAAATGAGACCCGAATTGACCGAGCAACAATCAGATAGACAATATAGAGGATGATGAGGAATGGAACTATCGCAATATATTGTGCATACGCATCCAGCCCCAAAGGCTGAAGTAGTGTTGCCAAGAAGTTCACAAAGTCCTGATACGGATTGAAACCCTGCATCATCGCGAGTATCCTCAGTACCAATGGTGCATTAACGATAATTAAGACTTATGATAATCGAATTGGATGGAAATGGGCACCTAAAGATAGTAGAAGACATAGAATGCTATGCCTCCACCAAAGGAATACAGCCATAGAATCAAAGCTGCATACATCAGGCGTCGGGAGCCACAGAGTAACGGGTCCTTATTCCTGAGCTTAATCATGAATCTGCCTGCAAACAACAACCCGAGGCCAACAGCCACACTTCCGACAATACTATGAACGATTGTAATCGATTGCCCAATTCCTCCTGTGTATGGGATGAGCGCATCAATATTAAGAATGAGTGAAGGGGCCATTATAGTTAGTACTGTAACAAGGTTGATGATAGTCGCAATGCCCATTATCATTCCATGTATTTTGTATGGCTTCTTCTTTATCCATCCAGCCACTAACATGATGACCAATGCAGTTTGGATAATCAGATTGATGTCGTAAATCAATGCTGCTTGCTGTGAAAATATTCCCATTCCAATCAGTTGTGCATGATGTTGGTGGTTCCCCTTAAATCCTTCTCACAACTGATATTGGGGACGAAAGAATGAAGAGAGATGCCCAGCACCCCGGGCAGGGGTGTCCGATTCGGCTCACAACTTTACGCCGAACCTTCATCCGCCGCTGGTTACAATCTCCTTCCGTGCTATCTCGCGACCCTCATCGTCCACGATGGTAAGATGAGCGCCGCAGGATAGTCAGCAGTCGTAGCAGCGAACCACCATTTCCAGGAGGTTCAGCAGTCCTTCAGGTATGTCGTCTGTCATTTTTGTTCACTTCTCATATCATGGGGTCTGGTAAGTCCAGACTCTCATGTTCCTTATTCTCGAATACTTGCTTGGCTGCCTTCAATAGGCTCTTCTCGAGCCCGGCGATGTTATTATTGGTGGCAACTACCATATTCACCTTTGTGATAACGCCATTCTCATCAGTCCAGTAGTGGTGGATGAGAGTACCTCTCGGTGCCTCCACACAACCAACACCATTCCCCTTTCTGGGTTCAACATCAGCCAGTTTTACATCTGTACTAACAATATCCGGGTCATTGAGGAGAGCTTCCATCTCTTCTACAGCTTGAACCAACTCAATAACTCGGGCCCAGTGGTAGGCAAAGGTAGCATGAATCGGCCGCCCTAAGGCGTCACGCATTTCCTCCAGGGCCTCTTGGGCAATGGGGGTGGCCATCTTGTCTGCCACGTTTATTCTGGCAAGACTATTAGCCCGCCAGATGCCCTCCGGATATCCCTTTTGCTTATAGTATACATGTGTGGCGTATGAGTGATTAGAAACGTATTCTCCGTAATATTTGCGGTAATGCTTTGGATTGAAGTCTTCTACTATCTTACCATCTGGATCCATCACTCTTAGTTTGCCATCATAGATCTCCAGGTTGCCTTTGTCATGCAACCCGAGGTAATAAGTTGGAACCACTGCAAGTTTGGTTATGGGATCCCAATAATCCTGCACGACTTTTTTAGCTAGGTCAACAGTATCAAGAGTCTGTTGTTTGGTCTTCTCAATTCGTTTCAGGAATTCATCTCGCTTTTCCTCTGAAAATGGATTCAACATTCCGCCCGGTGTTGCAGTCACGGGATGGATTGCTTTACCACCTACAGCGGCACACAATTCCTGCCCGAACTTCATTACTTCAAGTGCCATCTTGCCTACATCTGGAAGGCTCTTGATGATTTGCACAACGTTGCGCTTCTCAGGCTTAGCAAACGGTCCTGCAAGAAAGTCGGGCGCAGCAAGTGCAAAGAAATGCAATGCGTGGCTGCTGTACTGTTTCGCGTTTATCAGTAGTCTGCGCAATTTAATAGCAGCAGGTGGGGGAGTTACTTTCCATGCCGCTTCAACACTTTTCACTGCAGCAAGGTGATGGGGCTCTGGACATATCCCACAGATTCTTGGTGCGATACGTGGTGCTTCCTCAGCAAATCGTCCCTCCAAGAACTTCTCAAAGAAACGAGTACTACTCACGTTGAATTGAGCATCCTTGACTTTACCATCTTTTCCTAAGACTACGGTAATTTCACCATGTCCTTCTAGGCGGGTCACTGGTTCAATCCTGATTGTCTTATCGTCTTTGGTCATTTCTTCTCCTCCCTTTCTTTTCCTTTCATTTTCGAAAGATACGAATCTGCATAGTCAGTGAAATAGAATGACCCAATGGGATCTGGGAATGCCGCCTTCAACTCCTCCGGCTCCATCTCAGCAATAGCTCCTAATGCCGAAATGATCTTTGCACCATGATCATTTACAGCTGGTGGTGGACCGAAACAACCCTTGCATGGTGTATTGACCGTTGGACACTGTGCTCCACACATTCCAATCGTCGCAAATCCAAGGCAGAGATACCCCTGGTCTAATAGACATTTGTCAGGGTCGATATGGCCCTCATGTGCACGATGAAACTTGGTGATATGTTTGTCCTTCTTTTCCTTTGGACATTCATCGCATACCGTCTTAGTGGGCAGATCGAATGGTTGCCCCTTAATGAGTGCCGTTAATGCTTCCGCAGTGTTGTCACTTGTTGGTGGGCAACCGGGAAGTCGTACTTCAAAGGAAACAATATCTGGATTTGGGATAATGTGCTCTACAAATCCGGGCATGTTCTCAGTAGGAATTCTACCATCCTCGACGGTGTCTGCCTCTAGGAATTTTCGTCGTAGGAGCTCATCTAACGCCCATTGATTTCCAAGACCCTGTACTCCTCCATATACTGAGCAGGAACCCCATGCCACCAAGACCTTGCTCTTTTTGCGCATGAGCTTTAGTAGATGCTCGTCTTCCTTGGTTCTGCAGCTTCCTTCTACCATACCTATGTGAATGGAACCATCCGGCATGTTTTCAAGGTCTTTCAACTTGAAGTCAACTACTGCTGGCCAATACACAATCTCTAGTTCAGGTAGAACGTCCAATAGACGAAGATGCAGGTCGACTAGTGCCTGATCGCATCCCCAGCATGAAGTCAATTGAGCAAGTGCTATTCTCTTTGCCATTTTAGTTATCCTTCCCTGCTGGATTTGGTCCTAGCTTTTTGATTCTCTCTACCATTGCTGTTACGCCCTGAGTAAATACATCACCTTCAGCCGCGCTTGCCCATTGAAGATGGACACGTTGTGAGTCTATACCCGCCTCCTTCAACATAGTTTGGAGTAACACAAATCTGCCTCTCATCTTGAGGTTACCGCTTGTGTAGTGACAATCACCAGGATGACACCCACTGATGAGAACACCGTCTGCGCCTTGATTTAGTGCATCAAGAATGAAAACAGGATCTATTCGCCCCGTGCAGTTGATTCTGATGACCCGCACATTTGAGGGCATCTGCATCCGGCTTGTTCCCGCAAGGTCTGCCCCGGCATAACTGCACCAGTTGCAGCAAAACGCCAAGATTCGGGGTTCAAAGCCTGACTGCCGCTTCTTTTTCTTTTTCATGGCTGTCGTCTGACTTACTGATGTCACGCTGGAATGACCTCCTGCGGCTTGTTGCTCGCTATGATTATTGATTATTAAGATTCTGTTTAGTCGCACTTTTCTTTGGGCAGAAGCAATCATAATTCTTCTTAGAATTATGGTTTTCAAACACATTGAGATCTAGTGTTTCACGATA
Source organism: uncultured archaeon (assembly GCA_964648855.1). GTDB lineage: Archaea > Asgardarchaeota > Thorarchaeia > Thorarchaeales > Thorarchaeaceae > TEKIR-14. The sequence continues at coordinate 101,390 of CAZYLT010000006.1, forward strand.
GTTTCTCATCCACGCATTCATGTCTTTCATCTATCGAGTTTAGCAACAGTTTTTATGTCCCGCTCCTTATGGTACATGAGTTGCTGAGCTATAACTGGAACGGTGAAATGATTTGATTCTGGCATTCATAATGGCCAAGCTCGAAAGCGCGAAGGCACGGAGAGTACTCGATGATGTTAGAGAACTAGAAGAAGTAATGGAGGCACACCTGATATACGGAGCCTATGATCTCATCATCAAGGGGAACTTCAAGACTCCAGAATCATTGAGCTCCTTCGTTGTTGATACTTTGCGCAAGATTGATGGCGTGAAGGACACCGTAACGAATGTATGTGCTAGTCAGGAATAGAGTATCAGGTTCCTCAAAGGATTCTCGCTCTTCTAGTGATTTTCATCCAGGTCTAGTCGTTTCAGGGTTTCCTTCGTTGGCAGTCCTGTTTCTGGGTCCCATCCTCGGACCTCATAGTATTCATCTAGCATTTCATTCAATTCCACAACCTCTCCCTTCGATGGCCCTTTCGGCGCAGGCACGTCAGTAAGCCTCTTTGGAAGCTGGTCATCTTTTCGAGTTACACCCCGTCTAGCGTTGAAAAGGCGGTTGAGATTAACTATTCTCTCACCAATCTCTCTCAGTTCCTCTGTTGTGAACTCAAGTCCATTATGTATCTTTAGACCGACTGCGACATCATCATAGTAGAATTCAGGCGGTATTTGTGTGCCATATTTGCACAATCCAACGCTTTCAACAACGACCATATAGTTCTCTGATTCTGCTACCATGATTCCTTTGTACTTCGGATTCAGTCGTTCAGCCATCTCGGGAAGATACTCCTCTCCAAAACGCTCCTTTATATCATCATCAAATCCAACTTCGTCCAAGACTGGAAAGGCGTAGAGATGGTCCGCGCCTCTTGCAGCAGTGACTGCAGCAAGTCCCATCGACTTCTGGGCTCGGGGCTCCTGCCCAGCTATCTCCTGTTTTTTAACAGTCATAACAAACTCTTCAGTTCCCCGACCAATCTGTTCCGCTGCACGTTGACTCCCTTCGGCGAGGATATCACCAAAACCCTTGCGATAGGCTATCATCCGGGTTAGTTCTACAATTGCTTCATGATTGCCCCAACTGAGATCTACACCCCCTGTATCCTCCGCCGTAATAAGGCCCTCATCCCAGGCCTCCATCGCCCAAGATATAGTCCCACCAAGGGAGATTGTATCCATTCCGAATTGGTTTGCCAAATGATGGCTATACAGGATTGATTCCACATTCTCATTACCGCATCGAGAACCTAGTGCGGCCTGTGACTCAAACTCCGGCGACCCGCCCTCATAACAATAGGGCCCCTTGGGCACTCGTGTGTAACGACCGCATCGCTGCAGACACGCCCAGTCGGACCTTGGCTTCACCAAATAGTTTTCATTAATGGCTTCCCCACCGATCTTTTCGTATCCATCGAAGACCCCTTGTTTCATATTATAGGAGGGCAGTCGGCCGATGTTGTGCATCAATTCGATTAAACTAGTTGTGCCATATTTCGCTCTGTCGGGGGTGAACGGATTATCAAGCATTCGCCGGTGGAACTCATCCATTCGTTTCAGATATACATCCGGTTCTGCAACCTCAATCTTACCTGTTCCACGAATAGAGATCGCTTTAAGCTTCTTTGACCCCATCACAGCGCCCAGGCCAGAACGAGCCGAGGCTCTATCACGGTCATTCATGATCGCTGCAAAACGGACGAGATTCTCTCCAGCTTGACCAATGGCTAGTGTTCGACATCGTATGCCATGGCGCTCTCTCAAAATATCGTCTGTTTCGAAGACATCCTTTCCCCACAAATCACTCGCATCAAGGATTTCCACTGTTTCATTCCTGATGTTAAGATAGACCGGTTCTTTAGATGCCCCTGTAAAGAAGATTGCATCATACCCTGCAAGCTTTAATTCTGGCCCCCAAAAACCAGCAGCGTGACTCTCGCCCCATATATCCGTGAGTGGTGAAAGCGCCGCAATAACGTGTCTTGATGCCTGTGGAAACATCGAACCAGTGAGTAGACCAGTTGCCATTCCCAGTACATTCTCGGGGGACAGTGGGTCTGTATCAGCAGTTGTTCTGTCATAGATGACCTTGGATAGAAGGCCTGCACCAAGGAGGTACTTTTGAATTAGTTCTTCATCAAGAGGTTTCTTCTCTATCTCCTTTGATGTGAGATTTACCCAAAGGATTTGTCCTCCCACGCCCTTTACCATCCTATTCAGCACCTCCATACAGCTTGTCTTCGTGTTCCTCGTACAGCCGTTTCAAACGCCCATCTTCGTCCTTTTTCTCAAGGCCTTCGTCAGTTGTCATCCATATGGCAAAAACAGGACATCTCTTGATACACTGACCACATTGAATACATTTGATGGCTTTGCCCGTATCAGGATTGATTTTTATTGCATCATATGGGCACGCCTCTATGCAATCACCATGGCCTTTGCACTTATTCTTGTCAATAACAACAATCCCCTTTGATGTTCGCCTGATTGCCTCTTCTGGACATGCCTCAATACACGGTGCATCTTCGCAGTTACGGCAGAATAGTGGAAAATCAAGTCCGTTTTCTAAGCGTACAATTCTATTCCTTGCCTGTTGTGGACTGATGACTTTGTAAAAGTGCATGCTACATGTCATCGAACAAATCATGCATCCTGTACAGACCTCCGGGTCTCCAAATACGAATCTTCGAGTAGACATTCTGGCATACCTCTATAGTTGGATTGCGTCACCCATTTTCTGGAACTGACCATGTCCTGGCTTTATGGTTGTCCTATCCTCTTCAAATACTTTGACACCCCGCACAAATGTCATAATGGGGGCTCCTGTCATTTCCATCCCTTCATACAATGTCCAGCCACATTTTGAAAAAATCATATCTGCAGAGATTTTTTCCTTCTTGGTCAGGTCGATCAAGACCATATCGGCGTCGGATCCCACTGCAAGTACCCCCTTCTTTGGGTATAAACCAAAGAGCTTGGCTGGTTTGCTTGAAGTGACTTCAACCAAGTGATGAAAAGTCAATCGATTCTTGTTGATTCCTTCAGACAGCAATACTCTACTTATCATCTGTACACCATCTACGCCTGCCCACGCGTTTCGAATATCATGCTCGCCCTCTTCCTTCTTCTCAATGGGAGCGGGTGCATGATCACTGACAACGATATCGATAGTCCCTCGAAGCAAGGCTGACCATAAAGCAGCTCTATCTTGTTTGCTCCGCAGCGGGGGATTCATCTTGCTTTTTGTGCCAAGGCGATTCATCTCATCTCTATGAAATTGTAAATGGTGTGGACAGACCTCTGTTGTTACAAGATTGCCATTTAGCTTCGCTCGTTCAACCGAAACTAATGCCCCTCTCGTGGTGATATGTGCGATATGGAGGTGTCCTCCTGTCTTCTTCAATATGGCAATGTTACGCTCAACCGCTATTTCCTCTGCAATTTCTGGACGCGAGAGTGCATGACTTATCGGAGCATCCCATTCTCCATCCATTCTACCAGAGAATTCGTCTAGTATATCTCTATCCTCAGAGTGGATCGCTAGGTGTCCTCCGTGTTCAGAGGTCTCGCTTAGGGCTCTGAGAATAGCTCCACCTCTTGCGTAAAATGGCTCTGCTGTAAAGGCCTTGAAGGCAGCGACTCCTGCACTCAAGAGTTTTGGAATCATTCCAACATTCTCTGATGTCAGCATTCCACCATAAAAGGAAAAATCCACGATAGACATATTCTCTCCCAATTCAACTTTGCGTTCAACTGCCTCAACAGTATCCACTTGGGAAACCAGTGGCATGTCAACAACTGTTGTTACTCCTCCTGCAGCAGCAGCTCTGCTACCAGTTGTAAAATCCTCATGTTCCTCCATCTCTGGATCGTGAATATGCGCATGACCATCAATTAGCCCTGGGAGGAGATATTTCTTCTCGGCATCAATAGTCTCATCAGCTTCAGGTAAGTGTTCGTCAGAAGCGATTAAGGCGATTCTCCCATTTGACACTCCCACTCCGCCTCTTACTATTCCACTCTCAAGAACAAGCTTCGCATTTTTGATTACTAAATCCAATTTCTTCACCTTTTATCCTCCCCCCACTGGTGGAAAGATTGCGATTGCATCCCCAGATTCAAGCTCAGTCCCATGGCCATCGAGGGTTTCTATTCTCTTCCCATTAACCATGACCGAAAAGAATCTTCTGAGCTCTCCAGTTTCAGGATTGAATACGGTCTTCTCAAATTCTGGTCCAAGGTCATGCTTCAGCTTTTCAAGAAGCTCTCCAATGTTTGTGGCACTCATCTCCAGTGATTTCCTTCCCGCCTTCTCTCTCACGGTTGCAAAGAACTTGACTATGACCTCTGGCATATGGTTGCCTCGCCTATTTGCCTTGGTGAGATGAGATATTAATAATTCCTAATGGACAGCTGTGGATTTTCTTGATTATATCCATCTTTTTTCACTCTGGAGATATACAATTTCCCCCATTTTCTAGGTAGAGTGTCCAACAAAAGTGTCAGATTTTTGTCAGATTCCTCCTTTGCCTAATCCGGAATCGGTCGTATGGGAGATTAAATAGCCCTAATCACATAGAATAGTGGACTAGGTGAGTGGGCCAGCAACATCGTGCGGAGCTCGCCGCCGAAAGCCCGAGGGAAGAAGTCTTCTTCTCGACGGAGGTCCGTACTCTCCACCAATGGGAACCCATCATCTCCCGGAGAGTCCGCGGCTGTTCACCATGCTCAGATATGTCTTGCTGACTTCGGCGACGGAGCCAGTACGGGTGATCATGAACCCGCCGTGATAAGAACTGTGGAAAGCCTCCCTGTGGCTGAGGGTGATGCCTCAGCAGTAACACAGGTGGAGGAAACCAGGACCGTGTGAGGAATACTATCCCGATGACCATGGACAAAGCCCCTGCTCACTCAGTGGCCTTCGGGTACACTGGGGACGGCGACACTGGCAGGGAACGGGTGGAACACAGAAGTTTCACACAATTTGAGTTCATTCAATCTGTCAGAAATAGTTTATATAGGCAAGGAATGGAATATATCTTCCTGAGCAGGTCTTTTACATAGTACTGAGGCCATCTAGATGGAAATCATTGTCGTAGGACATCTGAGCAGAGATTTGATAATCACTCCTGACTATGAACGTGAGGCACTTGGTGGTGCAGCTGCCTATGCCATGATTGCTCCCCATCTTGGTGCTCTTGGTGCAGGGATAGTATCACGAGTGGGAGAAGATTTCGAACAGACATATGTTGACGATCTCCGTGAGGCGAATTTAGATCTCTCCGGTCTACGAGTTGCTGGAGAAAAAACGACCCGGTTTGTCAACAAGTACGATAAGGACGGTAATCGGACGCAATACGTTGAGGCGGTAGCTCCCCAAATCTATCCAGCTGATTTCTCTCCAGAGCATCTTGAAGCCAATATCTTTCATTTCAGCCCCATTATCGGTGAAGTACACCCCAACTGTATTGAAACGACAAGGACCTACGGTGTACTGATTTCACTTGATGTTCAAGGCTATGTGCGGGAGAATGATGAAGGAAAAGTGATACCCAAGGAATGGACGGATGCGGAGCAAATTATTCGACATGTGGACATCGTAAAGTGTGACAAAGAAGAGATGCAGCTTTTTGCGGATGATTACTCCGAAAAGGATAGTGCTGAAAAGATTCTGAGGTGGGGCCCTCATGCTGTTATCGTTACCAAGAGCCAGGAGGGTTCATCCATTTATACTAGAAATGCTCAAGCTGATATTCCTTCAGTGGGTCCTGAAGATTATGTTGATTCAACTGGCTGTGGGGATACTTATGCAATTGCCTTTCTGCTTGAATATATGAGAACTGGCGATGTGAAAAGGGCGGGGCTTTTTGGGGCTTCAGCATCTTCATTTAACCTCGAACATGTTGGACCGTATTCTATGTCGTCGCGCTCAGAGATTGAAGATCGAATGAAGACATATATGGAAGCCTGAGCACCTAATTCAAAACGCTTTTCTAGTCACTGATATTCTCTCAAAGAGTGCTGAGGTGACCCTTTGCTCGAAGACCTTGATGACTTGATGGAAATTCAAGAGATTGACTCTCTCATGGTTACGGGAAATGCATTCGATAATCCAGATGTCTACTGGCTCACCGGTTTTCGTTCTCCTGACAACGTTATATGCTTACACAATCATGGAGAGGAAACCATAGTTGCCACTGCATTCAAAACCCTTGAGAGGCTGGAGAAGGAGAGTTTCATCGAAAAGACCTTTGACCTCACCGAGCTCTATCAATCCTTTATGGAACGTGGAGAACGTGCAACAGATAATCCTGAGAAAGTGATGGACGAGATTCTCAAGGAGAATTTTAATGGAAAAGTGATGGGGGTGCCCAAGCGATTCCCATCAGATATGCTAATTGCCATCCAAAAGTTGGGATGCGAGGTAAAGCCGGTTCCTGATTTACTCCTGCAAGCCAGAGCGACCAAATCTGAAGAGGAAATCAAGATGATTGAGAAGGCAGGAGAAGCTACTATCTCCGCCCTATCAAAAGTTGTTGAGATGATTAAGAATACTGGAGTTGGCGCTAATGACATATTGATACGCGATGGTGAACCACTCACTGTACGTGATGTCAAGCAAGCATTGAATCACAACCTGCTCGATCTGTCGGCTGAGGCGGCTGAAGATTCGATTGTTGCCGTTGGTCAGATGGGGTTTGACTGGCACTATCTTGGAAATCCTGATGATGAGATAAAAGCCAATGTTCCAATTATTATAGATGTCTTTCCTCGACTTAAGATTGAACGATACGTGGCTGATGTCACCCGGACCGTCGTGAAGGGAACTCCCTGCGATAAGGTCAGGGAGATGTTTTACGCTGTCATGGAGGCTGGAGATGCAGTACTGGATGAGATGACCGCCGGTGCCAAAATCGATGACGTCAACATGGCATGCTACAACACCCTCAAGAAGCATGGCTTTGATTCTTCAAGGCTCAATCCTGGCGCAATGGAAGGAATGACGCATAGTCTTGGTCACGGCATTGGACTAGAGGTCCATGAGTATCCGAGCATGTATGTTCGCGATGGGAAATTCAAGGAGGGGCATGTGGTGGCTATTGAGCCGGCAGTATATTTGATGAACGAAGGGGGAGTTCGCATCGAGAATGACTTTGTAGTGACCAAAGATAAGCCTCGGAGAACTACCATGGGGCTGGAAGAGATATTGTATCTATAGAGGACCTAGTCTACACTTAGTGCATAGAACGGACAAACAGAGATGCACATCCCACACCTCTGGCATTTCTCTTCATCGATTTCAAAGAGGTCTTCTTTCTTGTTCACTGTGATGGCACGATATACACATGACTTTTCACAGAGTCCACATCGAGTGCACTTCTCCAGATTGACTTGAGGCTTGTTTCTCAGAGCATGTTCCTCTTTCAAGTGAGGAAGTGCCAATCCAATCAACTGACTGACAGAATTATAATCGTGTTCTTTGAGCCAATCAGAAATCTCACCTGCAATTCTACCATAGACTGTCTGTCCCTCAAGGATAGCGGCAGTACATACTTGAACGGCAGATGCGCCAGCCATCATAAACTCGATAGCATCTTCTCCAGAGGAAACTCCCCCGACCGCAATGACCGGAATATCAACAGAGCTGGCAATATCTGCAACGCATCGCATTGCAATGGGTTTCAGAGCTGCACCGCTCAGCCATCCCTCTCCTCCATCACTACCTAAAAATGGTTTTCCAGTTTCTATGTCAATGTGTAGGCAAGGACCGTACGTGTTGATTGCGACAATCCCATCCACATGTTTCTCAACATCCTTAGCAACTGCCGCAACATCGACCTTCGGACTGAGTTTAGCAAAAATTGGGATTTCTACAGCATCTTTCAATGCTTTTGCAATCTCGACGTGTCCACCAACATAGTGTGTACTAAATTCGATGGCATGCATACCCGCATCTTCAATCTTCGGAGCAATCTCAGCAACTTCTTCAGGTGTATATCCAACACTGGCTATGACGGGAAGTCCAGAACTCAAAGCAATAGGATACTCGCTTTCAAGCCATTGACACAACGAAATTTCACTCCAGAGTTCAGCGTTAAGCAACCCACGCCGTGATTTCACCCTTCCTCGCCCGAGTGCAGTTATGTTGGGATTAGGAACTTTTGCTGGCTTGATACTAACAGTCTTTGCCACTAATCCGCCGGCGCCCCCCGTAGCAGCATTAAGCAGGGTCATACCATCTCGCGCAGCCGGTCCTGCAGCTGTAAGCACGGGATTCCTGAGTTTAAGACCTGCTAAGTTGACTTTGAGATCTGGCATAGCTCTTTTTCTTTATATCTCAGCATATGAATCCTACCCAAATTCGTGGTCATTGCTGACTAGCAAGCATTTTTCTCTTTTTGAGGTCGTCAGCAACGTAATCCAACCGGAGTTCGTTCAATTTTGACTCTAGGGGAAATCCGGTTTCTAGATCACATCCACGGTACTCATAATACTCATCAAGCATCTCGTCCAAGTCGGGAAGTCCGCCCTTGGCGGGGCCTGTGGGCATCGGTTCCTTCAAAAGACGTCTTGGAAGGGTTTCCTGTTCCCGTGTTATTCCTAAACGATGATTATAGGCCCGTCGAAGATGGCTGATTCGTTCTCCTGTTCTCTTGACGAAGGCTAGGTCTGTCCAGTCATTCATGCCCGTTAGAGGGGCGATTACGTTGGCAAATGTTTCGTAGTAATAGACTGGTGGCCACATGACACCATACTTGCAGATGACTGCTGAGTCTGTTAGTGCATACAGGTCCTCCATGTCTTTGATTAGTTCTCCCTTGTACTTTGGACTCATTATTTTCAAAATATCCTCAGCTTTTTCTTCACCAAACCGATGTATCGCAATCTCAGGATATCCGAGTTCTTCAAGACTGGAGAGACTGCGGAGATGATCAGCGCCACGTACATTTGTAGCGTAGGTTAATCCTACTGATTGATGTGCTCTCGGATCCTGACCAGAAGCCTCGAGCCCCTTTGAATGGACCGCATACTTCCACGCCTCTCCTCCGATTATGTCCGCTGCTTCTCGAGTTCCTTTCGCGAGTATCTCGCCAATGCCCTCCTTTTTCGCAATCAGCTCGACAAGCTCTACCATGGAGTCGATATTACCCCAACTCAAGTCCAACCCATTCGTGTCCTTCTTGTCTATGATACCTTTCTCCCATAGTTCCATGGCAAACCCAATCGTCTTTCCGCAAGAGATTGTGTCCATCCCAAGAAGGTCGCAACGCTTGCCGAGATGGAAGACCGATTCAATATCATCATTCATGCAGTTGCTACCAAATGCCATGATGGTTTCGTATTCAGGACCACCCACGGGTGTTGTCTTGAACTCCCCTTCATTGACCCTAATAATGTATTTACAGCCGACGACGCAACCATGGCAGGCCTCTTGGGCGATGCGATACTGGTTGGCAATTATCTCAGGGCCAATTTTGTCTGCGTTCTCAAAATATCCCGTCCAATGATTCTTTGTGGGAAGACGTCCTATTTCATTGATCATTGAAACCAAATCAGTGGTTCCGTACTTTCTCAAAGACTCAATAGAGCTGGCCCATAGGGGGTCTCTAACTCTTGCCATCTCTTCTTCGTTAGCCTTGAGATATGCGTCCATGTCATGGGCTTCAATGCCCATTGATCCACTGACAGCAATGCCTTTCACTTTCTTAGAGCCCAAAACTGTTCCAAGTCCCGCTCGACCAGCCGCCCTGTAGTAATCCACTATGATGGCACCATAGAGCACCCCGTTTTCCCCAGCAGGTCCTATGACTGCGGTTTCTATTGAGGGGTCTTTGTGTTTTTCTCGAATCATATCCGTGGCGACATTCGTTTCTCTTCCCCAGAGGTCGGATGCCTCGAGGAGTTCTGCTGTCCCATCCTGAATGAAGAGATAGACTGGTTTTTCTGACCTTCCATTGAAGATAACAAAATCATATCCGGCATACTTTAGCTCTGGTCCGAAGAATCCTCCAGAGTGGCTTTCCGCCCAGACTCCGGTGAGCGGTCCCTTTGTGGCAAACATGAATCTTCCAGAGGGTGAGAACATTGAACCTGTTAGAGGTCCCGTGCCAACAACTAGTACGTTCTCTGGCGATAGTGGGTCTGTTGACGGCCCCGTGCGGTCCCAGAGGATTTTGGCAGCCACTCCAGTTCCGCCAAGATAAAGCCTTGCCCATTCTTTCTCCATCTCTTTCTTGTGGATCTTGCCCTTCTCCAAGTCAATGTCTAGGTATTTTCCGGCATATCCTTTGTAGGGAAATGTCATCTTAGACCTCCTCCTGGACAGTTTGTATCTTCGCTACTGGTTTGATTCCACTCTTGCGACTAAGTAGTGCATTCTCAGAGAACTCGACGTATTCGATTGCACCATATTCGCATGCCTTTACACACGCTGGGTCCCCATCACACAGGTCACACTTTGCCGCTTTCTTCAATACTGGATCCATTGAGATTCCCCCATAGATACAAGCTGTCACACATCTCCCGCAACCTATACAGATGTCAGGTTCCACGTAGAGTGCCCCGCTGGAGTTTGGTCTAATGGCCCCCGTTGGGCATGCACCGTGGCAGAGGGGGTCCTCGCACTGGAGACACACCATGGGCAGAATGATGCCCTTTTTCTCATTCTTTATGACCTTGATTCGAGACTGGCTCGGATTGAATGTTCTATAGTGCGCCACCGAACATGCGAGCTCGCAATTACGGCAGCCTGTGCATTTTTGGACATCAATTGTTAGGATGTGTTTCATTTTTTCCATCCTCTGTTCGTGTTCTGGACGCAGTCTAGGTGTCTATAATGTTTGTACTTTAACTTGTTGTAATCCACGCTGAAATGAATTCATGTTTTCCAGACTTCCACCGAATCAGTATATATGGCATAAGTATTAGTAGATATTATACCGTGCTGCCATTGCTGAGTTAGAGAGGGTACATGGCGAAAAAGATCGTAGAGCAATCTAGGCGTGAATAAGCAGATGACAGACAACTCTGGAACAACCCCCTCAATAACATCAAGTCTTGAGCAAATCAGAATGATACTAGAGGACATCGGGCTTGCGGTCATAGAATTGGACGAGCAGTTCCATTTGGTCTACGCGAATGCAAGTGCTCAGAAGCTATTGGGTATCGATGAGAATGATTTGAAATCCAAGATAATCGCAACAGATTTGGTTGTTGACGAACAGAAATCGCTCGTTGTTCGGGGTCTTGAGAGCCTTGCCGAGGGTGTTGAACCAACCCCTATTACACTACGAATAAGACGGTCAGATGGCGTAGAAACCTTGGCTGAAGTATTCAGCGAGCTAATCATCGAAAATGATGAGGTCATCGGTTTTCGGGCATATGCCTTCGATTTGACTCGACGGCTAGCACTTGAAGAACGGTTCAAAGAAAAGGAAGATATCTTTCAACTCATTGTTGAAAATGCAAGCTTCACAGGTATCTTGGTTGTTAATGGCGACTATCGGTTTGAATATGTGAATGATAAATTATGCGACATGGTGGGATTGTCCCGACATGACCTCTTGGGCCTTGACTTCCGAGAAGTACTGCACCCTGAGAGTGTAGACCTAGTCGCGGAGCGATATATTAGGCGACAACGAGGTGAGAAGGTACCACGAGAATATGAGTTTCAAATAATCCGTGCTGATGGTGAAGTCAGAGATGTTATGATCAGCAGCAGTATAATCCGTAGTAATGATGAGCGAGTGAAAACAGTTGCTCAGCTCCTCGACATAACCGAGGAGAAACAAAGCAAGCATAAACTCGAGGAGAGTGAGCGACGACATAGAACACTGATAGAAACTATGGACTCAGGTTTGGCTGTAGATGACGAAGAAGGTATCACGGTTCTAGTAAACAAATCTCTTGCCGATATGCTTGGATATGATACGGTAGATGAGATGATCGGTAGACCTATCACTGACTGGATTCACGGATGGACAGAAAAGAATGTCAAGGAGAAGATGCAGCTCAGGAAGGCTGGTCAGAAAGAGAGCTATGAGCTGACTCTGCAAAGAAAAGACGGCAAAATTGTGCCAACTATCGTACATGCCTCTCCAATTTTTGACCCATATTCAAATTACGTGGGCAGCTTCGCAGTATTCACAGATGTTGCTGAATTGAAAAAGGCTGAAGCAGAAGTAAGATTCTTTCTTGATCTGTTATTGCATGATATTGGAAATCAGCTGCAACTTATCTTGGCAGGAGCTGACATGCTCTCTAGAGACGCCGATGAAGATCAGATATCCCGATCGAAACAATATGTTCTGGACGGTGCTCATCGATGCCTTAGTGTTATCACCAATATTCGTCGCACTGAGCAATCTAAGAGTGAACCGCTGGCTCCGGTGAACCTGACGGAGGTACTTAAGACGCAGGTTCTCCTGTTTTCAGGGCAATATGGTGTTCACCCCACGCTGAAAGAGCTTCCCGATTCAATGTATGTTATCGCTGATAGCGCTCTAGGACATCTATTCTGGAATTTGATGGAAAACAGCGTAAAACACAATCCAAAAGATGAGAAGACTCTAGAAATCACTGGAGAACGAAATGGGGAAACCTTCATCGTGAGCTTTGTGGACAATGGTCCAGGTCTGGAAGATAATCAGAAGCAATCGCTTCTCGACCCAACACGACGGTCTGGAGGCGTAGGTCTTCATCTTATCAGGAGAATGATGGACAAGTACGGTGGAACGATCCATGTTGATGACCGAGTTGAAGGCAGTCCAGAAGAGGGCCTGTGTATTAGAATAGAGCTTCAAATAGCTGAAGACAAATCATAGACACCAAAATTGTTAATTCTAGTAGTCTTCATTGTCATCCATCGTGGAGAAGATATCATGCCCAAGTCAGATTCCATTTTGATTGAGAACGGATATGTACTGACGCTTAATCCCGAACGAACGATTATCAAGAATGGCGCAGTGTATGTGGAAGATACGAAGATAGTAGATGTTGGCAAGAGTGAGGAGCTTTCCAAGTACCCTGCTGACAGAGTTCTTGATGCAGGCGGAGGCATCATAATGCCTGGGCTCATCGATACGCACACGCATCTTGCCCAAGCCCTCATCCGAGGATGTGCGGATGATGTCTCTCTGGTCGATTGGTTGAAGAAATACGTGTGGGTGCTACAGGGTAACTTTACTGAATTGGATGGAAAGGTGTCTGCTGAGCTATGTATGGCCGAGATGATAAAGAGCGGGACCACATCTTTCATTGAATGCATGATTCACGCAAGATACGGGTTCGATGGTATTGCTCGTGCCGTAGAACGTATCGGAATGCGGGCTGCCCTCTCAAAGATTATTATGAACTCTACTGGCTACGCGGATAGCCCTGATATCATGTACCCCGGTATGGTTGAGGAAGAAGAGGCATGCCTCCGAGAAACTAAAGAGATGCTGGGTAAATGGCATGGCGAAGCGGATGGCCGTCTGCAGGTGTGGTATGGGCTACGGTCTCTTGGAGCTGTCACTGACGATTTATTCAAGAAGGTTGTTCATCTGGCTGACGAGCACGACACTCGCATGACCATGCACTTGGGCGAAGTTGTGGACGACGTTCGTTATGTAAAGGAGAAGGGATACAAGAATCTGACCTCCTTTGCAGAGGATATGGGATTACTTGGCCCCAATATGGTCTTTGCACATGGCATCCATTTCGATGACTCCGAAATAGACCTCTTAGCAAAGACACAAAGCAATATCTCGCATTGCCCAGCAAGCAATATGAAACTCGCATCAGGATTTGCAAAAGTGCCCCTGATGCTGCAGAAGGGCGTTCCCGTATCATTGGGCTGCGATGGTGGGCCAAGCAACAATACCTATGACATGGTCTCGGAGATGAGGCTTGCTGCACTCATTCACAAGGCGTATTGTGATGACCCTTTGGTAATACCCGCAGAAGACGCGATTGAGATGGCAACTTTGGGTGGGGCCAAAGCCATGGGGATCGATGAGCAAGTGGGTTCCCTAGAGATTGGGAAACTGGCCGACATAATCGTCGTCAACATGGATCATACGGGACTCACTCCGCATCCCAATCCCGTCTCGAATCTTGTGTATGCTGGGTCGGGACACTATGTTGACACCGTGATGTGTAATGGAACCCTGTTGATGCTTGACCGCGAACTACTCACTCTTAATGAGGAACAAGTCAAGAAACAGGCAAACACGCAGATCCATTCTTTGCTAGAACGCGCGGAGATCACCATCGAACCGAAGTGGAATGCGCAGTAGGCTCAATTAGTCGTGTTTGCGATTTCCTGAACTGACATAAACCACCTACGAATGCCCTCTTCTGGGCACGACCAGGATTGGGTGTCCTCCTGCCAGAGCTCTTTTGGAAACTCGATGTGAGCGGTTATTGAATGCCCCAATATGCCAGTCATGACATTCTTGGATACCGTGTTAATCGCTCTAGTGAAGCCATACGCACCACCCTCCGGGAGATCTGCTGCCAATATCAATTTCCCCTCTGGAGTGAACTGGACTTGACAATATGGCAGTCTTTGTACCCAAGCAGTTATGGACTGACTCAAATCCAAATCCTCACATGTTAGAAAGACACACTCGTTCAGACCAATATGCCGGAGCCCCCAACGCCGTTCAATCAAACCACTGTCCTTGAGTCTTTTCAGGCGCTCATGTGCTCTGTTCTGCCCAATTTTCAGTTCCTTCCGTATGGCTCTGACAGATGTGTTTCGTTTGAAGACCTGAGCAAGAATCTCCATATCTAGTTGATCAAGAATTAGCTCGGTGCGTTTAATCGGTTTCTCGGTTCTTGGAATAACATTGGCAAGATCATCACTGTGTATCCTCACGAGCTCATGTTTTAGCAAGTCCCACGGAATTTCCCACCTTCCTCGCTGCACGGAATAAAAATCATAACATCGTGGGTAGCCTGCCACTGCTGTATCAAACAACTCTGCCCTTCTTCCTATCCGAGCAATTATCTTCTTGAATTCTTCTAGTGCTCTCATGCTCTTTGGGTTTTCAGGAACGGTAAGGAGGACTAGCAAGCTCCATGGTCCAGAGAGTATTCTTCTATAAGAAAGGAAGAACGGGGAGTCTACTACATAGTCCACTGGGTCTGACTTGTCTTCGCTCCTTCCTATTAAGACAAATACAAAACGAATTCCTATCTTTGAATATGGAACAAAATCTTGCCTGTGCAATACATAATTGTTCAGCAGCTCGTTCTTCTTTCTTGAAACCCATTTGTATGAAACATCTACAAGATCCGCCAACTCTCTCATCGTAATTTTTGGCTGTTCCATTAGATGTTCTACCATCTGAATCTCGGTTGCATCGAATTCACGACTCCATCTTCTGAAGTTTTCAGACACATGAGTAGCATAGCCCGCATTATCCAATCGAATGCCGGACTGCATCCATTTTAGAAACTGACGAGTCATGTCTTCAAGCCCTAGGTTTCCCTGCAGATATTGAAGCAGGCGAAACATCTCGGATGGATAGTAGTTCCTGATGTTTCCAATATCCTTTCTGCCTACATTCCTATGCCATAAGGCAAACCAATCGGACTGCTGGTTTCCGCCAAGATATTGGGCAGCAAATGCATTAGATAGGTCTTCGATGCATTGAGCGCATAACGTCTTCTTCTTGAGGACCGCAGCCATATGCGCTCTGGCAGCCACCCCCTCAAGAGGCACATCATGATCGTCTAGGACTAAAACTCCTTTCCTAATCCTACCTCCAAACCAGGCATTTTTCTTTTTTTCTTTGGTTGACCGGACTTTTTCGGGCGCTTTTGCTGGTTTTAGTCCGAATCGGTCCTCGAGTTCTCTTCCAATATCATTCCAAATAGCCATTACAGTTTCGAGGTCAATCAAAGGAACTTAGCACCCTATGTGAGAGACCATATACCAACCTGAAAAGAATTTCCTGAGGGATGAAATGGGGTCCCCCCTCCCCTACCGTTTTCGTCTTCTCACGGACAGCAAAGATACTGTAGCCAATGATGAAAGAGAAACTCGATGCAAACTCAAGAGGAGAAAGTGTTGAGTGGCTGATTCAAGTTCTCGCCCCAGTAATTGGGCATCATTTTGAACTCTGTACGCCCTCGAGAAGTACAGCCACGCCAACCAGTGCATTCCAAGTATATATACTGAGGGACAATCCACTGTCGGCGTTACAAAACCCCTTCTAAAGCGATTCTGCCGGCCATCAGGCGAGTTGGGCCCCCCTTCACACCTGCTGCGAGAGTAACGACTTCTATGTGTTGAATGAAAATAGGGTATTACCCGTTACTGCTAGGTTATAATCGCCTCGCGCTCGAAGAGTTTTGCTCCGATTATCAGAAACACCACTGTGAATGCTAGCAGATACAATACATTACCCAGCAGGGAGAGTGGCGTACCGACACCCGAAAGGACTCCGTTGAGGAATATGATTGCATGAGTGAAGGGTATTGCTAATACAAAGAACCCGAACAGCCCTCCATATTGTAGTATGCTTCCTGTAAAACCTAGGATGCCTATGACCATCGTGGGGACCAAGAGCACAAGGTTGTTGATTGACTCTGCAGTGGCTTGATCCTTTGCAAGACAAGAGATCACCACTCCTATCCCAATGGCACAGAGCAGTACCAAGAATTGACAGAAGAAAATCAACGGAATTGTGGCAGTATTGACGGTGTAGAGACTGATGTAATATTCAGCTGCACTGGGCGGTAATGGTGCAGCCCGAAAGATGATCGAGAAGTTGTACATTAGTATTCCAACAACAGTGAAGGCAGAGTAGATCATCGTGAGAATGAGTCCTGCCACCAGCTTTGAGCCAAGAATCTTGATGCGGCTCATTGGTACCACTAAGAGCGCCTCCAGCGTATGCCTCTCTCTCTCACCCGCAAATGATTTGCTCACATAGGGGGCGGGCGCAAGCACAGATGTGATCATAACTAAGAATATCGCTAGCTGATGCCCGTAGGTGGCCTCTGGAGCAATGGTGTTCCAATTCACCTGTAAGTCACGAATCACGACTATCTCATTGATTCTTTGTTTAGCAAATATGTCAATCCGTTGCGCTGCAGCTGTAGCTCTGAAATTTCCAGTATTTACCCAAATCGCGAGGGTACTTCTATTATTAGCCTCGAGTTCTTCCGTGAAATTCTGTGGTATGAGGACCCAGACGGAGACCGAACGATTCTCCACTAAATCTTCTCCTTCTTGTCGAGTGACTTGTATCAGTGGGTTAATCAGCAATTCGTCTGTATTACCCTCGATAGCCGCATAGAGTGTGTTTCCCCAATTATCATTGTCCGCATTGGTGATATAGACAGTCTCCGGTTCTTCAGTCGTCTGAGCAACGATGAATGATAGAAATGCACCTTGAAACAACCACGCAAAGAGTGGGCTAATGATGAATCCCAAGACAAGCCAGCGAGACCGCAAGACGCTCTTAATCTCCTTCTTGAGCATCCAGATGGTCTTCTTGCCAGTTCTTCGCTTATTGCTTCTTGCCACTCTTGGTCACCAAGTTCTTACAACTCGAACTTCACAGAGTCCTATAATGATTATGTATCATCCAACTATATGGTTAAGACAGCCAGGGGAGAATTCTGTCGGTTATGCTCTCAAACACACAAGCCAAACTATTTCCCAATGCTCCGTGCTGACGGAGATAATGCTGGATGGTTCCTTTGTACTGAGCAAACCGTAGCTTATGCTCTGAGAACACACCCTTGAAAAGGAGTTGATGACGGTGCGCTTTGCCTCTCTGTTTCCTCCACTCAGAATCAGTAATTCGTGCTCTGACTTTGGTGTAGAGTCCGGTACCTACAATTGGGTAGGGAAAAGAGTATGAGAGATAATCAAGTGGCAGCCTGGATGAGAATCTCAAGGTATCAACCAGAGAGTCATCTGTCTCTCCTGGATAGCCGAGAATGAAAAAACCTCCTGTTTCAATGCCTGCTTGCTTTGCGGCATGAACTGCGCTCGTCACATTATCGAGGTCGATTTGTTTCTTCATTATTTTTAGCATTCGCTCATTCCCAGACTCGATTCCAAAGAATACTCTGACACATCCTGCTCTCGCCATCTTCTCTGCCATTCTTGGAGTCAACGTGTCTGCTCGGCTCAGGCACATCCAATTAAGGTTCACATCGGATGATAGCAACAAATTGCAAATTTCTTCTACTCGGTCCGGATTGAGCGTGAAACAATCATCTTGGAAGAATACCCTGTCATATCCTAGTTTTTCTATCTGCTTCATCTCTTCAACGACTGTGCCTGCAGAGAACTCACGGTAACTTCTACCATATACGGGGTTGCTACAGAAATCACAAGCGTATGGGCATCCACGAGTTGACATCATGCTTGTTGCTGTGTATCCATGGTACTTATTCCAGTACGCTTGGTAGGCGCCATTGGGGAATAGGTTTCTTGCTGGAGATGGTATCGATTCAAGATCTTCAATATATGGACGGGGATCATTAACAATAATGCTCCCGTTCTCATCTCTGTATGCAATACCCTTGATGTCATACCAGTTCTCGTTGCTTCGCATTCTCTCTACCAATTCAAGGAATGTTTCCTCTCCTTCATGTCGAACCACAACATCGAAGACATCTAGGAAACTCTCTGGTGTCAATGAAGGGAGCGGCCCGCCTGCAACAATCAAAGGAACCTCATCTCTTATGCTTCGAGCAATCCGAATGGCATGATGGTTCATAGTGACCATCGAGTAAATTCCAACTATGTCGGGCTTGGCTCTCCTAATAGATTGCACAGCATCTCCAGGTTGGGAAAACGTGCAGTCAAGGAGCTGCGGGCGTATACCCGTAGTCCTGAGGACCGAAGCCAGGTATCCAAGACCCAAGGGCGGATAGCGAAAAATCGAACGGTCTAATTCCTCGTTGAAATATGGATAGACTAACGCCACTCTCATTTCTTTATTCCCTTCATCTCAGATAGTGGACCAATCCTGACCAGATATTCTAGACTCTTGCTGTTGGGTGGAATCGAGAGAATGACTCCACTCCAGCTTATGATGTCATCAATTATCTCCCTACCTCTATATGCGTGTAGTTCTTCCGGTATGCTTACTTCCAAAAACAGATTTGCTACGGGCGAATAGAATGTTGCTTTCCTTCCCTCTATTCTATCCCAACCAGATATCTCATCTCGCTCCAGATGGATACCTGTATCATCTATATAGCGGTCAAAGAGGACGCCTCCGAGCTCGTTGGAGACAAAAATCTCTTGCAGTCCATTTCTATCAACATCTTCAAAATTCATGGAAACTATGATTTCTCGCTTTTCATTTTTGAATTCATAGTAAACAGGTATGGTCCCTTTGGACTCAACTCTGTAAAATGCAGGGCTATGGTCCTTGAGATTCACACCCGTGTTTCCCGCGACTCTGCTACTCAACTCTATTAGCCTTCTACCCATTGTTGTCTTGTACACGCGGTTATACAGCCTCTGATAGACCCATGAGAAGGTTTCCGGCCCAGATGATGCTCTTTTCTGATGTCTGTCGATGAGATTCAAGTCGAATTTTTTCCATACTCTCTGTGATATGATTTCTCCTTCTTCAGAGGTTGTTGCTGTTCCAGGAAAATAGAAGTCTCGACGATACTTCAGCAGAGGGACACCGATACCTATTCCCTCCTCGCACAGGTCCGCACTGCCTTGCTCCCTGCTTAGAATAACTCCTTTCTGAATCGGTGATGCCTTTCCACATTTTGGTTCGGGAAGTCTGCTAAGGTATAATCCTATGCGGCTGTTCTCTGAGGAATTCATTGACAATAAGCAGTGGGGACATGCATATTTTAGCATTCGCAATGGTCGGTTGGTTTTGAATAGAGGCGAGAGCACTTTGGAATTCCTGTAATCATCAGAGGAATTGCTTCACAGCAACTCAGTTGTCACTGAAGCAGATCGGAAGTGTATAACCTACTCGGGATTACGGGCTCTATTACTTAGTGTACACCCCTTCTCCAGTCACCAGACCAGTAAACACCTCTTCCAGATTGGCAGCCTTGAATTTTTCTTCCAATTGGGACGGCTTGCCTGTTGCCACCAGCTCACCCTTGTTCAGAATTCCTACTCTGTCACAGAGCTCGGAGACCTCGTTCAAATCATGTGTAGTCAGAATGATTGTCCTGTTCTCTTCAGAACTCAGCCGCTTCAAGACATTTCGGACCACTCTGGCCCCGATTGTGTCCACACCAGTGGTAGGCTCATCGAGAAATACCACCTCCGGTTCAATAATCAGGGCTCGCGCAACGAGAACTTTTCTCTTCATCCCACCGCTGAATCCCTTGACAAGATGGTCCTCTCTGTCCTTTAGGTCGACGATCTCTAGCAATCGGTCAGCCCTCTCATTGAGCTCCTCCTCCTCAATACCGTAGAGCCCTCCATAGAAGGTCAAATTCTCACGAGCTGTCAATAGCTCATAAATACCCGCCTCTTGTGGTAGTAATGCTGCACGTTGACGGATATACTGTTTCTCCTTTTCAACATCTTTGCCGAGAACGTAGGCTTTGCCCGCGGTTGGAGTGAGAAGTCCTAACAAGATTCGGATCAACGTTGTCTTTCCCGCCCCGTTGGGGCCCAAGAGACCAAAGACTTCCCCTCTGTTGATTTCTAGATTAACCTTGTTCAGTGCTGTAACTTCCTCTTTCTTACCCTTCTCGAAGATTTTGGTGAGGTTCTCAGTCCTAATCACGGGGCCTAGATTCATCTCTGTCAGCCTCATAGTTTTCGCAATTCTCTCTATTCCAGATGCTCAACCTTTGGAAATGGTGGTTCTTTCTTGATGTCCTTCAGCAATTCATAGGCCTCCTCAATATCCTCGTCGCTACCCTCAATGAATAGCGAGATTGAACCCTCGGCACCGTTTACCCCGCCAGCTGCAATTGGAATGGCTTCGACATCGAACAGGGCCTCAAGTGCATCGATCTCCGTGAAGGGGATTCCCTCCGGTATAGATATTGCACCCACAGGTGTACCAATGGCAAGGTCCCAGTCATCTTTTCCAAACCTTCCGCAGAATTCATCATACAGGACGGGGATGCACTTTTCGAGTCCACTAGGCATGATGACCGTGATATTCCTCGAGGCAGCCGCTCCTAGAAATGACCCGACCGTTCCGCCAGTCTCACTGGCTAGAAGCACAATGGGGACCATATCTGCATCAAAGGCATTAGCGCTCTTGATGATAACATCGCCCTCACCCATATCTGAGAGGACATCCTTGACCTTCTTCTCCTCAAGATACTCTCCCTTGTAGAAGATGGCATCATATGCTCGGCTTTCGGCTTCAGTGATCCACAATCCTGCAGCTATCGTCACTCCCGCTATATGCTTGGTCTTATCGTAATCCGGAATGAGTTCTTCCACGAGATAACTAGAGGTTGTTCCAAGAGTCACGCACAAGTATCCATTTTCTAGCGCGTATTGTATTTCTTCTGTGGCAAGCAATCCCTTCGCGATGAGTCGCTTGCTCTGAGCTGGGGTCAAAGTCACAAGGAGTTTCTTCATTTTCTGTTCATCCACAATCTAATTGAATATATCCTGCAATTTTACTCTGTCGAAGCGACATCACTCTCGAAGGCTTCGATTGTTCTTTCCACTATCCTTCCCGAGGTCTCTCTGATTTGCTCATAATACTCCTCGACATCTATTTCGTCTGCATCGAGTTTGTCCGCTATCTCAGAATCTTGTCGCAGGAGTTCGAGGAGATCTGTACCCTCTTTCCTTGACTGGTCAGCGAGTCCCCTCAATTTTGCGTGCGCCTTTGGGCGCTGAAGTCCTGCCTTTGTTAACGTGGTGATGATATACTCACTGAGAATCATATCCTTTGATGCATTCAGATTCCTCTCAATCGTTTCCTCATCAAGCTCTAAGCCCTCAATTACCCTGGTCATCTCACGCACGAGATAGTCCGTAAGAATGAATGCTTGAGGAATGACAAACCGCTCTGTTGAGGAGTGGCTGATATCTCTCTCCTCCCAGCTAATCACATCCTCTAGGGCGGGCGCTGTAAGGCTTCTGACTACGCGTGCAAGTCCTGAGATTTTCTCACAGGTCACGGGATTCCTCTTATGTGGCATGGCAGAGGACCCGATTTGTTCGCCATGCTTGAAAGGCTCATACATCTCTCCGATTTCAGTCCGCTGGAGATTTCTGATATCAGTCGCAATCTTGTCAAGAGAAGCAGATAGGTTCGCTAAGCCCAATATAGCTTCTGCATGACGGTCTCGCTGTGTAATCTGAGTCGTTGCGTTGGGAACTCCAAGACCGAGTTCTTTCAGAACCATCTCCTGCAGCTTAATTCCATCCGGTCCTAATGCAGAGTGACTACCGGTAGCTCCTGCAATTTTACCGACAACCACCCTCTCTCGTGCCTCAATCAAGCGTCGCCGGTGTCTCCGAATCTCATCGAGCCATACGGCAAACCTTAGTCCATAGGTGATAGGAACCGCGTGTTGGCCATGAGATCGACCAATAGCAATCAGGTCTCCAAACTCAACAGCTCTAGCAGCAAGTACCTCGCATAATCCATCTGCCTGTTGGAGGATGACCTGATAGGCATATTCCATCTGCATGCCTAATGCCGTGTCCTTGATGTCGTTACTTGTGAGGCCAAAATGCACCCATTGGGCTCCAGCCCCCTTACACTGTTCAGCTATTGCCTCGTATAGTGCAGCCACATCGTGCCTTGTCTTTGCCTCAATCTCCATTGTCCGTGACAAGGTCACCTGCTCCGGTACTGCAGTCATGGTGATGTCGTCGGCTGCGTCTTCTGGAATCATACCCAGTTGAGCCTGTTTCTGTGCAACAGCAGTTTCTATTTGAAGCCAGAGACCATGCCGGCATTCCTCCTCGAAAATCTGAATCATCTCTTGATTTCCATATCTTCCATAATCTATAGGATTGACAGGCAAGACTTTACACCTAGTTCCTGCAGTGCTTCACACTCTGATATGGTTTACTTATTCTCTATGAAGCGGTATTATGAGAAAGGCTAATACGTGAGCCTTACATTCAGGAGTGTGGTAGCAATGAGTTCGGGGTTAGAACACGGGTATAGACCTGGTGAAATTCAAAAGATATTGAATGATGCCCAGAGCATACTCAAGACTGATTTTACTGAAGTTAGAGCCCTTGCCAGCAATCTTGAGGTCATCGGAACCGCATATAGAAATCCCGAACCCCAAGACAAGACCGCGGCTGGTATATCTGTGGTGCGTCTTGGTTGCCAAGAGGTTCCTCTGACCCCTCCTGATCAATTTACGCTGTCTACAGAGGAGGTACTCACCAGTATCTGCTCAGCCAGTGAGAATGTCGATATGATGCTTGTTTCCTATATCGATCCTGACACATTCGGAGAAGGTCGCACCATAGTTGAGGAGATACCGGGGCGAGTGGAATGTCCGGTGATCAATCTTAGAGACGATATCTATGCCCCTCAGGCAGCATTGAGCAATTTGCTTGCCATACAGAGCCGTCTGGGGCATCTCTCGGGAAAACGGATTGCAATCTCATGGGGTTTCGGTTCTATCTATCCGCTACCAACAGCACCCCATAGTATGATAGCTGCCGCATCCCAATTAGGAGCAAATGTGAGAGTAGTGGCTCCCAAGGAATTTGGCTTGCTGCGTCGTGTGATTCGTGAAGCTGAGGAAAACGCACCCGATGATGTTGTTATAGAAGAAACTGATCAGTTTGATGGCGCCTTCACTGACGTTGATGCCATCTACGCGCTGAACTGGTGTCGACTGAGTGATTTTCAACACCCTGAACGAAACAAAGAGTATGCCAGTGAATTCCGTGACTGGTTCTTCACAACTGACAATACTCCCGAAAATGGGTTATTCCTCACTCAGGCTCCTGTTCAGACAGAGTTGCTGGCAAGCCAGAAACTGTTAGCGAGTGAACGCAATATGACGCAAGATTGGCTCAAGCGGCGCGTGGTCACTCTTGCAGCATCTATGGCGTATCTTGCCCCATCACTGTCGGAACCGCCCATACGCCACCTCATTTAGTGTTTCCCTAGAGCTTTTATCAACAGATGCCACTAATGGCGTGCTATGTGGGACCGCTTGCGACCTCAGACTAGAAGTGTGTGGAAGAATCCGGAAGTGCTGAATCGGCTATCACGATATCGTGATATAATCGACAAGAAGCGCTATGCGAAATACCTACTAGCAAAAGAAGTTCCCTATGAGAAGAACCTGAACCAACCATTGGATGACTTATGGTCTGCTCATGAGGAGATCTCCAAAGACTTCTGGGATTACCTTGAATCCGTTGACTCAGGTGAGGAACGTGTAGACCAATCGCCCTCTCCTAGCTTCTTGGACCTGAAATCTGAGATTGCAAATCGAATTCTACAATCATGCCATTTCTGCGAACGCAAATGTGGGGCTGATAGGACAAAAGATGAACTGGGGTGGTGCAAATTGGCATCAGAATCTAGGGTTTCGTCAGCCTTCCTACACACAGGTGAGGAAGCTCCGCTAGTTCCGAGTGGGACCATCTTCTTTGCCTCGTGCTGCTTTGGCTGTGTCTTCTGCCAGAACTACGATATCTCAACAAATCCCAATTCGGGTGATGTTGTAGGTCCAAAGAAGCTTGCAGGTATTGCAGAAGGACTTGTACGAAGAGGTGCCATTAACATCAACTATGTGGGCGGAGACCCTATTCCCAACACCCACACCATTGTTTCATCTCTCAAACATCAGACGGCAAACATCACTCAACTCTGGAACTCCAATCTGTATTGTTCTCTCGAGACAATGAAACTGCTCTCTGAGATATTCGATGTCTGGCTTCCCGACTTCAAGTACGGTGACGATGAGTGTGCAAAACGGCTGTCAGGAGTGACCAACTATTTTGAAGTAGTTTCACGCAATCATCTCATGGCGTATAACTCAGGTGAGGTAATCATTAGGCATTTGGTCATGCCCAATCACATAGATTGCTGTAGTATTCCGATTCTTGAATGGATCAGCGAGAACATGCCCATGTGTATGGTGAATATTATGGGTCAATACAGACCGACTCACAAAGTGCATCGTGGGTGTGACAGATTCAAGGACATCCAGAGGTCTGTAAACAACACCGAGATGCAACGCGTACAAACGAAGGCGGATGAACTGGATATTGTCTGGAAACCAGTCAGCTAGAATTCACTGTAATCGCGTAGATATTCCGTATTATGTCTACTTCTATTATGATTCATCTGTCACGCCGGATTGGAATTTGACACATGGAAAATCATCAATCTCAGAATATCACGAAAAATAGAAGAGGAAGAAGCGCGAAAAAATCCGCGCCTCTGGTACTACACTATCGACGTCTTATAATCACTATCAATGAAATAACGATTATGGCAGCTATACCGACCAATGCTAGCAATATTGGCAGTGATAGTCCGCCGGGGAGGGTATCGGTTGTAGTCGTAGTGGTAGTTGTGGTTTCCTCAAGAACCGTCAAGATGAGTGTATCAGTTGCAGAGTTGCCGCTCTCATCCCAAACCAGTAGTGTGAGGTTGTAAACGCCTACATCCAGCCCATCGACGTTGATCAAGATATCGCTCCCATTGGTCCATGCACCTGTGTCGTGAGAAGTACCATTAATGAAAAGCTCCCACACATCTGGATCGAGGTCAGTAGCAGTCCAATTGGCGAAATTGCCCGTTTCTCCTTCAGTGTATTCCATATCCGATGCTGAACTCAGCACTGGTGCTGTAGTATCTTCGACCACCACTGTGACCGTGTCGGAGGAAGTCTCTCCAAAGTGATCAACCACCTCTATAGTGAAAACAAAGGTTCCCACATCGTAGCCATCAAGCGAGTAGGATATGGAACCACCATTCCATGCGCCGCTGTCAACAGTCAGACCATCTTCTTCTATTACGTAGCTGTCGGGTCTGTAGCTGGATGGATTCCAGACGATATTTTGACCTGTTGTACCTAACTCCATGACAATGTCCGAGGGCTCATCGATAAATGGTCGGTACATGAGTGCCAACTCATTAATCCACACCTCAAGTCTGTCCTCATAGGTGGAATCATCCGTATCCGCACTGTATTGGCTGGTCAAATATGAATTGTAGAGTGTCTTACCATCATTTCTGAGAACAAGTGTTGCCTTGCTATCCTCAGGCGCAGCAGTGATTCCAGCCAATGCGGTGGCATTGTCGTAAACCTGTAACAAGTCTCCTGTACTGCCATAATCCCTCGGTCCGCTGTAATTGGAAGCTCCATATTCCAAAGGAATATTGAAGACGGGGTGATCAAAATCCCACATATATACGGGCGTTGGGTCTGCTAGGTCTCCCGCGTAGTTGATTCCTAGCTTCGGATAAAGGGTGTGACTTGGAGTTGCAGTCATATGATACCAGTTCATGAGGAGCCTGCCACCACTGTCAACATACCACTCGAAGTCGTCAAGATAGTCTGCAGCAAAACCCCATGGTGCATCAATTACGACCAACTTCCATGCCTGCTCATAGAGTGAGCGGTTGAAATAGGATATTGTTTCATGGATCATGTAGGGGATGCCCAGCTCATTCGCTGCGAGTGCTACCGAGCTTTCAAGAGCATGAATACTCTTTCCGGTGGTAATCTGTTCTGCAGTAGGCTCATTCGTGAAGATCAACACATCGGCATCATCCGATGCGAGCCAGTTAATCACATTTAATGTGAACTTGCGATTGCTTTCGTCATCAATATTGAAATCATCTGCGAAGTTGATGTCTGAAACCAACATGATGCGGCCGCTGTTGTGAATATCCGCGCCAGCGTATGTATCTCCTGCTTCCCACCAAACGGATACAGCATCGTCAGTTACATTGACAAAGCCTGAAGCACCAACGTCCAGAGATGTACAGTCTTCCACGGTTGGATGAGTACCATGGCCAGTAATAATGCCGCCTCCATCACCAGTCTCGAAGATAGAAACATCGTATGGTGACAGGATATAGTTCAGGTTCTGATTATATTCAATCAAAATGCTGACCCATCTATCACCGAATGCGTAGAGTCCTCCTCCGGAGCTGGTCCAGGATTGGACAGCAGAGACCTCTGCAGCGGTATAATTCAACATTGGAAGCACAGTTATCAGGACATCGAAAGGTTCTAGTCGACTCTCTGTGAGGTTGCCATCGGGGGATGGATGGAGTTTGTCGAACGTAAGCCCCCTGCTTACGATGTCGTCTCTTAGCTCTTCATATCTTCCATAGGTATTAGCATAACTATCCCACGGGTCAACGGAGTAGTATGGCTTATGGGAATAATCAAAGGCAACTCGACCTTTCGGGCGTGGACACATCCATTCAACCGCATCAACTATCAACTCATCAAAATCAGTTGAATAAGGATTCATTGGGATGCCAATATGGACAACTCTTCCACCTCTGTCAGAGGCATCAGAAGCCACAGCAAAGGCCCATTCATCATTGTCATCGTCAGCGGTCAGACGAGTCAAGTCGTCAGCTATAGATGTGCCCTGCAATGCCGTCCAATTGTATGCAGCCCAATCTGCACTTTGCTTGGAGAGCGAGTCACCAATCTGATACGCCTGAGTCGCTGGGTGTCTAGCCGTTACGTTATCAATGTCGTTGATGACGTAGGTGAAATAATCGGGTTGTCCATCTGTTCCCTCTGCTTCCCTTGGGAGAATACCTTCATAACAGAGATAAGAGGCTACAGAATCGATGCTCAATACACCACCGCCTCCCAGCCAGAACTCCTTCACGAGCTTGGTTTCATTCTCTCGTGGTACATTGTCCGCAAGAACAAGAACGTCGTAAGCAGATGGTTGTAACTCGTAATTGGCGATATCACTGGAAACAAGGGGAGTTACATCAAAACCAGCGTCAACCAAGAGATTATAGACTGCGGAATAATTTGTATTCATGCTACCCAGAGCATAACTAGGTGTTGTCCAGTTGGTTGAATTGTACAGCGCAACACGAACCCTTCCAGGTAATACTCTGGCGGTATCATGTTGGATCATACTGTCTTCATTTAGAATCGATTGTTGCTTGCGGATTTCGGTTCTCTCAACAGTACTGGGAGAAAAAAACAAACCAGCAACAAACAAACTCATTAGTAGGATAATGGTAACGCGTTTCATATTCTAATCACAGCTTCGTGCGTTAGTCCCATTAATAAACGCTATTCGCCGGTAGTTGTTCATTTGGACAAATCTATCCAAAACACCACAAGAACAGGTTCTTGTTTCATCAAACGACTATGGGTCTTTTTGGACCTACTAAACGGGTGAGCATCGCGTGATTTCTAAAAAGCGCCCCAAATGCGCTCACACTTCTGACAATCTTCAATATTGAGTTTATGGTAGTGATACTCATGCCTGAGACACTAGAATCTATCATGCAGGAACTGCGTTCAGGCGTCAACACTCTGGATGAGACCACCATGGTAGAACAGAGCGAGAGCCAATTGATGTAATTCCACCGAAGACAGGGTCACGAAGATGAGAGTCTTCATACAGTGCGTGACTTTTTCATTTCCAATAGCCGCCATCTTGGAGTCCAGAGAGCAAGGACGTTAAGGCAGAGGGATGCACCATAGCAAACATTGATATATCGAGATAATTAGAT
>CAZYLT010000007.1:0-120439 GCA_964648855.1 uncultured archaeon
CCACATTCAGCGGTTGCTGGCTGTCCGATTTTGAGTCATCACTCATAGTATGGCTGATTCTCCCATTGCCATTTTTAGTTATCTGATTAGTCAAAGGGCAATGAAAAATCAGTTCATATCTTTTGTTATTCAGACTAACAGGCATCCAGACCTTACCTAAGGGATTTCGTCCGACTCTGCGAAGCGTGGTCTTCAGATTCTTTTGTGTCTGAAATATATATATAGTCCAGCAATCACGACAACGACTACTGAAATCACTGCAATTGGCGGCAGAAACAGCCGAGCCCCTTTTTCCCAAGAGGTTTCACTCCATGTGTCAATGTAAATCCATTGCTCAGTCGGTGATGTGATAACATAGAACAGCATTGGAACGGGGCCATCGAGCACAATCTCTCCTATCTTACCCGAGCTTTTCTCTATGTAATAATCGGGCGGTCCTCCTGCAGTTGCGTTATAGAGGTCCTGATTGACCACCCAAACAGTGACTGAGGAGCTCTCAGCGCTCCAACTGATGGTATGAATCTGGTTGCTTGCGGTTTCAGAATTGAACCAGATGATTTCATACTCGTTTGCCTCCAATAACGTTCGGGCGGAACCATGTTGAACGCCCCCAACTTGCTGGGGTATGCTTGACAATATTAATGCAGCAGTGAGAATCAATAGAGCAGATTTGTGCATCCGCATCATAGCCACGACGATGCAGAATAAGCGTATTTTTCATATGAACTCTGCGTTATTCTTTGTCTTCGGAGGGCTGGTACGTGCCTGCCCAAAACTCTGGCAATTTACCTTCTCTGGATGCCATCTCTGCAAGACGAGTCCTCTCCCTCACCTGTTCTTGATTCAGACATCGGAAACACTCCCCGCAGTAGACTTCTCTGACATGCCACTTGTTGTACATAATCCTCCTACTGGTGCTACCACAGTGGGGACAGGGTTCATCAGACATGTTTCGGTCTTCCGTCTTCAGTTAGAAAATCAACGCGTTGTTATGCCTTTTCTCTCTTGAGGATATATAGACCAATCCAACCAGCCACGACCACAAGGGAGAACATCAGCAGGCTCATTTTTGCGGCACTTATCAAACTGGTGGCGAGTAGCATGGTTGTTGAAGTCAATGGGTACACATCTAGCTGATACCATAGGAGAAAATTTTCCAAATAGTCAAAGAGTGCAGTTATGAATGGAATGACCACAACTTTTCTCGGTCTGTTTTTTGGGGGAAGGATTTCTCTATTGATTAGAGCAATGGCCGAGGAGAGTGTCACTGCTAGGCTTATTGGAAAGCCCATATCGAATATGTGAAAGAGATGATATAATGCAATTCCTTCGCTGCCGAGAGCTTCAGCAAGGTCATAGAAACCTGAAGGCGAATATGCAAACCTCATATCGAGTGGAAGCCGACCTCCAGAGGTTACTAGAAGCTGCGGAAGTAGCACAAGCATCATTATCCCGGAGAAGAAGGCTGTTGCTACTATTGCTACCAGTAGAGTTGTCTTACTCGCTCTTTCATGAATGCGTTCAATCATCCCAACCAACAGGTAACAATTCGAATATTCTCTCTATAACTCATTCCTTTTTCAAGAGCGTTCTCTAAAAACAATATCTCTTATTACAGACGTCTATTCCTGTTACTTGATCGCAATGATGCAACTTCTCGTGACCGGCGTGCTTCTAGGGATTCTTCTGGCTATCGTGACCTCCTTGATGTGGAACATTGCTCCCATCATCCAGAAAGAAGCTCTTTCCACCATGGAGGACATAGAGGTCTCCGGTGCCTTGAAGCAGACCAGAGCATTATTCAAGAACAAGAGATGGCTTGCTGGGTTTGCTATTTCGTTGCTTGGAGGGTTAACCTATCTACTCGCCACTCAAATGGCAGGCATCGTTGTCGTCCAGCCGCTCATGAACGTTGGACTCATCGCATTGGTAATTTTGTCTCATCGTCGACTACATGAGGAGATTGATGCCAAGGCGATAATTGGAGTCATCATGCTGATTCTGACACCCGTGTTCATTGCCTTTGGAGGGGTAACGGAACCAATGATGTTCACGTCATATGATGGAATTCTCCTTTACACAATTATTCTCCTAATTGGAGTTGGCATTATGGTACCTGCAACCAGACGTGTGTCTATACTATGGGCGCCGATAACTTCACTCTTGCAGGCATTAGCGTCACAATACACGCAGTGGTTCACGCTTTCACTGTTCGCAGGGACCAACATTATTGAAGGATTCACCAATGCCTTGATCCCTCTTATTTTACTGGGTATTTTCACATTTGCAGCGGGAGTCTATACAATCTCCATTGGACTGCAAAGAAATCCCGCTGCGCGATTCAATGCAATCACAGGGACCATAAGTATGTTCGCGGTGATATTCGGTGGACTCTATATCTATAGTCAGAGTATGACCAATATCCTATTCTACGGACTGGGTCTAGCTTGCGGCATTATTGGTGTGATACTCCTGAGTCGGTTCCAAGACAAGGAATTTTCTGGTGCAGAATCTGGAGAGCTTGGTGGCAGTGCATAGGGCTTTGGTTGTGAGCAGAATTGACGACTTTGCATTGATTGCACTACTCTAACAAACACATATGATTTTCATCATTTAGCATAGGGTTGGGATTAACGTGGTTCCACAAGAAGTACCCATCATAACAGGTGTCCTCTCCTAGAGATTTGGTCCACATACTGCTTGATATTGAACACCAAGTACATGTATCCATTCCAAATGAGTGGAAATATGATAGTTATTGCAGATTCAACCATCAGAATGATGCTCTCCACAATGGAACCCGTACAGCATTCGGCCCCAACCATAAATATTGACATTACAAATCGATATAGGACTCCGATTTCGAGCAGCTAGACTAGTAACACAAAAGTGAACTGATTGACTCGCCTGACTTAAGAGATCTTGTGGAGGAACGCTCTCCCCTTTTTCCCTGATACTTGTACTAGGTTCATCTTTCTCAAAGTGTAAGTAATTTTCTGTGCGATTCGATTCTTGATTCCAATAGCCTCTGCAAGTTGTTTATTCGTAAAAGGAATGTCAATATCATCAGGGATAAGGGCAAGCAAATCTTCACCAGTTCTAAAGAGATACTTTTCTTCAATGCTTAACAGCTGCCGGTCCACTATACTCCATCCCTTCCTTCTCCAGCTCCCTTTTTTGTCGTTCACCCAGATTTCTTCCTCTGATATGAGAAGAACCTCCAGCTCGACACCTCTTATACCCAAAAGAAGTGGCGCATGAACTAGTTCCTCAAACAGGTTGAAGATGTCCTGTTTCTTAGGTGACTTTCTGCGACTCAAAACTTCACTCCGATCCATGCTCTCTCTGATAATCCATCTCTCTTTGGCTATCGGATGAACAACGGTGATTCGGTACTTCTTGGCTAGCTCGGCTAATTTGTCTTGAAGGGCTGCGAGATTCCCAACTTGGACCTCTATGATGCGGCCTCCTCTGAGAATATCCGCCACGAAGTTATCGACACTAGCTTCAATGAGGTCGCCTTCCTTTGAATACTTCTCTTTCAGCTTTGCATGGAGTGTACTCTCACTAAGCGTTCCAATGTGGTTCCCATGCCCAGATGAGCTCATGCATCTAGACTGCCATTGGCAACTATAAAACTGTACAATACCTGGGCAGTGCCTTTGTTGGAACCACCCAGATATTGTTTTCCTCTCAATATATTACTCAATGAGAGTCAGTTCTTCGCCACAGCAGTGGAATGAGCAACCGCATTCACCGTCATCGCCGCAGCACTCTGAGCACTCATTTACTATTTTGATTTCAAGTCCACACTCTTCACAGGCATAGACCTGTCCCTTTTTCATGTCATGACAATGTAATCCCATTTCTTCAACATCCTGTCTTTAGATTTAGCGTCCTTTATCGTAGTCGAATATTATTCTTACCATGTATACCGGTTTACCCTGCTGCCCTCCGCAATGATATTCTATATCAGGCGGTTTGCATCTGCTATGCGAAAGAGTGATGACCGATGTCTAAGAAGGCAAGAGCTGCAGTGGTTCCCGAACCCAATGCTGATTTGGAAATTCGTGAATATGAGATTCCAGAGCTTGTTCCTGGTTCTGCTTTGTTGAAAGTTGCAAATGTTGGGGTATGTGGAACCG
Source organism: uncultured archaeon (assembly GCA_964648855.1). Taxonomy (GTDB): domain Archaea; phylum Asgardarchaeota; class Thorarchaeia; order Thorarchaeales; family Thorarchaeaceae; genus TEKIR-14. The sequence goes on from CAZYLT010000007.1 coordinate 4,146, forward strand.
ATGTGCATCTTTGGCACGGGAAGTTATCAGGCGTTCCCTACCCACTTATTCTTGGACACGAAGTAGTTGGAACCATAGAGGAAGTCGGACCCAGCGAAATCACCAATATTGATGGTGATGTCATCAGACCCGGTGACCGAGTTGTCTTTCACGATGTGACAAAGACATGTTATTCCTGCTGGCATTGTCTGATTGCGAAGAACCCCACGATGTGCCCCAACCGTGAGGTGTATGGGATTACACGAGATCCAGAAAAATGGCCACATCTCCTTGGAGGATACTCTGAGTATGTCTATCTCACTCCAGGAACACACATTGTAAAGCTCCCCGATCATGTCAGCTTCGATGGGGCAAGTGCTCTTGGATGTGCAATGCCCACCGCCGTTCATACCGTCCACCGAAGCCCCATGGCATTTGAAAAGAACGTTGTTGTTCAAGGGGCTGGACCTGTTGGATTGATGATAACAATTCTGGCTAGTATCAGTGGAGCATCAACTATCGTTTCAATCGACCAGACAGAACACCGATTAGAGCTGGCAAAGAAATTCGGTGCCACCCACACATTGAACATTTCGTCAACTTCAATTGAAGAACGGGTCGAATTCACGCGGAACCTCACACAGAATCATGGACCTGACATAGTCTATGAGGCTACTGGCAACCCACTCGCCTTTCGCGAAGGCATTCTTCTAGTCCGAAGGGGAGGCTCTTATTCTGTCTGTGGGCAATATACAGACCATGGTGATGTGAAAATCAACCCCCACCTCATGAATAGAAAACATTTGGATATCAAGACTGTTTGGGGTTCCGAAACCAAACATCTCTACGAGGCCATAGGTGTGCTCTCGTCCCATTACAATCGGTTTCCCTTCGAGGAACTGGTCACTCATACTTTTAGTCTGGACGAGGCTCAAAAGGCACTTGAAACACGGGAAAACAGAGAATCAGTGAAAGCTGTCATAAAACCTTGGAAGTGATACTCCTCGCGCCGTTCCCTGTAAATGGGCACTGTTGAACACAGGAGCGTTGTCATCCCACAAACGGTACTGGGGTGGACTCCTCAAGGTCCTCGAGCAGATTGAGTTGGCTCCAAATGGCAGGTCAGGCATATCTTATCTGGGCATAGCACTGAAGTCATCTCATTGTCCAAATAGCCACCCAAGCACTGTTCAACTTTACCCGAGTTTCTCCCAGTTGTTCAGTACGCGCTGTTAGGATAAACTACACCAAGGAAGATTTCATCTCTGATTCATTAACGCTATTGACGATAAAGATTCGCAAGGCATAAGTTTTTAATATGACACACAGCCGCCTCGATTTAACATTCATTTTACCCTTCCGTAGGTTGTTGGAACCAAGGGAGGCCAGAAGAGATGTTTAAGAAAGAGCTACTCAAACAAAGAGTAATACTTTACGTCTTAGGTGCAATCATTGGAGCAGCATCTGGTCTTGGCGCAGTTATCTTTAGGTATCTAGTTCTCTATCCTAGCTATTTCTTTGCAGCCATCCCTGCTCACCTTGGTATGATTGGATGGGTTATTGCCCCTGTTCTTGGGGGATTCTTGGTTGCAGGGCTTACATACAAGTACGCACCGGAAGCAAAGGGACATGGTGTCCCTGAGGTGATAACTTCCTATTCGCTCCAGGCAGGTAGGATGAGGGATAGGATTCCAATAGTGAAGAGCATTGCATCTGGATTGTCTATCTCATCTGGCGGATCATGTGGACGAGAAGGACCTATAGCTCAGATTGGAGCAGGTATTGGGTCTGTGATAGCCACCAGACTCAATCTTGGAAAGAAGGAACGTAAGACCCTCTTAGTATGCGGTCTCTCGTCGGGTATTGCTGCCACATTTAACGCCCCCCTTGGAGGAACACTATTTGGAATTGAAATTATCGCTGGAGGTATTGTGGGTTTCTCTATTGTTCCAGTTATCCTGGCATCCGTTGTTGGAACTGCGGTTTCATATACCCTGATCGGTCCAGAGGTGTCCTTCAGAGCCCCTCCCTTTGCATTGGAAGATCCCGCGCAATTGATATTCTATCTGTTTCTTGGATTATTGCTTGGAGTAGGGAGCATAGTTTGGAACAGAGGTTTCTACTACATAGAGGTGTTTTTTGAACGGCTGAAGATTTCTGGATATATATTGCCTGCAATAGGCGGGCTATTGGTTGGTCTAATGGGAATCCTCTCGATATTCTTGGAGAACATGATGGGATACTCTGGCTTGTTTGCCCCGGATGAACCATATTTTCCAGCCATAATGGGGGTGGGATATGCCTTTATTGACGCTACTTTGGCAGCCAACGTCGCCTTGGGTGTGCTGGTTCTATTTGGTATTCTAAAAGCAATAGCCACATCTCTGACACTAGGATCTGGAGGTTCAGGCGGTGTGGTTGCTCCAACGCTATATATTGGAGCCGCCTTTGGTGGAGCGTTTGGATTATTCTTTTCGATAATCTTTCCTAGTATCATCACCCAACCTATGGCATTCGCTTTGGTAGGAATGGCGGCTTTGATTGGTGCGAGTAATAAGGCTCCTGTAACATCAATTATGATTGTAATGGAATTGACGCGCGGCTATTCAATGATTCTTCCTCTGATGGCTGCAGTTTCTGCCTCCTACTTGGTTTCATATGTAATTGACGAAACAAGTATTTCCACAATGAAGCTGGTACGCGAGGGCGTTATCCTAGAACCAGGTCTTCATGTAGGTGCACTCAAGGCAATCGAGGTGGGCGAGGTCATGACATGTAGTCCAACCATCCTACGACCTGATATGACCACTGAAGATGTATTGGAGATAGTTGACAAAACACACCATACCAAATATCCAGTTATTGACTATGACGGCCGCGTAGTGGGGTCGCTTATTACCGAAGACCTGTTCAGTGAAACGAAGTCTGGAGAAGAAAGAATAGTCCGAAACCTGATGAACAAGGATTTCCTCCGAATCTCTCCCAGTTGTCGGATGGATAGTGCCCTCCATGCTATGATGATACGAGATGAAGGCCATGCTGTAGTTTCAGAAGCGTCCGAGCCGGAAAAGATGCTTGGGTTCATCACAAAGGCAGACGTACTCAAAGCATACGAGATTGCAATATTCCGTCTTCAACAAAGGGGTATGGATATTGAGGACATAGGACCTCCTGACATCGTTGAAATACCGTGAAGAGTCTGTATGTCCTGTGATTGATTTAGTTGTGGGTCTTCCCTTCAATCTTAACTAGCGATGAGATCCCTTTAGATTCTATTGAAATCTATTAGGAGAAAGCAACGGACATCTATACTTATGAAGGTCATTACAGTTGCTGCCCCCCACCGCAGTTCCCTATGACGTATATTCAAAGCGTTCTTGCTAAACAAGCAGAATCAGAATTACCTTACTTGTTGCTTTGGAAATGAGCTTTTTCGGCGCAATTATGAGGTTGCAAGGGAATTAACAAGATGTACACACATGCCCAAGTTCATCGAGCTCTACCAGATCAGAAAACGTGTGGAAAGCTCGCTCGAATCGCGTAAAACAAAAACCAACAGAGCTGTTTGGTAATCAGCAGATATCAACTGAGTTTTGGAGAAGGTAGATACGAGGGTCTGCAATAGGCCCTCTGATCAGTTCAGATGTCTATTCAATAATCAATATCGCGTCAACAAAAAGCTCATATTCCTCATCCTCATCAAGATTCAGAATTAGTGCCTTTTCCACTTCTTCTTCTCCGCGGACTTCAAGAAGCCTTGACTCATAAAGCACTTTAACTGCCGAGTTACGGAGTTCTTGTTTCAATTCATCGGTCGTAACGATTCGTGATTCTGGAGTCAATAGAACCACCCTGTCAGTTACATCTGTCAGCTCAAGTGCAGCTTCAACTGATTCATCTCCAGTGTGCAATACCAAGGTTCGCTTGTTTTCAAATTGGCTTCTATCCATCCACGACAGGTACACACCTTTGTCCAGAAATTCATCTTTGCCCACAACACATTCGGGTTCCTCCTCTTTCTGCTTCTCTTCCATTACCACTGCCTCGCCTTTACCCATCTTGTAGTTCTTGATAGCCTCATGAAGTGCTTCGGTGGCCAGATTTGAGCAGTGCATCTTGATTGGTGGCAGCCCGTCAAGTTCGTCAGCCACATCCGCGCGAGTGAGTTCCAAGGCTTCGTCTATCGTCATGCCTTTGACCATCTCTGTAGCCATGCTTGTGGTTGCTATGGCTGAACCACAGCCAAATGTTCTGAATCTTGCATCCTTTATCACATCGTCCTCAACCTCTAGGAATATCTCCATGATATCCCCACATGTGGGATTTCCCACTTTCCCGCGGACGACATTATCGCCTTCAAGCGTACCAACATTTCTTGGATTTCTAAAATGGTCGAGAACCTTTTCTGAATATTCTGTTGATTTCATCTACTCATCACCTTCTCTTTCGGAGTGTAAATTGGAGATAGCTCACGTAGTCGGGATACGACTTTAGGGACCGCATCTATCACCCTATCTATGTCGCTGTCAGTATTGAATCGTCCCACGGTAATCTCAAGAGAGCCGTGCGCCTCTTCATGAAGTAATCCTGTAGCAATAAGACAATGCGAGGGTTCAAGGGTCTTAGAAGTGCACGCAGACCCTGTAGAGATAGCAATGTCCAGGTCTTTGAATGATAGCAATATCGATTCTCCCTCAATCCCGTCAAACCTGAAGTGAGCGTTGTTTGCCAGTCGTTCCTCAGGATGACCATTAAGATAGCTGTCAGGTACTTCATTCAGCACAGTATCGATGATTCGGTCACGATACTTCTTAAATCGCCCTATTTCATCATTCATTTCTTCCTGCATAATCTCGGCTGCTGCGGCCATCCCGACGATGGATGGCACATCTTCGCTTCCTGACCTCAGTCCCCTCTCTTGACCTCCTCCAATTATGAGCGGATTTACTCTGTAACCTCTCCGCATGAAGAGAAGACCTGCTCCCTTAGGACCATAGATGTCATTTGAAGACATAGACATCAGGTCGATATTATCTGTTTCAACATTAATCGGAACTAGTCCTTCGGCTGCAACTGCGTCCGTATGTAGTGCAGCACCATGGTCATGAACAATCTCTCCAATCTCTCGTATCTTTTGAATAGTCCCAATCTCATTGTTTGCATATTGTATGGAAACCAGAATCGTGTCACCCCGGAGTCTGCTCTCAAGTTTTCCAAGTTTTACCTGCCCGTATTGGTCGACAGGAACTCTGGAAACCATGAAACCTTCTCTTTCAAGATATTTTGCTATATTTCTGATAGAAATATGTTCCACTTCTGAGATGACTATGTGTTTTCCCTTTCTTTTGTTCCTTAAGGCATAACCAACGATGCCTAAATTGATAGATTCCGTCGCGCCGGAGGTATAGACTATTTCATCCATCTTGGCTCCGATGAACTCAGCCACTTTCTTTCTGCTCTGTTCTAATGCTTCAGTTGCTACATCACCGACATGGTGTAGAGAAGATGGGTTACCAAATCTCTCAGAGAAGTATGGACTCATCTGCTCCATTACTCGCTCATCAACGGGCTTAGCAGATTGGTAGTCGAGGTATATCTGTTCGTCGAATGTGCTACTCATCCTCATTCGCTCTTTTTCTTTATTAGAAAGACTTGAACTCCATCTCCAAGTTTATCATAACTAAGGAGCTCATGCCCCGTCCGCTTGCAGAATCTCTCAAGATCCGATTTTGCTGCGGGGTCGTCTGAAAGAACTTGCAGAACCTGACCTGGTTCCAACTCATCAATTGCTTTCCGCGTTTGAAATAAGGGTTGTGGACAGTACAGACCGATACAATCCAGCTCGCTATCTACTTCTTCTGAGTTCATCTCCAAATATACACCTTTCTCAATACACAATAGTTAATTATTGACTTATAATTCTATTCGTAGGAAAAAATCTGCTCCTCTATTGGTCACGATCCTGCACAAGCTCATCTTGCATTATTCTACATCTGTCCAGCCATACTCTTTGGTATGTGATGTGGTCAACGACTCTATCTTGGAGATCCGGTATTGATTCAATTCCGTTAGACTTGCACCACTCGACGCAGATTCTATATGCCTTCCAGTCGAGATTCATGGTTTCCACTTCGACTGGAACTCTTTCAAATCCATTGAGATGCCACGCAAGCCCCCGAGTATGCCCATCTGTTGATACCAGTTCCCCATCCAACCTCTTGATGGGTATTGGTTCCAATTCATGTTCTCTACCTTCTTCAAAGAAATTCAGAACAAGGTCGAGTTTCTTTTTTGATATATAGAGCTGACTCGGCTGAATCTTATGGAGTTCTAGTGGTGAGGGAATGTCCATCCTTATGCCTCTGAATGACTATTAGCTCATGACTTGCCTTTCTCAGTTTCGAACAATCTCCAACTCGTGTCCCGAAGATATATCTCTTAGTATCTTAAGGGGCTTGTGCGTAGAAATGTCTACCATTTGGTAATGATGCTGTACTAAGTCGGAGTACAAGGCGATGAAATCTAACATTTACACGGAAAAGAACCAACAGATACCGGAAATACTAGATGAACTGGATATTGATTCGTGGTTGATTTGGGTCAGAGAAACCTCTCAGCTTCGCGACCCCGCACTCGATTTGTTATTAGATGGAGATTTAGTATGGCAGTCAGCTCTGATATATACAAGAGAAGGAAGCCACATAGCTATTGTTGGCAATTTTGATGCAGATGGTCTCAGGGAAAAGAAGATATTCGATAGGATTGAATCCTATACGAAATCAATACAGGAGCCACTGATTCAAGAGCTACGAGAGATTAACCCCTCGAAGATTGCATTAAATTACAGTAAGAACGATGTCGCTGCTGATGGCTTGACTGTGGGAATGTATCGCAGCCTCAAAGAGCTTCTGCAGGATACTGGTTTTGAGCAGCGATTCACGAGTGCTGAAGACATTATAGGTTGTCTTCGAGGAAGAAAGACCAAGACTGAACTGGACCTGATACGAAAGGCTGTGCAAATCACAGAGAAAATATATTCCATTATTAGAGAAGAAGTCCGACCCGGTCAAACAGAACTTGAAATCTATCAACGGTTTCATGACCTTATGAGGGCTAATAACGTAAGTCCTGCTTGGGCACCAGATCATTGTCCTGCAGTTGATGCTGGTCCCGATAAGCAGTTTGGGCATGCAGGTCCAACTGAAAGCAAGACGAAAGAAGGGCACCTGCTTCATTTCGATTTCGGTGTCAAGTATTTCGGTTATTGCTCTGATATACAGCGGATGTTTTTCTTCGGCAAGGAGAGAGATGTTCCAGATCAAATCACCTCAGCATTCAATACGGTTCGCGATGCGATACAGACAGCTGCTGACAGAATAGAACCGGGTATGAAGGGATTTGAGGTTGACGCGATCGCTCGAGACTATGTTGTAGACCATGGCTATGAAGAGTATCAACATGCTCTTGGGCATCAGGTGGGGCAGCATGCTCATGATGGTGGTGTTTTGTTGGGCCCTCTATGGGAACGCTATGGTGATATTCCAAAAGGCGAGGTGGAAGTGGGGAATGTCTTCACGCTTGAGCTTTACGTGACAACTGAGGACTATGGTCAAGTAAGCCTTGAGGAGGATATTGTAATTTCTAAGAATGGATATGAGTTTTTGTCAACTCCGCAAAAGAAGCTAATATGCGTGCGTGATTGAAACCAGTGCTAGTGATTTGAAGCGGAACACGTTAAGAATAATTACCGGATGGCGAAAAAACAAAAGCGCAATAGAAAATTTCAAAACTAAGTTCCTTGTACTCTTCCTCCTGTTATGAGGATTCTTGGCTTTCGCAACAAGTACTACAGGTTGGTTGATTCCAACTCTACTCCTTTTCATCGCTATCTTCCCATCAATCGCAAATGGGCGAGAGAAAAGAGAAACAGGATATGATTATCCTCAACTGGAAAATGAGTTGGTATCGAAAGGTGACTGAATCGACCCGGAAAAACAAGAGAAGCCCGCAAATCCGTATACGATCTCCCAGATTGCTATCCCCATTGCGATGGTAGTGTTAGCATGGAAGTAGTTGATTGGATTGGGTCCCATGACTGCAAAACGCCCTATTGTTCTGGATGAGTAAAATCAAAGCTTGGCGCTCTTTGAAAGAAATACCTTTTCAGGTTAGCGTTTTTCTTCCTCACATAGGGGTTCATCCATAGATCCTGACCTGTATCCCTTCAAATCAAGTGTGACATACTGAAATCCTAGAGACTTCCCTATTTGATGGAGGTCATCGAGAATCTCCTTATCAAAGAATGCATCACGCTCTTCAGGCGCGACTTCAATTCTGACAATATCATCATGATATCGAACTCTTAGTCTATGAACACCGGTCATCTCTCGAATCCTCTCCTCGAATTCCTCTATTGTCCGGAGTAATTCCTTGGTGATTTGTGTGCCATAGGGAAATCGTGTTGCCAAGCATGCCATTGAAGGCCGCTCTGCTATGGACAAGTCATGTTCCCGGGCATAGGCTCGAAGATCGGACTTTGTTAGCTCAGCCAAGAGAAACGGTGACGTGATGCCCTCCTCTCTAAGAGCTTGTTCTCCCGGCCTTCTTCCAGACATCTCTGTCGCTGTTGTCCCTTCCACAACCATATCGAATCCAAGTTTGCTGGCATGTTCTTTCCAGAGTTTCGCGAGAGCCTTTTTACACTGATAGCAACGGTCGATTGGATTGCTTGCGAGGTCGTTGTGGCTCAGCCAGTCGAAATCAATCACGTCGAGGCCTAAATCCAATTCATTTGCCACGGATTTGGCGTTTTGAATCTCTTCACTTGTGATAGTTTCACTACTAACCAGGATGAGACTGACTTCTTTTGCCCACCTCTTTGCATTGTGTGCCAACACGGAGCTATCTACTCCTCCACTGAAGGCGACTAATACATGATGACCAGAGAGCAGATCCCGTACGATATCAAACTTTGACTTATCTCTTGCCATCATCTCTCACCAGACATGTAAGGGTCTTCATCAATATCCAAACCAAAATATCCTATGTCTTCAAGGATCTCCTCCATGTTCTGGGCTCCAGCCATCCAACGTGTTTGCCAGTTTCCATCCTTATCAAGAAGAAGCTCAACATCAGGAAGGTCTCCTAAATGATCATGACCCATCTCAATTACATCTTGGTATGCCCCTGTCAAAGCGATAACGAAGTAAGAATCCTGCACATTCTCAAGCTTGCCAACAGGAATTCCAGTACCCATCTCTCCAACTGCCATAGTGATTGGTCTATAGTCGTTGGTGTACCACATCTCTCCCGTGCCCTTTCTATGAAACTGCGAGATCTCTCCATCTGAATCACACGTAATATCAACTAGGCGAACTGTTGTTTCTGGTCTCACATGTAGGTCTGTTATGGGCAAAATGGGGAAATGTTGTGTGACAAGTACATGATCGCCAGCACTATTGAAAACGCTGAAGCTACCGATCACTATATGCTCTGGATACCAGAGTTCCTGAACAACATTACTCGAAACCAGCACATCAATACCAACCCGGGCAATATGTTTCCGAATCTCTGACCGCAATGCTCCACGAAGCATTTCCTGTTCACGAAGCTCGAAGAGCGAAGGGGATTCTGATGAGCTATCTGCAATAAATTTCTCCCAAATATTAAGAATCTCCTGCGCTGAATTAGCATCATTAAGTCTGGATATCCATGGTTCAAGGCGCTTTGCCATCTCATCAGAATCACGTGTTGAGCGATATACTGACCGTACTTCTAGAACCTCAACAATGACGAGTGAGCTCAACGCAGTAATCCCTCTGCCCGACTCTATCATGATATCCGGTGCTTGGCGCTCTGCAGTCTGGTTTTCCATCTCATCAATAATACCTCCGATGATTGCCCTTGCATACAACTCCATCATATTATCTGGATGACTACTTGTATAGTCAATGGGCAAGCCTCCGCCAAAATCAATAGTTGTGAGGTTTTCGAATCCCATATATCTTATCTCGTAAAACCTTCGTGTCATGAAGTGAGCGAACTTCCTGAGATCTTCAATTGCAGTGATTTGAGAACCTACATGACCAAGAATGGTTGTTACAGAGGCAGCAAAGCCAGTTTCCTTCAATAACTCAACGACGTCGAACAGGTCGTGGATGCTTAGACCGAACTTTGAATCTCTTCCTGCAGAATGAGCCCAATGTCCACGTACAGTGAGATATGGTTTCAGACGCAACACAAGAGTCGCTTCGTCAGGTCTGAACAAGTCTACAATCGATTCTGCCTCGTGTACAGATTCTATGCTTATTCCTATGTTATAGCCATCCTCAGTGAGTTCCTTGATAGTTGAAAGGTATTCGGCGTCTTTGACTCCATTACAAATGATGAGTCGGTGTTTTTCATTGCCGACGACATTTCTAATCAAGTGTAGCTCTGCCTTGGTTCCGGCCTCTATTCCGTAGGAGGAGTCTGACATTAGTACAGGAATCACGAAATCTTTTCTATGGTTCACCTTGACCGGGTAGATACCATGGAATTCTCCATCATAGCCCAGCTCATCAATGACTTTGTGGAAGCATTTCTTCAGCTTCAGAATCTGGTACGTAATTAATTGAGGCATCCGAAGTGTGAAGGATGAGGTATATCCTTCCTTCATTTCGTTCTCTTGACGAATCCGCGAAACCAAATCCTCTATTGTCATCCGTTGTTTTTCGATTTCAATGCAAAGCTTGCCGTCTTTGGTCACGTTAAGGAAATGCAGGTCATTCCTATCTAGACCATACACTAGCTTGGCATCTTCTATTGTCCAGTTTTCCATTATATGCATCTCACTTTCATGAAACGGCCTATTCCTCGGTATCCTCCTGTCGGATGGTATCTATCATCCCTTGGAATGCCCGGGCCAATTCGCCGTCTCGTCATCCTGTCCAGTATATACCCTATCAACTTGGAGATTGCTTGTATCCAACCTCTCTTGGTTAATCATAGCTTATACCTTTCTGTTTGCCAAGTCCATCAAGTATTGAAGAGGACGAGTTATCTGATTGGACACGATTACTGGTACAGCTCCCGCTATCAATATACCGCCAACGGTAACTGCAATAATGAAAGTGGTTGATTGAAGATCTGCAACCTGTATTCTAGCTTCAAGTGCAGGGATAGCTGCGAGTGCCTATTCACGAGGTATAATGATGATACAGATGTATCCTCCCTCAACGTTTCCCACAGCTATACATCGAACCTTACTACTCCAGTTTCTTGATGACTGTAGCGTCCCTGAAGTATCATATACCTTCAGTTGTTCTCCATAGTCCAGTGAAAAGACCTGGGGGATTAACTTGTGGTCTCTACCTTACAAAGAGGCTGTAAGCATCAGAAGAAATTGGCTCTCTCCCTATCTCTCGAAGCCTCAACTGACCGCCCACCGTGTATCCCACGCTCGGTATCCATATAAGTTTTCAACGCCGCGCTGGCGCAATGAATAATGATTTCTCCTCTTGCACTGTCGGATTCATGTGGGACTCTGATTTAGAAACATTCGATTTTGGAGCCCGTCATCCGGTAAGAGTGGGACGTTTTCAGATGGTACACGACTTCTTACTTGAATCCGGCATTCTTGATGCCTCTCGTATCGAAATCATAAAACCCGAACCCGTATCAGACGACCTTCTCCGGAAGGCACATTCTGAGGAGTACATTCAGAAAGTCAGGCAAATCTCGAAGACTGGTGAGGGCGATATAGACATTGATACTCCTGGATTCGTGGGTATCTTAGAACATTCTCTCCTAACGTCTGGAACAATAACCTCGGGGATCAGAGCTATGCATGGGGGCAGGATTGACCATTTCTACTCACCAACTGGCGGCTTTCACCATGCCTTCTACAACCATGGGGGCGGCTTCTGTATCTTTAATGACGTTGCCATGGGCACCATTCTGCTGAAAGAACTTGGTTATGAGCGGATTCTAATTGCAGATTTTGATGTCCATCATGGAAATGGAACTCAGGATTATTTCTACGAAGATCCTGCCGTCATGACAATTTCATTTCACGAAGATTCCGAGTGGATGTATCCTCATGATGGCTTCATAGAAGATATAGGTGCAGATTCTGGTCGAGGGTATAACATCAATATGCCTTTCCCGATGGATGCGGGTGATGATGTATATCGCTATGCCTTTGATGAGTTGGTTCCACCACTGGTTCACCTCTTTGAGCCGGACTTTATTCTCTTTCTTCCCAGCTTCGATGCACACTACCGAGATCCTCTCGCTCATCTAAACCTTACATTCAAGACTATCCACTATGTTGCAGAATGGTTCCACAGATTCTCTCATCGCTACTGCGATGGTTGCTTGGGAGTTGTCTCTGGTGGTGGATATAATCCTGAAATTTTCAAAATAGGTGCGAAAGTAATTATCTCGTTATTATCTGGTCTTGACGTAGGAATTCCGGAGGAGGAAGCTCCTTTTCGAGACGATGAAGAAACTTGGGAAATCACTAGAGAGAATGTAAAGAGAGTCAAAGATTGCGTCTTTCCAAAGTTATCATTGGAATATTGACTACTTTGCCGTCTTCCGCCTGTTGTTGGTTTTTGTACCGAAGAGAAGGAGTTAATTGTCAGGGTACGACACTGGCAAGACCGGGTGTAAGCATGGAAATTTTGGTTTCATTATGTAAGCAAGATGCCTGTGATAGGGAATGCATAGAGGCGTGCAGAAGTATCCACAGCGAAGACGCTCCTCTTTCATTCTCCATTACCAAGGGATATCCTGTGATTAATGAAGCGAAATGCACCGAATGCCTGAGCTGCATCCGGTCATGTCCTCATGGTGCCATCACAAGCATTCACCAACGCGAGCAAGAAACGAGTGAGAAGAAAAGCTCGCGGACATCTGTAGCTCAGAAGAAACCCTATGAAGTAACAGAGGAATACTCCCGTTTTTCTGAATCCAGTATGATTTTTGCGAGGGTTAGAAATGACGCGAACTTTGAGTACTACGGAAAGGACGAGTGGTATGGCGCCGAGGCCATGATTGAAAGGAATATTGACGGATATGGGAGATTCGAACATGAATTAGCTGTCGCTAACTGGCACCTGTATAATAAAAGAACACACATCACTGGAAGTCCCCAAGAAGCAACTGTAAAACCAACAAGAAATCGGTTAATACAAGCAACGTCACAGACGCTAACTCTCGCCATCAAGCGCGCTGCACGATTTATAGGTGCAGATCTTGTGGGCATTGCTCAGCTTGATAGAAGATGGCTCTATTCAGAAAATCGAAAAGGAAATCCGTATGAAATCCCTGAAGCCTTCGATCGTGCAATTGTTATGGCTATTGAAATGGACTATGACTCCATAGCCACATCTCCATCGTTCACCAGCTCAGCGGCTACTGCACTTGGCTACTCAAAGATGGCTTTTCTGGAAATTGAACTTCTAGCCTTCATTCGAAGACTTGGCTACTCAGCAATTTCCTGTGGCAACGATGTTGGTTTAAGCGTTCCATTAGCTATTGATGCTGGACTCGGAGGATATGGCAGGCATGGTCTTCTGATAACGAAAAAATACGGTCCAAGGGTCAGACTTGCAAAGGTACTCACCGATATGCCCTTAGAGCCCGACCAACCGGACACCAAATTTGTGCAGTCTGTCTTAAGATTCTGTGAAGTGTGTGAGAAGTGTGCAGTCCACTGTCCTTCGCAATCAATTCCATTTGGACCTGAAAGGACCATGAGAGGGAAAACCAAATCAAACAATCCCGGGGTCAAGAAATGGTATATCAACCCGGAAACATGCTATGGTTTTTGGGTTGAAAACGGCTCTGAATGTTCCAATTGCCTTCGTTCCTGTCCGTATAACAAAGAAGATGGCATATTACACAGGGTAATCCTTTGGTTTGTAGAAAAGATGCCTTGGATGAATCGTTTGATTGTAAAGATGGATGATATTGTTGGTTATGGTAAACAGAAGCCCCCTTCAGCCCCCTGGAGCAAATATGACTAAACCTCATAAATAGCAACTACGAAATTTATATAGTATATGTCATTGGTAAATATCTGTCGTATATCCCCGTGATTAGTCAGCAAATCAGCTCTCACGGCATCAGCAGGTTGGGTCGGGAATTCCATAGTCCTGGTCATTATCATCGGAGATAGAGTGAATGAATTCGGGAGATCAGAAATCGAGGAACAGCGCTTATTCAACTAATACGGCTCTGAAGTTGGGTGAAGTAAGAGTTACACAACAAATACTCGAACATCTTATGAAACATAGCCACGAGGCTATAATGATAGTAAACGAAGACTATCAGATCGAATACATCAATCAAGTTGCGAAGGACGTTCTTGGAAGGCCTGCTGAAGGATATATTGGGCGTGATTTCCGAGATTTCCTTGAGAAAGATGTCGCTTCCCGAGTTTCACAAAAATACAAGAAACGTCAAAGCGGTGATATTGGTCCTGGGGCTTATCGTATCGAGGTCACTCGAGTTGGCGGCGAAAAAGCTAACCTCAATCTCATGGCATCAGTTGCCTCGACAGAGTCGCAAGGAAAAAAGACAATCTTGCACATTCTAGATATAACGCAACAGATTACTGATAAGAAGGCTTTGGAACAGAGTGAAGAAAAATATCGGACACTCGTTGAAACAATGAATGACGGGCTATCAATAGATGATAAAAATGGTCGTATCGTTTATGCAAACAAAGCCTTCTGTGAGATGCTGGAACGTGAGCCCAAGGAGATTATTGGACACGGCTGGGTAGAATTCACCAGAGATAAAGATAACATATTTGTCGAAACCAAACGCGAGGAGCGTAAGGCTGGCATATCTGATCATTATGAGTTAAGATGGGAAACCAAATCGGGTAAATTGGTTCCGACCATTGTGTCAGCTATGCCCTACTTCTCTCCTGAAAATGAATTCCTTGGCACTTTTGCGGTAATCACTGACATTTCTCCTCAGAAGGAGGCGGAGGAATCGATTCAGTTCTATCTTGATTTGCTTACTCATGATATTGCAAATCAACTTCAGGTAATCATGACATCTTCAGGCCTTCTTGACGAGGAGCTCCCAGACTCTTACATTGAGGATGCACGTATGGATATCCAAGATGCGGTAGAGCGGTGTAATCGATTAATTACAAAAGTGAAGCGTGCCGGACAGCTGCGGCATTTACCTACTGCAAAAGTAGACCTCACAGAAGTGGTCGATGAGAAGGTTTCGATTGTGCGCCGCGTACACGGGGCTGATGTCAAAGTTGTTGGACTTCCCGATAGGATCCATGTTCATGCTGATGCACTTCTGGGTGAGCTACTTTGGAATCTTCTAGAGAATGCTGCAAGACATAATCCTAAGGACGACCGGAAAATTTGGGTGGAAATAAAGCGATTGAGTGAAATGTTAGAGGTATCCATCGCTGATAACGGGCCTGGTATCAGTGATAGTCGGAAAAAAACCCTATTCGATAAATCCAAACGCTCTGGCGGTGTGGGTCTAACTCTGGTTTCCCAAATGGCCACAAAATACGGTGGGCAACTTGAAGTCTTTGATCGTGTTCCAGGAGAGCCCAGTAAAGGAGCCAAGTTTGTGCTTAGACTCAGACTTGCTGAATGAAGTTCCTAATCGGCCTTTCTTTCGATTCGTTCGTATAAGCCTTCGTAGAAGTCTTTCTTCTTTGTCTTTCCTTTGTTAATACTGAAGAAACTGGTATCTATTTTGTAGAGCTTCCTCTTCAGTTTCTTGTAACTCGGCATCCCATTCTCATCAATCATTTTGTCAAATACATTAGAAACCGCTTCTGGAAAGTCATCAATGTATTCGCAGCGGTTAATTTGAATGTGGAAGAGAGTGCTCCTTAGAATATCATCTTTTGTTACGCTTAATTCCGCCATTTCTGGTCCCATTATTGCCAAATGAATTTAAATTAATAAGCATTCTAGTAAAATCATTCGAATAAATATCATATCATATATACTATGACGGCGATATTCAACGAATCGCGGTATACATGGTTCAATATCGATGGAGATTTATTGCGGTATGAAGGAGGAATAGACTAGAAGATGAGCAAGTGATGAGAATCGCTTCAATCATTGATGTAAGTCTTGTTGATGTCCCTGGCATTCCTGTTACGGTCATCTTTACGGCTGGATGTAACTTTGATTGCCCATACTGTCAAAATGCAAACATAATTCCCCTCGATTCTGGAACGGAAATGTCTGTTCTCGAGGTAGTTTCCGGCGCGAGTGGCTACCTAGTGGATGGCTACTGCATAACCGGTGGAGAACCTACAATTCAAAAGGAATTGCCTGACCTCCTTAAGGCGCTGAGCAAAACAGGGGACTTTCATATCAATCTAAACTCTCAGGGGTCCGTTCCATCGGTGCTTGAGGAGTGCATTCCATACCTCGATTCAGTTTGGCTTGACGTAAAGGCTTCGCCTTCGAGATATGAAGAGGTCTGTAGAACAAAACATAACTCTTGGCCCAATGTAAAGAAATCAATCGAGATGCTAGTAAAATCCGATGTCGAACTGTGGCCAAGAACTACTTATGCACAGAATCTACTAAGCCCCCAGGATATTGCAGACATTATAGATAACCTTGAACAGATAGGATTTGAAGGGCGCTACGTTATTCAAGACTATGTACCATCATCTGGGGTTCGAGAAGGGGAAGCACCAACTCTGGAACGCCCCAAGAAGGAGGACCTAGCAGAGATCGTGAGTACCCAATCTGGGAAAATTGAAGTGGACCTACAGTTTCGCTAATCGGTGGCTATTTGCCTTGAATCGACCATATCTATGCCAGTTGAATACTTTTATAAACTGGCTTCATGTGTCGTTCTACTGACCATATCGTTTTCGGGTCCCATAATTGCAGAGAGTAGAGTTATCATGTTTCCAAATCAATCGATGGGCTACGACAGAGCTATCACGGTTTTCAGTCCTGAGGGTCGTTTGTACCAAGTTGAATATGCGACAGAGGCTGTTAGGCATGGTCCTTTGGCAGTTGGAGTAAAGGCAACAAACGGTGTGGTGCTCGCAGGAGAGAAGCGAACTCCAAACAAGCTCATTGACCTTTCAACTCTCAAGAAGATTCTCTTGATTGATGATCATGTTGGTACTGCTATTGCAGGACTACACGCTGATGCTCGCAAGCTTATTGACCAAGCTCGAGTGAGATCTCAGGTAAATCGACTATCATATGACGAGCCCATCTCTATTCAATCCCTAGTGGTTGATATCTGCGATACAAAACAGATGCATACCCAGTACGGTGGAGTACGTCCCTTTGGTGTATCACTGCTTGTTGCAGGAGTTGATGATTTTGGTCCTCAATTGTATTCTACCGATCCATCAGGTTCATTTTGGGGCTGGAAAGCACACGCGATTGGAAAGGATGCAGATATCGTAAGGGATTTCTTTGAGAAAGAACTCGCAGGCAAGAAGTTGCCGGATTTGGATGGAGCGATTGACTTGGCACTTCGGGGCATTCGTCAATCTGAGGCTAGGTCCGAAGAGGAAGACGAAGAAGATGAAACCATTGACATAGGTGTGGTCGATGCTGAAGAAAAGCAATTCAGGATTCTCTCTCGTGATGAAGTCAAAGCATTGACATCCAAGAAGGAATAGAGCAGTCGGTTTATAGCATCTATTCTATTCAGTCTTCAAGAAACAGTGCAAGTGATTCGCTTTTCTCAGAGCGTTTCTAATCTCCAATGGTGTAGGGATTCCATCTAGAATACGGTCACACACCCGAACGGAGGGAAATGCGTAGACCGAATCGAATGGCATATTTTCGATTGGTCTTTCTTCAGGTATTTGTTTCACAATGTCTTCTGGGAGGCCCTCTGCTCTAAGAGCCTGCCTTACAATCACCTCAATAAACTGACACATATGACACTCTCTGCTGGAGTACACTGATATACATCCAATCCGCCCACAAGGAGCAGTGAAAGCGGGCGCATCGTTCTTGCCGTCGTATATGGTCATCTGTTCTCGTGCGAGCCGCCTTCAGTTTATTAAAAAAGTGCCGGATTGGTGCAATCAATAAAAGAGCAAAGTACAAAATTATCGCTTAAATTTCTCGACGAGATGGTCGATTATCATATCGGCAACATCCAAGCCAGTCACTCTGGATAGCGCGCTCCATGAGGGGGAGGCGTTGGCCTCAATAACAACTGGTCCATTCTTTGATTCCAAGATATCTACGCCAGTATAGTCCAATTTGAGAACTTCTGCTGTCCGTATCGCACATTCTTCATATTCGGCTGAAAGAGTAGCTGCCTCTGCGCGACCTCCACCATGCACATTTGTTCGCCATTCGTCGTCATCGTCTTCAGGGAGGTATCTGTACATTGCGCCAACCAGCTCGCCGCCAATCACAAAGGCCCGGATATCTCTGTCAGGCTTATCTATCATCTGTTGAACATACAAGACCTGACCAAGCTGATGAACAAATTTCATTGCTCTATAGGTGAGTTCCTCATGTTTGGCTCTGATTGATCCCAACCCTCTAGCTCCAATGAGCGGCTTGATGACGACATCTCCTACCTCCTCAACGAATTCCATAGCTGCCTCAAGATTTTCTCCGATAAACGTTTTTGGAACTGCTATACCGTTTTTGTGTAAGGCAGTGAGAGTTGCGTACTTGTCCTTTGCCCGCCGGAACGAATATGCCGGATTCATGACATATATCCCAGCATCCTCGAACTGCTCAAGCAAGCTGATTCTGAATGTGATTTGGTCACCCGTACCAAATCCGATTGTTCTAACAATAATGCCATCCATGTCGGTTACGTCATTATCAATATGGATGAATCTGTTTGGGATTTCAGCACCCATGTCGGCCAATCGAATTGGGATTGCGTCATGACCTTTCTTTTTCATGGTTTCCAGTAAGCTAGCTGTAGCCCAGTTATTCACATTCTCGTGGTATGAAATCCCTAATCGCATATGATAGAAACAACATTCAAGGATAAAAAACCGGTCATTTGGGTTATGCAAGTTGATGTATTCTCCCCTGCATCTGCAAGCGCAATAGATTTCGGTTTCAGAGTGTGCGTCACGTGGGCGCAATGTTTCTTCCAACATATGGACGAAACAGAGGATGTTTCAAAAGAGGATTCCAAGGGGTTTCTGATTATAGTGATTGTGCATGGCATCATCTTAGTTGGAGGTGTAACAGCCTTCATGATTGATTCTATGAGGCCGAATGACACAGCTACAAAAACGACCCGTGTGGATGATTTATTGTAGATCGGAGCACAATCCTGCTTGGAACGTGAGTATTGATACTTACAAGGATGCACCTGATTTCCTCAGAATGCGATACTCACCAACTATTGAACCGATTGATGAAACAGGTATATTGAGATGTATTCATGAAGGAACGTGGTGCTGGTTTGAGATGCGTGATGCCCTAACGGAATTGATTGAACAGTAGGTTTTTCGAATGCAGGAGCTCTTTGCCGTTCTTATCCAGTGGATCATTCAATTGGGAACTGTATTTGATGTGGGATTGTATATCGCAACTTCTCCTTGTCTTTTCCCACTACTTCCTCTCTTCTTGATTAGGAATCTTCAATCGGAATATGGCCGGACAAGGAGCATTCTAGTGACTGGCATCCTGACTGCTGGCATTCTTGCTTCGCTTGGCGCTTTCACTCCGTATCTAGCCATCGCACTTGTTACTGGTGAGAGCAGGGATCGGCTTGCATCAAAGATGGCAGAATCTGCTCGAAGTGTCGAGATAGTAGTTGGGTGTCTTCTTATCGCTCTCAGCGTGTGGCTACTTCTCCTCCACTTTGGTTTCTACCTCTACCTGGGGGCAAGGGCGAGGATATGTTCAATATGAAGAAACGACCATAAAAAGAGAGATATAGGAATAGCTTTACTCAACTGAAACGCTTACAGGCATCTATTCTCATTTGCAACAGAACTCGCTCGTATCGGTTTTCCACAAAAATACTAATCTCCAAGCCCCTCGTCGAATGTCTGGAAGGTGTCGCTTTACGAAAGCGCCGTTTTTAATGAATGTTCGAAAACAATCAAATAACGAAGGGGATATGTTTTAAAACCTTAATACTAGTATGAATAAGTATGCCCTATGGATCGAAACCCTTTGCGAAAATGGTTGGATTGCTAGTTGAAAAATACGGCATGGCGCCTTCTGGGGCAGAGAAGCTTGTCGCCAAGAGCTCAGAGCCAATCCTGACGGTGAGAGAACAGATTCATTTCCAGCAAGAATTCAAACGGCTCTCAGAGGAAATGAATCCCAGTGAAGCAAGAGTTGAAGCGCTGAAACGAGTGATCAATAGCAGTGGAGTCTGGCATACTGTGACTGATGAGGCTCATAGATATCAGCTGGGTCTGCGTTTGACGAGCTAATCAACTAGTAGTTTCCACCGAATGAAACCTCTACTAAATGAGGGCTAAGATATGGTTCTTAGCTGATGTCTTGAATGATTTTTTATTAGGATTAGTAGATGAGCCATGTGATGAGCTTCATTTCATTGCAACATATCCATTTCCAAATCAAAATGATTGTGTGTGATGATCCGACCGCATTATTCTTTTCTGCGTTTCAATTCAGCTTTCCTAATTTCGGCAGGCGAAATACCGGTGCGTGTATTGAAGGACTATTTCCGCTGTCAGAATTTTGCGTTCTTCACATTTTACCAAACAGATTTATCTCGCCGATTATTAATCAGGCACTAATCCGTATAAAGAGCTGAACAAAGATGGCAGAAGAAGGAAACGGCTATATCCCCGGAAACAAAGTGGCATTTGGATTTGGCGCATTGTCGGACAGCGTTGCGTATCAAGTCTTCACATTTCTTGTCTTCACGTTCTACTATGGCGTACTTGGAATCGACATAAACCTAGTTACTCTGGGATTTGTGACTTGGAGTGTCTGGAATGCAATTAATGACCCCTTAGCAGGGCTGATTTCTGACAAAACAAAGACTCGGTGGGGACGACGAGTTCCCTATGTAGGCTTGACATTTCTTCCGTTGAGTCTACTCATGATTGTTTTGTGGACTCCGCCTGTGGGGAGCTTATTGTGGTCGTTCATCTATTTCGTCATCATCATCATGATCTTTGATACGGTGTATACTTTCAACAGCCTAAATCTGACTTCTCTCTTCCCGGAGATGTACCTGACAGAACCGGAACGTGCCTCGGCAAACAATATTCGTCAGATTTTCCTCATACTGGGGCTTCTGATTGCCTTTCTAGTTCCGACGCTTCTTATATCTGATTTATCCGCCAAAGATGTGGCCGCAGATATTGTGATGGCCGAATATCAGCAGGCGGGCATGATTCTTGCAGTAATCGTAGCTGTGGGTTATCTCATAACTCTGAAATGGGGTGTTTCAGAGAGACGCGAGTTCAAGGAGGATTGGTTGGACGTCCCAAGCTGGAGTGATGCATTCAAGCATACTCTCGGTAACCGCACATTCCATGTGTTTCTTGTTGTAAACACCTGCAACTGGTATGTATTTGGTCTCATACCTACCATCATCCCGCTCTATGGCCAGTTTGTGCTGGGAATCGGGGCAGGAGAGTCAATTTTTCTGGGGATTCTCTTGGCTGCAGCTTTCATATCAGGAGGGGTCTTCATGGCTCTCTGGAAACATGTGGTAAATAGATGGGGTAACTTGCGCAAGGCTTGGATAGCCAGCATGGCTCTTTGGATTGCCGCATTGGTTCCTCTGTTTTTTGTCGGAGATGTCACAATCGCACTTATTGCATTTGCACTGAATGGGATAGGGCTCTCTGGCAGTCTTTATCTCAAAGACCTTGTAATTGCTGATATTATTGATGAGGATGAAGTCAAGACTGGTGTAAGGAGAGAGGGCGCTTACTTCGGAGTCAACGCCCTTGTCATGAGACTCGCAGTTATCATGGTCTTCTTAAGCATAAATCTCGTGTTCAATAGCGTAGGCTGGAGGGTCTTCACGCCTGAAACTGCCACAATGGAAACCCTCACAGGTCTGAAACTACTAATGGGCGTATTTCCATCGATAGCACTTCTAATTGGCATTTTTGCCATGTCCCGATATACCTTGGTGGGCGAGCGGCTAAGCAAGATCAAGGATGAGAGGGACAGTATCCATGATGGCAAGAAAGAGAAGCTACAGTATCCGCGTGAGGAGATGCTAGAGGAAACTCAAGAATAGCAGAGCTGCCACCTTTAGTTGAAGTGGGGGCGGTACAATTAGGTTTGCCTCTTCTGTCATAAATATTCGCGACTTGATTCAATCTCTACCTTCTTTATCTAGATAGGTTGGCTTGGGTACATCCCACCAACCATATACTGGAGATTCGCTCAATGGGTGTTCTCTATTCACATTAACCACAACTACCGCAGGGCCATCCGCATCTAATGCTTTCTTCATAGAATCCTTGAAATCTTCAGGAGCAGAACATGCCTGTGCCCAGCAGCCATATGCCTTAGCAAGTGCGACGAAGTCGGGAGACTGCGCTTTTCCCATGCTTCTGGACCAGAACTCTGTTGCGAATCCTCTGTCCTCGCCATAAGCATCCAATTGAAGATCCCTAATGCTAATCCATCCCTGATTGTCAGCAATAACTATTCTGATTGGAATATTGTATTGAACAGCAACAGCTAGCTCTTGAGATGTCATTAGAAAGGAGCCATCTCCCTCCACAGAAACCACCGCCCGTTCTGGATATGCTAGTTTCACTCCCATGGCAGCTGGAACACCAAATCCCATTGTAGAGAATCCACCTGATGTTACGTGCGTTCCTGGTTCATAGATTGGAAACTCCTGAAACAGTGCCGCTTGGGTGTGCCCCGCACTGGTTACCACAAATGAATCTCGGGGAATGACCTCTCTCAGATTTGCTAGTAACTCAGAGATTGTCATAGGAGTATGGCCTCTATGTTTCTGCAGCTGTTCAAACCATTTCTTCTTCTCATTTTGAATCCTTGCAGCTATCTCCGATTCTTTGTAGTTCTTTTGTGGCATTTCTTCTTCTTTGATGATTTCCAACATTTGAGAGAGGGTTGTCTTTACATCCCCAAGAATCGGCAGAGCGACATCATAATTCTTACCGAGTTCATATGGCGAGATATCAACTTGGATGAATTTCGTCTTCTTATCATCGAATGAAACCCCCTGCCTATAGCTGCTCGTAGTTTCGTCTGCAAATCTGCAGCCGAGAGCCAGTATGACCTCTGCATTACTCGTCAATCGATTTCCGATAGGAGATCCTTTTGTACCTGGATAGAATCCAAAGAGGGGATGGTCTTCAGGAAATGCACCTTTTCCTGCCATTGTACACACGACGGGAACTGTTAGTGCTTCTGCTAGTTTCCGTAGCTCTTCGGTTGCCTCTGCATGAAGCACCCCGCCGCCCGCGACAATGACAGATTGATTAGCTTCGAGAATCATATCGATTGCTTGTCTGAGTTTCTCTGGATCTGCAAAAGGTCGGTATTCTCCCCTTACAAAAGGCTCGTCTGGGAATAGCGTAACCTCAATGCTCTCAGATTGCATATCCATGGGAAGATCAATATGAACAGGACCTGGTCGACCTGTAGCGGCAGCCTTGAATGCATTATGGAGGACCCATGGGATTTGCTCCAAGCTGGAGATTCTATAGGTCTTCTTAACTATGGGTTCTAGTATGGAAGCAAAGTCGTTCCAGTGTGATCTCTCGATCTCTTGGAGAACACCATGTCCTTGCCACCGTACATGAGTCGAGCCTGTTATCAATATCATTGAACTTGAATCCACGTACGCCGTGGCGACCCCAATGACCGTGTTACAACCCCCAGGTCCAATACTGGTGAACACAACGAGAGGTTTCCCAGTGACCCGGAAATAGCCATCTGCAAGATGTGCCGCACTCTGCTCATGCCTAACTTGAATGACTTCTATTCCATGCTCAAGAAACGCGTCAACAAGGCCCAGACATCCATGTCCTGGGATTCCCACCGCATAGGGGACTTCTTGCATCTTCATATATTTCGCAATCATCTCTCCACCTGTCATCTCTCTGGATGTCATTTCATTCACTTTCATCCTTGAACGCGGCTCCTTCATCAGCAGAAGATACAAGCCTACGGTACCTATGTAGTATGCCCCGCCTGTAACTAATCTCTTGTGGTCTTGGGTCAAAATCGGACAATCGAAACTCCATCTCTTCTTCAGAAATTTCAAGGTCCAGTTTTCTCTCCGGAATTGAGTAAGAAATACTATCACCATCCTTCACAACTCCGATCGGTCCTCCAGCGGCTGCCTCTGGTGCAACATGTCCTATTGCCGCACCACGCGAACTGCCAGAGAATCTTCCGTCAGTTACGAGTGCAATCTCTTCACCAAGTCCCGAGATAAGAGACGCTATGGAATGCTGCTCACGCATTCCCGGACCACCCTTCGGGCCCTCGTATCTAACCACCATAATGGACCCACTTGCAATATCTTTTTCCCAGAGCGTGTCGAGAGCCTCTTCAAGGCTATCAAAGACTCTGGCGGGCCCAGCAAATTCCACCATGCTGCTGGGAACCGCTGCCTGCTTAATCACGGCTCCTTTTGGTGCCAATGTTCCTGAGAGTACTACAATACCTCCCTGTGTCTTCACGGGATTCTTAACGGTGTGAATGATTGAATGCTTTTCTGCAGGAAAATGAAACTCTGAGAGATTCTGTTCTAATGTCTTTCCAGCGACAGTGATTTCATCCGTATGAAGTAGATTTCCTTTCGCGAGCTCTCTCATGACTGCAGGAATCCCACCGGCGAGATCCAATTTCCACACCGAGTCCTGGCCAGAGGGCTTGAGGGCACAGAGCTGAGGAACCCTCTCTGTTAGCTTATTGAAGACGCTAAGGTCAAAGTTTTTTATTTCGAGTTCTTGTGCGATGGCCATCATATGGAGAACAGAATTCAGACTCCCTCCCAATGAGAGGTCAACAGTGACTGCATTCTGTAACGCTTTTTCAGTCATGATTTTTCTGGGAGTGGTCTTGTTGTTAAGCAGCTCAATTACCATCTGCCCGCTACTTCTTGCAAGACGCTGCTTTTCTGCCATAAGGGCATGAGCAGTAGCACATCCTGGCAGTGACATCCCTACCGCCTCAGTGACGGCAGCCATGGTGTTTGCAGTTGCCATCATACTGCACGAGCCTGCTGATGGACAAGCTATACTCTCGATCTGCAGCAATTCCTCTTTGCTTAATTCTCCCGCCCGAACTCTTCCAATGTATTCCCTCATCTCAACTAGGCTCAATTCTCTACCGCAATAGTTGCCGGGAAACATAGGGCCTCCCGTTAATATGATGCTGGGTATGTTTAACCGAGCAGCGGCCATAAGACTAGCTGGTACTGTCTTGTCGCATGATGGAAGAAGAACCATGGCGTCAAAACCATGTGCTCGTATCATTATCTCGATAGTTTCAACTGCTAAATCTCGACTGGGCAATGAATACTTCATGCCTTCTGTTCCCTGAGCGATGCCGTCACAGACTGCGATGGTGTTGAACTCAAACGGTTGACCACCTCCCAAGAATACGCCTTCTTTCACAGTATTTGCAAGTTCTCTGAGGTGTACATGTCCCGGCACGACCTCTGTGAAGAAATTCACTACTGCGACCCAGGGCCTCTCAATATCCTCCAGTCGGAGTCCAGTTGATTTCAAGAGTGATCTTGCTGCAGAACGCTGAATTCCATCCTTCATCTCTTTGCTATTCATGAAAACCGCCATGCATACCAAGAAGATAAGTACCATAATACATTTCCGTGGCATGACGCTATCAAATGGCTGTGAAACCAATGAATGAACAAGTCAACTTCGCAATAGTGGGGTGCGGGCGAATATCAGATCTCCACGCTCATGGCTACAAAATGAGTGAGAAGGCGAATTTGATTGCCATTTGTGATTTGGACAAGGACCGTCTTGCCCACAAGTCAGCGAAGTGGGGCATTGACTCCGACATGTTATTCACAGATATAGATGAGCTCTTGAGGCTTGACAATCTTCATGCCGTTGATATTTTGCTCCCTCACGACCTTCATGAAAAAGTGACGAGGAAGGCAGCTGAGGCCAAAAAGGATGTTTCTGTACAAAAGCCTATGGCACTTGAATTCCGACAATGCCAGAACATGATAGATATCTGCCACGATAATGAGGTCAAATTGCGGGTCTTTGAGAATTTCCGGTTCTATCCGCCCTATATCAAAGCGAAGGAGATTATCGAATCCGGGGAAATAGGCCGTCCATCATTTATTCATATAAAGCTGGGAGCTAGCCTTGGAGGCGGCTGGGAGGTGCCACTCGATGCTTGGATGTGGCGATTCGACCAAGATCGGTGTGGCGGCGGTCCACTTGTATGGGATGACGGTTACCACAAGTTTTCGATAGCTGAGTTTCTGCTGGGCGATGTTCAGAAGGTGAAAGCCTGGATCGATGAAACTGGTGTGTATGACGATGACCAGGAAGCTCCAATTGTTGTTGATAGCCCTGCGGCTGTGATGTGGAAATACAAGCGTCCGCGAACATACGGTACAATGGATGTCACATGGAGCAGAGAAGGTGAATTTCCTTCGGACTTCTATCCCGCAGATGAGCGGGTCGAGATTACGGGCGATAAAGGCTACATCTGGGTGAATCAATGCACAGCAAAGTCTCTGAGAAAGGATTCTCCCGTTGTCACCTTTATTGAAGGCAAACTAAGGGAATTTGATGAGATTGACTCGGGTTGGCAATCATCTTTTGATGCAGCAGTTGATCACTTCGCTGATTGTATCTTGAACGACACAGAGCCAATCCTCTCTGGTCAGAAGGGACTTGAAATCCAGAAGTTCGCCACCGCTGCACACCTTTCAGCAGAGAAAGGTACTGAGATCAGCTTGGACGATATTTAGTCTGGGTGTGTCGTCGCATAATCTGGTCAGTAGTTGCCTTCAGCCATTGTTCAACGTGTGAAAAGAAGGTCTGATAGCCATAGCAAAGGTGGCTCTTTGGGCGTCCGTCCTGTCCAATCCTATCTTTTGGGCATCCCCCCCTGCACAATCTTAGCCAATCACATTGGTGGCAATCCACTGGAAGGTCAGTCTTGAGCTGTTCAAAAGGCCCTCGTCTTTGCATAATGTCGGTCCAAGAATCAATCAGGACATTTCCCAATTTATCCTGAGAGTTCACGAAAAAATCACAAGGATAGACATCGCCATTCCATTCCACAACCAGATAAGGCGGGCAATGCTGGGAAATGCTGCATAATGAGCAATTCTGGTAGCCTAGTGCATTCTCAACAACTGCATCAAAGAACCTAATGGCTACGGTACCCATATCACCGTTCTGTAGCCATATGTCAAACAAATCACAAAGGAATCGCCCGTATTTGTCAGGACTCAGAGTATGGGGGCACAGAGTGCCATCTTTATGGAAATCCACAGCGGGGATAAACTGCAGATGGGCGAAGTCATTCTCTCTTAGGAAGGTGTATATTTCTGCCGCCTTGTCCGCATTGTCTTTATGAACAACCGTTAGGACATTTATGGGAACCTCGTACTGTTTGAGCGTTTCTGCCGCTCTCATCGCTTTGATCCAAGTCCCTTGTCCTCTCGCTCCATCATGGATGTGCTTTGGGCCGTCCAAGCTTAGACCCACCAAGAAGAGGTTCTGTGCCAGAAAATGTGCCCATTCTTGGTCTATCAGGGCACCATTCGTCTGAAGTGCGTTTCCAATGGTTTTTCCTCTCCCCGCGAAGGTCTGTTGGTATGTTATCGCAGACCGAAAGAAGTCGATTCCTGCCAGTGTGGGCTCTCCACCTTGCCACGTGATGATGCTCTCTTCGAAACCGAGCGATAGAAATGATTCCAATATCTTTTTCAAAACTTCACTAGGCATTAGTGGCATTACTGTTTCCGGATATTCGTCTTGGGGTACTAAACAATAGAAACAATAGTCGCACGATTGGTTGCAGCACCCAGATACTGGCTTGATTAGGAGCTGGAAAGGTTCCAGATTGGACACCTCATCTGGCTAGAACACAAAAGGTCCCGGCCCCTCTGGAGCATTCATCTTTCCCTCAAGAACGGGATCTTTGGTTTTTTGTAACCAGTCCAGAAGCCTAGCCGCTAGGTCGCTCTTTATCTTGGCATGGTCTGCCACACTGGCAACATTGTTCATTTCAAGCGGGTCAACAGTCAAGTCATAGAGCTCTTCTTCTTCCCGTGGCTGGTTATACCTTTCCTCTCCATAAATCTCTAGATATGCTTTCGTGGCACCAGAATCTATGAAGTCATCAGGAATCTCGAATTTGAACGGTAATGGGGCAAAGTTGCGGACATACTTGTATCTTTCAGTACGTATCGCTCTGATTGGATTGTAACCAATGTCGTGGTATGTCAGCTCTGCGAATACTTGGTGTCTATGGCATACGATATTCTCTTCCTCTTCCAATAATGGCAGAAGGCTTTTCCCACTTATGTTATTGGGAATGTCCACCCTCATTATTTTGGCTAGTGTCGGAAACAAATCCACGTTGTTCACGAGAGCATCTATTTCCAGCCCCTCTCTTAGCCTACCTATCCAGGAGAAGATTAATGCTGTATGAATTCCTGGATCATATGCTGTGCATTTCACGCGTGGAAAGGCAGGTCCGTGGTCTACAGTGAAGATGAAAAGGGTCTCCTCTGTCAAGCGGTTTGTTTCTAGTGCAGACTGAACCCTCCCCACTGCTTCATCTACCTTCTTGACACCTTTGGAAAATCGAGTGTATTCCTCTGCTATTTCAGGATGCTCAGGCAGATACCTTGGCAAGTTTGAGATCTCATCGTCTTCTTCATAATGTGGAAATGGGCGGTGTGCCTCGAAAATGCCTATCGAAACAAAGAACGGCTTGTTCTGTACCTTTATTCCCTCAAAGAAGTCCTCAGCCTTAGGAATAACAAAGTCGCTTAAGTAGGGAAAATCCATCCTATCGCTAACTCTTTCATATCCTAGAGCAGCAGCATCCTTGTGCTCGTGTTGAAGACCTATCAGATTGGTTGAATAACCTGCTTTCTTCGCAAGATTTGGTAGAGTGATGTTTTCTTTAGGTAGATTCCACCCGTAATTCACAAGCCCCATGAGGCCGTGTTGATGGGGATGCATGCCAGTAAGTATGCTTCCACGAGATGGACTGCATTGAGGGGCAGTACAGAAGTTATTCGTGAACTTCACACCTTTTTCTGCTAACGCATCTATCTGGGGCGTGTCTGTAGGCGAGCCATAACAGCCGAACTCTGTTCCACTATCGTGGCTAGAGAAGAGCACAATGTTAGGTTTCATTTCTTTTCCAGTCATGCCTTAATTTCCTCATTGGTCCTCCTGATCAAATATGTAATCTCCACAGACCTTTTTCATGAGTTCCTATATCATGGCCTCTAATATCTTGTTAGGAAGAATTGGCATCAAAAAAGAAATGCTGCAGAGTGCTCATCATCGACATTTTGAAGCATATCAATCGAACGGGTTAATAATGTTAATTGTAAACCACATTAATTACCAATTGCCTTGGATGTTTGTTCTTCTCAGAAAGAATCTGGTGAGCTATCTACGAGTTTTTTAGGCAAAACATATCCCGCTTGCTGGTAGTGGGCATCACAATGCTAAATCGAATAGCTACCATTTCGGAAGATCTGGCCAAAGCAAGAAAGGAGGACTCGAAACTCAAGCGGCTGATGGATATAGCCGCAAAGGACCAATCACCGCGTTATTTCATAATCTCCCCCATTGACCGTTCATCACAAGACCTCCATCTCTTGCAGTTTCAACAGGGTGACGCCTTTGGTGGTACAAGGGTTCCTGGAATGCCACTTCCTTCTACAAGAGAATCACCTATCCTCTTTGCGGGGCCGGCAGCTTATACTAGGAACTTTTCCGAACGTAAAGCTGTGATAATCACGTTTGAAGAAGATGAAGCAGCCGATACGGTCGAAAAAAGTCTTGATTCCATCACTAGACATCCTGCCCTTGCTGGAGTGCGTATTGTTGCTCTGAAGGTCGACTATCTTAGTGGAGATGTAGAAATAATACCACACGAATATGCCAGAGATTCAAAAGAAGAGAAGTCGGTTCTGAAACGGGTCGAACATCCAAATTATCTAGATGATCGTTTATTGACGATCCTATGTTCAGATTCAAGAGTTCGTCCCCCTGAATCTCCACTGGGCGTATCTATGTCCATTCAGACACTTGGCGCTTTTGTCCCCACATATGATTCCGGTATAACTGAATGCCTCCAATTAAATTCCTTCTTCACTCGATGGCTCTCGGGTACGAATAATGAAAAACAAATACTCGTGGTTATTCATGGGAATTTGGAGGGTACAGGACCATCTTGTGGTGCGGGGTGTGCATCTCTGAAGCTAGATGCCATAGAGGATTCACATCTCCATTTTGCTGTGGGTGCCTTATGTGAAAGCGTGGCGAATTTTGAAGATGTCTGTGCTAGAGATCCTGAGGAGCGGGTTCTTAATGTGGGAAGAGCCACAATCGAAAATCTCTCAACATATCCAGCAATCAAAAATCACGAGAGATTGCTTTCCCGCGAAGATCAGTTTATTGAAATGATGAAAATGGATACTGTGACTAATGTTGTCAGACAGATTGACTGGCGTACCTAGAGCTCAGCTTGGTCGTACTGCATATCCAGAATCCCCTTGAAGAATCTGAGTCTATCCTCGAACATGGAATAGCTCAGAAGAAATGAATTGAATTTGAAAACGGGAATAATTGGTACACCATCATGGATTTCTACATCTTCAATAAGCCAAGTTACAACCATCGGTCGCATGATATATTCCCCCTTCTGCATGGCTGCAATTCTTCCAGCAAGCTTAGATAGATTATGACCTAATCTGCGTGTTCTCTTTGCCTGCTTTTCAGCAGCACTGCGGAGAGCAGATGCCTTCCCGCCACGAATGCCCCACATCTTGGCATCAACAGACACAATTACTCTATTGCGAACGCCTATTACATCAATCTCCATCCCCTTTCTTTCGTTATTACCCACACGCCGAAAGCTTTCCACACAATCGTAATTATGTTCTCTCAATATTCTCGCAATGAACCCCTCGAAATCTTTCCAAGTCAAATGACTAACTACTTTTTCTATCTCTGCACCTAGAGAAACAGCCATGAGCGCCAAATCTATCCGAGCGCTTCTATCAAGAGTCCAAGGGTCTTTCTTGGACTGCGTTGCGTACTTATTCAATATGGAGTATGAAAGCTCATCCTCCACGGGTAGCATATCGGACTCTTTCGTTGCCTTCAGGACTTTCAGGATTTCACTCAATTCGGGTGGGTTCATATTGTCTTCATATACTTCACACTACTTTATATCATGCGCTGTAGAATACGCAGAACGATAGACATGTCTGAAACTGCTGCAGCATGGCACATGGTACTTAGTGCATTTGACGATTGGATTGCATATGAGAGTACAGAGTTCATGCCCTGGACTACCTATTTCTCAATCGACAGTCTGCGAGATTTGACTCACCAAGAACGAGTTGGATGGATGGCAAACATGATAGATGATGTCATTCCTGGAAGAGTGGACATGTGCAGGGCAGCTGGAGTGGCACTGGAGGATTTTCTTCCACACATGCCAGATGAAGCTGCAATTGAAACAGTGAGATCCATGATAGAGCTAAATGACCGTGTAGAGAATATGATACTCTCTATGAGCGATACCTTCAGCATCATGCTCGAAGAGTATAAAGAAGGCGGTCTGGATAATATCGTGGGACAATTGGGAAATCTTGCTGATATTGAGGAAGATATACGCCACCACATGAGTCTATATAGTAAGGGTTTCGCACGACTCAAGAAACTGGGACTAGATGTTCCTTCTGAGATGGAATAGGCGTTTGCCTTGTTCTACGCCCCCAAAAAACCTTAAAAGCACGTTTTTGAAAACAGCTAGTGACCCTATTAAAACGAGGTGAAAAAACAAAATGGGTACTGAATCAAAATTCGATGAACTGGATGCCCATCAATGTCGGGTCACAAGCTCCCAAGGTGAGTATGAAATTACTCTCCGAGGTGAATCTGTTTTCCAGTGGCAGTGATGTCTGCCAATACTGCGATGTAGAATTGAATCCGCTTTCTTTCAGAGGATTGCTTTCTGCATATTTTTCTATGGCAGCTTACAAGCTATCTGAGACTCAGAAAGAAGTTCTGCGGAATTGTGTGGTTACATTAAGTTGGTGTGAGCGCGACATGACATTGACTGCGTTGGCAGATTGCGTGTCAACAAATACTGGCATCCCATATAGTACAGTAAAGTGGAATATGAGAGTTTTAGTTGACCTGGAACTCTTGGACGGTGGCGATGCAAACAATCGCGGTTGCCCTGCCAAGTTCACAGAGGTCGCAAGACTACTGGTGAACGAATTGGAATCCACTAAATCCCTTTTGTGACAAATATGGGACTGCGGGATGCGTTCCTTAAGCACATGAATGTAGTGAGGAGGGTGCTGTTGCAGCCCCTCTTCTTCATTTTTTCGACAAGAGTGCAGGGTGCTGCCCTGTGCTACTCCAATTCTGCGTTTGCTTTACGAATTGGCATCATCGCAATTTCTTATCGAATAGTTCTAGTCCGTTTGGAATGAGCTCTATCGCCTCTTCACGGCTGGATCCAATAGACAAAAGCAAATCAATATCTCTGCTCTCGTCTGGCGGAAGATGACCAAGATTCCATTGCAAGCCAACTGCAAGGTCCTTTGGCCCTTCTTCTGTGTTACCTGGAAGGTCGCGCAAGGCCTGTGTTATCTTAAGATTGATTGGAGACTTTATTCCCCAACCATGTGGCTCAGTTTTCGATGTCATAGCAACGCTAACCGGATTATCGTCAAATACGACCATCACATTATTGTGGGTATCGTATTGTGCCATGTCATCTTTGTAGCTGGTTGGCCCTCCAACATCAAAGTCCATGAGTGCGTATACTCTCAGGTCCTTCACCTTGCTATTACTGACATTTTTGGTAGTGAAACGCCAGAGCAGATATGGCTTATTTTTGCTCCAGAGGGAATGCTTGAATTGCAGTACCTCTTGGGTTTCGCCTTCAGGTGTATGATTAAGGACAACACGGAGTAGTCCGTCCTTTTCAGTCTTTGACTCGACCTTCATGAGCTCTATTGGCTCCGTGGACGCCGTGTAGTAGGTTCCACGATCCGTTTTGAAGGAGGTCCAGAAACCCGATTTGTAGTTTGCAGGATTCCTCAATACTAGTCGGTCGTTTTTGTCAGGGTCAATCAAACTGAGCCTCTTGAGATATAGACCATACCGACCTTTTCCTCATGAGGCACACTCTATGGCATATGCCATGTCAAGCCTGGGAGCTCTATTCCCAGTTTCCAAGATTTTTGCCACAATGACCACTTGTCCAATGCTAACTGAGGGAGATTCATTTGCTGATATAAATAATAGGCTTTGAACCAGAAGTTACTTCTAGTAGTATATTCGCTCTTGTTTCATAAAGTTGATAAAGTGCTCACGGAACTCTGGCCATATAATAGGTGCTTCTGTGCGATGAAGAAATTATCAATCCCTGAACTCGAAGAATGGTATCAGAAACGCCTGCAAGACGAGTCTAAAGATTTCATAAAGGAAGCCGAGAAGAGCTACAAGTCTGTTGAGCGACTCCTTCGAGATGTTGATTCTATAGCCACACAGCTAAGAGAGGAGAGCGAAAAAGATGACGAGGAAGCATTAGGAATTGCTACACGATTTGCTCTAAAAATCCGGGAAATTGTTGATGATTTTGAAGTAAAAAGCGACATCACCTATGAAAGCACAGAAGAGATGCAGGAAGCGATTCAGGACTTCATCCAAGAATTATGGGGGGCTGGTGCTAGATGGATAAAACGAATGGATAAACGACACAAGAGCACCATCAAACAGCTAGACATCTACATGAAGGAACTCGCCAATGAGATGAAGAATCTGAGCAAATTACTGTACGAATATTCTTGGGTCAAAGACCTCGAAAGAATCGGCACTAGGATTGATACCCTGAAAGACCTCACTTATGGCAAAGCTCAATTTGAAGAACAGATTAGGCAAGTGACCATGAAGATGGAACAGGCCAGAAAAGAGTATGAAGAAGCGCAGGAAACCTATATTGACTTCAAAGAGAAGTCCAATGTTTCAGATCTCTTGAATCTGGATGAGGATGCTGACCATGTTGCAGTTGTCTTAAAGATGAAATTGAATACTCTTAGGAAGCCTGTGAAGAAATTTACACAACAAGATACTGGTGTCATGGTTGGTCCTTCAGGTCAAAAGGCACTCAATGACTACTGGGAGGATCCCTATACAGCAATAGTTGAAGAACCTGAGGGGCATCCAGCACTCCTTGAAGGTCTTGCTGGAGTGGAAACGGCAGTTGATAAAGATACGCTGAAGATAAAGGATCGTTTGGCTCGAAGAGCAGTTGAAGAAATTGAGGCCATTCGAGGTGGCATGCTCTTAGATTTACAGCAGCAAGCAAAAGAGATTGAAAATAAAAGGCGTGAATATGCGGAATCAGATGTCTATAGGCGTGACGAGAAACTCCAGGAAGAAGTAAAGGAAGCCAAGAAAAATCTAGAATATCACAAGAATGACCTTTTGAGAATTGCAGATGACATTGAACGCCAAATAGAGAAGATAGAAGTCTTCAAGCGCCGCATCATGATAGAAATTAAGAAGGCATTCGATGAGAGAATTCACATCGAGATTGAGGACCATGGGCTAGAGCCTCTTCTAGTGGAATGTCGCGCGAAGGCGAAAGAGGTGCCCTCTTGAGAGTTCTCGTTACTTCTGAGAAGGATATTGCAAGTCTTACTATTCGGAAAATTCTCATAGATGAGTTTGGTTTCAGTGAAACAGGAGGCACATTCGATGGCAATCCTGTATGGGCTATGAATAGAGATACCAAATTAGTAACCAGTGCTCGCGACCTGATTCTTACAAATCACCTTGACGCGCATTTTGACGCTGAAGCATATATTTTCTGTTCCAGACATCGCTCAAAATCTGGAAAGCCAGCGCTTCTAACACACAGCACTGGTAATCTTGGCTCGGAAGCAAGATATGGTGGCGACCCATTATCATTGTCTATTTCAGCAGCAAGTCTCGTTTCAAAGGCCCTTAGATCACTCCAGCTTGCACGAGAGCATTATAATTTGGCTGAATTCGACGTGTCTATGGAAGCTACTCATCATGGTCCTACATCCATGAATACGCCCCTTGTATTCATAGAACTTGGAAGTGATGAAACATACTGGAAACACAAAGGTGGTGCCAAGGCCGTTGCAAATGCTGCCATTGACTGCAGCAATGAACGCTTCTCCAAAACTGCATCAATAGGAATTGGAGGGACTCACTATGTCAGCAAATTCAATAAAATGGTCCTAGGTGGAGAAGCAATATTCGGGCATATGGCTCCAAAATACGCCCTTGAAAATATGACTGAAAAAGTCGCAGAGCGAATGATAGACAGGTCTTGCGAAAGTATCGAATCTGCCATCATCGATTGGAAAGGTACTAACTCCTCCCAGCGAGATAATATTTTGCCTCTTCTAGAGAAGCTCGATGTAGAGGTCATCCGTGCAAGAGACGTTTGAAAGCATGTATTCAAAGAGGGAGCACACCCCCGAAACCCTAAATAACTTGTTCACTTTCACAAATAACCAACAGCGCCACAGTAGGGGAGCATATGTCAGGCGAGAGTAAAGAAATCTCCGAACTCGATGAAAAGATTGACAATCTCGGAAAGGAGGTTGTAGAGATGAAAGAAACATTAGAAACACTCTCGACCCTTTCGGACATTGATGAAAAAGTCGGCTCCATGGAAGAAAAAATAGAAGAGGTTTCATCTCAGATAGCACCCGTATCAAAGGTCGATGATTTGGTGAAATCTGTTGATGGGCTTGAGAAAGCAATAGACAAGTCTGATACATCGAAAGAAATCGATGCGATTGATAAGAAGGTTGATGGACTCTCGAAGAATCTCCAGGCACTTGATAAAGAAGTTTCCAAAATTCTTGATGCCAAAGAAACCGAAGTTATGTTCAAGAAGATTGATGATGTTCTGATAGCCGTTACTGACCTGAAGGCAGATATGAAAGCAGCTGCCGATGCCAGCCAAACTGAAGAACTCGAGAAGAAGACAGATGCACTGCTAGAGAAGATAGACTCTGTCGATGAAGGCATCCGCGAATTAAAAGGCGAGAAGTTGGACATCCTAGA
Source organism: uncultured archaeon (assembly GCA_964648855.1). Classification (GTDB taxonomy): domain Archaea; phylum Asgardarchaeota; class Thorarchaeia; order Thorarchaeales; family Thorarchaeaceae; genus TEKIR-14. Next base: position 40,396 of record CAZYLT010000007.1, read on the forward strand.
AAAGAAAATGGATGATATGCAGCAGTATGTTGCCGGTCTCTCTGTTCTTGAAGAACGTCTAGATGAGATTTCTGTGTCATTTTCCGAAACCAAAGAAATAGTAAGCATAATTGTCCGTCAGCTCGACGATATTGAGAGAAAATACAACAAGACCATTGAAGACTTGTCAGAAGCCTTGGATAAACTAGATGACGTACAAAACAATTCCACTGCACCAAAGAAGAAAACTCCTCAAGAGAAGACCCCCTCCGGAAAGAACGGCGAACCGGAATCTGCCAGTCAGGAGGAATTGCCATCAGATATTGACGGATTGATGACAAGTCTGAAGGGTCTGGTGAATCCAAAGACAGAAGCAAAGGAAATGGCAAAGGCTCTAGAACAGGTGAGAGATAAGCTAACTACACTCATTGAAGGGCACACCCCTGTGCTATTTCAATTTGGAAAGCGTGCCCGAGAGTTGAAATCTTATCCGCCAACAGCTACTTTGAATGAAAATGACATTGCCAGACTCAATAAGGACCTCCGTGATTGGTCTAAAAAACTGGACAAAGTCTAATTCAATACTGATCACTAGATTTTCGACGGTCCGGCTTGTATAGCTTTATCATAATCAATTTTTAAGCATCATCTGACTGCAATCAGTTGGCATTCCATCATTTATAGTTCTCAACTGTCAAAGAATCCATGACCTAGTCAAATTAGGAATAGAATCCGGTATGAAAGTTATTGACCATAAAAGGATGATTTGGCCGAACGGATAAATATCCTGAATCTCTACCAGGACCTAATCGGTCCAAAGATGATTAGTAATCGCAAAAAAGCTAAAAGCGTAAATAATAGCAGAGTGCGTCCTCGTCTTCATAGTATGCGGGGATTCTCGCTTTCTGCTGAAATCCGAGTTGCTCATAGAATTTTCTGGCCCTCAAATTGCCCTCCCGTACTTCTAGACGTACTTGGTTCATGTTCTGTTGATTCATGGAATCAATCGAATATTGCAATAACTTGCGACCCACCCCCTGGCCCCACATTTTCTTTCTCACTGCAATATTGAGAATATGACCTTGCTGGAGGTTCAGACCTTCTGTCCATACGATATATCCCACAACTCTATCTTGACTTATCGCCACTACCATGCGAATGAATGCCCCTCTGAGCATAATCTTACCTTGATACTCTACTATATCTTGAAATACGTCAGAATCCCAAGGGTGGGGGAAACTTCCCTTCTCTATGTCATTGATACTCGGCAGATCTTCAACCCTAGGCATTCTTATGTTGACCACACAAGCCACTCTCAATTGCTCTGCTATTCTCAGCATGTTCACTCCGAATCTGCAATATTCTTGCCGCATTTGTGGCAATAAATGGCATCATCAGTGATTTTGCTATGGCAATACGGGCAGTATTCCTGTATTTCAGCCTGATGCTCATAATCGAGTGGAAGACGACCATTTGAACTCAATCTTAGAGGGACACAAAGAAAAAAGAGAGCAAAAGCAACAAAAATCATGGCGAATACAATAATGGCGAAATCGGCTGAGCCAGTACCAGCGAAAAAGAAGAATGGAAAAAGAAAGAAGAATGTATCAATAGAGCTGGCTTCCATCATAAGAAAGATGAATCCTATCACAACAAAAACTAGGCCAAGCGATACCAAAAAACCAGCTTTGCGCAAAAAGATCACTTCCCCTTTTCAGCTTTGAAATAGTATGAGTAGAGCATTAGAACTGTCTATGCCATTCCTTGTTCTTTCATTTTGCTTAGTATCTGGTTATATCTGGTGTCATCCGATATCATCTGATTCACAGCGTCTTCCTGACTATGAGTTCCCGGAACCAGTGAAACCTCTATGTTCTTGTTGGGAAATACCTCTTCCAACCGTCTTCTGATTAATACGCCAATCAACCCACCCATAGGGCAGTATGGCACGGTCGGCTTGAATTGGACAAAAACGCTGGTGTCATCCGTATCGATGTAATCCTTCTTCACAATACTCATCCTGGGGTCAGTTATTGAAACAGGGTGCTCAGGATCCTGTACAGGCTTGAGAGCTTCAAACACTTCTTCCTTAGTTACCAATTGAATCTCCAATTCGCTCTTGATTAGAGCTTCTTAATAGTCTTAGGCTAACATGAGTGAAGGAGATTTTATGTGAAGATAAGACATATCAGCGAATGTACATGTTCTGTTATTGTAGTTCATAACACCTGCAATACGAAAGGGTGAAAATCACGAGGCGAATCATATGTCACCAAAGCCGAAGAATGAATCCGAACCTGCAAAAAAGAAAGCTAAGTACTTGTTTAAGGTAACCGTTGTTGGTCCAGATGATTCCATATTGGATGATGTATTGCGTGTTATCAATGAGAATGTAGTTACTATTGACGGTATCAGAATAGGCAATACTGAGATTGAGGCTGAGGGCACAGATGTACGCGCCGTAACCATGTCTCCAAAACATACCGCACTTGATGTCTTATTGACTGTCACATTTACGGGCGCAAAGGGCGTCCTGATAATTATGAAGGAGCCTGACCCCGAAATCGAATCCATCTACAGAAACGAGATTCGTGAGAAGCTTGGAGATGACATTCCAACGCGAATAGTCTTTGTGGGTGATGAAATTGAGGAATATCAGAAAAACGAACTGATATACAATCTCGGTGAACTTGTTGAAGAAATATTGGAGAAGAGGAAGAAGTAGCCTATAATACTAGATTTGTTATGGAAACCCTTTTCTCATTAAGACACATGCTCCGAAGTGGTGCTCGATTTGAATTCCGAGAAGAAGAAATCAGATGAATATTGGATGGGTGTACGAGACGCCCTTAGAATGGTCGATTCATTTGTAAAATGGTCAAGCAGGTACAAAGAGGATGCAAAAACCCTGGAAGAGTTCATTCATGATGGACTTATTGCAGCTGCGAAACGATGTGAGAGCTGCCTTAGCGACCAGCTAGGTCTACGATTCAACAGGGAAAAAGCCGATGAAGAATATGTTGCTCAGGAAGATGAAGAACTCGAAGATAGACATCTTGGGACAGATTTCGAATCCAGCCATTTTTCAGAAGATGCCGATTATGGTCAGGAATCCGAAGAAGAGCACTTGACAAAAGAAGAACATGACGCGCTGTCTGTAGAAGAATCAGCTTCTTACATGGTTGATTCAATCACGGGAACTGCTGCATCAATGAGTGAAGAATCCTTGATGGAGGGTGAGGCACGTGATTTTGAAGAAGACTTCGAAGTAGCTGAACCAATGCCCTACGAATTAGATGAAACAGAACGGGCTGAGTCCTTAAGTGAAGAGCCAGTTGACTCAGCTGATCACATTGCAGAGGCACCACCAGAATCGGATGATATTAGCCATGAAGAGATGGATTCTGAGGGCATAGAAGACTTGGGGATATCAGATTTAGAGGAACCTGATAAACCATCGTTTACATGGAACGATTACGAGTCGGAAATGGATGAAGTAGCTGAAGATGAAGGATCAGATGAGGAATCCGAATCCTCACCAAAGTCTTGGAGTCCAATGGATGAACCACCGGTGGAGGAGGAACTGGAAGATAATGAAGACTTGGAGGACGATGATACTGATGGGTCGTCAGATGAGGAAGAAGAAACCAAGAAAGAGACTCCACCCCCACCTCCACCCCCACCTGAGACTGACGACAGTGAGGAAGAACGGAAGCGCCGAGCAAGACGCCTGTTTTTCGGAACTTGAATCACGGATGCGGATATTCAATCTGAGCTAATTTCGCATTTTGATATAGGGGTTCTCTTCATTGCAAAGTGTTTCAGTTAACTTAAAACCTCAGAATAGATTCTCTAAGATATGAAACAGACTACTGACATTGCTGTGGCGGTTCGAAAGAACCCATTGGAGGCATTATCTGTCGCTATTTCCAAGCTTCCCCAGCCCATTCACTTCGCAAGGGGTATTGATGAAATCGTTATCAAGCCCTCTATATACAATCCGGCATTACCTGGGAACACATCGCTTGGAATGATGATGTCTGTGGTGAACGTGTTTGAAGATATTGCAGGATTGGTCATTGTTGAGAGTGATAATCCCCTTCGTAGCTCAGAAAGCGCCTTTGATGAACTAGGTTACACTTCGGCATTGTCTGAGCGTGCACGCTTCAAGAATCTTAGCAGTGATGAGAAAGTGCCTGTGGATTTTCCAGGGAATTTTTTTCGAAAGCATGAGATGCCAGAAACCATTGTAAACATGCAATTCCTTGTCAATGTCTCAACTCTAAAGGCTGAACCAAATATATGTACCATAGGTGGGTCTGTAAAGAACCTGTTTGGCCTCATTCCTGAGAAAGACAAATCTGTATATCACGCTGCAATCGATGATGTATTGCAAGACCTACTATATCATTACAAGCCTGACTTCACTATTCTTGAATTGACAGATGTCGTCATTGGCTTGCGAGAAGAAAAGCGGACCAAATTCGTCGGTGGGGTAGTTGTTGGAGAAGACCCTGTAGCCATCGATTCCTATTGTGCTGAATTACTCGGGCTTGATCCCCTTGACATACCTCATCTTCTGAAGGCACATAATCAGGGTTTCGGACAGGCTGCTGTAGACCATATCAACGTACACGGTACAGCACACCAGAAGAAGCTACTTGAGAGAAGCCTTCGGGAATGTATGTTGCCAAAAGGGATATAATACTGGTCAGGCAGGACCATATATCTGTACGGTGCTAATAGTCACCCCTTGGTGGGTCAGATATGGACTGGACATCTCACATAATGGAAAGAATTCCGGCATCGGGCACCCTCAAGATGTTTGAATTGGCTAATCGCCTTGAACGCCAGGGACGACAAGTCTATCACTTTGAGGTTGGGCAGCCGGACTATGACACCCCGAAGAATATAGTAGACGCTGCAATCAATGCACTCAAGGCAGGGCATACACGCTATACGCCTGCCCGAGGCATTCCTCCGCTTTTGGATGCCATAGAAGAAACCTATGGAAAAAGGGGGATCGAGATTGATGGCAGGAGAAATGTAATAGTCACACCTGGGGCAAAGATGGCACTTTTTGGTGGGCTCTATGCCACAATCAACCAAGGAGATGATGTTCTAGTTTTATCGCCAGCCTGGCCAACCTATCGCGTCATGGTGAGAACTGCTGGTGGAAAACCCATTGATGTTCCTACTAGCATGGATTACAGACTGGACCCAGAATTATTGAAGACCCGTGCGAATAGGCATGTTAGCGCTATCATAGTCAATAGTCCGAATAACCCCACGGGCGGAGTCTTAAGCGAAGCGGATATGAAGCTCGTATATGACATTGCAGAAGACTATGATTTCTTAGTTTTTAGTGATGAGATTTACGAGGCACTAGTATATGACGATTTTTCACAGACAAGCATGCTAAAAGCAGACCCCTCTATGGAACGTACCATGGCAATTAGTGGCTTCTCAAAAGCATACTCAATGACAGGCTGGAGACTGGGATATGCAATTGGAAATCCCGAATCTATCAACAATCTGGTGCGTATCCAGCAAAATACCACCTCGTGTGCTACATCATTTGTCCAACATGCGGGCATTGAAGCCTTGAAGGGCGATCAGAGCTTTATCGAGAGTGTTAAGGCCGAATATAAGCGGCGTCGCGACCGTGTCATAGAGCTACTGTGTGAGATTGAGGGCATTCAGTGTGTGAATCCTAAGGGCGCCTTCTATGTCTTTCCAGACTTTTCAGAATATGGACTCACTAGCGCAACGCTGGCAGAGTTGCTATTGAAAATGGTGGGAGTATGTAGTACTCCTGGTGAAGCGTTTGGAGATCATTATGATTACAATTTGAGATTCTCCTATGCAACTGACATGGAGTCCATCGAGAAAGGTTTCACGAAACTCAAGAAGTACCTCGAAACTTTATCCTAGGTCGTGCATGAGCTGCCTCGAAAAGCCAGGAATGAAAGGGAAACGCCTACTGAGGTGCGATTTGAATGCATCGAATGTGGGGAGTGCTGTCGGCATGAGCAGATTCTGGTGACTGTGAATGGGAGGGATATTGCTAGGCTGGCTTATGCTCTGGGTTTATCTGCAAGTCAAATGATGCGAGCTCTTGATTTCTATGTGGTTCCCGAGGACGAAGCAATTCCGATGGGGCTTCAAGATACGCCATCAGTATTGACGGAAAAGGGACCTGCGTATCCTGCGCTTAAAGTATTGGAAGATGACTCTTGCGTATTCTTGAAGGACAATTTATGTATGGTTCATCCTGTTCGACCTAGTGTATGCCGGAGTTTCCCATTTGTGTTTGAAAGAGTTGACGGCGACATGAAATGGGGTCTTCATGCCTTGGTTGAGATTTGCCCCGGCATGGGACGGGGTGATCTCGTGACTGAAAAAGAACTTGGGGCTATCGGGGCTGCATTCCTGGAAGAGTGGAGTCTGTACCGTGAGTTTGTTGATGAATGGAACATTGAACGAAACACTCACTCTGCTGTTGGTTTCATTCGAGCAATTCTAGAAGACCCTCGTTTTTCCACCTAGGAATGTATTTAACAACGGCATATTGTGCGGAACATGGTATTGCCTATGAGTAGAGTTCTTGTAACTGGCGGAGCTGGGTTTATCGGAAGCCATCTTGTTGACTCACTGATCGAAGAGAATGAGGTAGTAGTGCTGGATGACCTCTCTGGTGGATTTAAGTCAAACATCGAATCTCATGTAGAAAAGGACAACTTCCGTTTCATTGAGGGCTCCATAACCTCTGATGAAGACCTGAAAAGGGCTCTTGAGAATATTGATGTCGTATTCCATTTTGCAGCACAACCAGATGTGCGTCTTAGCGTTAAGAAACCCTATTGGGACTTTCAAATCAATGTGATTGGCAGTATGAAACTCCTTGATGAATCGAGAAAAAATGATGTAGACAAATTCCTCTTCGCATCATCAGGAGGGACAGTATATGGTGAAACTGAAGAATTTCCTACACCAGAATCTATCGCATTCCGTCCGATAAGCAACTACGGAGCTGCAAAGGGTGCTACAGAGATGTATCTGTCATCCTTCTCAACGCTATATGGCGTCAAATGCTCAAGCCTGAGATTTGCCAATATAATTGGACCACGTTCAACGCATGGAGTCATCTATGATTTCTTTATGAAACTAAAACGAGACTCTTCGCGATTGGAAGTTTTGGGTGATGGCCGTCAAGAAAAATCCTACATGTATGTTAGTGATGCAGTTGATGCAACAATGACTGTATCAGAAGAAATGGGCAAGGGCTACCTTCCGATAAACATAGGATCCGGTGAGAGACTCAAAGTTTCACGTATAGCTGAACTAGTGATCGAATCTCTGAACTTGGATGACGCGAGGATTGAATATACGGGTTCTGAGAGAGGTTGGGCAGGAGATGTAGTAATAACTGATATTGACATCAGTCGGTTGAAGTCCTTGGGCTGGAATGCCAAAACTAGTTTGGAAGAGGCCGTAAAGAAGTACGTGCAATGGCTTGTCGATACTCACGGATTTGAGCGATAAGCTATCACAAACTCAAGAGTGTCTATGCAAATTTCTAGAACCCTTTGAATCTTCATCTGATTCAATGCGACTAGATGATTGCACAACCAATTGGATATACTCGTGTGACCTCGTAGCACATGTAAGAAATTGTCTTTTTCATTTCTTCTCTTATTGAACACTTGGAGAAACCTGACAAAGACATCAGGTAGACTTCATTATATCCAGTATATTCCCGAAAAAGTGGTCAATGGTCATGCTTCTCTCAACATACTCGTCCATTCTATCGGCAATCTCGTTTTTCTTATTCTTTCTATAAGATGTACCTCTATCTGACATGATTATTGTGGAAACAACATCATTAATTTCATAGATGCTTCTCGCGCTATTGAGAATATGGTAGAGCATTCTTACCAATATTCTTCGATTCTCAGTGCCCCTAATATTCAAGACCTGGCTATAGAATTGGAATTGTAGACGATCAAGTGTTTCCATGTGGCTGGACAGAGTCTTAAGCCATTCTCCATCTTCTTCTTTTTCTTCTATGTTTCTTTGAACGTTGTGCCAGAATTTCTGTTGTTCGAGGAGGTCTACAAGATATGCTCTTACGATTCCGAAGTAGTCAATATCTTCTTCATCCTCAACTGAGCTTAACTCACTGAGATTCACAGCAATTTTCAGAGAAAACTCATCGAGGTATCTCTTGATCGAATCAAATTGCTTCTCCTCAGACATTACCAAAGCGAGAAGAATACCATATATGCAAGTTGCACAGTCAAGAGTCGGTTGAATCTCGCCAATGAAGTAGAGCCTGAGTGCGGTCATCAGGTCTTCTGACGTTACATCCCTTCCATGAATGCGAATAGGCCAGCCCTGAGATAGACAGTAGACTCTGCCTTCATCCGTATATATGGACATGTAGCATGTTTGTCCATCGTCGCATCTGAAGCGGTCTATCTGCTCCATAGTCGGATCCGTACCAAGAATATCTGTGCCCAGTGTCATAGGCTCAATATCTATTATATCATCATCATTAACGCAGAGAATTTCGCCTTTAAAATCCCTATAACAGGGGCAGAACCCGAATGCCTTTGGTTCTTTCATTATGCCTCTTTTCCCCATTCAAGATTCATGTTTTTCACAATCTTCCGAGAATTTGAAGGATGTTTCCGAAGTTATGCTCAATAGCTCTGGCCTTTCTTTTATAGTTTAAAAATATAGTCTGTTCTTCATGGCATATTTTCTTCTCAATAAATTCTTGTGAATTGATTCTGGTATGTAGGTCCGAATTGAGTGCAAGAATCCTGGAAGATGTATCTAGAATGAAATGAAGTACCTTGATCACGAGGTGGAAATCCGAAATGTTTCTCAGGAGGAGAACCTGGCTGTAAAACTGAAATTCAAAACGGGAGAGTTTCTCCCTATCCGAAATCAAATCCAATATCCATTTCTCAGCTTCTTGTTTCTCGAGATTCTTCTGGATTTCCATGTATTGATTCTGCTGATCCTGTAGCTGAAGAAGGTATCCTTGGATAATGTCAAATGGGTCCATTTCTTCTCCATTTTGCTCAGCCTTCTCTACTGTCTCCATCTGCTCGTCTGTTTCACTCAGGTTAATTGCCACTTTGACAGAAAACTCATCAACGTATCTCTTGATCTCTTCCATCTTCTCCTCTTTAGACATAACATCCGTAAATGATTCTCCCAGAGTTAGGAGGAACTTGTACAAACAATCACTACAGAGTTCTGCACTGGCAGATTTGTCAGTTGTTGAGAGGAATTTCATTGCGTCCTTGAGCTCATCTGCTTTGACATCCTTCCCATGTATCCTAAGATTCCAACCCTGTGAAACGCAATATACTTTATTGTCAGGATAATTGGCATATATACAGAGATAACAGAGATTTCCCTTGTTGGCCTTCTCTTTTTCTAGTGATTCTTTCGTAGGATTGAAACCAAAGAGAGATGGGTCGATTTCCATGACATCAAGTTCCAAAATGGTGTCGTCGTTGACACAGAGTTGCTCATCACCAAAGACCTTGAAGCATGGGCAGCCACGAATAACTCTAACAGTCTTTGGTGGTTCTATTTTGTCCTTGACACCTAAGCCCATGAATGGTTTCTCCTGACGGGAAAGCAAGAGTGGAGCCCACACCAGCTAAATTGTCTATATAGTTATAGGAATTCAGGTAGATACATTGATAGATTGGAATTTCTACAGAATAGATTCACTCGTAACTCACAAGATGAGAAGACCATAATGAACGAAATTCAACCTCTTAGACGTCATTCATTGCCTATTCACAAATAAAATTCAATCTCAACTTGGTTCTGTAGCTTCTTTTTCTGCATAAATGAAAGGTGGGGTGGACACTCAGCCCTCATAGGTTCGTGATCTTTCTCTCACGAAGGCGGTCCTACGTCTGGACTGAATCTAACCCCAGAGTTCTCTTTTAAGCAGGTCACGGATTGCTATACGAATTGCCTCAGACCTATTAGGATAGAGATTGCTGTCGACTAACTTCTCCAATCCATCGATGTAGGTTTCCGGGACATGTAATGTTACGAGTTTCATTTTTTCCACCAATTATCTTTCTTTGAAGGCTCCCCGCAGTAGTACGTCGAGCCTACCGAGGTATTCATCTAAGTAACACCTGGGTCATACACAAATATGGAGGTTAGTAATACTAGGTAGATACCACCGTCAGGGAAAAAACGCGGCTGAAAGAAACATAGTTTTTTAGTGGTAGAAACCATCATCCCCATACAGCTGTTAGGAAATGAGTTATAACCATCACTCATTGCCCCAAAGCTCGAATCTAACCGTCAGAAGGTTGTGTAGGAAATTGGACAGACAAAAAGGCATTGACGTAATGTTCAATCCGAAATCGGTAGCAGTGATTGGCGCATCAGCAACAAAGGGAAAGCTTGGCAACGATGTGATGCGGAATCTGATCGATAGCGGATTTGACGGCAGAATTTATCCAGTTAATCCAAGAGCAGGTGAAATTCTTGGACATCAAGCATATAGAACTGTGAACGATATCGCTGGCGATGTTGATATGGCCGTCATAGTTATTCCTGCTAAATACGTTCTCGATGTTGTCAAGCAATGTGCTGAGAAAGAAGTTAAGGCTCTGGTAGTTATAACAGCCGGATTCAAAGAGATAGGACATGAAGGAGCAGAGGCCGAAAAAGAAATCGCAAAAGTTGCAAAAGAAAACGGGATGGTGATGTTAGGTCCAAATTGTCTTGGCATAATTAACACTCATGCGCCCTATAATGCTTCATTCTCAGCTGGGACGCCCCCAAAGGGGACTATTGCATTTGCATCTCAGTCTGGTGCTCTGATGACAGGCATCCTAGACTGGAGTCTAATGGAGAGAATAGGATTCTCCAAATTCGTCAGTTTAGGAAATAAGGCACAACTTGATGAAGCCGACTTTATCGAGGCATTTGGAAGAGACCCTGACTCAACATTTGTGTTGCTTTACATTGAATCTGTGGTTGATGGTCGAAAATTCATGGATGCTTGCAAGGACGTTGTCCAGAAAAAGCCCATATTCGTGATTAAATCTGGAGTAAGCGTGGCTGGTGCAAGAGCTGCATCATCTCACACAGGATCTCTTGCTGGTAGCGACACTGCTTACAATACGGCATTCAAACAATCAGGCGTAAGCCGCGCAACTAGCATGGCTGAGCTCTTCGATATAGCAAATGTATTTGATGATATGCATCTCCCCGCCGGGAATAAAGTTGCAATCATCACCAACGCAGGTGGGCCAGGCATTATCACGACTGATGCGTGCGAAGCGCATGGATTAGATATCGCCGAACTCTCTCAGAACACAGTTGAGTTACTTCGAGAGGAGCTTCCTCCCGCAGCAGCAGTCTACAATCCGATTGATGCGCTTGGAACTGCTCAACCGGAAGACTATGCGCTTTGTACAGAGGCAGCTCTACGAGATGAGAAGGTTGACTCAGTAATTGTATTGGTTACTCCACAGGCCATGACGAAAGAGGCAGAAACCGCCCAAGTGATTGTTGATGCTCATAAGAAATATCCCGACAAGCCATTGCTTGCTGTATTCATGGGTGGCAACTCGATGGTCTATCCAAGGATTGTCCTGACCGACGGCGGTATTCCCGTATTTGACTTTCCCGAGCGTGCTGTCAATGCGTTAGCTGAGCTCTACCAATATGTCTTGAATAGAGACAGTGTGAAAGACGAAACAATCCCCAAGTTTAAAGCTGACACTGAAAGAGTGACGGAAATCATTCGAGAAGTTCGTGAAGACGGTAGACGTGTCTTGCTTGGTAGTGAGGCTCATGAAATCGCTGAATGCTACGGAATTCCTGTTGCCAAGATAAGCCTCGCAACTAGCGCGGAAGAAGCCACCAAAATGGCAGAGGAACTTGGTTATCCCGTAGTGCTAAAAATTGCCAGTCCTGATATTGTCCATAAGAGCGACATTGGGGGCATCAAGGTCGGTCTTGAAACGCCTCGACAAGTAGAAGCGGCATTTCTTGAAATCGTTGATAACGCTCGGAAACATATGCCCAAAGCCATCATCTATGGTGTGGATGTGCAGGAGATGGCAGAAGAGGGAAAGGAGCTCATTATTGGTTGTTCCAGAGACGTTCAGTTTGGCCCTCTCATCATGTTTGGAGCCGGAGGCATATTTGTAAATTACTTGAAAGATGTTGCTTTTCGACTCGCTCCTATGACAAGAAGCGATGCCAGCGAATTAATGAAAGAAACCAAAATTGGTACTTTGCTGGAGGGTGTCAGAGGGGAACCACCAAGCGACATTGTGGCGATTCAAGACACTATCCTAAGAATTAGTCAGCTTGTTACTGATTTTGAAGAGATTGTTGAACTCGATATCAATCCCGCCTTTGCATACGAGAAAGACAAAGGTGTATCTGCTGTCGATGTCAAAATTACAATTGGAGGAGAAAACTAGTGCCGGAAAACTACGTTATAAGTGGCCAGACTTTCACTGGTAAGACATTGGTTGCTTTAGCGCTCTCAGAGTACGCAGAGAAACAGGGTTTGAAGGTTGGTTATTTCAAGCCAGTGGGTATTCCGAATGACGACGATGCTGCACTAATGAAAGAGGTTCTAAACCTCTCAACAGATTTGAGCAAAATTTGTCCAATTGAGAGAACGAAGTCAAGCTATGATGAATTATTGAAAATAGGATACAAACAGTTACGCACTAAGATCTTGGAATCCTTTAGTGAGGTGTCGGATGGCAAGGATATAGTGCTGATTGAAGGTACAGAAGCTCCCTGGCATCTTCTTCATGTGAATCTCTCTACCCCCCAGATCGCAGAAGAACTTGGTGCAAAAGCTATCTGCCTCGTGAATTTCCAAGATGTTACAGCTATTGATGATGTGTTACTTCAAAAGGACCTGTTTCTTAGACACAATGTCAAGGATTTGACAATTGCTCTTAATATGGTTCCCCCCATGCTCAAGACGATTGTTTCTACAAGCATTGGCGATTTTATCAAGGCCAGCGACATGAAGTTCTTGGGTTCAATCTTTAGAAATCGTGAGCTCTTTGCTCCAAGTGTTCAAGAGATTCTGAAGGCGTTAGACGGGCAAATGGTAGTTGGTGAGGAGAAGCAGAATGTTCTTGTTGATAGTTTCATGGTGGGCAGTATGGCACCTGAAAACGCATTGAAGTGGTTCAGAAGGGCAAAGAACAAGGCAGTTATTACCAGTGGAGATAGAGCAGATATTTGCATGGCTGCCATGGAAACTGATACAAATCTACTCATTCTCACCGGTGGTATGGGTCCCAATATCAGAACCCTTGCCCAGGCAAGAGAAAAAGGAATCCCAATCATGATGACTGGCTACGATACATATACCACTGGTCAAGTTGTGGATTCATTGATTGGAACTGTCACTACTGAAAATATCCAGAAGGTGCCAGTAATAGTGAAAATACTGAGAGAATCCCTCGATTTTGATGTGCTTGATATAAAACCCAAAAAGTAGATTTGAGGAGGAGCATTAGGCTCCTCTTCATTCTGGGAACACACTGGTCACCGGGAGGATTTGTGTGCTCCAGCTATTGAAATACCTACCTGAATATTTCATATTGTGTGCTTCAGCTAATACGGGGTCAATATGAGCGTAAAACCCCCGCAATATATGGTTTCCACATCTACACGTCCCAGAATGATGATTTTACCTAGAATGATTCTTCTCGGAAGGAATAAATGTAAGACCTCATCACCACAGGTATACTATTCAAACGACTGAGGTATGATTATGGCAACAGATGCAAAATCGGAATCAGCCGGAGACGCCAAAGGAGCAGCAGGTACCGTTCAAGACCTGCAGTCTCTGAAGCTCATTCGGCAACGGCGTTCAATCCGGGAATTTACCGGAGAACCCATTCCAGATGAACATATTGAAATGATTTTGGAGGCGGCTCGTCATGCTCCGAGTCCGGAAAATATGCTCATGATGCGATTCGTCGTAATACGCGATGATGAAGAAATGAAGACTTTTCTCGCTGACATTGCTCAGGAAATGGCGCAGACCGCCTTTGGTGGTGCCCCATTTGAACTGACCAGTGGACGCAATTGGTTCATCAGCGATCCGTATCGTGCAGCAGTATACGCAAGACTCAGAGATGGAGAGCTATTCCGTTATCCGGAAAAGAGTGACACATGTATTGTTGTATGTGCTAGTGACAGCTGGCATGACGCAGGCTACCTATATCCAAATGAGCTCTTTGGCTCTGTTGTATGTGGTATGGCCGTTCAAAATATGTGGCTCACGGCTACTGAGCTAGGCTACGGATGTGGATACGAGGCATTGGTCTGTTCAGATCCACGGCACGCAGAGCTGATTCGAGATAGACTAGGAATACCCCCCATCTGGACACCACTAACTGCCTTTTGCATAGGTCAGAGGATTTCAGAAAGAGCACTTGGTCCAAGCCGGCCTCCATTGGAGGGCCTGATGTACCAGGAGCGATGGGGTCTGCCCTACACCCGTTTTGCATTCAGAGATAAGGAGGAGTAAGCAAAATGGAAGTCAGTTTTAACGAAGAAACCAAGAAGAATATGGAAGAGCTTTCTGAAGAGGCCAATCTTACTCCTGAAGGATTCATCGAAGTCGTCATGGAGCAATTCTGTAACAATACAGGATCTCGTGTGTACACTGGGAGATGGTCCAGTGGGGAAGTTGATGGCGTCAAGGGAATGCGTTATGTTGTTCAATGGCCGTTCCGACCAGGTTTCAAAGAAGCCAAGGGCAATGAAGTAAAGAAATGGAGGAGATCCTAGATGGCGAAGTATAGAGACCACCCAACAGGTGAATGGCCCTTTTACCCAACTTTAGAAGAGGGCGACATTGAGCATGAGTATTGGACCACCAAGAAAATGGCCCATCAAGCGCTCATAAATGACCGAAAGGGGCGCATTGTGGTGCTCATGCATTTTCCGAAATACAAGGCTTTTCTCGATGAAATCAAGAAGAGAAAGGGGAATATGTGGTCTGTGACCATTGAAGAAGTGATGCAGGAAGCCATTGACTTATGGATGGAGAAGGAGGCGTAGAGAAATGTCACAGTTACAAGAATTCTTCAAGTTCCTGATGGCTCAAGTCAGGGAGAAAGAAGACCTGCAGAAGAAACTTGCCGAGTGGGTTGGACCCTATGATGGTAAAATCCTTCAGGTACGAACCGAGGAGGGTGACCAATACGTGGTTGTTACAAAGGACAGCATGACTCTCCGTGATGGATTGTACCCAAGTCCAGACGTAACCTACGAGTCAGACGCTGAAACTCTACTGGGCATCTTTACCGGCGATGTTCCCTTCAAGCAGACAATGAAGGATGGCTCTCTCAAGGTCATTGGGAATGCTCATGAGAGCGATCCACTTGCTAATCTCATCTTGGTTGCCATGACGAGCGCTCTATAGGAGGAAGACCCATGGACGTTAACAAGATTGCAGTTGTCGGCGCTGGCTTGATGGGTTCAGGTATCGCGTATATTTCAGCGTGGCATGGTTTCAATGTCACGATGGTGGATGTGAACCAGGAGGCTCTCGAGGAAGGAATGGAGCGCATCCGTTCCGATGTGATGACGGGTGTTGACAAAGGAAAGCTCTCCCTTGGTGAGGCACAAGACCTTATGGGTCGCTTGAAGTCAACTACAAATCTAGAAGATGCCGTGGATGACGCTGACCTGGTAATAGAGGCCATCTTTGAGAACATGGAAGTCAAAAAAGATGTATTCTCGAAAGCAGACAAGCATGCCCCGCCGCATGCAATCCTAGCAACAAACACATCATCTCTGAGTATTGATGAGTTGGCAACCGCCACAGATCGACCAGAGAAGTTCATCGGGATGCATTACTTTTCTCCCGTCGCGGCAATGAAACTGATTGAGATTGTCATTGGTGAAAAGACCAGCGAGGAGACCATTGAAACAGCCATCAAGGTGGGCGAGAAACAGGAGAAGGAACCGGTTAAAGCAAAGGACTGCCCTGGCTTCATCGTCAATAGAATTCTCATGCCTGTCCTCAGAGAAGCAATCCTTCTCTACGAGAATGGTGTTGCCACGAAAGAGGAAATTGACACGGCCATGACAACAAAAGCGAAGTTTCCTGCGGGACCCTTTACTTTGGGTGATTTTGTTGGGCTTGATATTGCATATCACGCCATGAGTACTCTGTATAAAGAACTTGGTGATTGTTTCAAGCCGCCTGAAACTCTGAAGCAGCTTGTTGACGAAGGTAAAATCGGTACCAAGGCCAAAGAAGGCTTTTACAAATATGGCGGTGAGCCTGAGGAACCGGAAGAGCCCAAGGGAGCAGACTCAGACTGGCTCGTTACTCGTATTCAAGTCCCTGTTATCCGCGAAGCTATGATTCTCGTCGATGACGGCATTGCTGAGAAGGATGCCATCGACAAGGCCATGAAATTGGGTGCGAGCTTCCCCAAGGGTCCGTTCGAGATGGCCGAGGATATGGGCTATGAAAAGGTCAAAGAAGAGATAAAGAAACTGGAGGAAGAACACGGGGAGTGTTACTCCATACCGGAGATGCTCAAGTAGTCTATCTATGGCAAGGATTCGTCCTTGCCACTCCTTTATTTTATTGAACCACGTTGAATCTCCCATGAAGGAGGTTTATAAGGCGGTAGATTCATCGAGGCAGTATAGTAGCGATAAGGTGGTAAAAAATGCCCGAATTCGAAACAATGCTATACTCAAAGGAAGGTTCGTTTCTTTCACCCGTGAAGAACGTTGCCTTAATCAAATTCAATCGTGTAGACTCGCTGAACAGCATTAATGACCAATTTATCGAGGATTTGGTTGCTGCTCTTAAAGAAGCAGAGAATGATGATGATGTTCGTTCGGTGGTCTTAGCATCAGCGCACGATAAGGTCTTTTGTACTGGCGCTGACCTGAAGATGGCTCAAGGACTCCTCGGTAAGAGCGAAGAAGTCAAGGACCTAGTTGGACAAGGACAAAAAGCTATTGACACAATTGCTAAACTCAGCAAACCAGTCATTGCGGCAATCCATGGCCTCTGTCTCGGCGGAGGTACTGAGATCGCCCTCGCATGCGATATCCGTGTTTGTGACGAGGAGGCAAAAATCGGCACTCCAGAGGTCAGCCTTGGTCTGATTCCTGCTTGGGGTGGCTGTGTCAGATTACCTCGTATCATTGGCCTAGGCAAAGCAATGGAACTGATTCTTACTGGTGGACAAGTTTCTGGAGAAGAAGCGCTGGAGATGGGACTTGTCAGCAAAGTTGTGCCTAAAGAAGAGCTTCTAAGTCAAGCAATGTGGTATGGTGCCAAGCTTGGCGGCAATGCCCCAATTGCGTTGAACTGGGCTAAGAAAGCAACACATATGGCTTTTGAAGAAGACTATGACGATAATCTTGATTTCGAGATTGAAGCTGCAGTGGCATGCTTTGAAACAGACGACTTGGCAGAAGGTATCTCCGCAGTCTTTGAGAAGAGACGAGGCAAGTTCAAGGGAGAGTAAACTAACTCAGAGTACCATGTGGTACTCTGCTTTCTTTTCTTTTTTCAGTATAGCCCAGAATTTTCCATGAATCATCTCCAAATCTAACCGAATCGACTTCTAGTTGGGTTTCCACAATAAATAAAACGAGGGATGTATACTATTTTTAGTTGAGAGGTGAACGCGTTGGGTGTAGAAGAAGGCGGAAGAAAACCCTTCATCACTAGTCGTCAAATGGGACTAGCTGCAGCCTTTGGTGCTGCTGCATTTGCGTTCAGAGCCTTGGGAATTGCAATTCCTATGGTTCCGCCTTTGGTCATTGGACCTGGTGCTCTAATGCCAATCCTTGCTGGAATGGCAGGAGGACCTATAGTCGGAATCATTGTTGGTATTGCGAGGGGGATTCCCTCGGGTCTGCCGCAAGTAGATCTCATCTTGCAACCCGTGAAAGGCATCTATTGGGCGTTTGTATGGAAATACGTAGTACTAAAAATCGAAGATGAAAAGAAACGTTGGATTGTTTTCTGGATACTGACATGGCTGCTTCAATTCTTTATTGAGGCTCCGTTGTTCATATTTGCGAACTCCCTGTTGGGATTCTATCCGTTCTATCCAACATACCCAATTGTCTTCGGATGGTACTACATACTATATGGAATTTTCCAGATAGTGATTTTCAGCGCAGTAGTTGCCGCGTTGCCTGATATCTTTGGATGGTCAGAAGGTGAGGCGCCATGGTAGAAGAGAACAAGAAAACAATGTATTGGGTAGTATGCCTAGTCGTGCTCTTCATTATCTTCATTGTGGTGACATTCTTTGTAAGCGGTGGATTTGAAGCACTTGGTACGCGAGTTCTTCTTCCCATCGTCGAATCCATCTTTGGTTCAGGCACCATTGCAAGTCTAGCTGTACAGGGTATTCTATCCGTTGTAGTGATAATCATCCTTATTGTCTGCCTATGGTATGGCAGAAAGCAGGAATGGTTCTAGTTTAGAAAGGCCCCCCGGCCTTTCCTCTTTTCTTTTTAGTTGGGTTTTGCCTAATCATTTGATTCAAATAGGGGTACGCGTAGAGGTTCTATAATAATAGTACAAGAGTTGCTTGATTTATGAGCGAAGGAGAGCCAGAAGTATCTGTTAAAGAAGTAAATTGGAGATATGCTGGAACACCAGAACTGGTGTTAAAGGATATCTCTATAGACCTTAAGAAGGGCGAGATTCTACTGCTCACAGGCCCTAACGGGGCAGGAAAGACCACTTTCTGTAACCTGCTGAACGGTCTCATTCCTCACTTTTATTCCGGAAAGCTGGAGGGTGAAATCACTGTCGCTGGTATTGACACGCAGAAGTCATACGTGGGCAGGTTATCGAGACATGTTGGGCTTCTCTTTCAAGACCCAGCTAGCCAGTTGATTTCTGGTTCAGTTGCGGAAGAGGTTGCCTTTGGTCCCGAGAATATTGCACTGCCTAGAGAGGAAATCGAAGAACGCATCGATTATGCCCTAGGATTCGTTGGATTAGATCATGCTAGGGATCGTCCACCTTTTGCTCTGTCAGGAGGTCAACAGCAAGCGTTAGCTCTAGCCTCCATTTTATCAATGAGTCCTGATATATATGTCTTGGACGAACCAACTTCAAATCTGGATCCTTATGGAACCGAACAGGTCTTCGAGCTCATTCATAAGATTGCAGATGAAGAAAACAAGACATTTGTCGTTGTGGAGCACGAGCTAGAAGCCTTAATTGACATAGCAGATCGTGTCTTAGTTCTTAATGAAGGTGAAATTGTAGCCATGGGTCCACCAAGAGAAATCTTGGGTGGAAAGGCTGAGATGCTTCGAGATATCGGCCTTTGGCCACCTCAGATGTCCCTGCTCGCATATCGGTTAAAGGACAAAGGCCTAATTGGTGATGAATTTGGAGAAATTCCCATGACTTTGGAAGAAGGAGTTGAATACTTTTCCAATGTCTTATCCAAGGCAGGCGTGCCAGAGCGCTCAGGTGGAGCTCCTGTGGATGAGGTAAAAGACAGGGCATCTGTTCCCAGAGATGGAGAACCACTGATTCGTATTGAGGATGTGCAATTCTGGTATGACACAGGAACACATGCCTTAAAGGGAGTGAACCTGGAGATTTATGAAAACGAGTTTACTGCAATATTGGGCCAGAATGGATCTGGCAAAACAACTTTAGTCAAGCACTTCAATGGGCTGCTTGAACCCGGAGAAGGAGCGGTATATTTACGGGGAACCGATACTCAGGACATCCCAACGTATGAATTGGTTACTGATGTTGGCTACGTGTTCCAAAACCCTGACCAACAGCTATTTTCAAGTAAAGTTTCCGATGAGCTCGAGTTCGGGCTGAAAAACATAGGAATGAAGAAGGACGATAGAAAGAAACGAGTTCAAGAAGTCGCTCGTAGAATGGATATAGAAAACTTGCTGGATGAGCGCCCCTATTCATTGAGTAAGGGTGACCGACAGAGAGTTGTAATCACATCTATTCTGGCGCTAGACCCGGCCGTGATAATCGTTGACGAGCCCACAACTGGACAGGATCCCCGTCGACGCAGAGAGATTATGGATCTTATGAGGGAATTGCATAAAGAAGGCAAAACGATAGTTGTCATAACGCACGACATGTCATTGGCTGCAGAATATGCAGAGCGATGTGTAATAATGCATGATGGCAAAATATTGCTAGATGGCACTCCTGAGGAGGTATTCATCCAAGTGGATCAACTAGAGATTACTCACCTTGCCCCCCCTGTAATGACGCAGCTATTCATGCGATTGAGCCAGAAGTTTGAGGTTCCCCCAGATATTCTCACAATCGACAAAGCAGCGAGTCTTTTGGAAGAAATCCTGAAAGAAGGAGGTCAACAATAGATGGCAATGGAATATGTACCTGGTGATAGCATTCTTCATAGAATGGATCCTCGGACGAAGATCTTCATCTTCTTGTGTCTGGTAATACTAACAGTGGTTGTCTTCGACCCGATAGTCTTTTTCATCATTCTCCTAATGACATTGGGAATGTATCGTATTGCTGGTATTCCTCGAGATAAACTGATGCTTGTTCTGAAGGCATCCCTGCCCGCAATGATTCTCTTTATTGTGGTCAATTACCTAACAGTACCCCCTGTGCCAGGCGATTATGTCTACTTCTATCTTATTCCATTCACGGAATTTGGCCCGGTGACGCTCCGGACAACATTGATAGGCATTTCAAGCGGTGAACGTTTTATCTTCTTCATCATTGTGACTCGACTGATTACTCTAGTCACCCCTGTTTCAGACTTATTGATTGCATTAGTGCGGCTACGGTTTCCGGTTGAGGTGGCCGTTTCGCTTGGAATTGCCTTTGCATCTGTTCCTCTGATGATCAACCAATTCCGTACTGTGATTGAAGCGCAAAAATCAAGGGGTGCGAAATTTGATATTAGAAACCCCATTACAAAGATGAGGGCGTACGTTCCAGTTATTGTGCCTAGTATCTATCTAACGGTGCTCAGAGGTATTGATATCTCGAGAACCATTGAGTCTCGAGCATTCACCTTCGATCCTGCTAACCGAACCTTCAGGCAAGAGATCTCGTTCAAGGCCTTGGATTATGGTGTGCTTGCTCTAGCAGTCTTAACGACTCTGGGAATCGTTATACTGAGTGTGGTATATGGATGGTTCAACTACCAATTCCTATACTACATCCTTCGACCAAACCTCATTCAGTGGATTATCGACATAGTGAATTGGATTATCGGCTGGCTGATTGCTCTTTTCAATCAGCTGCTCTCCTTCCTGGGAATTGGCGCATAAGGCCTTGGTGGGTCACCGGCGCCGCAATCTTCAGAGGATGGTATAGAAAATGGGACCTGAATTAAGGATTGGAGTTATTCGCGTCGTTACTACAGACGATTGGGGCTTCCTCAGAACACATGCTCGATTAATCTCCGACTTCATCCGAGACCCCAATTTGCGGTTGACGACTGATAGAATTAACGGATTTCCGAATGGCATTCCGAATGAGGAAGAAGAAGCTCGTGCAATCCCTTACGTAATCGAAACTGCTAATCGAATGCTCAAAAAGGAGGACTTGGATGCTCTATTCGTGAGCTGTGCAGCAGACCCGGGAGTATCTGAGCTCCAAGACGAGCTTCAGATACCAGTTGTTGGAGCTGGACGGACCTCTGCCTGTGTAGCTAGATCGCTGGGATTTCCAATCGGTATCCTCGGAATAGACGAGAATGTACCCGGTGTGGTCGCTGATGCATTGGGCCGAACGACTTGGAGTTACCGAAAGCCCGAAGATGTTGAAACAACACTTGATATCAATAAATCATTGGACAAGTATATCGACTTGGCACATAGATTAGTTGATGAAGATGACGCTAAAGTGATCCTCTTAGCGTGTACGGGTCTATCTACCGCACGGCTCGCTCCCAGAATCCAGAATGAAATACATATCCCGGTTGTGGACCCAGTTCTTTCATCTGGGCTAGTTACCTACTATGCAGCACGAGGAAATCAGATTGAGAAAGGAGAATGAAGTATCATGTCATGTATGAAACAAATTATCGAAATTATGGACCTTATAGACCACCCGGAAATAGATGGTGAAGCAGTCAAGAACTTCTTGATTCCGTTTGGAGTGGATAATATAGACATAGTCAGACTCAAGGGTGATAAGGGAAAAACCGATGTTGTGAAGGTTCTCATTCCCGGAAAAAAGGGCAAGCATAATGGCGGGGATGCCCCCACACTTGGTATTGTAGGACAATTGGGTGGTATTGGAGCTCGACCAGAGGTGCTTGGTTTGGTTTCCGATGCAGATGGAGCCATTGTTGCCTTGGCTGATGCGATGAAGCTGGCGACATCCGCCAATCGAGGTGACTTACTAAAGGGAGATGTTTTGATTACGACCCATGTTGCACCAGATGCACCTACGTTGCCTCATGATCCTGTGCCTTTCATGATATCCCCCGTTCCCATCATGGACGTATTGAGAGAGCTTGTTGATGACAGGATGGATGCTATACTCTCTGTTGATGCGACGAAAGGAAACCGCGTTATCAAGACTGAAGGATTTGCAATAACTCCTACTGTGAAAGATGGTTGGATTCTGAAGGTAAGTGATGACCTTATCAACATCTACGAGCGTGTGATGGGCAGAGCGGCTGCTGTTGCCCCGATAACAATGCAGGATATTACCCCTTACGGAAATGACGTCTATCATATCAACTCAATAATGCAGCCTTGGGTTATGTCTTCAGCCCCCCTTGTCGGAGTTGCAACTACAGCCAATGTACCAGTTCCTGGCAGTGGTGGTGGAGCTAACTATGTCAGCGGATTGGAAAGCGCAGCACGATTTTGTGTTGAAGTAGCACGAGATTATACCAGTGGCGATTGCAAATTCTATAGGAAGGATGAACTCGATATTCTCTTGGATAGATACGGAGAGATGGCTTCAAAGCTCCGGAGAATGTAATCAATAGAAATGGAGGGTGAGTGAATGAGAAGGGTCGCAATGATAACCATTGGGCAGTCTCCACGAACTGACGTAATGACGGATGTAGAACCGATTCTTGGACCCAATATTGAAACTCTCCACTGTGGGGCACTTGACGACCTCTCGTTGGAGGAAATAAAGGCTCTAGAGCCCTCTCCAGGAGAGGAGCTTCTGGTCACTCGATTGAGAGATGGGACAGAAGTAAAACTGGGACACTCAAAAATAGTTGACAAGATGAATCAATGTATTGAAAAGATAGAGCCAGAAGTTGACTCCATCGCTATTCTCTGCACTGGAGAGTTTCCCGAGCTCCAATCAGAGAAGATTATGCTGAAACCATCGGAATTGATGACGCGCATATTGGAGAGCATTCTGCAATCAGGGAGGCTGGGCGTTTTGATACCGAATGCTGCACAGAAAGAAGTCGTGATTAAGAAATGGAAACGAAACAACCTCGAAGTATGTGTACAAGCTCTCTCGCCTTATCAAGAGCAAGATAAGGACGAAATTGAGAAAATTGCAGAATGGTTCAAAAACAAAGATGTAGACCTGGTTGCGCTTGATTGTATCGGGTATAGTGACGAGCTGAGCGCTTTCATGAAGAGAGAGGTCGGCGTGCCTACTCTTCTGTCACGTACTATTCTTGCTAGAGTTATTAGAGAGCTCCTTTGAGTGATTGCCCATTTGAGCTCTCTATCATGACGAAATATCTAGGGCCGTTTATGACAAGTAGTCGAGGATTACGCCAGTGTAGACCTTCGTTGCCTGCACTACGTCATCAGCTTTGACTTTTTCATCGATTCCATGGATTCCCTCGATTATCGCTGGGCCGTAATGCACAGTATCAATCCCTCGATTCCTGAAATGCCTTGCATCACTTGAAGCCCATTGCGTGAATATTCGAGGCTCTCTGCCAAGAACCCTCTCAACATTCTCCATTGTCGAGGTGACTATGGGGGCATCAGGTGCTGTGTAATTGGGATCAATTGCCGTGCCAATATCTAGCACTGCATCATCACCAAAGTCCTCCAAGATTCCTTCCATACGTTCAGATGCTTTGCTGACATCAAAACCGATGGGCAATCGCATGTCAAATTCGAGTTCACACCTGTCAGGAACAATATTCACCTTATTGCCTCCTCTTATTATGCCGATGTTCAATGTGGGTGAACTGAGGATTACGCCAACCCCTTCTTCACCAATCAGATCCTCAATGAGAGGCTTTGATTCCTCAATGACCTTTTTGATGTCCTTTGGAGCCTTAACGTCGACCTTCGTTATATCGAACATTTTTTCCATTACCTTGCAAGCTTTTCGAATGGCACTGTCGCCTTTGTACGGTGAAAGGCTGCCGTGAATTGGAGTGCCCTTCACTACTACCATTCCCCAATAGGCTCCTTTCTGCCCGATGTCAATCAAAGGCAGGTCAGTAGGTTCTGCAATAACGCATGCGGTCGGGTCAATCAACTTTTCATCGAGAATCCATCCTGTTCCTAATTCTCCCATCGTTTCTTCATCCGGAACAAGAGTAAGTGTTACTGTGCCTTCCAATTCGTCTTCATAGTCAACAAGAAGTCTCATGGCACTGATAATACCCGTATCTCCTCCCTTCATGTCGCTTGCGCCGCGACCAAGAAGGAAACCGTCCTTCACCTCGCCACTGAACGGTGGGAAGCTCCAATCATCTTTGTCTCCGACGGGCACTACGTCCAGATGCCCGTTTAGAACAAGCCGTTTTTCCTTGCCCGCCCCAAGTTTGCAAATAATGTTGATTTTACCAGACTCAGGCTCATGGGTTTCACAATCCAGTCCATAGTCTGAAAGGTATTCAACAACGAAACCTGCAATTTCCGTCATATCTCCCGGTGGGTTCTCACTGGGAAATCTGATTAAATCTCCAGCCAATTCAAGAATCTCATCATGTTCTTCATCTATTTTCTTCCAGATTTTATCCTTCGATGTACTCATTTCACATCTCTCATTCTGAGCTGAGTTGCAGTTAATACTAAGCTCCCGTAGTCAATAAAGCCTACTATGTAACGATGTGAAGGATTATGGCGGACAACCACATCCAGAATTGCCATTATTTGAATGAGAATTGTGTGGTTTTCGTTCATCCTCACGATTCCGACAGCCTTAAGACATGGATGGCTGATGTTGCATAAATTAACCAAACACATTGGGAGCTGTGCTATCGAACAGATTTCTCCCATGGAGGAAATGAAATGGCTAGAAAAGTTGCAGTAGTGGCCGCGGGCCACGCCAAATTCGGAAAACGCTTCGATGCAACAATGAGAGAACTCTGTGCAGAGGCCTATAGACCTATCTATGAGGACGGCATAACGCAAGATCGGATTGACGCATCTGTCCTGTCTTATGCTGCTTCTCAGTTTACTGGACAGGGTGCTGGGTCTGCATTGATTGCTGACTATCTTGGAATAGATGACAAACCTCACCTCAGAGTCGAGTCTGCTTGTACAACAGGAACCGCCTCTCTGAGAGCGGCATGGGGAATGGTTGCAGCAGGACTCTACGATGTTATGCTTGTGGTTGGAGTCGAACAGATGAACAGAGTTTCATCAGCAACCGCAACCGAATATATGTCGCAAGCAGGCGATATGAGATGGGAGTATCCATATGGCATATCATTCCCGGCCTTTTACGCTCTGATGGCATCACGATATATGCATGAATACGACTTGCCACACGAAGTCTTGTCTATGATTGCTGTGAAGTCGCACCATTA
The DNA here is from genome assembly GCA_964648855.1 of uncultured archaeon. Taxonomy (GTDB): domain Archaea; phylum Asgardarchaeota; class Thorarchaeia; order Thorarchaeales; family Thorarchaeaceae; genus TEKIR-14. Next base: position 66,159 of record CAZYLT010000007.1, read on the forward strand.
TGGTGCGCAGAATCCAAAGGCTCATCTGCCACGTGAAGTTTCACTGGAAGAGGCACATAATTCAGTTCCAATCGCAAGACCACTGAATCTCTATGATTGTAGCCTTATCTCTGACGGTGCCGCAGCATGCGTTATTGCTGCTGAGGATAGAGTCAAGGAGTTCACAAATGAACCCATGTGGATCAAAGGAATCGGTGCAGGTGCATCAGCAATGATGGTCCAGGATCGAGACTCGCTTACTTCAATACCTGGCGCAGTTAGGGCTGGCAAAGCCGCGTATGAGATGGCAGGGGTTGGACCAGAAGATATCGACATGGCGCAGGTACATGATTGCTTCACCATCGCTGAATTGATTGCTTACGAAGACCTTGGGTTTGCTGAGCCGGGTAAGGGTCGTGAACTCATTGAGAACAAAGAGGTTTATCATGACGGAAAGATTCCCGTCAACTGTGATGGTGGATTGAAGAGCAAAGGTCATCCGCTAGGTGCAACAGGGGTCTCTATGACTTATGAGATTCTGAAGCAGATGAGAGGAGAAGCAGAGGAACAATCGAGACAGATTGATGATGTTCAATTAGGTCTCGCCCACAATGTTGGCCAATCTGGGCAATTCGTGAACGTCTTTATCTTTGAGAGGGGATGGTAAATATGGCAGAAGAAAAAGAACTCTATCTCGGATATGCGACAGACAAAGCAGTGACTCCGTTCCTGCAGAAATTCTTAGAAGCTCTAGATGAAGAGCGGCTAATGAAAAGCGTCTGTCCCGAATGTGGAGCTGAATATCTCCCACCGAGAGAACATTGCCAGAAGGACCTGAGTACATGTGAACTCGAGGAATTCACCGAGCGAGAGGCAAAACTAAGATCATATGTTATCGTAGATTTTGCTCCTGAGAGCTTGGCGTCGAAGGCTCCATATGTCGTAGGAATCGGTGAGTTTCCATCCGGGTGTCGACTGACGGCTCATATTACGAACCTCATGTCGCAGCCCGAAGTGGGCATGGATTTGAAACTCGCGTTCGAAACGGTTGATAAGCACAAAATAACCTACAAATGGCTTGTGTAGAACCACAAGGGGGATTTTCCCCCTCCAATTTTCTTTTTATGACCCTCGGACACTAGACTCGAGAACGCCAGCCCATTTCGTAAGTAGCGCGACTGCGTTCAGAGTCTGCAGATAGAGCTTGGAGGCCGCGATTTGGTCACAGCTATCTAATTGTTCTAGTGCCCCATCAATAATCTCGGCAGCGTCAAGAATTCTGCGTCTTCCTTCATTTCTACGGTAATCTGAGAAAATCAAATAATCAGGCTCTTCTTTTTTCCAGGCTTTCTCAAAGAGATGCTCTTCTCGAATTGCAGTCTTCAATTCATACGAACTGATGAGCGAATTCTTCATTACTTGCAATGATTTTCTCAGAGCATCAGTTCTCAGATTCCGCATTATCCTCACATCGTTGCGCTGTTTCTGCAAAATTGGACAGCATACTCCCAAATAAGGTTAGAGGGCGACACTCTGCTTTTGTTTAGACCTATTATTTCGCTTATCTTCTGCTATGACAATGCACTTGAGAACGCTTATTTAGAGGAAACCACTACTCGATGTCAGTTAAATGGAGGAGAATAAATTGTCAGAGAATGAAGTCCTCTACAGTGTCGATGGTGCAATAGCCACAGTCACCATTAACCGACCCAAGAAATACAATGCCCTCAATACCTTTGTTGTGCAAGAATTGACAAAAGCCATGAAAAAGGCGGAAGATGATGACACGGTCAGAGTAGTCATCCTTACTGGTACAGGAGAAAAAGCATTTGCCGCTGGAGCTGATATCAATGAATTTCGGGATAAGGATTCGAAGACAGTACGACCCTTGGCTGAAGCAGGTCAGAATCTTTGCACCGAAATAGAATCCATGACAAAGCCTGTGATTGCTTGTGTGAATGGCTTCGCTTTGGGAGGCGGTTGTGAGATTGCCATGGCTTGCGACATCCGGTATGCTTCAACCAATGCTCGTTTTGGACAGCCCGAGATTAATCTCGGCATTATCCCCGGGTTCGGTGGGACTGTGAGGTTACCGAGACTCGTAGGTCTTGGAAAGGCTAAAGAACTGGTGTTTAGTGGAGAGCAGATAATTGCTGAAGAGGCAAAACGTTTGGGTCTAGTAAATGAAGTATTTGAATCAGTAGACAAACTAAGAGAAGAAACAACTGATTTTGCCCAAGACCTGGCCGAGAAGCCTGGGGTGGCAATCAAGCTAGCTAAGAAGTCCTTGAATGCTGCATGGATTCTGCCTGTTGCTAAGAATCTTGAATTGGAAGTTGACCTCTTCACTGAAGTCTTCGATACTGAAGACAAAGATGAAGGCGTGGATGCATTTCTATCGAAGCGTGAACCAGATTTTTCACACAAATAGACTGTTGCTACCAAATTCGCTGAGTGGGCTATACAAATGCCCACTTACTCCCTCTAGGTGGAATTGCTGAAATTCTACTGAATTGAAATTTTTCCCTCGCGAAGACTAAGAATATTCCTCTCTTCCATATCCTCCATGTGCTTTTTTATCATAAACTCCTCAAAAATCCGATAGGCATTGCTTGGAAACCTAGGATAAATAAGAGGTTCATTTGTCAGTTTTCGGATTGTATCCTTTCCCTGCCTAATGTGGCGGAGGATTCGATTTTCTCTCTTGTCAAATTCCTCCAGATATGCATTCAATCTCTTGTCTAATTGCCTTGTGACCGGCTCAAGAAGATGACTGCTAATTCCGGTCTTCGGTTCTAATTCGATGATCTTCTCGATAGATTTCTTGAAATCTCTGACGTTACTGACCGCATTGCCATACCACGGTCCAAATGATGTCAAATCTATATCAACAAGCAGCATCAAGTCATAGCCACCAATTCCAATTACCGTGTGATCAATTGTATGCCCAGGCGTGTGAATGGGTATAAGTTCAATATGACCACAGTCAATCGGTTTTCGGTCTTCAAGAAATCCCGTGACTTGATAGTTTGAACGTACGTGAGGCAAAAATGAACTAAGGAGCTTACTCCATTCTGGAAAGAATTCGTGACCTTTTATTCCATAGTAGTCGACCATTCCCTCAAATGTCGCAATTCCGTCTTCCGCGTGTGGATGACAAATGACCTCGCAACTAGATATTTGTCGTATTTGTTCGGCGTGACCTTTATGATCTATATGGAAGTGAGTTAGAACGATTTGGTCGATATCCTGAAGTGAATGGCCAATTTTCTTCAAGGCATATTCCGTGTGGTCAATATGCGTACCCGCATCTATCAGGGTTAGCAACTCGTCATCAATGAGCATTGAGTTTGCCTGAGGAAAACGTGACGCATTCTTTCCACGAAGAAGATAGACATTCTCTGTTATCTCAGAATAAATCGGATAATCCTGCAATCTGTTTACTCCTGGTAGGTCAATCGAAACTGCATATCCTGGTTCTCTGAATTGCTTAATTAATGTGGATATTGCTCGAAGGACTCAACTCACATATCTGGTATCATATGTTGACTTACCTAATCATTCTCAAACCAATTAGCTGCTAAAATGCCTTCCTTATCAATCTCGAAGCCCAAGGATTTGTAGAGGTTAACAGCCTCTTTGTTATCTTGATGAACACGCAAACTACATCGATTGCATCCAAGTTCAATCATTCGATTCAAGGCGTAGTTTGCTATTTCTCTTCCGAGCCCCTTTCCTCTGTGACTGGGCGCTACCGCAATGGAGTTCAAAACCTGTCCATCTATACCTAGCGCAACAATACCCACTGTCTGAGCCCCACTCATCACCAGATAGCTTCCTCGCTTATCGAACCACCCGTTTAGCGTTTCTTGGGGAACACTCATCATATGCTTCATGATTTTAGCTGCTGTTTTGTCTCCGGTTCCTTGGTAGTATTTGTGTTGAAGGCGAAGCAACTTTCTTCTTGTTTCTTCGCTGTTTGCTAGAACAAACTCAAGTCTTGTTTCCTCAGGATAAGATTCCATGAGTTCAGTTTTCATCAAAAAATAACGGTCCACGATTTCGAAGCCTTCTTCCTGCAAGACCACCAAGTTAGAATCTTCTTTTGCGGAATCAGAGTGATAAACTAGATAGCGTAAATCTACCTTCGCAGCTAGGTCCTTTACGGGACTTACTGCCTGTTGGATTCTCTCTTTCGGTAAGTCATCGTGAGCAAGGAATAGTCTTCCAAGATGTGTTCCCGCGGGTTCCAGCATATAAGCCGGTTCAGTGACTGAAGATATGACAAATACTGGGATGTTGTTTCCAATGATCCAATATTCCTTTTCTTGCTTCTCAAGCTCTTCGGCTCTGTCAATCACTTCTTTCCGAAGTGATTCGAAGGATGGATCTCCTTTTTGATGGAATTTCACCCGTCAACCTCATACTAGAGTATTTTTGTTCGGTCTTGTATTTTCTGGTTTTCTCTCTGTTTGAAACTAGCAAAAAAGCTAGCATAAATATGCGAATCAACCACATTATCGTTCCTCATCGTGGAAAAACAGATTATTCATATTGTGCAATGAACACTATTTCTGCTAGCAAACTAGGTGGCATATCATGACAGACCGGGTCTTTGCAGTATTTGACATAGGTACAACGGGTGCACGTTCAGTGCTATTGAATGAAGAAGGAAAGGAACTGAGCAAGGCTTACGAGGAATATCCCGTAAAGCCGCGAGATATTGGAACGCACGAGCAGCTATCTGAAACCTTTTGGAGGACTGCATGCAACACAATGCAGAGGGCATTAACTGGCTACGATGCTGGGGCAGATGCTGTATTTGCAGTTATTGTCACAACAACCCGGGATTGCATCACTCCGGTGGATGAGAAGGGAGCCCCCCTCGCGCCTACAGTGACATGGGTTGATAACCGGTCAAGCAAGAGAGCCAAGGAGCTAGCGGAGGATATTGGACCGCGGAAAAGCGTAAACAAAATAATGTGGTTCATGGATGAGCGTCCAAAATTATACGAAACAGCTAACAAATTCATTCATCTTGACGCATATATCAACTATCGACTCTGTGAGAGGATGGTGAGTGAACCTGCGAATGCCCGTTTTGGCCCTGTTGATCATGACACCTTAGAATGGTCCGAAGAATTGCTTGAAATAACAGATATCGATAGAGATAAGCTAGTTGATATTGTTGAGCCCGGAACTACGCTAGGTCAAATAACTGATGGAGCATCGAAAGCGACGGGGCTTAGGTCAGGAACCACTGTCATAATGGGAAGTGGCGACCAGCAATGTTCCGCCCTGGGAACTGGAACAATCGAGACTGGAATTGTCAAGGCTACGACAGGTACTGGTACTTTCGTCATAACCCATACCGATGAATGCCTCGAAGACCCTTATGTGATGTTTTCAAATCCAGCGGCGATTCCTGGGAAATGGATTCTGGAGGGAGTGACTCCTGGAACGGGCTTGGCATTCAAATGGTATCGCGACCAATACTGCCAGCAGGAAGCTCAAGTTGCTGCACAGTCAGAAGCAAACACCTACGAGATTATTGAAGCCTCAGCTTCGGAGGTGCCCGCCGGAAGCGACGGTCTCGTCATATTTCCATTCATGGCTTACAAGAAAGGAATATTCTACAACCTGGGATTCGAGCATACGAAAGCTCACGTAGCTAGAGCCATAATGGAGGCAAACGGGTACAGCATTCAAATGTATCTTGAGATGATGGAGGGAATGCTTGACTTAGAATTTGACCAGCTCCGAATTGATGGTGGTGGTGCTAACTCCCCACTGTGGCGCCAAATCCAGGCTGATTGTACAAACAGAACTGTTGTTCTCCCACGGGTATCGGATTCGACTGCCGTTGGAGCAGCAATCCTGGGAGCAGTTGGAACCGGTGTCTTTGGCACATTTGAGGAAGCCGTGGACAATATGTATCATGTTGAAGAACGGAGAGTACCAATTCCAGAAAATGTTGAAGTATACCAGCAGCAATATACTGTTTTCAACAAGCTGTTGATTGCTGAAATGGCTGCAATCCTCGAGGCTACAACCTAGTATATCTTATGTGAAAACAAGTGAACAGTTTATCTTGAGATATACGTGAGTTACATTCCACAGGCTGCTACTCTTCGCTTCGCTGTTCCCAGATTCTCCCGAAGAACACCAAACCCAATACTAGCTCTGATCCGCTGAGATTATCCGCAAGCCACTCAATAGATTCACTAATTGTGTCTTCATAATCATAAGCTTTCTGAGCATTCTTTACCAGATTTTCAAATTTATGATCGGGAATTCCAAGTGCGTCAGTCAGTTTCTCGACATCATGGTCAATTATTGTTAGCGTGCCTAGGTCATAGTTTGGCATTCAAAGTTCACCCACAGAGTATTCTCCTAAGACTTATACGCTTGAGAATGATGCCCCTTTTTAATTGAATTTATGATAGGGGTTGCTCAACTGTCATCCTTGCTCCAATTATATTGAAACGCACATAGTATTGCATATTCTTTATTCGACCGTTCCGAAACACTAGTATTATGAGTCTGGTTTCTCTGCTAAGATTAATACTGGGGTACATTCAGTCGTATCCTCTAATCTAAGGAGTCTGCTAGGATTTGAGTGAATTTGATGTAATCGTCATTGGCGGAGGAAGTACGGGAACTGCAGTGGCGCGTGACTGTGCAATGAGAGGCTTTCAAACGCTGCTACTGGAACGTGGTGATATTGCTTCCGCTACAGTTGGTACCTGCGCAGGGATGATATCATCCGGTCTCAAGTACATGGATGAACCCGAGATTGTCGATATATGTAGCGATGAGGTGGTTCACCTTAATAGAATAGCACGACACCTCATAATGAAAAATCCCATTCTTACTCCAATGCTGAAGATGAGCGATCTTTCAACTGGAGGTAATTTCGCAGAAGAATACTCAAAGCGAGCAGAAAAACGAGATGTTCCTCCAGTCCTGTTTCTGACGCCCGAAGACTCTATGAAAATCGAACCGAAGCTAAATCCCCAGATTATCGCCAGCATGTATTTCGAGGAGTTTTTCATCGACCCATTCCGGTTCTGTCTTCTACAGGCCATTGATGCGGCTCGAAACGGAGCAGAAATTCGAACATATTGTGAAGTGACAGATATACTGAGGGATGAAGATTCGGTAACTGGTGTTGAATTCTTTGATGGACTCGAAGGAAAGGTCAAAACCGCGAAGGCAAAAATAATAGTCAATGCTGCAGGTCCCTGGGTGCCCAGTATTGCCGGATTTGCCAATGCCAATGCGGAGATTCGTCCCAATAAGGGTGCACATGTTATCTTCGATAGACGAATCGTCAATGTTGGTATAATTGCTCGCGCAGTCGATGGGCGGATGATCTATCTCTTCCCACACGAAAACACAACTCTGCTGGGAACTACTGCGTTGGATTCTTGGGAGGACCCAGACATCCTGGTTGCATCGCAGGATGAGATTGAATATCTGATGAAGAGCATGGAATGGGTTATACCCTCCATAAGAGAGGCTAGAATAATTAGGACCATGGAAGGGGTACGACCACTTGTTGCCGATTGGAAGAAGCCAGAGGGCGAAGTCACAAGAGGATATGAGATTATCAACCATGCTGAGGAGGGCGTAGAGGGTCTGATTAGTTTCACTGGCGGCAAGCTGGTGATGTGTCGACATATGGCTGAAGCCGCCACAGACATTGTCGCAGAAAAATTCGGGACTGCTGTTGAATGCAAAACACACCTTCAGCCCTTACCTGGAAACGAGGATGATATTGACATTCTGTCCTTGTCAAAGAAGTACAAGGTCTCTCAACACGCATTAGAAAGAATGAGGGCCAGAAGAGGTACCGAAATGCAGAATGTGTTGAACCTGCTGGATGAGAATCCATCATGGAGAACTACGATTTGCACATGCGAACCTGTCATTGAAGCAGAAGTAAGGTATGCGATTCAAGAGGAGTTTCCGCAGACTCTGGATGATTTACGTCGTCGATTGCGACTTGGCACAGGCCCTTGCCAAGCCACTTTTTGTACGTATAAAGCTGCAGCAATAATGGCTGATGAACTAGACCTGTCTGGAACACAATTCCAACTCGAGATTCTGGATTATCTTGCAGAACGATGGAAAGGTAAGAGACCTCCTCTTCGGGATGTCAGCATCTCTCAAGAGGAAGTTCTGCAGGGCACTTATGCTTGCGTTGCGAACCTCGATCATGAAGAGATTGACTATAGAAAGAAACCTTGGGAGGAGGTGCGCTGATTGAGAATGGACTCTGATGTTCTCATCATTGGGGGTGGAATGGCGGGCCTGATTGCTGGAACGAAGGCAGCTCAAGAAGGCGCCTCAGTGACAATCGTTAGAAAAGGAGAGGGCGCCACATCGGATTCATCGGGCGCGATTGATATTCTTGGCTACTTGCCCGGTGCTACAATTCCATTTCTGTCTTCATTCGAAGCATTGAATGCTGTAACTCGATTGATGCCTTTCCACCCGTATACAGTCCTTAGTAGACATAGAGGTGGTCCTGCATCATCCGAACATCTAATTGAGAATATGAGCCAATCTGTTGGATTCCTGAAGAATCTACTTGAAGCTTCTGAGATTCGATTAGTCGGTGGGTTGGAAGAGAACTTAGCGCTTCTGACGGTACTCGGAACAACAAAACCCTCCGCCTTGGTTCAAGACACAATGGTATCTGACCACCACACGGATGACACTTCTGTCATTCTCTTTGCAGGCATCAAAGGTCTTCAGGATTTCAATTCCCGTGCTGCAGCGCGAACATACTTAAGCCATCAAATGGCGAGCGAAAGCGGCACACAGAGGGCTGCACAGATTGACCTTGATATTTCCCCCTTTGGCAAACCGTACAATATTGCAATGATGGATGCAGCAAGATACATGGAAACAGATGAAGGTCTTGAGGTTCTCAAAGAAGCACTCTCAACAGAGGTAGGTAAAATCGGAGCAACGCATGTTGCTATAGCTCCAATATTGGGTATTCACAAGACTCGAGAGATACGAGATGCTCTTGAGAAAGAAACAGGGGCATCCGTGTTCGAACTGTTATCATTTCCACCTTCAGTACCAGGCTATAGACTGTCTCGTTCTCTTGAAATTGCCTTCAGGAAGGCTGGTGGAACATTGTTGGTTGGGCATGAGGCTTTTGATTATGAGAGAAATGGTGTCATTTCATCAGTAACTGCCAGAAGTCCTCGAAGAACTCTAGAATTGACTGCAAAGACATTCATCTTGGCAACTGGAAAATTCATAGGTGGTGGAATTCACGGGGGTGAACGTGGATTACACGAGAGTCTGTTTGGACTCCCAGTAGTAGATGCAGACCGGAATCTGTTAGTCAAGGAAAAACCTGTGCATTTGACAAATATCAGTGCTATCTCTCCAGAAGGACATACCCTCTTTGCTGCGGGAGTCCCATATGACCATATGCTCCGCCCCCTAGATTCCAGCGGTATCATATTTGCAGAGAATCTCTTTTGCGCTGGTGGAGTATTATCGGGACATAATTATCCTCTAGAAAAGAGCGGTCTGGGAGTGGCTCTCCTATCAGGTCATGCAGCTGGTAGAATTGCCGCAGAATATGTGGAGGAGGCATGAAAATGAGTGAAGAAGAATCATATGAATTCGTGAAGAACACGTTGAAAGAAGAGGGTATACAGCCCTATGAGCCCTCCGAATTGGAGACTATCCATAGTATCGAACAGTGCATCAACTGTGGCTTGTGCATCAATCATTGCCCTGTTGTTTCAGCGGTGGGAGTTGATCGCTTTGCTGGTCCGCGTAGCATAGCCGTAGAATTCAGCAGGACTCCTCCTGAATTTTGGTCTACTGGTGACCATGTGTATCTTTGTACCGGTTGTGGGACTTGTCGTGAGGTCTGCCCAAACAATGTGGATATTCCGGAAATTGTCAATGTCATTCGCGCACGTATTTTCACTCAGAGGCCGGATTTGGTTCCGAAGGCGTTGCATGCTCAGAATGCAATAATTCACGAGTACAACCTAGCGTTTGAACCCTGGGAAGATATTGAGGATAAGAACGCAAGTCGGGATATGCGATTGGAGCGTCTAAATCTCCCTTATTACAAAGAACGCATCAAACAAGATGCCAAGGTTCTATTCTATCCCGGTTGTCAAGCGGAAGAGAGAGCACAAGAGGTACGGGAGGCTGGAAAGATCATTTTGGAGCATTTTGGTATCGATTATACTCTCTTGGATGAATTGAGCTGTTGTGGAATGCCTTCAAGGCTCATTGGCGATCATGAGAAGGCGGAAGACCTTGCCCGATCATTGAAGGAAAAGATTGACGCATTGGGCGTGGAGGCGATTGTGACGACCTGTGCTGGTTGTACGTCGAATCTTACGAGTGTCGCGCACGTCTATGGATGGCAACTGCCGACCTATCATATGCTTGAGTATTTGGTAGAAGAAATCGGAATAGACCGGATTTCTGAGGCGGTAAATCAGCAGGAAAAACCAGAAGAGACTGTTGTCACGGTACACGACCCATGTCACCTCATACGGCACACATCTAGGAGAGTTATGGACTACGCACTGGACATTCTCAAAATAATGAATGGTGTTGAGGTTGACGAAGAGAGCGCGCATGATTCATGCTGTGGAGGTGGCGGCTTAGTAGCCAGACACTCGCCTGACGTGTCCAAGAAAGTCGTGGACGCGAACGTCTTTGCAATCTCAAAGACTGAGGGAAAGAGAGTTGTCACTCCTTGCCCCTTGTGTACTGCTCAGATTGAGGATAATCTATTCAGAAGTGGAATTGACATTGATGTCGAAGACCTCAGTGTATTCATCGCCAGAAGGCTTTCTCGAAAGGAGGACTAAGCTACCATGCTCGATAGAAAGAAGAGAAACAAGCTCAGTGATTCGTTGGAAGAAGTTGTCGGTTCTGAACATGTCACCAAACAAGAAACAGACGGGATTCTCAATGCCCATGACGCTTTTCCATTAAGCGCTGCCAAAATTAGAGCAGGGGAAAGGCTTCCCATTGCGGATGTTATCGTATTTCCTAAATCTGCTGATGAAGTATCAGAGATTCTTAGGATTTGTAATCGAATGATGATTCCTGTCATTCCTGTTGGCGGAGGGGCAGGAAGCTGTGGAGGGACTCTACCGATTTATGGTGGCGTACAAGTTGATATGAAACGAATGAACAAGATTCATGGGATTGACCATGAGTCAATGCTCGTTAGAGCAGAGGCTGGGGTTGTGGGTATTGACTTGGAGGAATATGTGAACAAGGCAGGATACATAACTGGACACACACCTACATCACTCCGCGCATCAAATGTTGGTGGCTTCATTGGCACGCGCTCAGGAGGTTCGATGTCTTCTCTTTATGGTAAGATTGAGGACCTCTGTCTTGGACTCCAGGTAGTCTTGCCTGATGGCAGTATCGTGGATTTAAAGGCTGTTCCAAGACATTCGGTGGGTCCCGATTTGAAACAGTTGTTCATTGGCTCAGAAGGCACTTTGGGAATAATCACTGAAGCCACTCTACGCCTCTTTCCTATGCCTGAAGAACGTAGATTCAGAAGCATATCGTTTCCAGATGTTCACACTGGTCTTCAAACCATTCGGCAAATTTTCCGGAACGGAATCAAGCCATCGGTTGTACGTCTTTATGACCCAGAAGATACAGCATTGTCAATCAGTGTGCATTTTGATGTCCCCGAAGGTAACTGTATGCTATTACTGGCATTTGATGGGACGCGCGAGCAGGTAAACGTTGATGAAATGATGTGCGCCAATATTTGTCTGGCAAATGGAGGAACCGACTATGGTGCAGCTCCTGCGAGACGATGGTGGCAGCATCGATATGATATGTACTATCCTACGAAATTCACGACAGCTGGATATGCGATTGGTGATACCATAGACATTGTTGCCACTTATGATAAACTGGAGAACGTCTATCATGCCATGAAAGAAGCGATGGAGGCGCACGATGCCATTGTTATGTCACATTTCTCGCATATGTATCAGAATGGTGGTTCAATCTATATGATTTTCTTCAGTTCTCAACCGGATGCCGAGTCTGGCTGGGAAACTTATCAGAAAATATGGGGGGACGCAATTTCCGCTTGCTTGAAAGAGGGAGGTACTATGAGTCACCAGCATGGGGTAGGTCTTGTGAGGAGCACGTATACAGAGGATGAGCTTGGTTCAGCATTCCAAACGTTGAAGGCGATAAAACAAGTGATTGATCCGAACGGAATCATGAATCCTGGAAAGCTTGGTCTGGGAGGCGAGCAGTGATGGACCCGGAGGAAATCGCAGAGCAAGTACGGCTGTGCGCTGGTTGTCCAAAGATGTGCCGTCATAGGTGTCCTACCTTCTTTGCATGGCGTTCCGACTCACCTACACCCCATGGAAGGGCGCTTCTTGTGCACTACGAGAATACAGAAACGAGAGATATAGATGGACGAGGAGCTGAAGTTCTCTATCAGTGTCTGCAATGTAGCCAATGTCTCACGTGGTGTCTTCCCGGTGTTGACATAGCGAAGATAGTTGAAACCATCAGAAGGTCGCTAGTTTCTAGGAACCTTCAACCCGAGGGGTTGAACTCATTGCGGGATTCAATAGATCGTCATCATAATCCGTTCTCAGAACCTCATGACGAGAGGAACAAATGGTTGGGACTTACGCCGCATGGAACAACGGACATCATCTATTTCGCCGGCTGCACATCATCATATAGAGAGAAGGAGATTGCAGAATCAACCATCTCTCTTTTGCAGCACTTGGGACACTCGGTTCAAGTTGCCCCAGACGAATGGTGTTGCGGTTCGCCTCTGCTAAGAACCGGGTTCCAAGAAACCTCAAAACAAATAGCGGAACACAATGCTGAATTGCTGAATTCACTGGACGCTGACGAGATTCTCGTGACTTGTCCTGGTTGCTTTAAGACCCTCACAAAGGACTATTCCGATTTTGGCATCGAACTGAATAAACCGGTCATTCACTTGAGTGAATTCTTGGAGCGTCAAGAGGAGTCGCTTCCGAGAATGGACTTTGAAGACGAGATAACCTATCATGACCCTTGTCATCTGGGTCGTCATTCAGAGATATATGACGCGCCCCGGAATGTTATAGAAACTGTTACTGGTAAGAAAATTGTAGAAATGGGTCAATCCCGAGAAGATGCCATGTGCTGTGGCAATGGGGCGGGATTGAGGACCCTGTACCCCGATTATGCTCATAAGATTGGAAGCGAACGTATTCACCAAGCCAAAGATACGGGTGCTGGAATATTAGTTAGCACCTGCCCATTCTGTAAGAATATGTTGAATGCAGAGGCTGATGGAGATTTGGAGGTCTTGGATTTATCAGAGCTTGTTGAAATCGCCCGTAGCCGTGAACTTAAGAGTGAGTAAACTGAAAGAATCCTGCAAAGTGGTATATGGATATGAATCCTGAAGCAATTCTCAAACTGAAAGTTCGGCTTCTTACGCAGGGCGCCACTTTGCCGGAGGGATATGGTAGCGTCCGCAAGGGGGGTGCTGGGCCTGTTGGTGCCAGATATTTCATATTACCAAATGGAAAACCCTGTGGCATTCCAATACGAAAAGGAGAAACAGCAGAGCAATTTGGTTCTGCTTCTCTGGAACCTCTGAATGAAGATGGATTGTGGTTGTATGATTCAGAAATTGAGCTACAGGAAGTGGGGAAACCCTCATTCTATGACCTTGAAGTGAATGAAGGAATTCCATATTGGAAAATTGCATTACTACATGGCAGCTCATGCTTAGCAACGACCGTGTATCAAGAATGCCGCTATTGGTCCCAAGGAACACAATGCAAATTTTGCACAATCCCCACATCACTCCAGATGGAATCTACGATCTTGGAAAAAGAACCAACACAGGTTGCAGAAGTTGTTATTGCAGGAGAGAAAGAGGGTCTGATTGAACATGTCCTCTTAACGACAGGGACCCCCGAGGGCTCCGATGCTGGTGGAAAGCGAATGGCTGCCATCTCTAGAGAAATTCGGAAAGTTTCGAATCTTCCGATTGCTGTTCAGCTAGAGCCTCCACATGATATTTCAATACTCGATGAATTATCCGATGCAGGGGTCAACTCAGTTGGCATACATCTTGAAACCGCGGATGATGATATTCGCAAGAGGGTTTGTCCTGGAAAGTATGACTATGCTAGTGTAGAAGAATATGAACGAATTTGGGAGAAGGCAGTAGAAATATTTGGCAGAGGTGAAGTCAGTACTTTCCTTCTTCATGGACTAGGAGAACGAACGGACGAAACGCTGAGGTATATTCGCCATTTGGCCGAGATAGGTGTGACCACGATAGTTGCACCAATACGACCTGCTCCCGGGAGTCAGATGCCTAGTTTTATCCCCTCTTACATTGGAGAACTTGGCGCTTCAATTGCATTCTATAAAATCACCGGTAAGATTCTTCTGGAAAACAATCTGAATCCAAACAGAGTAAGTGCCGGTTGTTCCAAGTGTGGGGCTTGTACACCTATTCAAGAAGCCTATGACTGGGCTGAGTCAGTCATGCTATAGAATTACTCAAGGCAATTATCCAGAGATTTATGAGTATCATCTCTAAATTCTTATGTGAATCTAATGTCTGAATTTCCTATTGAAAAAATCCGCATTGTCGAATTTGATGAAGATGCTGCAGAGGAGATTTCAGACCTCATGAAAGAAGTCTGGTCCAGAGCAAAGGAGTACCCCAAAAGCTGGCGAAAGAAAAGAATGTATAGTCCCGAACAAATCAAAAAGGACATGCAACAGGGCTACCACTATTGTGGAGCAAGACTCAAGGGCGAGATTGTCGGAGTGTATAAAGCGAAGATTACAGAGAAAGGTCTGTTTGGTGAACATCAGACTGTTCATCCACGATGTCGCGGGACTGGATTGGCTTCAGCCATGTATGAGCAATTTGCAGAATATGCTAGAGAGCATGGATGTGAACGCAACTACTGCAATATTCTTGTTGGGCAAGATGTCGGAGAGTGGCTCATGGAGAAATATGGTTTCGAACGCTGGGGAGAACCCTATGAGCAAGAAGAGGGCATGCTTGTTCAACTGTATGAGCGAAAACTCTGACGGGAATCCGACCTCATACACGTTACCAATCTCATCGGAAAAACTATTAGTATAGGTCCCGCGCGTTGGGTTCTCTAGAGAGAATCGAGGTATCCTCATGGAAGTCTATCCAATTCTTGTTGATGGTGATGAAATCGATACAGGTCAATATGCAGTTTTTCCTGACATGGATAGAATTGTTCAGGATCCGGGGTTAGCAATTGCGCTTCAAATGAGAGAGGCAACAGCAGTTCAGCGTCTTCTTTTCAAACGGGCACCTCGGCTCATTCCTGAAAGCAACGCACAAATGAGATACTTGCGTGACTACAGACGACATCACGGAGTTCCGGATTATTCTAATGATGAACTAGATGACGTGGTCTATGCAAAGGTGTCCATAGCTAGAGAATCAGATATCAATGCCGCTCTTGAAGCAGGTGTACGCGACCACAATGCCCTCTTCAATCCGCTTAGAGAGGAGGGCATGGGTGTTACGCTCGATGAGCGCGTTGATGTTCTATACGAGGCTGGTCTGGCTGTAAAGGACCGATATCAAGACGTCTGTGATGTTTCAGTTAAAGAGGGGGTTCCTATTGGAACGTTCAATTGGACATGGGATATGTTCACAGAGTACCTGGAACGGGAAACCTTCGAGATCTGGGGTCAGAGTCTTGATGTCATTGAAAAACCCGGGCGGGACGGAGGTCGGAATCTCCGTTTTCGTGAACCTTATGGCATAGCTTGCCTTTTCACGCCATACAATTCCCCGCTTGCTTTGGGAATTCTTAGTATAACCTCATCCATACTCGCAGGAAATGCCACCATTCTGAAACCTCCGAGCAAGGTTCCACTAAGCACAATCCTACTTGGTCGGATATTCACGGAGAAGTTCCTGGAAATGGATCTTCCCAAATCCATGATCCAAGTACTAACGGGCGGTGGCAAGAAGCTCATGAATAGATTCATGAAGGACCCGCGAGTTGGGACGATTGTGTGGTATGGAGATAGCGACACAGGCATTGAACTTTGGTCCAAGGCGGTTTCGCGAAGAATTCAGATGGCACCCGAACTAGCTGGGAGTGACGCCTCTCTGGTTTGGGGGCGAGATGCTGATTTGGATTTTGCTGCAAAGATGATTGTTAAGGGAAGGTATCTCGGTAGTGGGCAAGCCTGTATGGCGGTCAAGCGATTATTTGTTCAGGATGTCCTCCATGACGATTTGGTTAATCTTATTGTGGAAGAAGCCGAGAAGCTAAAGGTTGGGCGTCCATCGGATCCTGAAGTTACCTTGCCACCAATTGGAGTGACTGCTCTGTACCTCTTGATTGACCAGATGAAAGACGCGGTTGCAAAGGGAGCCAAAATAGAAACCGGAGGATATCGTATGGACTATCTTGGCAATCGTGACCCTGCAGGTCTATTCTATAAGCCCACCGTATTAACTAATATCTCTCAGGACATGCGCATGGTTAGAGAAGAAGTCTTTGCCCCTGCGTTGCCAGTGATGAGTGTTTCAAGCGTAGATGAAGCTATAGCAATTGCGAACTCTTCTCGTTTTGGCCTTCGGGCTTCGATTTTTACAGATAATCCAAAGATAAGAACGAAATGGTCCAAAGAAATCAAAGCTGCTGGGGTGAGTATTGGGCAAGACCACCTCTATTTTGATCCTCACATGCCCCATCTCGGAGGCTACAAGGATTCTGGTATTATCGGAGCAAAGTATTTCCAAGAGATGCTAACACGTATGAAATATATTCATACTGGTCCAGATATTGAAATTTGACAGTAAGGAGCGAATCACGCTGTCCTTGAATCAAGATGAAATTACTCGATTATCGAGGGCTCGAGCAGTTGACATCCTAGGAAGACATACAGAATCCAAAACATCATTACGTCACACACTTAGATTGTATCTCCAAAAGTCTCGTGATGACCCTGCCATCAAGAGTCAGGTTCAGTATTTGGCTATCAATGCTATCCGATACAAAAACACAATTGACTATCTCCTGGTACGAGGCGATCCTGCCCTTTCATTCAGTAAATTGGATGTCGAGGACCAAAACCGCTTGAGATTAGCACTGTTTGAGAGTCGATGGTTAAACGAACCTCTTATGACACTAGGGTCGCACTATCTAAAATGGAGAACGAAACTTCGTTCTGTTTTGCAGACAGCAGCGGAAATCGATCTAAATCAATCGGTCGAATCACTGTCAAGGATTGAGAAACTTAGCGTCCTCTATTCACATCCGACATTCATCATTGAAACCCTGTTGGAATACATGAATAAAGACGAAGTAATCGAACTAATGAAGGAGAACCAGACTCCGCCATTGACTTATGTTAGGCCAAACAAACTATCTGAACCCGGCCTTGAACCAATTTCTCGTTTAAGCGCCAAAGGCATTTCCCTAGTACCAGATGATATTCAAGATGTCTACATTCTTAGAGAGGGTCTCGCCGATTTGGTTCAAACTAAGGAATTCAAAGAGGGTGCTGTTCTGATACACGATAAAGCAAGCATAATAGCTGTTGATGTTTTTGACCCTCAATCTGAACAAATCGTTTGGGATGCATGTGCCGCACCTGGGATGAAGACGCAGTACATATGTGAGAAAATGCTGAACAAAGGGAAGCTAATTGCCAGCGACATTAATCGCAATCGTCTCAAAGGTAGCATGAAACGACTGAGGTCATGGGGTTGTTCTTCTGCTCACTGGCTGCTAGCAGATGCAATAGAATGCCCAATAATTGGCGCAGACAAGATTCTGATTGATGCACCTTGTACTTCAACAGGAATGCTTCAAAGCCACCCGTCTTATAAGTGGAGGTTGAACAAGGACTGGTTGTTTTCGCTGATGACAATCCAGAGCAAATTACTTGAGTCGGTAATCAGTTCCTACTCGGCTTACCCAGAAACCGAAATTGTGTATTCAACTTGTTCAATACTACCTCATGAAGGCGAGAGTCAAATCGACTCGGCTCTAGAGAGATTTGATATTGAGTTACGGGAGATAGATGGTATTTCTGGGCAAGGCTATTCTGGATTCAACTGCTCTAAGAAAGTCAAAAGATTTTTCCCCCATACCCATAGAACGAATGGGTTCTTCTTGGCGAAATTTAGGATTATCTAGCTTGCTTTCGCTGCAACAGATTCCATGACCCGTCGAGCAAACTCTCGATCATCTTTGTAACTAAATGGAATTTGCAGGAATTGCTTTCTCGCTCTGACAATGGATTGTTTATCATCTTGAATTGCAATGCGGAAGATGAGTTTTGTCCACTCAAAGCAAGGGTGGTATTGGAATGCTTCTCGGTTTTTCTCAGCGATGTCTTTGAGATAGGAAAGCCCCTCTTTTGGTTTTCCTAACATAAGATCTGCAAGTGCACCCATGCAGGCAAATACAACTGCACTCTTGGCTATTCCCGAATCAATGAATTTCTGTGTGCTCTCCTTGTACTCTTTTGCCTTCTTTTTATAGAGGGCATCTCCGTGGCTAATTATGATACCCTTGCTTTCATCCTTGTCTGGTCTCTTTAGGGCAACCCCGCCTAGTATACTAGCCTTCAGTTCAGCCTGCATGTCAGCCAATGCACTAGTTTCCTCACTAGTTTTCGCAGCCTCTAATATTTCATTTCCTGAGGTTTTAAGTCGCTTCTTTACAGCATCCGAAACCGAGTTAGCACCCTCATTAATGTCCGTTTCGTAGATGTTCCTGGCCTTTGTGAAGAATGAATATGCTTTGCCAATCAAATTGAAAGAGATTGCCAGATCAATCGCCTTTGTTAAGGAATTAACTGCATTGTCATATTCACCCAATGTCAAAAAATGTCCAGCTGCTTCTGATAGCCAAGGAAATGCATCTGCGCTTTCAGTTTCAATCCCTTCATTTCCGTGCTTAAGGGCTTTGTATGCGTCAACGCATATTATAGAGAGATCCTCATCTCGACACTTTTCAGCCACTTCTTTAACTGAAAGCATCTGCCCACGGATCTTGCAGCCGTACCCCTTGGCTGTTCTATCGAGATTATCACAGCGGTCGCTTGTACCTTTTTCCGAAATTTTATGCCACCTCGTTAATGCATGGCAAAGATGCAAATCATACTCAGTACTTATCCTAAAAAACCAATTCTTGTTGTATCGACATGCTTAAGGGTATACTAAATTCGAGGGGTAACCCGGGATTTAGGATTGGACGAAGACGAACATGAGCTCGAAATGATTCGCCGAAAAAAGATGGCGAAACTCATGCGAGAAGAAAAGAAGATGCAACAAGAAAAGGAACGAGAAGAAAAAGCTAGAGATGAACGGAAAAAGATTCTAGAGAAATTTCTTGCTGATGACGCCAAGGCATATCTGGATGCTCTTAGAAAATCTAATGAATCCATAGCGAAACGGATTGAAGATATCATAATCTATCTCATTGTCTATCGGGGAATCAGGCAGAGATTCGGTCAATTGGAAGTCCGGTATATTGAAAGGCAAATCAAGGGCGAAGAACCCAAGATACGAGTCCATCGAAATGGAGAAACTTCTGATTTCGGTGCATATGTGCGTGAGGCAATCAAGAAGGACTCGGACTAGAAAGTTCTACTACGAGAGATTCAGTGCTCGTGTCTTCCATTCTCGAATTTGGTATTGAAGATTTTCGGCATCTTCTCCACCTTTTTCCCAATCATTGGCGGCCCTTCTCATTTGGAAAATGATTGCTCCTCCTCTTGCTAGTTTCTGTTCAAGAATGTCTACTGCCTTGCCCAATGCATCGCTTATGGCTTCAGGGCCATGCAATCTCGCTATGACTTCCTCTAGGGAGTTGAAGATATCCTCTGGTTGTGAAGCCCTCCATTCTTCAAGAGGGATGTTCGCCTTTCTGTATTTCTCACCTGGAATGACAGTATTACTGCTTTCCATCTCAATTTCTCCTTCCGCCTCAAGTTCGTCTAGTATCTTAGTCACTTCTGCGGATTCTAAGAGAAACATAGAAGAAAGGTCAGTTACCTTGGCTGAACGTGTACTCAACACATAGTTGAGAACTCTGTACTTTGGATCACCTACTTCCTCGAGTATCTCTCTCAAGTGTTTGATTGCATCTTCTTGGTTTTGGACTACTCCTGTTGCAGCTTGAGAGAGTTTCTTGAGATCCTTTTTCAGAGCTGAGGTCTTAGCCTTGTAGAAATCATATTCCTCTTGCGATACATGGCTTGTCGAGATTGGCTCGTTCTTAGGCAATGTCTGACTCTTTTCCACTTTCATTGCCCTCATTTCCTTCCCTATTGAATCAAGAGCATCCTTTGTACGAGATAGCTCATTTTTCAGCATCTGTATTTCAGATTCCTTCTCTCCCATCAACTGTTCCAATTCGGTGGCCCGATTGCTAGCCTCGTTTGCCCTGCGTTGTGCTCCACCTAACTGGGCCTGCAATGATTCTATCTTCTGATTTAGTGCTGCAACCTGCATTGCTCGATTTCGGTTTGCATCGGAATTGTCTGACATTTTCAGTACAGTCACATACGGATACAATTATAGTGCTTTTGTTGACAAATACCAACCAAACTGGAGTGGCTACGAAATGAAGCTATTTGACGCACATACACACCTGGATATGAGACATTTTCGTAATGACCGTGATGTGGTCATAAAAAGGGCGAGAGATGCAGGGTTGGTGGGCATGGTAAATAGCTCCATTGGACCCGGGTCATTCCGAAGAACACTGGGGCTGGTGAATAAATATGATGGGTTTGTCTTTCACTCACCAGGTTGTCAGGTTTCAAAACTAACCGATGATGAGGCACTAGAAATTACTGACATGAGTAGAAAGTATTCGAATGATATAGTAGCCATTGGGGAGGTCGGGTTAGACTATTACTGGGTAAAGGACGAGGCCGGAAGGAAGGCTCAAGAACCTCGTTTCATAAAATTCATGGATTTGGCTATGGATTTGAATTTGCCAATAGTTGTACATTCACGGAATGCAGAACTCGAAGCTAGCATTTTACTTGAGAAACACTTTGCTGGTGATGTTCTCATGCATTGTTTCGATGGTAAATCCTCTGTTGCAGAGAAAGTCAATGATAATGGGTGGTCTATCACACTTCCTGCCAATTTTGACAAGCATCAGAATCGAAGTGCGGCTGCGAAGCTGGTTTCTTTGGACCAAATTATGCTCGAAACTGATGGTCCATATTTATCCCCTGTTGAAGGTCGAAATGAACCCAAGAACGTAATATATGGTTGCAATGCCCTTGCAGGGATCCTAGAACTCGATCCTGAACTGGTGGCAGAAACGACAACCAGCAATGCACTAAGATTCTACAATATATAGCAAACCGATAGTGCCAAATGCCTTGACACGCTTGTAGGAGTGGAATAGACATCCATGTACACGAGGAACTTCATTGACCTGGACCCTGATTCATTAAGAAATCCGATTGCAGTGGTGGGATTTCCAGGTATTGGAAGCGTAGGGAAAATTGCAGTTGAAACGCTCGCGAGTGTTCTAAATGCACAACGGGTTATGGAATTCTTTTCAAAAGAATCACCATCGAGGATTCTAGTTAAAAATGGAATATCGCATTTGCCACGCTCAGAGATGTACTTCTACGACGCAGCTCCTGATGAATCCTCCGACCTAATTATGCTCACTGCTGATGCTCAACCAAGTTCAGATGAGGCTGTCTATGAATACGCTGACTACATAGCTAAGGAATTCAATCGACTCGGAGTACATTCTGTCTATGCTCTAGCAGCATACGAAATGGAGTACGACAAATTCTTCAGCCACTATCCTGCACCTCCTCGGATCTTTGTATCTGCAAGTTCAGAAAGCTTGAGAGATCAGATATGCAAACTGAGTGGGTTAGTGGCAATAGAAAAGGGAGTAATCACAGGTGCAAATGGTGTCGTTCCAGCTTACGCGTCGACGATTTATAATATGGATGGGGTATGCTTGCTTGGGGAAACCCTCGGGATGATTCGAGTCGATTACCGTGCAGCTCAGAAACTACTGGAGAAATTTGTTCAAAGCATTGGGCTTAGGGCTAATTTCGAAATTTTGGATGGGCCAGCTTCAAAAGTCATAGAAATCATAGAGTGGGCAGATAAAGAGATTCAACAGGGTGCAGATGAAATGGGCGAAGACGAAACACCCCCGGACAGGTACATTGGATAATTATTCCACCATTTCGGGGCTCAGAATGTCTGTGATGGATGCTTTTGAATCCAGATTGATATAGAAATAGTGACCTTCATGAACAACTTTTACCATGAAAGGAAATCTCTTAGCTTCCTCCAGTATTCCTTCAGGTACCTTCAGAACCGTTTTCTTTTTGCAAACTGGACAATCTGCATATCTCTCTAGCATGTTAAATCTCTTCCTTTCCAGCTATCTCACAACTTCTCTATTTTCGAATCTGGACCAACAATCAGTTGCGAGTTCCACATATCCGGATTCTGCATCGCGTCAGTGAAAATCTCAATCAACTCTTCAGAACTCTTCGCAGCTATGAAATCCCTATCTGTTCCGACAATGCGGATGTTTTCATATACTGCTGCCTCTATAAGAAATCGAAAGATTTTGGAATCGTTTGTTGCCTCCAAAATGAGGAATTTCGAAAAGTCTCTGAATTCCTCGTTTGGACCCCTTAGAGAACCATCCAGAACCGTTATTCTCCCCTTTTCTTTCGTTTGTTTGAGCAGATACGCTCTAAGGATTCTGTTGCCAACCTTTCTTCGAATATCAATGAATTCCTCAACTCCTCCATCCGGTAATCTGAGTTTCCATACTGGTTGTTTACTCATTGGGGCACCAAATATTCAGTACGAATATTTCAAATATAGTATTTATTTCGCTGTATATACATTGGAGACTGCTCAGAATATCTTTATTTGCTATGAGGCATATCCTACAATCAGCAATAATCAGCGGAGCCTAAATTCATGCTTCAGACCGTCGATATGATAATCAGAGAAGTTCACGTGGGACTATGGTTCCTCGTTGTTGGATATTACTTCTTTGTCTTCATCTTTCTCCTATTTTTCAGATGGAGAAAAAGCCGTAATCCATTCCAACTTGCAATGGCTATCTTCTTCTTGCTATTGGCTCTTGGAAGAGCATTCTACTTTGTTGGGGATTTCTATGCAGATCCAACGTCGTTGTACGGAAGTTTACCCTCTCTTGGTCTTGAGCCATTTTTCGCAGATGCCTCTGGCTGGTTGGCTATAGGTGCGTTCTTTCAATGGATGGCATTGGCAATGCTATCTGCAACAGCTGGATTCATGATAATAGGCAAAAGATGGGCCGAGATAGCTTTTGCTGCACCCGCTATAATTATTGGATTGTTGCTCGGACTTGCTCCTCTTGATTCAACCACAAGATGGATTCTTTCTGGTGGCGCTGGTGCAATTTATGCCCTATTCATCCCGCTCTTGTTCTGGTATTTGGCTTACCAATCGGGTGGCATGCTCCGGAAATCAAACTTTCTGCTTGGACTGGGTTTCATGATTCTGTTTGCTGGAAGAGTCATCCACGCAGCCAGACATTGGCTGGCGGATGTGATTTTCGTTACCTATACAATTCCTGGAGTCTTAGCGCCCGGACTAATTGTAATTGGACTGATTCTTATTGCAACTGGTAATGAATGGGGTCAAGTGCAATAGTATCTGAAAATCAGATTATCAAAATCGTGATGTAGGCTCTCCATCAAATCATTTGGTCTATTCAGCGTATTCGCCAATTTCCTTCCATTCGAGCATATCCATATCCTCAAGTGTATGGAGAGATTTCTGTACCTCTTTCATAGGCATACCTAGCTGGTCAGCGATGTCTCTTGATGTCAGTTTGCCCTTGCACATCTCTGCAACATCGAATACTTCTTGGGTCATCTGTCCAAGTCTAACCAACATTGGAGAAACCTTGCCTTTCAGGACCGGAACAATAATCCTCATCTCTGAGGCTTTTCCTTTTTTGGTAATTTCATCGATGACCGTAATGAATTGCTCAAAGGGCTCTAGATTTCCGTCCCAATCATTGAGCAAATCCTTGTACTTCTTCACAAATGCATTATTGACGTCTGCCAATACCGCCATTGCAGCGTTCTGGTCGTCGGTCTTATCTACTGTTGCCGCCACTATTACGTTGCTTCTCAATGACATACAGATATCAAATGCGCCAAAATCTATGACATGAACTCTGTTTCCAGAGCTTAACTCTTGCCCAAAAGATATCAAAGCGGTCAGGAAACCACTGACCAGATTCGGGTCCATCTCGGCTTGCCCGTATTTTTTGTCAAGAACACAAAGTCCGCTGTCTGCAACTAGTACATAGATGGCTTGAATCAATATCGGGCTACTCCTTGTAAACTTGCTATCTTATCCTTCTTAGCTATATATCACTTCTCGTGGCTTATTGGTATGGTTAAATACAAGTTCTTTATGTGTTCGAACGAGTTATACTCAACAAAGGTGGGTTGTTTGGATACTGCAAAGGATGCCAGGATTCTGGTTCTCGAAGACGCTTTACACCGATTGAATGAAATCGTTTCCAAGCGTAAGCTAAAACTGCATTTGGACTACTCGGCACTAGATGCCTTGCTTTCGAAGGCTGGAAGCCTTCTCTATGAAGTGAAGTATTCTTACATTGATTCTCACGCTCTTGCTCAGGCTATGCCCACAGTTAAAATCGTGGAATTGACGGACCGATTTCAGACTCTTGTAGGGACTGCGATCGCTTCAGGTTACGTCCCCAAAACAAAGAACCAGGAACTGGCTTTGGCTGAATACAAATATGCTCTGCGGATAATAAACGGGTTTCCAGACCGATTAGAACGGTACGATGAAGAACCAGCTCGCGCTGTGGACATACTAGCTGTGAAGATTACTAAGAAACAATCAGTTGAAGAGTCTGAAAACCTCCAAGCATGCAGGTGTACTGATGGGTCGAGGATTTGGATGATTGTTACAAATTTGAAAAACGTCGCTCCAGAAATGAAGCTATGTTGTGCAGTCTTACCTCCTGTGGAAATAATGGGCATCATGAGTGAAGCGATGTTTTTGGGCATGAATGAATTAGGTGAAGCTGTACCTCTCGGAATGATTGAAGATGCTCCCTCACCTGTGCTTGACCAAGCCAGATCTCAAGTTAAAGAAATCATCAAGAGGATGATGTAATTGGATCTAAACACGATTCAAACCATGAAAGCAGAATTTGAAGAATCCAGGGGCTGGAATAAGTTCCCAGCGTCACTTGTATTCACTCATCTAGTTGAAGAACTGGGTGAAATTTCTCGTCATATCACGTTTGAGGAAGGATACAAAGTGGCAGGTCTTGGACATGAAGAGCCCAACAGAAGCCATCTAAAACGCGAGTTTGCTCAGGTTTTCTCACTCTTCATACAGCTTGCCAATCATTATGACATTGACTTGGAACAATGTGTGCTGGAAGAATTAGAAATCATGAGAAAGAGATTTCCCGAGGATGATTGGAAGGAATATATGAATAGCCGTTAGCCTATTCCATTTTACGGCGCGCTTCAAGTGCCTTCTTTGCCATGTCTTCAAGGTCCTTCGTGGCAGCCAATAGCCCTAGGGCCTTATTATGCACGACTTTGATATTCTTCTCCTTTGCCCATTGAGCTAGACCTGTGACAAGGGGACCAAGTGCCGTTCTTGCCGCCTCTACAGTGCCCACAGCCTTCCCCATTAGCTCAATGCTATGTGTCTTTTCTTTTCCTGCCTCAGCTACTCTTAGCCACACTAGGCCGTGAATCATATATAAGGCATCAAGCATGAGTGTGGGTGATTTTGGGTTGTCTTGGACCTTCTGCAGCAATAGCTCTTGCCTGGTTTCGAAGACATCCTTGAAGAGATTGAATGCTTTCTTATCATTTCCTTTGTCTAGTTCAATGATGCCTCTTTGAAGTTTCTCGTCAGATTCGGACAATACCACCAATCTCCTGAAGTATACTCTCTAATTAGGTCCACTAAATGGGGCCCTGCTATTATCATTTTCTACTGCTTTAGTAACCTTGTGTTATTTATATTAAAAATGAATTCTCGCAATGTTTATTATGTGCTTAATGAGGGAAATCTAAACTAGTCGAAATATACATTGGGGACTGTTGAACATGACTCGCTCCACATTCACATTCAAAGAACTAAAACGAACAAATCACCGCGAAATAAAAGAACTTCAGGACAAGAAGTTCCGAGCGTTTATTCGATACCAGGTATGGCCAAATCATCCGTACTACAGGCGTCTGTTCAAAGAACAGGACATTGACCCGTACAATATAACTTGTGTAGAGGATTGGGCAAAATACAATATTCCGCTTGTGAAGAAGAGAGAATACAAGGACAATCTGAGGCAGTTTGTTCTGAATCCTTCTCAAGTGGACGGGAAGGAGCGAGAGCCCGTTCAGATCGTGAAAAACTTGATGAAATACTCCAAAAATTCCGGATATGATGACCTCTACAAGACCCTAAGAAACAACGGCATTAAGACAAAGCTCAAGATTGGTGCGGAGTCAGCCATGAATCGTATCAAGGAGAAGCTCACATATCACTATGCCCCATTACAATTTTGGCTGAGTTCTGGACGTGCATCAGGCCTACCCGCTCCCGTATTTCTTACTCGGCATGACAATGATCTGCTTTACAAGAACTGTGTGAAGGTGGGGCAGATGGCTGTTGAACCCTGGACCGATAGCGGCTGGGAACTTATAAGCATGAATCTATTCCCATATGCTCCGCATTTAGGGTGGCACGCAGTAAACCTTGGACTGAAGCAGATGTCCAAGTTTTATGTAGCAACCAGTGCAGGTGGTGCAATTCCTAGTGAGAAGCTCGTTGAAATGGCTGGAGCATTCAAAGTGAATGGGTTCGCTGGCATGCCGAGCTACCTCCGAAATCGTTTCTTCAGAGAGATGGCTGATAAGGATTATGAGTCTCCTGAAAAAGTGGTACTGCTGCTTGCAGGTGAAAAAATCTACGGACCAGTTGTAGATGATATGATTGGTACACTGCAAGAAAAGGGGGCAAAGGAGGTTCGTGTTGTGGGTGGATACGCTTCATCTGAGAGTAAGATATCATTTGCCGTACAATGTGAACGGCATGGCCCCTATCACAATGTATCTCCCTTGATGTTGGCATTCGAACTTGTGGCGCTAAATGATGATGGTACCTATGATTTCGTTGGCGAAGATGAGTCAGGACATATGTGTTTGTTCCATCTGGACGGAACTGGTACCATATTCGAGGGATTCTTACTTGGCGATGTTGCTTCTCATCAAGAACGTGGAAAATGTCCGTTATGCGAATTTGATGGACCCTTCTTCTGGGATATTGGAAGAACAAATGATGCAGAAGCCCAGATTGAAGTCATGGGTCTAAGTGAGAAGAAGATCAAAGGTGCAACTGTGAATCTGACTGCTCTCCGTTCAGACCTGCTTTCATTGTCTGGTGTGGAGGAAGTGCAGATTGAAGTCGCTAAGGAAGATATGAGCGACCCATACAGCATGGACACACTGAATCTCTACGTGGCACCCCATGGATCGACCGGTGCTGACCACTCTTCACTGATTCGAGAAATTCAGAAGGTCACAAAAACAAGTACGGAAGTAACTCCCAATGTCAAAATATTGGGCTTTGACGAATTGGTTCAAAAGGCGGGTGGAATGAAATTCATGGAGATTGAAGATATCCGTCCTAAGCCTGCATAGAAAAATATCTTGCTCTCAGTGGAAGGACTCTGCGCAGGAATTATAAGAGGATTAGATTGTTCTTGATGTGGAGGAACCTAAATGGAGATAGATTCAGGTCCTGGGCCTGAACCGGCTCAGCCGCCCGAACGAGACTATTCGGTTAGCGCCACTGGCTTGGTATCCAGGACTTTCAAATTGTGGTTCAGAAATCTACTTGCCTACGTTGTAATTGTGGGTATAGTATCATTCCTATGGGCAATAGCACAGTCTTTTGTGTCTGTGTTCATCTTGGGGACTGATTTGACAGATTACTTTGGCTCCGATCCGACATCATTCCTGATTGGAATCATAAGCATTCTGACGGATCCATATATTTCACCAGGAACTATAGCCTTCTTTGTCCCTGTGTCTATTGTGATATTCATAGTCAGTTTACTCATCTATGCTATCATAGCTGGCGCGGCAGTGAAATATGCCCTAGATGACTACGGAACAAAAAGCGCAGACATAAGTGAGAGCTTCTCGTTTGCCACAGGTCGTGCAGTAACGCTTATTCTGGCACAGCTAATAGTCGGTTTAATCAGCGGTGCCATCGTCGCGGGTCCAGCTGTTCTTCTGATCCTATCATTGTACTTGGGTACTGTGGAACTGCTCTTAGCTGGTATGGTGGCAATTGTCGTGGCCATTATCGTTGTCCTATATGTGACTGTACGGCTTTCACCCACACTGGCCGTTGTCATTGCTGAAGATTACTCTGCTATGGACTCAGTGAAGCGGGCCTGGAAAATCACAGGTGGTCATTTCTGGCATATCTTCGGGGGTCAAATCCTCTTAGGTATAGCTGTATTTGTTGTCAGCTTCGTAATTAGTCTATTAGCATTCAGTTTCGCATTTGCTGGCGGGTATTTGGTCACTCTGATAATCGCTGCTATTGGAGCATTGCTATTGTCGCCTTTGTCATATATCTTCCAGGCAGTGCTATACAAGGACCTCAAATCCAGAGCGAGTGTATCAGACCAGGATTGGTGGTAGAAAGAATTCGGGGGGCCTTGCCCCCCAGACATCTTTTTTTAAATTATCTCCCGAATCGGGATTTGACATCCTCTGTATTCAAGTAGATGACGATAATAAGAGATAGAATCAGACTAAACCAATTTCCACCAGCTAATGCGATAAGACCGCCAATAATGTTGAGAATCATTGCCCATAGCCAAGCCCAATTTTCCATATTCCACAGCCCTTTACCGATATAGAATGATATCAGACCAATGACTAGGAATGGAATCCCAACAATAATTCCAAAATATGGAATTATGAAAGAGGCAATCCCGGCAACAATCAGTACAATCGCTTGCAATAATTGAAGGATTGCAATGAGTGCCACACCTAATGGACGGTCGCTATCTCGAGGGGCATCATATGGTTCGTCTGGCAACGGAACTTCAGTCAACTTTCTTTTCTCCGAGTTTTTGTTACTTAAATGGAGGTATGAGGTTCCTAATAATCTCTCATGTGACATACACTGGAATACTGCACTTCTTTGGCTAATTCCTGAGGATGGAGCGTTTTGGAATTCACTTCAATTTGTGTTTCTCCACAAACTCCTTCAGTATATCTTCAAGATTTGGTCTGCCAATTTCTTGTAACTCGTATTGAATCCGAACATGAGGCTTTTTGATATCAATTAGACTTGCCAGATCAATAGGAGTTCCTATAACAACTGCATCAACATCAGCCTTGTTAATCGTTGTTTCAAGCTCATCCATTTGCTCTTTGCCATAACCCATTGCTGGAAGGACATCCTCAAGATGCTGGTATTTTTCGAAGGTGTCCTTAATACTCCCCACAGCAAAAGGTCGCGGATCAACAATCTTCGCACCTACCTTTCTTGCTGCAATGTATCCTGCGCCGTATGGCATCTCACCATGGGTGACGGTGGGACCATCTTCTACAACCAAGACCCTCTTTCCTCTAATCTTGCTGGCGTCTTCGATGATTAGTGGTGATGCAGCATCAATGATAATTGCATCTGGATTGGCGTCCATGATGTTGTTGCGAACGAGTTCCACATTCTCGTAATCTGCAGTTTCTACTTTGTTTATGATGACTACGTCAGCCAGTTTCAGGTTGGTTTCTCCCGGATAGTAAGATATCTCATGACCAGGCCTATGGGGATCAGCCAAAACAATCAGAAGGTCTGGCTTGTAGAATGGAAAATCATTATTACCTCCATCCCATGTGATTATCTCAGCCTCCTTTTCTGCCTCTGCTAGAATTTTTCCATAATCGACTCCGGCATAAAGAATGACTCCCATGTTGATCATTGGCTCATACTCTTCTCTCTCTTCTATGGTACAATTGTACTTATCCAAATGAGAGAGTTCCTCGTATCGCTGAGATATTTGAGTTGTCAAATCTGGGTCATATGGCATGGGATGTCTAATATTGACAGGCTTAAGTCCCATATCCACAAGTATCTGATTTACTCTTCGTGACGTCTGACTCTTTCCACACCCAGTTCTAACAGCACATACCGCAATCAATGGCTTCTTGCTGTCGATCATGGTTGTATTTGTTCCCATGAGGCGAATATCGGCTCCAAGAGAGTTGACATCGGCTATCTTATGACCGACCGTTTCGTATGATAGATCTGAATATGCCAAGATACATTGTTCCACCCCATGCTTCTCAATCAGTTCAGGGAGGTCTTCTTCTGGATAGATTTTGATCCCATTGGGATAAAGCTTGCCAGACAATTCAGGCGGATACTTTCTATCGCCTATTCCTGGAATTTGCTCTGCTGTGAATGCCACTACCTCGTAATCTTCATTATCACGGAAGAAAACATTGAAGTTATGAAAATCGCGACCAGCAGCACCCATTATGATGACTTTTGTTTTACTCATGGTAATTTCCACCATCAAGCGGTGTACAACTCTGAGAGCTGTGGTGAAACTCACAAGCCATGTTAAGAAATTGTCGGTGTGCCTTTTGGTGGAATGTTGAAAACAGAAGGCTTCCCAATATCCTTTGAGGACGCATTCGATAAATCGAACACTGGATTTTTCGAAAATGTTTCTTACTTCGAAAAATCGACACATACAACACAAACACCTAAATACAGGCTCAATAGAGATATCTAGATGACTTCTTGTGTGTTGGAAGTCTGATTCGGAACTGCGTGGGGTGCACTCTTGAAACTGGTTGAGCTTGCTCGCAAATCAATAGATTTGCTGAAGGAAAAAGGAGAGGACGGGATTAGAAGCGATATTCTGGCAGACGAGTTGGGTGTGGCAAAGAGGAGAGTCTACGACGTTATAGCAATCCTTACAGCTATGGAACGTGTAGATACCGATCGTCGCTACAATGGAACGACCGTCAGGTGGATCGACAAGTCCAAGAATTTTGTGAAGAAATCCGATTATGACTCCATTAAAGCTGAGTTAGAACGAGAACGGGAATCTCGCAAGAAAATTCAAGTTGAGCTTGCTAAAGCGAAAGAAACCCTCCGACGGACAAAATCTCGGCTACGAATGGATACAAAACCAGTCACTGCCAAGGGCAAAACTGAATTTGATACGTGCCAACTTAGAATTCGGTCTCTCTCTGGCAGAGGATTCAAGAAAGTTGCTGATTCCGGAGTTGAAGCTGTGATAGAGACCTATGAATCTGGTATGATTGTTGACCCATCCGAAGTTGAAACGAATAGAAACGAGGCAATCCTGCGAAACATTCAGAAATTATGAGTTTACCATAATTCGGTCAATTCTCAGCAGCCCTCAATGTGGCCGAGCTCCCTCGGCGAACTTCTCTCAGTTCTTGAATTCCTTGTTCATCAGCAACGATGGTACCAATGATATTTACCGGACTGAAAGTCTTCATATCGTCCAAGTAAATGCAAATCGAATCCCCGAGTGGCATATACGCAATATCCCCTTTTTGGACATCTTTGGTTGGTTTTGCATTGCCTCGATTGATTCCTAGGGTTATTTTCATCTCTCCCCTCATGAGGACTGCTTTTCCTTCAAAAGGCAACATCGACTTAATATCTTCCACAATCAGCGGAGCTTGGACCCGGTCCAAGATTGCTTTTAGCACTAGGCCATTCTCAAATGAAATTTCGATTAAAACGTCACTCTCACTCATATTGGGTTCCACTACTATCTATCTCATTCGGTTACTCCTAAAATCTTCTTTGGAAGTTACTTACGCCAAATGCTTAATTGTGGGGACCTAACCTACACGTTCGGAGCGGATTGAATTAAGCGGAGTAAAATTGGAAGTTGCCTTTGTAGTCGATACAACCGGGTCAATGAAGGACGATATTAATGCCGTTCGCGATTCACTGTTTGATATCGTTGATTCAATCACTTCGCAGACTGAAGACCTGACAATAAGATTTGCAATCGTATCATATAGGGATCACCCACCCCAAGACAAGACCTATGTGACTCGTATCTTTGACTTTACTGAAGATATCAAAAAGGTACACAGAGCCATCTCACAACTTGACCCCTCGAAAGGTGGTGATACGCCTGAGGCAGTTGCAGATGCAATCCACGATGCCAGTATCGAATTATCTTGGTCACGCGATGCCTACAAAGCGCTTCTACTGGTGGGGGATGCACCACCTCATGGACGTGATTACAATTCTCTAGGGGATGATTACTTCCCCAAGGGATGCCCGAATGGTTATGACCCCAAAGAAGAGATGGTGGCTTTCAAGAAATCTCATAGAGAAATGGCGTTTGTTTTTGTCTGTGGATGTAATCCGCTTGTAGAATCCTCATTCAAGGATATTGCCTCATCGGTCAAAGATGGTAAATACTACTCGTTGAGTCAGGCAGACGAGTTACCGGCAGCCATCTTGGAAATACTCAAAGGATTGGGCGACCTGATTGAGATTGATCGCCGAGTCATGGCATACTACCAAGAAAGAGATGGCGTCTTTGACATAGGCACTGCAGCAAAAGAGTTGGACTTATCTCTTCGAGACCTGAAGATTTCGGTTTCAAGGTTAATGGAGCTACAGCTAATTTCTCGTTGGCCCAAAGGCAGACCATTGAATACTGACCTCTTGGGTGTGAAGGTGGAATTGGGTGATGTTCCTAATGCGCTTGTAGCGGGCAAGGGTTTCAGGTATTCTATGAAATTCGGTAATCCAAGTGTATCCACTGTTTCCGTAAGGACTGTAGCAACACTCGTGACTGAAGATGGAGTCAGTGAAATGGCAAACGAGCAACATGAGATTGCTCCGCGCTCTAAACGGGAAATAAAAGTAGATCTAGTTCCAATGGTTCACAAGGCTGGCAAGGCAAACGTAAGGATTGAAGTGCTCTATGGGGCAGAAGTGATATCTAGCAGAATCTACAAAACCAGGATTTTTGAACACCCGTAGAATAAGGCCAACCATTTTCAACTACGTTTCTGCAATAGCTTATCGACCGTATTTAGAATATACTTATCGATTTTAAGGAGCGAAAATCTCTCTATCGTATGAAATGATATGTTGAGATTATCATCTGATGCTCCGATAGTTGACTCATTGTAGCTCGGCAGAACTACATCTATTTGGTAGTCATCTCTCGTCGAAATCGCGTCCAAGAATGGGATTGATTCATCTGTATACTGGTTCCATTCGCTTGTGAAGACTATCACTAGTGTTGGCCTATCAGAACCAAAATCCTCTAGGATTTCTGCGATTGCACGATGCACCATTTCAGGTCTGGACACTCCAATCATTTCTTGAGCGGCATCAATGACACTATAGAATAGCGAATCCCTGACTTCCTTCGTAGAAAATTCGGTTCTAAATCCGATTGAGGTATCTAGATTATGTCCTTTCTGGATGCTGAATCTGCGAATTTTCTCGTCATAAGTTAGGAACGAAAATCTTCCTTGCGTGGTGTTTTCAATCATTGAATTCAATAGAATTAGTATTGTCGCTATCGATACATCTGACATAGAGATTCGTTCCTGTATTCTCTCTTTTAGCTGCTCCAAATCGCTGAATTGATGTCCTCTTGCGCTGAAACGGGCTCGCAGCGCAGTGGGACTTTCCATTCTAATAGTCTCAAGCGCCATCCTCTCACTGGTTTCCAAGCAAATGACGAGATTGAATTCTTCCATTAGGGATTTGGGAACAAATTTCATTTGTGCCTGCTCCAGATTACAAAGCTCGCCGGATTTCATTTCTGGTCTGGTGCCTTGTAATTCCAGATTGATACTTCTGTTTCCAATCATTATTCTATAATGGGTACCGTTTCCGATAAACATCCTGCCTATAATACTGTCAATTTCCGATCCATGAAGATGGAAAAATGAAGGAAGAATTGGCGAGACCGATTTTGGATGAGCATCATACTTCATGATAACATCGGAGGGATGCTGCACCTGTCCCGAGTATTTCAACACATCTACCTTTGACTCATCTTCAAGACTTAGAATTTCTGCGAACTCTTTTGAGGTTGAGATATGCCGCCTTTCTAGATGCTTCTGAGGATTTGCTTCTGCTCCCCACCACCGCCGCGAGTCACATTCCAAAATAGTTGCGATTTCTCCTTCACTTAAGTTAAGCGCTGTCATATCTTCAGTATTCAAACAAACATTCAAGCCCCCCTCTTCTCCAATTGCAATTGTGAAATGCAGTGATGATACCACATCTTCTTCTGGGTCAAGACGGAGTGAGTCAAGCAGCCTGTCTGTGAGAACCTGCAACTCATTTATGTCTGTGAGTTCCTCGCCGTTTTCAGCAAACGACGACCCAATCATTTGTAGAAATCCCTCTGCATTGCGAGAATCTATGTGTGGTGATATCTCATCGTTCCAACCATGAAGGTCCAAGCTTTCATCCCGACCAATCACCAATCCTAACCCTGTTGCTATGTTCTTTCCTGGTTTGGTGATCGACAAGAAAGCTTGGTTGCTCTGAACAACCCCTCCACCATCCTCAAGCAACATATCACATGAACAGAAATCTCTCATGTTTCTCCGCCTTATGACCCGGAAAATACTAGATAGCTCTCCAGAGGCAACCCTACCCAACTGCTGTCTTACTTGAGTTTTTACTTTTGTTTCGATGTAAGACAGAAAAGGGGGTCTTCCCGGAAGCAACCGGAGCATATTACCACCAAGAATCAATTGTAGGTCTCTAGGATGCAAATTCAGATTCTTACTGAGCAAGAAGCTGATTATTTCTGAGAGGCTATCTCCCCGCTGTGTTTCCGGATATCCACTCCCAAATACTATTTTTCTAGCCCAGTCTTTTTGATGGTTCTTCTTCAGATGCGAAATAATTGATGACAGATTCGATATCGACGCATTGGTGGTGACTAAGTAGGTATTCGGGATATCCAATAGACGGAGTAGATTTTCATCAAACCTTCTGAGCGCGTTTGGTATTAAGAGGATTCTTGGCCCTTTTAGGCCTCCTTCTTTCACTGATATTAGCCATTCAACTAATTGTACGATTTCCTCTTGGTGAGTAAGGCGTACAGCGATGGGTAAATGCATCTGAATTGCATTTCTCAGTGTTCTTTTTGCTGTATTACTCAGACTATCCAAGAGGTGGACATCTGATATCCAACCCCACTCTTCGCCTGGTGGTAATGCCAAGCCTAAATCACTCAGAGAATACAGTCGTGTACTCAGAGTAGAACTCCTTGCAAGTCTTCGGACTTCTCTTGCGTTTTCAACACTCTGCTTTGGGTCAAGCTTCCTCGATGTCACTCTTGATAGCGCTGTTCCAACAAACTGGTCTGCAAGCCAACTGTGTTGAATCCGACCCTGTGAGTCAGTATTGATGGTCTTGAAAATCTCTGGTTGCATTAAATACCTGTAAGATCGTCTTGGCAGATACGCAAATGAGTCGGGGTAACGTGCCGAATACTCGTAGATTCTATTTTCAAGCTGATTGTAGTAGTTGAGTAATCTATCAGGTCCAAATTCTTGCTTTAGTTTGCCTGACTGAACACATCCAAGGTTAACGTTGGCATCCACGATAAAGAATCGAGTGATTTCTCCGTTGTCCCTGTTTTCAACAACAATCATCCTAATCTCAGTCTCTCCATCAAACCCATCGATGTGCTTACGTATCTCTAATGCCTAATTTAGGTTATTTATCTTGAATGGAGTCATCTAATATACCACTGCTGGCAATGATTTATCTCATCTCTTACCCACGCCAATCTACGAAGGGAAGAAATCTAGAATGCTGAAAGTACGCGCCCTGGACGATGCTCCTGGTAAAGGGGTCAGAAAGAATGATGAGTATCACTTCTATATCGTTGATGCACACCATCACATGGGCAAAGAAGGCAGCCATCGCAACAGTCCTACCAGTGCGTACGAATTCTATATCCTTCTCTGGTTTGAAATGAAGAAGCTTGCCAAAGAGATGAAGGAGAATGGTGAGCTTCTTTTTGAGCCCATTGAAGTAACTCCACCTCCTCTTCAAAAGTCTGTCTTCGGACTAAGAAAAGACTGGCGTAGATGGAATCATGGCTGGTTGATTGATCGAACAATTGTTTTTCCGTACACCGATGATTATTCTGGCAGAACTGAAGATGGGATTGCGTCCTTTAAAATATCAAATAACAAGATTGCCGGTTGGACGATGAGGGCTCCTCATTCGTCGAGATTAATTGGATTCTGCCGTGTTGACCCAAATGATGCTTTGGTGATTGACTCCGAAACGCCTGTCAAGGAAATCCGACGATCAGCAACTGATCTAGGTCTGAGAGGTCTGAAGCTTCATCCCCTTGCCCAATTATTCACTGATAATATTGAAAGCGACCGAATGCAAGACATTATTCAAGAAGCCCACAAATTGGGCATGCCTATAATATTCGATTCCCGGAACATAAGCACAGCAATCAGAATACAGAATCTAATAGAAAACATTAGAGACGTGATCAATAATCCCGCATTCTCTCCACCTATTGTTTTGGCTCATGCTGCCATGAGCCCTGGCAGGTTAGAACTCTATGATATTCTGCGTGACCCATCTTTCTTTGTAGACACCTCCTCTCTTCATGGTCGCGACATACCGCTACTCTTTGAAAGTGCCGAATGCCAATTGGCAGCAGCGAATAGCACTTGGTCTGAAAAAATCCTGTTCGGAACTGACTATTCCTTCTTGTCAATACAAGCGACTGAGCTTATTCTGCACTTATTGTCACGCAGGTTTCCAGGGAATCCTCGGGATATTCAGAACATCTTGGGTGGTAATGCCTTGAGGGTTATCAATAGACCCGTATTGACCTATCGCAAGACGGATCTAGCCTCACAACAAATCATCTGCAAAGATGAAGAACAGAACAGCACAAGTATTGCAGTATCAACAATAATGCATCTTTTTGAACAGGGATGGGACTTAACATCCGCGGACTATTTGCCAACATCTGGTAACTCGTGGCCGGTTTCTATGTCATCGCCGAGAAGGATGTTTTCTGGAATTGATTTTGGGAAGCAAGTATTGTCTCTTAGGCATGAAGAAACGGATAGAGAACTGGTTTTTTGGATTACCCGTCATCAAAATGATAACATATCACTGAATATCCATGGATCGGGACCTTTCCCTTCTCTAATGACGCTAGCTGAAGCCTCAAGCTCGTCTAATGATCCACTTCTTCGTGGCTTTTATGATAATAGCCAATCCGTCAAAAATGTCAATGTCATGTTATCAAAACTTGATGATATCTTAGAATCATAGGAAGACCGTACTATGCTTTATATCCATCATCTCTATGAAACTACCTAGAATCCAAACGGAGGAACCAACAATCCCAAACAGTAAGAACCTGGAAATAGTTGATGGCGGCGATTTGAGAGGTTTTGCCCTGCTGAATCCACTAACGGCAAAGGACTTGGGCGCAGATTTGGGCTCGATAGTTGTTTTCCAAGAGGAACAGAGCGGATTTTGGGGTGCTGCAGAGATTCGCAAGAGTGAAGATGTAAACAAAGGCGAGATTCACGTTGATATGCTTGTCTTGGAAGCATCTCTCCTCATGGGAGGTGATGTCGTCGAGGTAAGACTCTACGATGAAGATATGATTGCTCTAGAATATGTCGAATTTGGCTTGAAGCCCCTAACTGAAGAGGCCAATACTGATGATTTGGTAACTCGAGCTGCCGAGAATGTTGATTCTCTTGAGTCTATTATTGGAGGAAGGCTTGTATATCCCGGTATGTCATTCAACTGGCCCGAATTGAAGGTCAAAGTTGAGATTCTCAATACTCGGCCATCACTGAAGGGACAAAGTTTTGCAAAGCTGGCATTTGAGGCTCTGAAGGAAAAAACAGGGTATCAATTCAAAACGGTGGGGATTGCCACACCTTTCAATGCTATACTCTGTGTCGACACCAGCGGCTCTATGAAAACAACAGACGTTCCGGTTCGAGATATAGCTCATGCCCGAGAAGGTCTGAAGGATTTGGCCGGTGATAATCCAGAAGTGCGAACATTTCTGGATCGATTCGAGGAAGGAAAGAATGTAAGTAGAGCAGAAGCTGCAGCAATGGCTGTTCTTCTATATTTGGCTGAGAAAGTAGGTCGTGGCTATGGCGAAAAAGTTGGAGTGATTACATTTGAGAAGGTTGTTTCAGAAATGACATTTTTGAATTCGGAGACCGGAGACGTTCAACCATTTGTTGAATGTACTGGCAAGGACAAATCTCTTGGTCTTCAAATAATCAGTACCCACGTTGTTGACAAAGTAGAGGAGGGTGGAACCTTGACTGATATTGGCAACGCTCTTGCAAAAGCTGCGGATATCTTGGAAGCGTTCGGTGGAAAGCGGAAACCCACAATGATAATTTTGCTTACTGATGGCATGACCACATCAGGACCGCCACCCCTTAAGATCCTAAAGGACCGTTTTCCGGATAGAAACAGAATTGTCATCTATTGCATTGGGTTGGGTGGACGAAGTGAAATAGATGAAGAGCTAATGCTCGCTATTTCTCAATATGGCAGTGGAACTTATCGGCACGTCGATAACATGAGAGACCTTCTGGAATGGTATGGCAGACTTGCAAGTGAATTTGCTGTTGTTATCCGTGAAACTGATTAGATCAACTCTTCGGCTCTAGAGCATCAACCAAATCCTTCAAAGCATCGATATCCATTTCCCTGATTTGCTCTTCTGGTATATCTGCCAGCATTGCTGCTGGCATTAAAGATAAAATGGCTGCTTTCTCTCCACCATATTTCTCAACAAGCTCAGAATCCAAAGTCATTTCTTCTTTTGCGTCTGCAATCCCAAGAATATCCTTTGCCTTAGCAACGAGTTCAGTCGAGCCTTTAGCTCCCAAGCCATCGACCATTTCCTGTAATATTTCGGGGTCTGCAGCTGCAATCTTTTCAATAGTTTCAAATCCCGCTTCGATTAGGTTCGCTTCCAAGGCGGGTCCCACGCCTGAAATAACCTGCAAATTTCTTTTCCTTGTTTCTATCGTGTCGCGTGTTTCCTTTTGAGTAATTTCTTCTGGAATGGGCGCGCCGGATTCCGCTGATACGAGTGCTTCAAGTTCCTCCATTGAAAGGCCTTCTAGGGTGCCCTCTGGAAGCGAATCCTTTACTTCGTTTGGGATTTGATCTATAAGGTAGTCTCTTGTTGGGCCTTTTTTCTTTCTTCGGACTCTTTTTACTCTTCTAACTTTGACAGCTTTCTTCTTCTCTTTGGCTCTCTCATCTTCTGGAAATGAAGATACAAGAGAATCCACAAGTTCACGAGCACTCTTCGGATTTAGCCGAACTAAGTCCTCCTCTGGTAATGAACTTCTCATATGAGGAGGAAGCTCCAGCAATATCTGTTCGACTGCTGGACTTAGTCCTGCGGGAAGTGTATCATCTCTCTCTTCAGTAACTTCAATCGGTGCTGGTTCCTTTATTAGAATCGGCTTTCCTTCTAATTTTTCTCGAATAATGGACTCGTCAATGGCGATATCGAAGTCCTCCTTACGCCATCGCAAGAATCTGTCTATTTGACTTGGACGCACCTCAATGCGCAGTAACAGATTTCTAACTTCTTCATCCGTCATTTCTGGAAAGTCATTTAGGATTGTATCTACTGTTTCTTCATCAACTCTGGCCCAGATGGGTCCATTGACCAATTTAGAGAGGCCAGCCGCTGAATGCGATCGCACCCATGTGTTCTGGTCCTTCAGGGCACCCAACAATGCCGGAATAGACCTGGGTTGCTGAAACCACGCTAGAGCCTGAGCAGCAGCAATGCGAACTTCTGCATCATCATCAGCTGACAAAATTTCTTCGACCTTAGGTACAATCTCCGGGTTCCCAAAATCGATGGCAGCAAGTAAGGCTCTTTGTCTAACAACTTCTGAAGGATCAGAAAAAGCCTTGACAAGTTCTTTTTTGGTCCTGTTGTTCTCTCTGGCAAGTCTTCCGACTTCTTCCGTCTCGAACTCCAGTAGTAGCCTCCTCGTTTCAGACAAGGGTCAATCTCTCCTGCTTATCAGGCAGACACACTCTGATATTCTTTACTCTAGTTACCCTTACAGACTGTGCGCACTCAAATTGAATCGGTTACTTAAATGAGTTGGCGCGACATATGCATCTTCCAACCGGATGAATTTTATTGCATTTGAAAGCCCGAGAACAGGTGCTGAAGATGGTGGAAGATACTATAAGACGGTCACTAAGAGTTCTACTGTTCATAGCAATAATGTTCCTAATTGTCAGCCTTTCACCATTTGTTGTTCGGCCACTGCAAGGAACTGATCTGTATCCCATTGTTGGCTCTGTGGTTTTCTTTCTCACATTCTTCTTGCTCTACATAATCCCACTATCCTTCGTAAAATGGGAAGGTGAAGATTCGCCTGGCTCTCTTGGTTTGAATATTGATGATGAAAAAATGCCCCTGCATTTGAGCGTCGGACTTGTATCTGGTGCTATAGCCGCGTTCTTCGTCGTATTTCAGGCAATAGCTTTCGGGGGCACACTTAGGCCGCTCTCTGAAATTGGCTCAGATCTTATCATGCAGCAAATCATCATCACCGTTCCGACTGCTTTGCTAGAAGAACTCTGCTACCGCGGCTACCTCCTCAGCAGAATGGCCCAACTGGTAGGCAGAGGAATAGCCATTATTGGGAGTTCAATAGTATTCTCTCTTCTTCACTTCAGCTGGTGGATTCCCCTAGGGTCTGTATCCTTGCTTTTGGTATTCCTATTTACTCTAAATATCGCCCTAGGAGGCGTAGTTCTAAGTGTGGGATATTTCCGCACTGGCAACAAACTTTGGTTACCTATTGGTTTCCACTTCTCATGGAATATGGTTGGATATATCATGTTCCCGCAATTTCCGCTAGTGCCTGTTGACATGCCATATCTTTACCAGATAGAATGGGGCCTGACAACTATCCCTGGCTTTCTTATAGGATTGGTCATGGTGCTTTTGCTAACAAGGAGCTCCGTAGAATGATTCACATCGACATATTGGATCGACTCTTGTCCTTACCTTGAAATGTCAGAACATGAAGACCAAGTGATGCTTCAATGGCTATTTCAGTCTTCTCTACTCCAACCCCGCGGACTTTTCTACAGTGCCCCTGAAAACTTACAATCTTGTGGTCTATAATATGGAGGGGCGAAACTCCTATTCCCACATCTATGTATATCAAACGTATATGAACTTTCGTCCTAAAGTGGTCGGATAATCACTCATTTGATTGAATCTGTGCTCTCTCAGAATCGATTCTTTTCTTATCTCTACTAATCAGTTCTTCAGAGTGAATTGGATTCAAACTAGTAATTGGAATACCAAGATTGGATTGGGATAAGATCTCCGCCAGGGGTGTTAGAATTATGGTCAGGATGACAGATGCAATAAGCCGCTCTAATGGATAAAGAAGTATTGCGAACTCGAAGAAACCTGCAAAAGCAGTTGGCTCGTTGCCCAGCAGAATTACAAAATAGTATGGCGCGATTGCTGAGCCCACTGCATGGTCTGTTGTAACTGATACAATGCTGAGCAACCAAACCGAAGCTACAAAGATGCTCTTTTGTCCTTTCTCAGGGTCCAGTGACTCGTGAAGAGTCTTAGCGACTTGAGGCATGACGAATAAGAGTGAAAGCAGAAACCCAGCGGCATGAAACCACATATACTCTGGAACAAGCATGCCAATTGGGCTTACAAGATAGGTTGCCATCGATAAGAGATATACAATGGGAACTATGTGCGGTTTCTTGGACCTAATCGTGCCTGCAGCAAATGCACCCGCTGCAGTAGCCAATATGGTGAATGGCCCCAAGACAGCAATTTCAGCATGCAGGAACATAGCAATAACTGAACCTATTATTATTGCAGCAGTTCCGAAAAAAGGCCCTAACAGGAATCCAACCAGAGGTGCAGAAACCATGCCAAAGGATATCTCTCCTCCACCGAACGCTATGTTGTATGGGATTAGAGTAGTTACAAGATGCAGGGCTGCAAAGACACCTACGAGCGCCCATGGATATGCTTTGGAATGTGGGAAATTTGACAAACAATGTCCTCCAAATCTTCATGGTCTTGCAGATTGTATTCCATGATTGGTTTTACAATGCAAGACCTACTGAGGCAGCTATTTTAGTATGCCGAACTGAAAGAAGATAAAATCCAAACTCCTAGCTCAGATATGGTGCCTATTTCAAGCGATGATTGCGAGTACATTATATGGATGACGCAACTAAAGGACTTGCGCGTCAAATAGTAAATCTAAGGTTTGGTGTTAGTTGCTTGAAGATGCGACAAGCCAGAAAAATAGACCGCCTAGTATCCATACAAAAAGGCCTGCTCCAAGAACGACGCCCATTGTGGCTCCCATTCCTGATGAACCAAGATTAACATGGGCATTAGTGAATCTTTTGAAACCGCCAATGTACTTGGTTTCATACTGACAGTGGAATTCTTTGTCTGTTATAGCTCCACAAATCTCGCAGACATATCTATTCTGGAAAACAGCTCCAAAAAGGCTGTCGAGATTACAACCAATAAATGCCGTCAATACTGCGAGTGGTAATATCATCAATAGTTGTGTTGCGTTATATACAGGAATCCATGCTGGAGCAAAAAGCGCAAAAAACAAACAGATTATTCCCATAAGAAAACCAGCGGCCAAGGCCGCGCCTTCCCCAAGCAAAGAAACGGCACCAATTGTGCCTCTAGGGACTTTTCTTCTTAGACTCGTTATCAGCCTAGGCTTGCTCGTGCTAAAAACACCAATCTCGCTTGCCAATGTATCAGCTGCAGTCGTGGCAACCGCGCCAACGTAGCCCCCAAACATTGCAAAAGGATAGAATGGATCGCTCGTGAGAATGGATGTTAAGTATATGCCAACTGAGAAGAACATCGGGATGATTCCGCTGCCAAAGACATTTCTCCATGACCTTCTGCCCTTCCCTTCTTGAGCCAAATTCTTCTTAGCTTTTGCCTTGTACTTGTATTTCGTAGCAATACCCGCGCTGACAAAGAAGAAGAGCAACAGAGTAAATGCTGCCACACCTCCGGTGTACCATACTGTGAAGCCAACAACAAACGCACTAATCAGTCCTGAAACGTCAACAAATCTAAGCTTGTATGTTAAAGCTCCTATGATAGCCATTACAATTAGGCCTGATACTACGGGGTGGGAGAGCATATCAATCATCTCTTGTTCGTCCTTTACAGTCATCTCTATAATATGTTATCGCTGCTTTTCTCCTAAATGTTATATGAGCATATATCATCTAATAGTGATTTTGCTCTTGCTAGCTTAGAAATCGTCTTCTACATCCTATTATACCTTTGCACTTGCCTATATATATTGGCGAATACTGATTCGACAGATTTGATAGTCAGACTTACTACATCCAGCTCATTTTCCAGAATAAGGGGAATACACTCCACGAACCATTCCTTATGTGGACTCATTTTCCGCTAATAAACTGTGAAATGTTTGTCTTTTTGATTTACACCCCTGTATGGGA
Source organism: uncultured archaeon (assembly GCA_964648855.1). Taxonomy (GTDB): domain Archaea; phylum Asgardarchaeota; class Thorarchaeia; order Thorarchaeales; family Thorarchaeaceae; genus TEKIR-14. Next base: position 109,900 of record CAZYLT010000007.1, read on the forward strand.
TAGGCACTCCATTTTCAAGGATTTCGGATTCGAGATAAAATGGTGTTACTGCATCCACATTTGGTGTCTTCCATAGAATAGTTACTCTGAATTCTCCACGATCTCCCATGACTATTGGTGCTTCGAATATATGTACTACCTTGCCCTTTGAAAGCATCTTGAGACGTATACTAAATATGTCTTCTACATTCGATTTCGATGTGCCTGTTATTTCGATGCTAATATCCTGATTTCTTGCAATTAGTCCTGGGATGTCCTTGTCAGACTGGTCAAGTAACCGATAGTTCAGGCTAAAAAACTCGATATCTAGCGGTTTGACTTTGATATTTCTATCTTCTGTTACAATAGTGTCGTCGAAACTCACCAACGATAAAATCTTAGCAGTACCCATACCGCCAAAGATTGGAATTCTAAAGGGGATTGGATAGACCTTCTTCTCTTTGGAGTCTATTCTCAGACTGCGTGATAGAATGTCCGCTTCTTGGTCTTTGACATTCAGCAAAACACGAACTTCCCCAACTATGTCCTCCTCTGATCTGTTCTCGATATGAACCGCTCCATTTATCATAGAACCCGGTTCTGCGAATCTAGATATACCACTGTATTCAATTCTCAATGCGCTAGAAACTGATTCAGCGAGCCGGATATTGACAACTCTTTCATCAGCCGGTATTCCTGCGTAGACTAACTTCGCTCGCAAATTCAACTCACTGAAATCTTTTAGGCTGCGGGGATGGGGCAGACTGATTGGTCCGAAAGAGACAGAAAGATTCCTCCTCTGGGTTAAAGGCTGTCGCAAGACGACTTGCTCATGCTCTCCAGGATACTCAACGCCAAGAACGAGAATGGCTGATTCGCCCTCTACTGTATTCCTCGTAACTCTCAGCCACCCTGACAGCTTCTCCCCTCTTTGGATTTGTTTTGGTACTCTGATAGAATCTATACTCATGCTTACTTCTGAAGCCGAGATTCTTGTTCTAGGAGTCTCGATGCGAGCTGTTTCTTTTCCATTTTCCTCTAGAATCGCCACGATTCGTGCCATTGATTCCCATGCATCGATCTCACTCGGTGCAAATCTCCATTCGAAGCCCACCAGTCCTGAAAGGATTTCATTTCTATTGAGAACTGCAATATGTTCAACTTGTCCAGGATCTTCATGAAACCCCAGTGTAATATTGGCATCCGAACTGAGTGAACTACCCTTCAGATTCAGACCGACTTCTCCTCTTATGAGATCTCCATGATGAAGGTGACGCCCCAAGTCCGTTCTCAAAATGATTTCAGGCCCTCTATGAACAAATCCGAGATAGAATGGCCTTGACCTGCTCTGCGCTAGAATCTGGTCATCAGCATTTCGGACTGATAGTCCCAATATACATCTTTGTACTTCTGACCCCGCATCTGGCTCAATTGTAATCTCAGGGAAGTTGTCTTGGTTGAATATAATTGCCGTATCATCCTCCAAAGATAGTTGCGCTTGAACTGATGCCAAAACAGTACCAGTTTCTGGCATGACTGCAGAAACCGTACCAACAATATCTTGGATATCGGGTTTGTTGGTTTCTATTTCGCCCGAGAATCGAAGTGGTGTTCTACCATCTGCAAACTGTGTTGTAGCACTGGTATCTATTTTTGTCTTGATCCAGAGTGTCTGTATGGTCTTTGTTGCTTTGATTTCTCTGCCCGCTACCGAAATCATTACAATGATGTTGTATGCAGAAACTCCCTGTTCGGTTTCGAATCTCGTTGTGTATCTGTACACCGCTCCAGGCTCCAATTCAGCCAGAAACAGAGCCTCTTCCTTGATCATTTCCCTACTGGCATTTTCAATACGGTACCGCACCGGAATATTCGCTAGCTCCTTGTCAATTGTGTTTGACACATCTATATCGAAGCCTGTTTCTTCTCCAGCGAAAACTGAGTCTTGGTGGGTGTCAATTCTAATCTCAATACCTGTCCACCACTTCATCCATTTTGGGATATTCGCCCTACCAGTCAGGGGGTCATATACCCAATTCGTACAACACTCTCGAGTTATATCTGCTAGTCTTCTGAGCAGCGTTAACATGTTCTTATCGCTCTTAGCGAAAACTTGTAGCTGATAGTCCGCAGATGTGGTTCTCTCTTCTATTGTGTCCGTGCCAAAAACAGAGGATAAGATGGGCTGCATGAATGGGTCATCAAATGCATTCAATTCTTCAAGTTCATTCCGGATGAGGAATAGCATGGAAACTACTGCGTCACCAAGAAACCTGTTCTTGGTCTTCTCCTGAACATATCCTTGATTATCGATTTGATGGTTGTAAATTAGTGCGAACTCGGAGGACTTGTCACCTTCTATAGCAGTGAAAGGTCCCCAAAGGCCGGCATCGATTGCTGAATCCCTATTGGCTGCAATTGTAGATGCCCCAACATCAGGAATCTTCTCTCCGCAATCAAGCATTTTCTTGGCCTTTGTAGCCAGGGCCTGTAGAATCAGCGCGATTCCGATTCTCCGCGGAACTGATAATTGGGTATCGAAAATTCTGACCTCTACCGTTTCATACTCGGTGAAGGGAAAAAGGTCAACCATCCGAGGCGGACTTCTCTTTACATGTTCCGCAAATGATTCAATATCATACTCTTCTTGATATGGGACTAGTTCAAATTTGTTAGAAGGCCCCATCTGTGTCGTATTCTTGAAGAGGCGAATCGACCTTTTGCAGCGTGGTGCTCTAGTTCTACCCTTTGAATCAATATATACTTCGTCAGTTGTCTTTTTATTTTCAAAGGGGGAATTGACCGAGAGGGCAATCAAATGCGGCATGAAATTTCTAATCATGTTATATACTGCAAGCCGAATCTTCGGGTCGACATTTGGCCCCAGTATATGATGATGTTCACCAAATGAAAGATTCTTGAGATACTCCTGGGTTGGATTCAGACCAGTAGATATTAGAATTGCATTAGAATCGGTAGGAATTGCCTCATATGATATGGCAATCAATGTTTGAACCCACCATGCAAGCTCATGCAGTGTTGTGCAAGGTGGAGTGGCAACTTCCAAAATCCAGGTCAAACTGGTTATGTTAGGATCATGCCCTATGAGCGTATATTCTTCTGGCTCGCCTGAAGGGCTCCTGTATACTGCAACTATGCGAGAACCTCTATCTCCTTCTTCAGTTTGCTTGGAATGACTGTATTTCTCAATGACTGTGTTTATCTCTGAACTGCGTATCCGTTTTTCTAGCAAACCCATTGCAGTTGAAATTATTCTATCAAAGACATCAAGAACCTCGTCACCTCTGAGCCATGTACCGTCTTTGTGAATTACCTGCAATTCAATTTCAATACCATGTGCAAAGGGGAGAGCCTGTTCTTTCTCCTTCTCAGTCAGCATAGTATTTCTTCAACTCCACTCTAGGCATATTCCGTATTGAATTGCTCTCGTATGAAACTCCAGCAGCAAATATCCATGGCAAGACATACAGCAGACGTTTTTCCTGTAGTTTGTCTGTCAGTCCTAGTACTACAACTGCGCCTATTTGGGGTTCCAGTTATTACCTTTATTAGTCAGAATATCAAAGAGTGCTATTTCTCAGCAACGAGTCTGAATACCTTCTCAATCTTTTCGCTGAGTTCTCTGAGGCGATACCATACCGTTTCTTTCCCCTCGCGCTTACTTAGTCTGTCAAAGATGATCTGGTACTCAAATTGTGCTATGTCTTGGAGAATTTTCATGGCTTCTTCATCCTTGAAATGGGATGCATTAACTCTGCCATCTTCGTATCGTTTACTGAGCGGCCTAAGCGACTTCTCTACTTTATCAACTTCAATCAACGCGGATCTATAGTTATCCTTGGGATCGCTCATAGCAAATCCACCAACGAGGGGCGTCATGCCTGTGCCAATGGAACCCCTCCCAATTTCATCCAAAGTATCCATTGCCTCCTGACAATGGTCATAGGCATCCGACAGACATTTCTTGATTGCTCGTAGGACTCTCGGTCTATCGGATTGACTACTCAAATTTCCTTCCTCCGTATTGTGAAATAGATTAAGCTAGAGAAAATAGTTGGATGACGGGCGATTTTGCCTTCGCCCGTGACATTATCCTACATTGGTGGTGCTTCGCCAAGCTCGCCTGCAAAGTGACACGCAACATAATGACCATTACCCATGTCCCTGTCTTCAGGAATCTCACGTACACATATCTCCTGAGCATAGGGGCATCTTGGATGGAAGCGGCATCCGGATGGCACATTTATTGGGCTTGGTGGTTCGCCTTTCAGTGACTCAACACGGCGTTTGACTGTGGGGTCTCCCGATGGCACTGCAGAAATAAGTGCTCTAGTGTATGGGTGCTCGGGACTGAACGCCACATCGTGAGCGGGACCAATCTCCATGATTTTACCCAAGTACATGATTGCAATCCTATCAGCAATGTATGTGGCGACAGCCAAGTCGTGGGTAATGAAGAGATATGTTAGGCCTAAGTCCTTTCTCAACTGAAGTAGAAGATTAAGAATCTCTGCTCTAATTGAAACGTCAAGCATTGAAACTGGCTCGTCTGCAACCATGAATTCCGGATGCAGAATCAAAGCTCTTGCAACCGATATTCTTTGTCTTTGCCCGCCCGATAATTCGTGCGGATATCTGTCAATATAATCTTCTGCTGGAGTTAATGCAACACTTTCTAGCGCTTCGAGCACTCTCTCTCTTCTCTGGCTTGGGGTGAGCGGAATTTTGTGTACTGTCAGTGGCTCTTCAACAATACCTGAGATGCTCTGCTTAGGATTCAAAGACTCGTAAGGATCCTGGAAAGTAATTTGCATTCTCTTACGAAGCTCTTTCATCTCGTTTCTATCAAGTGTGGACATATCTTGCCCGGCATACATCACGGCACCATCAGTGGGTTCTTCCAGATGAAGTATACATCTGCCAGCAGTCGTCTTTCCACATCCAGACTCTCCTGCTAGAACAAGTACCTCTCCCTTGAGAATGTCGAAGGTCACACCATCAACTGCCTTGACAAAGAGTTCCTGCTTATAGAGAAGCGAAGATAGAAAGCCCGTATTTACAGGGAACCATTTCTTCATGTCGCGAACCGCAATCAAGGGTTCTCCTTCCCGTACATCGCTTTCTGCTGTGAGGGTTTTAATTTCATCAACTGTCATTTTTTCAGCCTCCTCAATCAAGGTCTACCGTTAATTCTCCCTGCAATTGTTCAGCGAAGTGACAAGCTACAAATCTGCCCGGCTCAATTTCATCAAAAGATGGCTCCTCTCTAGAGCAAATCTCTTGAGCATAGGGGCATCTTGGATGGAACCTGCAGCCCGGTGGGGGTTCAATAAGGTCCGGGGGCGAACCTGGTATTGATGTCAGTTTCTTTTTCTCTGCCTTCACCATGCTTGGGATTGCTCCCACAAGACCCGTAGCATAAGGATGTATTGGATTCTTGAATACTGACACTACATCCGCCAATTCTGCGAGTCTTCCTGCGTACATAATTGCCGTCTTGTCGCACGTTTCTGCAATGACGCTCAAGTCGTGGGTGATGAGAATGAGAGAGAGACCAAGATCTTTTTGAAGCTTCTGCATCAATTTCAGAATTTGTGCCTGAATTGTAACGTCCAAAGCTGTTGTAGGCTCATCTGCAATTACCAAGTCTGGATTGCAGGCTAAAGCCATGGCAATCATTGCTCGCTGGCGCATACCGCCTGAGAACTCGTGAGGATAGTTATGAATCCGTCCAGGATCAAGACCAACCATCTCAAAGAGTTTCGAGCATCTGTCTAAGGCCTCTTCTTCAGTCACATTCTCGTGCATCAGGATTGCCTCTGCTATCTGCTCTCCAATCTCAAAAACCGGATTAAGAGCATTCATGGCACCCTGAAAAACTATAGCAACATTCTTCCATCTTATGTCCCGCATCTCTTTGGCTGTTTTCCTTAGCAGGTCATCGCCCTTGAAGTATATATTTCCTCCAACTATATTTGCCGCTGGTGGCAACAACTGCATAATTGAATATGCAAGACTGCTCTTTCCACATCCGCTCTCGCCTGCCAATCCAATGGATTCACCGGACTCCAAATCCAATGAAACATTATCAACGGCCTTGACGAGACCTCCCTGTGTGGAATAATACATCCTCAAGTTGCGGATATCTAACAGGTTCATTCTTTTACACTCCGCTGAGCACAATAGCAAATGATTGGGTGAGTATTAACACCCTAGTAAGTCCCGCTGACAATGCACTTCTTAAATACCTAACGGCGCCAGCACGAACCAACTATATGATTTGGTACATATATCATGGCCGAATTTAGCTGTTAAAAGTGTCTCACACTATGCAAATTCATCAATTCAAGTAAATTCAAATTCTGCCGTTTGCGAGGTCAGATTATGTCTGTTCTTTTTGGGCTGCCTATAGGCAAGATATAGATTGGCCTATGATTCAACGGCAACTTAAGCACTTCATAGATTTTCTTAAGGTCAAAGCTCGTGATAGTTGTTGTTCCAAGACCAAATTCTACTGGCTGAAGGAAGAAGTTCTGGGTTGCATGGCCCTCCTCAAGATGAACAAATCTAAGGACATCTTTCATTATTGGATATGCCTTTATTGCTATAAATCCGGCAGCGATAGAGATGTGTTGGTAATTTCTCGTGAAGTTCGTCGTTTCAAGATTGCATCTCTTATTGGTCCCCCCTTTTCTTTTGGGTGTTGATAGTTCGATTTTTGTTCTCGATATTTGCTTCACCATGGAATTGGCGATATATGGTCTGCCAGAGAGTACTCCTATGCTAGTTCAATACCTTAGAATAGCCTCGTACCTATTGAATGACAGGAATGTAGCAAGGTTGAGTGTTATTGCTCATTTTTCATGCGCAAAAGTCGTTCGAGTGCAAAACTGTAAAAGGCTGTAGTAGATTGGATACTCGGTTATAATGAGTATACGAGCCTTTCCAGAAACCAGAGAAGAACCCCGAAAGAGGATTCTTCTGATTCCACCCGCCTTGATAATCGGAGGGTTATTCTTGGCATGGCTTCATCCAATGTTGGCATTCATTGGTTCAGTCCTTGCTCTCGCAGGAGTATTGACAGTATTTTTAGTTGGCATGGTGTTTGCTGACCTTTGGGCATCCTCTCGACGTACAAAGGACATTATCAAAGCCAGAGAGAAACGCATGATGGAATTGGACGAGGAAGAAGATCAAGAACCAGATGTTGACGATCCTTTTCTAGATGCACTTGAAGAGGAATGAATCCTAATCAGTAGAAGTTTCCACCCTTCACTCGTTGAGCACCTCCAATCTTAGATTTTTGGAAATAATGTTCGATTTATCGAAAAGGATACGCCCAAACAGACAGTTTTTTAGGGGAACCATCCGGCAGCTATTTTGAAAGATAATCCCCAGTGAACGTTGAGATTGACGAGCTTCTCCTTTGAGCTCTGAGCAATCTTTGTGTTCAAAATACGGAGGCTAAAAAGAAATTGTCTGATGATAGAGAAGCCAGTTGGAAAGATAGTAACTGGTACGTGAGCATTTCGGGTTTTTGGAAGGAATATAGGAAACACAAAATTGGCATATTGGGTCTGATCGTTTTGGGTCTTTATGTTGGGATGGCAGTATTTGCACCTGCCCTTGCAACTCATGATCCCAAGCCTAGCAACAAAGTAGCACCAAATTTCCTCGCACCCGGTTGGATGTCATTCTTTGATCCAGAGGGAGTTACGACAGGCGAGTACATGCCCTATCCACAACTGGATGATGCTGATGCCATTACTTTCGAGAAAAGAGGCACAAATCAGGATGAGTTCAGCTATTCACATTATGTGGATGAAGAAGATGAAGCATCAAGTAATGTGAACTTGACATGGACTCATACACCAGGTGAAATGGAATGGCGAACCATTGATCCAAGTGGGCAGATGCCCGATTCTAATGACTTCATATTATTTTCGCAGACCCTGACTTGGCCATTTGAATCGATGCCAAGTGATGTCAATATGACCTTGGAGTTCGCAACTACTCTTACAGGCGATTTCGCGACAAACGCTGAAGGCGGACTAATGTTTAAGGTCTATATTTGGTTGATAGATTCCAGTGATACTTGGCAGCAAGTCTATAGTTCATCTCCTCCGTACAGAGAATCATATCAACAGCGACGAATCGACCTTAATTACTTCGACATGGCTGCCGCATTCAGAGGCATGATTGAGGAAGATGGTGTTCAGGAGGACCCATCTGATGACTTAACGGTCGCCGTGGGACTTGCTCCCACCAACAACTTCAGAAACTATCTGGGAACAACTCCCGAGCTTGAATATGATGGTTCTGTGACAGTGTCCATAAGAACGGTGAATCTCGTAGCCTATGGGGACTATTTTGGTATATTAGGCTCAACCGATAAGGGTGCAGATGCCTGGAGTCAGCTTGTATATGGGTCAAGGGTCTCATTGATAGTGGGAATCCTTGCAACCGCCCTGTCCACGGCAGTTGGTGTTATTGTTGGTCTGGTTGCTGGTTATTTCGGTGGAAAGATTGACGAAATGCTGATGCGTGTCGTGGACTTCCTCCTCGTTATTCCTGGCTTGCCCCTGATGATGGTACTTGCCGCCTTTCTCGGCCCTGACATTTCAAATATCATCATCGTGATTTCAATACTGGGTTGGACTGGAACGTCGCGACTGATACGTTCACAGGTGCTAGCTGAAACCAACAAGGCTTATGTCGAATCAGCTCGAGCCATCGGCGCATCTGATACTTACATAATTTTCAGGCACGTGCTTCCGAACGTTACTCCCATTCTATTTGCTAACATCACGTTGGGTGTTGTGGGCGCTATCTTGTCTGAATCAGGGCTGGCTTTCTTGGGTCTGACTGATCCCGGAGAACCTAGCTGGGGACGGATGCTTGCTGACGCGCAAAGTACTGGTGGATTCAGTGCAGGTGCTTGGTGGGTTGTAGTCTTTCCTGGACTAATGATTACGGCTTTGTCCTTGGCGTTCACGTTTATTGGACATACTCTTGACCAGGTCCTTAATCCGCGACTCCGAGAGAGGTAATATAGAACAGAGAGTGAGCCTTCGGGCTCACCCTACCTTCCATTTTTAAAAATCCAGATTGGTTTCTTCGAACAACACCCTTATTAGGACAATAACAAAGGAACATAGTGACTCACGGTACTTAGTATCACTAGGTAGCGAGAAAAAATAATTCAGAATTGAATTGGAGAGTCTGCTAAATGGGATTAAGAGAATATATAATCAGAAGAGTCATCTACATGTTTCTACTAATTGTAGCTGTAGTATGTTTCAACTTCTTTCTTTTCAGACTTCCCACACTACTCCTTGGTGTCAGCCCAGTTGACCTCATGATTAGTGAAGAGCTTAGACGCAATCTGACTCGTAAAGCCCTTCAGGAGCTATACCAGCGCTTTGGTTTGGTGCCGGACCCAGATATTTTCGACTGGATCTATATGTTCTGGCGGTATGTTGTCAACATGTTTACTGGAAACTTTGGCATCTCATTCATAAGCCAGCGTCCAGTCATGGATGAAATCATGGCTAGATTACCTAACACACTTCTATTGATGGGTACATCTTCAATTGTGGCTATTGTTCTTGGTATTTGGACTGGTGTAAGAGTTGCAGCTAACCCTGGTTCTCGGAAGGACGTGAGTGCTGTGACTGTTGCATTGTTCATCTATGCCTTGCCTGTCTTTTGGATGGGAATGATGCTACTGATGATATTTGCTTTCTACTTGCCCGGATTAACCGGTGGTTTCATACAATTCCCCTTGGGTGGAACCATTGATTACTCGGTCTGGATTAGTGCAAAGCGAGATCCTCTTGGCGCGCTTGTGATTGCCGCAAATATTCTGCACCACCTCATTCTGCCAATGATCACGTTGGGTGTTGGAGGTTATGGGGGATATTTCTTGTACATGCGGAACAACCTCATCGATGTGATGACTGAGGACTATATCCTCACTGCACGCGCGAAGGGTCTTGATGAGAATCAAGTGCTCTACAAGCACGGTCTGAAGAATGCAATGCTACCAATGGTCACCATCATTGCAATGACTTTTGGTTTCCTGATAAATGGAGCAACGTTAACAGAAACGGTGTTCAACTGGTATGGTCTGGGGAGATATATCTTCGACAGTCTCTTTGTCTTGGACTATCCAGTAGTACAGGCAATTTTCATGATCATTGCAATTACAGCAATTCTAGCAAACTTCATTGCAGATCTGCTGTACGGAGTACTCGATCCAAGGATCAAATACGGGTAGTCATGAACATAAGAGGCCCCCAATGGGGGTCATACTTTTTCTTTTTTTCACCTTTTTTGTGTTTGGTTAAGAGAGCGATGACCAGTAGAAAAACGGCCATCATTACAGATTCTCCAAAGAAAGCATTCCCCTGAGGTTGATTGGGTTATAACGAGTTGAGCTTGGGTATTCGTCGAATAAACTATCGAAGAAATTTGCCTCTAGGCGGCTCTGTGGAAAAAGTCAAGGATGTAATACAAGGAAACAAGGGCGAGCAGGTGT
>CAZYLT010000008.1:0-113155 GCA_964648855.1 uncultured archaeon
GCAGCACAACATATGGTGTTCATTTGTTTTACACCCTCAACATGACATTCATCGACATGTTATTCCGTGACTTCGGCACGGGCATCCAATTTGGCAATGCAGAAAACACTACTGTGAACAATACAATATTCACCATGGGCACCACGGCCCTAGACTTCAAAGGTGGTACTTATACGATCCACGATTCTCTAATAGCAAACGCAACGACTGGAGTTGATTTCTCAACAGGTACCATCAAGATGCGGAATTGTGTCATAGATGACGCTGAGGTTGGAATCACCTACCATTACTCGGGTGACTCAGTCTATGATATCGACACCAGTAACATGATTGATGGCAAACCAGTATACGTAATATTCAACGAAACTGGAACCTCCTATGCGGGACTGGACACATATCATTTGGCTCTATTCCAATGTGACTCCGTGACAATCTCTTCATCTGCCATCAGCTTCGACGGAGTATGGATTGATCAGAGTTCTCAGGGCACAGTGTTCGCAAATTCGAGTCTCGATACTCGTTTGGCCATTGGTGGTTATGACCATTGGATAGTTGGAAATGAATTCGATAACATAACGGTTGATTTCGAAGACTACACAGATAACCTTACAATCTCTCTAAATTCATTTCTCGTCGACTACGCCTTCCTTGATGACCACTACATAATCGACATCAATCTCAATGGCTCCGAGTACGGTAACTACTGGGAGAATTATACGGGAACTGATGATGATTACGATGGTATCGGAGATGATCCATACAACGTTGTAGGTATCAGTGGAGAATATGACTACTTGCCACTGATGTCAAGTCCTGTTGATTATACCGCCTATGTAGAAATCAACGCACCTGAAGATGAGAGCTTCCTCTATGGAGAGGTGGCAGTTTCAGTCTACGCTGATGTGGTAGCAGGATTCTATTATGAGGACAGCATTTCGGTCAGCACAACAATAACGGTCAATGGTACGCTGATTGGGAGCGGCGGAGAGGGAACTATCGAATTTAGCTGGAATACATCTGAGTACTCAGACGGCTTGTATCTATTGAGAGCAACACTCACGGTTAACTCGGTTGATAACTATATTGATGAGATTTGGATAACGGTTAGCAACACGAGGCCCGTTCTTGAGCCATCGGTCGATGACGGATGGGTTACGTCTGATCCTTCGCCAGCACTTAGTGTCGAGGCGACCTCTTCACTATCAAATATAGCCTGGATTGCGGTCTACTTGGATGGTAATCTCGTCGACAATGAAACCAAATCCGGGCAAACTGCGACCCTTAACTTCGTCCTCAGTTTACTTACCGAAAAGAGCTATATTCTATGCACGCGGGCTATGGATGAAACGGGAAATCTCGGGGAGCGGAATATCACTATCTACCACGATGATTCGGTTCCATCACTCTCAGCTCCTGATGATATCGAATATGAACTGGGAACAACAGGGCATTCCATCACTTGGACTGCCAGCGATTTGACACCGAGCCATTACAATATCTCACTCAACGGTGAACCTTGGTTGGATGCTGTTTGGGATGGTTCTGATATCGAAGTCATTATCGATGGTCTTGATGCTGGAACTCATACAATCTATATCGAGGTACACGATCGAGTTGGTTATACAGCAACGGACACGGTAGAGGTGAGCGTCATTGTGGTCGGTGCACCCACGATTGACAGTCCTCCGGATATGGAATTTGCTCAAGGCACGTCGGGAAATACTATCAATTGGAGCCCATCTGATCCGGGACCTGACTCTTATATCATATTCAGAAATGGTTCGGAGATTGAATCTGGAAATTGGGATGGGTCGGATATTCAGTGGGAGCCATCTTGGCTTGAACTCGGAGTCTACAACTTCACACTCTGGGTGAATAACACTGACGGACTATCTGCACACGATACTGTCTTTGTAACCGTGTTTGATGGCACAACGCCCACGATTGACAGCCCGAGCGATATTGAGTTCAACGAGGGTGAAACGGGTAACAGGATAGTCTGGCATCCGTTCGATGACCACCCAACTGATTTTGAAATATACAGGAATGGAACCGTCGTTCTATCTGGCTCTTGGAATTCCTCAGTTCCCGTTGAGATATCCCTCGATGGTCTTGACGCAGGTGTCTGGAACTACACCGTGCAAGTATTTGATGTAGGTGGCAATTCTGCAGTTGACACTGTCTTGGTCACTGTGAAGCCAGAAAGCACGACAACTACCACCACAACAACCACTACAACAACAGATACGACCACCACTGATACAACAACGGATACAACCTCTCCGCCTGTAGATGGCGCGATTATGGGATTAGTTCTGATTGCTGGAGGATCTGGTGCGGCAGTGCTAATCATAATAGTGGTCTATCAGCTAAGAAAGAAATCTAGTGGTTAGTTCACAAAAAAGGGAGAATGCAGCCTGGGTGACTTCGTGCCCAGGCTAGACATTTTCAGATTATGTCCAATTGTACCTGAGTGTTAAGGTGATATCGACATCCCACACGTCTGTCTTGGATGAAGCTTCAAACCAGATGACCCAAGTATAAGTGTCTGCATAGTTATGAAGATCGATGAAATCTAAGACCTCTCCGGTATGAGTGGTCTTGCCCATTTGATGGTTATTGTCCAATTCGGACCATGATAAAGAGTCAAAGGTACTCTGGTCGACATCATAAATTGCAATCACGATATCCACAGTTACATCATCACTACCTGTATCTACATCAATTTCAAAATGAAGGTCGGGCTGTGTAGAAGTCTGGGTTTCAGAAGAACTAACGCTGAAATCATCTCTGTAGAAGGTTGGATAAAGTTCAATGTCGTCATTATTATAATCTTGAATCTCTCGCGTACTGTAGTCGCCTGATTGGGTGTCCCCACCCGGCTGTAGGACGAGGAACCCGGCAACTCCGATAATGGCTATTATTATCACAACAACGATGATTTTTTTCCATGGAATGTCCTTCTTTGAAGGTGTCTCTGATTGTTGATACCCATCATCTCCGGGCATTGGTATTTCGGTCAATAGTGTCAAATCTCCCATCTAAATAGCAGGTAGTTCTTAAAATATTTCCTTCTTATTACAATTCCGAGTGGATACTATCTGGGTACGATTCTTACGTGACTGCTCAGTACAAACTCAAGCTGATTCAGAATTGAGCTAGAGCCCCTCGCTTTCTGACATTCTTCTCTGTCGTTCTGAAAATCAACATACCAAACGCTAGGAAGATAATATCTAGTATCACGAGTGCAAGTACGGCTTGAAGGAAGCCACGATAGGTCATTCCATGCATCAGAATCATCTTCTATGTTCCATATCTTCTGTTTTCCAAGCTTATTTTCGCATCAGCCATCTATCTTTTATAGGAACAACCACGTCAACTTCATGGATAGAGGAGCGTATTCAAGAGATGATAGGCAGAAAAAGAATTATTGTGTCTTTAATTATGGGCGCTATCCTTGGTGTTCTTTGCATAATTGGGGTTGGTGGACGAATTGAAGGTGGCTATTTACCAAACATTGTATTCTTGATTGGGATGTGGTACAACAGAGTAATCATGGGGCTTCTGATTGGGTTCGCTGGGGAATTGCATCTAGCTGGAGATGAAGATGCATCTCCTTGGATCAATCCGCTCATTCGAGGATTGTTGTTTGGCATTTTGGTTTCACTTGCCATATTTCTTTCAACTGAATTCAGAGATATACCCTCACTCTTTGCCGGATTCGCATATGGTCCAATTATAGACATAATCACAACAAGATATTCTTGGTCCTAACAATTTGGGATTCTGTAGCGCCGTATCCGTTAAAGTATTAGGCTAGAGTGTGACGTTCCTTTTTTGCTATGCAGCTCACACCCGATTTCATTTTTGGCTCGTTTGCCGGACTGCTAAGTGCGGCACTTTATTCTTTTTCTGTGGTAGTATATAGGTCCAGAGATACAGATATTCGGCCAATAGCAATAAGTTCGTACAAGATGTGGGTGTCACTCATCTTCATGGCAGTTATTGTCATCTTGCCTTTTGGTGCATCTCTCGCTACGCTTTCAATGGCTTCCATTCTTTTGCTTTCAGTTTCAGTACTGGTTGGTGCCGTGATTGGGGACACTGTATATCTGATGAGTCAAGAGATTATTGGCGTTTCTTATGCATTTCCATTAGCGATGTCCTATCCCATCTTAACAAACTTATTCACTTCGATATTCCTACATGAGGAATTATTGCTTGGCAGATTCGCTGGAGCGACTGTAACGGTAATAGGGACTATTATGCTCTCTCGGGAGCAAGGAGTTCATTCAGAAAATTCAAGCCAAAGAAAATGTCCGAATCTTGTCGGACTGACACTAGCGTTTGCTACTTCCGTATTATATGCGGGAAGCACCACCATCCTACAAGTGGGAGTGGCCGATGTGGATCCGATAAGTGGAAATTTCATCCGTGTCCTTGCAGGATCAGTAGCTTTTGTTCCTATATTCGCCTTGGCAAAGCGTGGAGGAATGCAGATACCATCCAAAAACGTAGCTAAGATAATTGCAGTTGCTGGTGTATTTGGAATGGCCATAAGCTCACTATTCTATGTAACTTCTGTGAAGCTGGTGGGTGCCGCTGTAACGTCGGTATTGGCTTCAACAGCTCCCCTCTTCGCCGTTCCTGCTTCTGTTGTATGCTTGAAGGAGAATCTTTCCTTAGTCGGAGTTGTCGGCATACTGGCAACAGTAATCGGAGTAGTTCTAGTTGTACTCAGTGGATGAGTCTCACAGACATTGCCCAATGAAGTAATGATGAGTTTGACCGAGGGCTGCCATCATTATCGACAATTCTTGCGCTCTTCCATGATATATACCTCTTATCCCCCTCTGGTGTCAGTATTGGGTTGGTATGAGTTTTGCAATCAATGGCATGCCTTGACAAATCTGCTGCATCAAGTGTCTAATCTCATTCCTGTCTCCTTCCAGAACAAACTTGTCAATCCAATTCATTCCCACTAAGTCATCAATTTTGTAGCCCACAGTTCTGGCGGCTGAATTATTTGTACTGAGCACTTCACCTTCTGGGTTCAAAACAAGAAACATAATCTCGGCAAAACTCAGGTATTTTTCAGCCAGCTTCAGCTCGTCCCAGAGCATTTCTGGTGTGGGTGACCGATGCAATTGGTTTGCATCATCATTCAAATATAGAATCTCCTTAATACGGTTGAATTTTGTATACCATGTATTTTGCTCGTCTGTATTCATTTTCAGAATCATTGCAAACTTGTACAAATAGTCGAGTCTATTGGTGTTTCGATAAGATTTTGCATGAAAGGACTCTCGTATGGCATTACTATCTTGTCCATTGTCACAAATAACGAATGGTATCATGAGGGGGCTGACACTGGCAAGGAACCAGTGGTACAAATAAGTTTCAAGCATGTTGGATCCTTTCAATTCGTAAAACACAGGTTATCTAGACATTTCCATGATAACTATCATGAGCTTGCCAATAATTCGACTGAATCTATTGATTTCTTGGAAGCTAAATCATCCCCCCACAGGAAAATAGAGACGTGCGGATAAATGAGGTTCAGGCCAGACCCATCGACAAATGGATAATAACCACATGAGAAAACTATATTATCAATCAAAAATATATACAAATATTGGTAACACTTATTAGTCTAACCGTTTGGAGCAAAAGCATCCCCCGAGGGTTGCCCTATGAGTCCACATACGTCATCTACTAAATTCTTTGTATTTCTTGCTGTACTCTTTTTTATTGCTGTTGTAGCTCCAACAACAAGTCCTGCCGCCACGAATACCAATCCGAATGACCCTTTGATAATACCTAACGCTCCAACGGGTAACTCAATCGTTAGTCAAACCGGTGACACCTACGATGGAACTGGAGACTGGGTCATCACACAGCCGACCGAGTATACCAGCGAAACTGTGGTGGTCAATGGTGATATACTCATTCAAGATGGTGGAGCTCTCATTCTGGACTCCGCCGCCATCAGATTCAATGTAAGCAATGCTCTCCTCAATGTATCGGAGGAGGGATACTTAGAGGGTCATAATTCATATCTTTGGACAGTGGGATCACAGTATGACATCCTTGGTGAATACAATATCTCGCTGTATGGGAATGTTTCATGGACCGGTGGTTTCATCCGTCACTTCGATGAGGTTTCGATGAAAGATGGAAACTTGAATGCAACGTTCACAGATACCGAGTTCTCGTACGGCACTAATAGAATCGCGATACAGGGCCATAAAGTGAGTTTCACAGGATGCGACTTCTACGAGATTGATTGTGATTATGGTTATCTGTTACATACAGTCGGAGGTGGATTGACCGGTGGGTTGCTCATCGAGAACTGTCGATTCGGGATTCCCGACTACTATCCGGCACCACAAACTTCGCGAGGGATGATTAGGGCTGGGAATATGGACGGAGGCCTTGAGATCCTCTCGAACCTCTTCTACGAGGTGAATGCTCATGGCACAACTCGAGGGACTGTGGTAAGAATAGACCCCTCCGAGAATGCCATTCTGGCTGACAATAGATTCATACGATGCGGTGGCTTCCTTCGCGAAGTTGTGTACATCGGCGATGATGGATGCCTAGTGTCCGGGAATCGCTTCTTTGGCAATTTCCGTGACGATCCGTCTTATGATCAAGTCCTCTACATGGGGGTTGATGACATCATTGTTGAAAAGAACTTCTTCTGGAACAACCAGTTCGGCTCAGACATCAGAATATGGGCTGGTCAGAACGTCTCACTGAGGTGGAATACGTTTGTCGATGGAGGGGGAACTGCAATCCAGCTCGGTGCAGAGGTCACCGGAACTCCCGCCTCTGATTGTCAGGTCTATGGGAATGCATTAGCCTCGAACAATCTAGGAGTGTCGATACATGAGGACTCGGCAAATCATTCAGTCTATCTCAATTTCTTCATGGACAATACTCTGCATGCGGTGGATAACAATGAAACGAGTAGTTGGACCAACGGAACCCATGGGAATTTCTGGGACAACTATACAGGCGGCCCTCCTAACGACAATTGGATAGGCGACGCTTTCAGTCCGCATCCGACCATTCCCGAAGAACCCGCCAGCCTCATGATCGGGACTCTACCACCTTCTTCTGGTGACTGGGAGATAGACATCCCTCACGTGTTCGCGATGAAGGACTTGGCCATTGATGGTGATGTCAATGTGACAGGGCCCACTGGGGCTCTCGTACTCTTTGCTAATAAGCTAGAGTGTGGAGATGCCAATTCATTCACTTTTGGGGAGAGCACTATCTTCTGGCTTCATGAGGCCGAGCTTACAACCCTGGATCCGTCACATGAGATAGCAGGCTTCCAATTCACGGATGTCTTTCGTTTCGGCGGTTATAGATCTTCGATAAGCAATGTTCGCAGATACTATGCAGATGATAGCTTCACAGTTTCGGCTGTTATTGTTGAAATCGATATGAGCAACTTTACGAATCTGCCACATCTCGAAATCGATATGGCCTCTGACTACAGGTTGAACTACGGTCAGCCAATGGAAAGGTGTACTATTCAAGACACTATCTTCATGGGACTCGGCAACCCGCATCATTCTGGTGGAGGCCTCAGCGTCGATTGGCCCAATCTCCACTTCAGGAACAACACAGTTCACATGAGTGCTTCCGGCAAAGAGGTCCGTCTGTCCTCAGCGTATCAGGCTGGCTTCGGATATCCTTGGGGGCCTAATGTGACGGCAGAAGGTTGCACTATTGTCAATGCTTCGCTGAATGTCACGGTAATTGGTTACGAATCAGTTGCAAACATCACCAACTGCGAGGTGGATGAGGGAATCATGGCGTATTCAAGATACAACGGCATAGATTTAACCTATCTTCACATAGTGGGCAATACCATCAACTCAGGGGGATTGGATGCCAGTGATACAGAGCCATACGGGGATCCACACTACGCAATCCTCACCCTTGAAGACAACAGGATTATGGGTAGGACCGACCTAGAACGCATTTCGAGTGGCAATATAATCAACAGCACCTTCTATGATGCCCATAACGCTCTGGTTATTGAAGACTCTGAACAGTTGACAATACACAATAATACCCTCGACGGGGATTTGTTTCTCACTGATTGTGACCAATTCCAGATTACAGATAGTCGGTTGGCCATTGTTGAATTTACCCGCTCTGAATCCATATCTTTTGAGAACTGCGTCTTCAATTCTACAGGAAGCATGTATTTCTGGAGGCCTGCGGGGATTCCCAATAGGCAGATTACATTTGACAACTGTACGTTTGATGGCCTTTCTTGGAGTATGAATGATAACGATGCTTGTGAATTCCTCACATTCTTCGATTGCACTTTCTACAAGACTGGCTTTGCTCTTGGCACTAACAATCTTGTCAACAACGTCACTATCGACTCGTCCAAGTTCTTCTTGGATAGCGGGAATGCGATTGACTTTAGAGGTCACAATGCCACCGTGACCAACAACATAATTGTGGGGTCGGGCGACACTGCAATTCGGCTCAATGATCAAACTAGAGGGAACAATACAGTTGTCACTGGAAATCGGATTGAGAGTTTCGAGGGAAATGGTATACGTGTCCGCAATAGCTATTCCTCTATCATAGAGGGAAACGTGATATACGATTGCTTTGGCTATGGGATATTCGTCACCGTTGGCAACCACTCGGTCATAAGCAACAATTATGTAGAATCAGTAGGAGGTGCTGGGATCTGGGTTGAGGGGTTTGATCCGGCAAATTGGTTCGTGAGTGTCACGAACAATGTAGCCAGAGATTGTAGCAGCTACGGAATGTACCTTCGTTACATGAGGAATACCTTGGTCTTTAACAATACCATCGTGGAGAATCAGAATTACGGTCTTCGGGTGAGATTCTGTGGTGACTCGCAGTTCTGGATGAATGTCCTGTACCATAATGAGGATGGGAACATAGACCTCCAAGGTAGCAATCACTTCTTTGACAACGGAACTATCGGCAACTTCTGGGGCCCCTCCGGTCCTGAGGGTTCTGAGTATTGCGACAGTTACTATGACGGCGGTCCTAATCCCTGGATTGGGGATGTTCCCTATGAGCCGAGCCCAGGCGATAACCAATACGACAATCATCCAATGCTTCTCAGTAATCCTCACTACTTGACATACCCAAATGTTGTCACCGGCCCACTATATATGGATGAACTTCTCTATGTTCTCAACACGACTGTGTATTGCGAAAATGGTATCATCGTAGCACCAACTGGGAGCCTATATTTCATCGGAACCCGGGTGACATTCCAAGATGATGGATCTTACACTCAGCATATCGAGATACATACTGGTGGCTCGTTAACTCTCATGGGCGGAGCCCGATTCATGGCAAATCAGACAACGAACACCTATGGCTTTGTGCTGCGAAGCGGATCCTCACTTATCATCGATGATGCTCACATTTCCAGATGTGGCTATGGGACGGGCAACCCCGGCTTGCTAGTCAATGTAACCGGCGTTTCTGTCAACGAGCTCACGGTTTTGGATGCGCCCACCGGCATGGTGCTCTCTCAAGACAGCATGGATATCGGTAACATCACCTTCGTAGATTGTGGTGTAGGTCTACTTGTGAGCGATTGTTCATCTTGTACCATCAGTTCCTTGGAGTTTAGTAACGTTGGCACGGGTGTGAGGTTCGAATCGGTCACGGACAGCTATGTTATGAGTGTCAATTTCACCGGCTGCAATGAATTCGGCCTCTATCTTCACTCTCAAAATTCTGATAACACCATTGTGGATAATGTGTTCGCGTTTATCGGTGGAACCGCCCTCAACATATCAACCGGCGGTAACTATGTCTATTTGAATGCGTTCATCGAAAACGGACATCATATCGAACACAATGAAGCGTTTACGAATGCATACAACAACGGAACACATGGAAACTTCTACCTTGATTACGACGGTGTAGATGATGATGGCAATTTCATTGGGGACACACCTTACTCCTCTTCAATCTCCGATGTTGTTGATTCGTACCCGGTGATGGTCTACGGCAGTTTTCCGACCGCTGATGGTTGGATAGTTGACAGACCCACAGCTGTGCTGAATACGAATTACACCATTTCCGGTGATGTGGATGTCCACGAGATGCTGGTGCTATTGAACACTCGATTATGGATGAATAGCACAGATTCTATCTCTCATACAATCACTGTTCATCTAACTGGGGACTTGAGATTGGTAGGTGCCATATTGAGAGCAGTCAATTCAAGTCATAAGTTCACCATGATTGCACAGGCGAAATCATTCATCTACTTGTCCGATGTCAATCTTGTTGGTCTTGAAACATTCGACTTGCATACTGCAAACATCGCCATTGAAAATACAACTTTCACTGACATCAATCGTGGCCTTCGTCTGCTAGGCGCCAGTATCTCAGACCTCGTCTTTGAGAACTGTACTGTGGATAGCGCCCTGAACACTGGCTTCTATGTTGGCTCCGGTATCAACAACATCACAATACGAGATTGGGTCTTCTATTCGGCTGAAACTGCAATACACGTCGACCAAGGAGTAGACATCTTTATTGAAGACATTCATGTGGACAACTGCACAACAGGAGTGTCCTATCATGGAAACAGCGGTATTCTGAGTGTGACGAATTCTGATTTCTACAGAACCCAGAATGTCATAGATGCAGACACAGCAGACCTGCTGTTTGTGGATGGCATACACGGGTATTTGATAGAAGCATACGGCATCAGGGTATCTTCGGTCGGCAATGCCACGATTCTAAATTCACATATAGAGATGACAGGCGGTGGAAGGTCCTACCATATTGATCAATATGTTGATTGGTATCTGATATCCAATTCGTATGGTTTCAATGCAACCGCCGGAGTTACGATATCCCCGCACTTTAATGATCATGGAACTCATGGTTCCGTGACAGGCGGTGATTTCAGAAACTGCACCATGGGCATAGAATTCGTTGGTTCAAATCAGATCGTCTATCTGAACGTGACTGACACGTTCCTCTATGGCTGTGATGTCGGATTCAAGGGCCACGCGTTAGGTGTCATAAGAGTGGCCGAAAACGAGTTCTTGTACTGTGGAACAGCCATTGACGCCATGAACCTGAATGGGTCATTCTTTGAGAACAACGAAATCCAGAACTCGGAATATGGTTTCTTTACGGAGAACGATGATTTCCATGATTGCCTCATTGCAGGAAACTCCTACCTCGATGTAGACTATCCAGTATACGTTAAAGGACCTCAATCCAACTTCACCATTACGGATGAGACCATTGTCAACTGTGTCATCGGTATTTATCTCGATGGAAGATATGCTTGGATGGAGAATGTTTTCATTGAAAACATACATGTTACGGGCTCGACTGATAGTGCAGTTCAACTATACTGGAGTAGGAACATAACGCTGTTTGGGTCAACAATAGAGAATTTCGAAGATGGCGTGGTAATAGATCATTCGGAGATGATATTCCTCAACCAGACCGCGGTTACAGATGGTGTCATCGGGGTTCGCATCGAAGATTGGTCCTCGCTGACCATGAGACACTGCATCATATCAGGTGCCTCGACGCAGGCCATTCAATACGGCCAAGAATCGATAACTGTAGACATTGACACAAGCAACACCGTAGAGGGACTACCCGCATACTCGTTCTATGGCCTTACTGATGAGGTTCTCTCTGGATTCGAGACCTATCATCTTGCTATACTCCAATCGAACAACGTCACCCTCGTGTCTTGGAATGTTCATCGAATGGATCGCCTGAGCATACTACAGTCCGGCAATATCACAATCGCCAACTCCACGCTGGACTGTGATGTGTACATTGACAGCGACGATGTCACCTTCGTAGGCAACATCTTCGAGTCTGCTGAAGAGATTGAGGTATACTCTAGGATGGACAGCTCTATTGTCACCATGTATCTCAACGCATTTCGTACCCAGTACCTATTCGAGCGAGGAGGATGGCCAAATGCTGTCTTCATGCTCAATGGCACTGATTATGGCAACTACTGGTACAACTACGAAGGCGTTGATTCCGATGGGGACGGGATTGGTGATGACCCATTCTTGGTTTCCGGCTCAGGCACCTATGACTATCTACCTCTCATGGTTGATCCCTCTGCATATGATGTATACATCAATATCATTCATCCCTCTGATGGAGATGCCTTCTTGGGATTGTTGGCTGTTTCAGTTGAGGTTCAAGTTGTGGTTGGAATCTATTATGAAGGCGATGGCAGTGCAGAGACTGTAATTACCCTAGACGGCGTTGTGATTTTTACTGGAGATGACGGAGAAATCGAGTTCGAGTATGACACCTCCCAGTTGACTGATGGTGTCTATACCTTCAGAGTAACCACTACGGTGGACTCTAGTGATGACTTCATCCAAGAGATACAACTCACAATTGACAACACGCCTCCTGCACTTGAGCCGTCAATTGAAGATGAGGAGGCCACCACTGATAGATGGCCCTATTGGAGTGTAGAAGCATCAGACGCTCTCTCTGACCTGAAATGGATTGCAGTGTTCTTGGATGGCGATCTGGTCAACAATGAAACTCAACACGACAGCACCGGCACACTCTACTTCGACCTTGAATTCACAGATGATGGAGCATATGAGCTCTGCTTTATGTCAAGCGATGTTATCGGCAATATAGGCAAGTTCAATCTCACTGTATACTTTGATACCACACCTCCTCAGCTCAGCTCTCCTGGCGATGTGAGTTATGAAGAGGGAACCACTGGGCATACTGTCACATGGCAAGGAAGTGATCTTACTGCTAGCCATTACAATGTAACACTGAATGGAGTATCATACATTGATTCTGACTGGGATGGTTCTGATATCGTTATCGAGATCGATGGGTTGGATGTTGGCCTCCATACACTGGAGATCAATGTCTATGACAGAGTAGGCCATTCTTCTAATGATGCAGTGCAGATAGAGGTGACAGAGCCGACAGAGCCTACCGACACCACAGACCCAACAGAACCAACAGGGCCTACCGACCCCACAGAACCGGTTGATGATATCATGCTTATTGTGCTGGTAGCGGGTATTGCAGTGGGAGCTGTTGTTGTAGTCATTGTTCTTCTCCAAGTGAAGAAGAAGTCTGCTGGCTAATGTGACTCATTGTCACAAACGGTCGTTTTCTCCAAGGGGAGCGACCGTTCTAATATAAACGGGATGTTGGAATTCCAAATGGTGAGGAGTGACCTCCCAAAATGATTAACACTAAACGGCTTGCAGTTTCTCTGTTGATGGGCGCTATTCTAGGGGTCTTCCGCATCATTGGAGTAGGTTCTCGCATAGAAGGCGGTATTCTGCAAAATACTGTTTTCCTGGTCGGTATGTGGTATAACAGGGTGATTATGGGTCTTGTTATTGGGCTATCCGGTGACCTGCACCTTTTGGACGGGAAAGAAATCCCTAACTGGAGAAACACAATTCTCCGAGGATTAATATTTGGTATTCTGATATCTCTAGCAATTTTCCTTTCAACTGAATTCAGAGACATACCCTCACTCTTTGCAGGATTCGCCTATGGTCCCATCATAGATATCATGGCTACAAAGTTCTCTGGAGCAGAAAGGCAGCCGGCTGCCTAATTCAAGCCGCATCCGGTAAGATATTAACAGGCATATGCGGCACCTGGTAGAATACCATGCAACTCACACCCGACGCCTTAATTGGCGTAGCAGCAGGATTGATTGGCGCGGCATTGTATGCCTTTTCAGTTGTGGTGTATCGTTCCAAGGCTAGTGATGTTAGGGCTCTCATGGTGGGGGCGATTAAGATGTGGATTGCACTTCCGCTTATGGCTGTACTAGCCCTAGCCCTGTTTGGTTCATCGGTCTTCTCGATTCCTCTGGAAACAACTATACTCCTTGCTCTATCCATAAGCTTGGGCGCCGTGATAGGCGATACTGCCTACCTGATTAGCCAAGAAAGAATCGGAGTTTCATATGCCTTCCCTATTGCAATGTCATTCCCGATTCTAACTCATATTTTTACAATCGTATTCCTAGGCGAATCCTTCATTCCATCCAGATTCATCGGGGCTTTTGTTGTAGTGGCAGGTATCATCCTCCTTTCCAGGGAGCAATCAATAATCGATCCGGAAACAGAATTGGAGGCTCATTTCGATCTTCTAGGCATTTTGCTAGCACTTCTTACATCATTGCTATATGCCATTGGAACCACCATTCTCCAGGTTGGCGTGACCGATGTTGATCCCATTTCAGGCAATTTTATCAGGATTCTAAGTGGGTCTATTCTATTCATCCCAATGGTGATTCTTGCACATCGAAAAGGGATGCCTTTCCCCACAATAAAGACAACAAAGCTGATTGCCATTGCTGGATTCTTTGGAATGGGAATTGGTTCATTGCTCTATGTCGTTGCCGTGAAGTACGTGGGGGCAGCGGTCATGTCTGTCATTTCTTCAAGTGCCCCGCTCTTTGCAGTTCCAGTCTCTGTTTTCTACTTGAAAGAAAGGATCACTAGGTTGGGTGTTGTTGGGGTCGTATGCACTATTATTGGGGTCGCATTAGTTGTTCTTGGAGTCTAGCATTTCTATCCATGAATCATGATTGCTCGGAGATTGCCTATTTCTGAGAGTTTTGTGTTATTAATGTGGGGGCTTTGGAAACCAGACTCGAAATTCCGCCCCTTGACTATAATCACCTAGGACACGGTCGTGAATTGCAATCCTTCCGCCATACTTCTCAATGATTTGATTCGCTTGATGGAGGCCGACACCTCCAAATCTTCTAGCCATATTGAATAGTTTGTCCTTCCTGGCATCCTTTATTCCAGGTCCATTATCTGCAATAGATAAGAGATATCCCCCGTTAGATGCCTTCAAGGATACCCAGACGCTCTTTTCATCATTCGTATTGTGCTCAACGGCATTTGTTAGTATGTTTGTGAGCAATAATTCCAAAAACACGTCTGCAAGAACAATTGCATCATCTTCCAATGACAAACGGAAGTCTACCTGATGCATTGACTTTGCCAGTCCAGAAATGCATGCTTCCAAGGCTGACTTGAGTGACCTCTTTTGTAAGGGGGCCAGAACAAAATCCTCCGATGCTCTCACCTCCTCAATCAATCGTGAGCACCGGTGTACCGATTCATCTATCACCTTAAGGAAGGAATCTCTAGCGCGCTGATCATCGGCATCTCGGAGCAGGGTTGCACTATTCATAATTACTTGAAGCATATTCCTTACATCATGACTGAGAATGTCTAGGTACAGGTCCGCTCTATCTTTCGCAGTTCTTGATTGCTTTTCTGCCTGTCTTCTCTCGCTTATATCGACGTGAACAGTTTGAATCGCTGATGTCCCCTCGTAGTCAATCCGTGAGGCAAATGATTCGACCCAGATTGCCTTTCCATCCTTTGTGACAAGTCTATACTCTGATCTATGTCCGACTTCTTTTCCTTCACTTCTCGCTTCGATTCTTTGTCTTAGTAGCTCTCTATCATCGGGATGTATTAATTCCCAAGCCTCCTCAAGACTACGGCCATATAGTTCTTCTAAGCTATAACCGACCATCTCTGCAAAGGTCTTGTTCGCGTAGGCAATCCCATCGTCCTTCAGAACTGTTATTCCCTGAATGCTCTGTTCTGCAAGCGTTTTGTATTTTTGTTCAGATTCACGTACTGCTTCTTGTGCCTTTTTCCTTTCCGTGATATCAATAATAAGTACCTGCAGCGCGGATTTGCCTTCATAGTCTATATACCCAGAAAATGCCTCGACCCATCTAACTTCTCCATCTTTGGTGACGAACCGATATTGATATGGCTGGGGTACTGCTTTGCCTGCTTTCCGGTTTTCTGATAGCTTCAAGAGATAATTCTGGTCATCAGGGTGAATCAAAGCCCACTGTTTCTCCTTCGTCATGCTGAGAATTTCTTCCACACTATATCCTACCATGTTTGCAAATGCGTGGTTCACATATACGTAATGATCATCTTGAATAATGGAAAGACCTTGAAGAGAGCTTTCTGCCAGTGTTCGGTACTTCTCTTCCGATGCCCGGAGAGCCAAGTCAGAACTCCTTAGGGCAGAAATATCATCAAAGGCAACAAGAATCTCAGACACACTCCCGGTTTCATCAATAATTGGGTGAAGCTTGTATCTAACATACAGGTTCCTTCCCTTCGTAGACTTGTACTCCAATCTGCCAGTGAAACTTTCCTTTTCTGTTAGCGCCCTCTGATACTGTCTATTAATCTCTGAGTCTTTCAGTTTCGGATGTTCATTGATGTTGATCTCCAGACGGTCCTCTCTCGACTCATATCCTAATAGCTCTAGTGCAGTCCTATTGGCATCTAGAATATCCCCATTCGCATTGAGACGTATTATTCCAATAGGTGACTCTTCAAATAGTGTTCTGTAGATCTTTCTACTCTTCCGAATCTTCTCCTGGTTTTCCTTCATCGCTGATATGTCCGTGATTGCGGCAAAAGAACCCATGTGATTGTTATTCTTATCAAACAAGGGTGCACCGGAAACGAGAGTTGGTATATTGGTCCCACTGCTGGTTGTCCATTCGAGTTCATACTGTGATGAAATGCCTTCGCGACGTTTCTCCAGAGTTGAACATAATACCTCGGCCTGAGACTCTTCAAGAAAGTCAAAAATGGAGTGACCTACCATCTCATTTGGTTCATAACCTAGGAGGTCACCGAATCTCTTGTTCACATAGGTGAAGACCCCTGTTTCATCAATAATCCCAAACCCCTCGTTCATGTTGTCTACCAATGCCTGATACCAACGGATGCTTGTATCTTCAGGGAGTGACGGGGTTTTGGACTCATCGTTCATGCTGCCTTCCTCACGTGCGGACATCGATTTACAGAATCTTACTTAGCTATTGTATGTGAAAATGCTCAATTTCTTCTTTTGGGTCGCATATTCCATCCATTATTTCAGGTCCCATTATTTTATCGGAGGATTATTCAATGCCTTTTCAGAATCAATAACATGTCAGAACGGGATTTCTATGGTAACCAATCCGTGCTTACCGAGATTGGAATTGGACGTCAACAAATGGAGGACTATCAATGAAGATTGCGAACTATGATGAAATTCAGGTTGACGATGAAGCAGAGGTCACTCATACAGTGACTGAAGAAGACATCGAAGCGTTTGGAGAACTAAGTGGTGACTACAATCCTCTCCACTTTGATGACGAGTGGGCAAGTAAGACAATGTTCAAGGGTCGCATAGCTCATGGAATGCTAACTGCATCCTTCATAAGCACCGTAATTGGGATGAAACTCCCAGGAACAGGCACTGTCTATCTGAGTCAAGAGATGAAGTTCAAACGCCCTGTAAGAATTGGTGACACCATAATTGCGAGAGTAAAGGTTGCAGAGAAGAATGATGAACGACATCATATTTCTCTCTTGACCGAGTGTACAAACCAAGATGGCAAGGTTGTCCTTGAGGGCAATGCCGTGGTCACTTTGATGCGTTTCTAGAGTGATGCAATACCCCCTCGTTTTCTAGTTAAATTGTCCAATAGAAGTGTCAGATTTTCCCCTAGCTGTGCTCACCGCGAGTTTTGTGGCAGCTTAAATAGCCCCCGTCAGACTCACTACTGGACTAGGTGAGTGGGCCAGCACCTTTGTGCGGAGCTCGCAACCGAAAACCCGAGGGAAGTCAACGACTTCTCGACGGAGGTCCTACTCTCCACCAAAGGGACTACATCAGCTCCCGGAGAGTCCGCGGCTGTTCACCGTGCTCAGACGAATCTTATTGACTTTGGCGACGAAGCTAGTAAGGGTGATCATGAACCCGCCGTGGGAAGAACTGTGGAAAGCCTCACTGTGGCTGAGTGTGATGCCTCAGGACATACACAGGAGGAAGAGACCAGGACCGTGGGAGGGATCCCATCCCGATGACCATGGACAAAGCTCCTGCTGACTCAGTGGCCCTCGGGTACGCTGGGGGCGGTGACGCTGGCAGGGGACGGGTGGAACACAGAAATTTCAGACACGTTGAGGTCACTCAATCTGTCAGAAATAGTTTATCTAGATATGCCAGCTACCCCTAATGTCACTACTCCCTATCAAATGTACCCGTATTTTGTATATAGTCAATGTCTAACGAAGTAAATGAACCCAACTCTGAGTTTGTGTGTATCATCAATCATTCTTGAATTAGATTTGCCTCAGCGTACCTTCAGGCACCATTTCAGTAATTTCCACACTACATGTCAGGTATGTATAAATTAACACACAAATCTATTTTAGTACAGATTTGCCACATGATAAACGCCACTTGGAGGAATGAAACGGAGTTGAAGAAACGAACTCCGCTTAGAGCGGTCTTTCTAACAATTTATTTCGTCATGCTGGTTCTTTTACCCTTGGCTGCAATGGCTACGGGAGAATCAGTATCCTCAATAGGACATGCAAAAACAGGGCCCTTCGTGGATAAGTTAATTTTCAAAATGATTCTTGAGGGCGAAGAACGTGAAATAGAGGCTTTAGTCAATAATGAGATTGACGCCATAGACAATGCGATATTCCCAGAATACCTTAGTCAACTAGAAAACGCGGAGAATGGAACAACTCGGATGACAGATTCTTCATCATCCCCATGTGATGGAGAGCTTTCCAAGAATCGGTGTCCTGATTATTACTCTTTAAGAAAGCCCTCTATCAGGTCGTTGAGCTCTTTATGATGGTCAACTATTACAAGATGTCCTGCCTCTTCTACTATAACCATCTCCGATTCTGGGAGCCATTCGTCGATGGTTTCGGATGCCCACACCGGAGTGGATTCGTCATTTTCACCTACTATGACGAGCACAGGTATTTGCAGACTGCGAAGATTGCCGCAGAAATTAACGCCGGCATATGCGTTGATAGCATGGACCGCATCCTCCGGCTCCATGTAATCGATCATCTGATGAGCTAGCCATTCTGCCTCTTCTTCATCGTGAGGTACAAGACCTCTTTCCCCAATTTGCAGAGCGAATTCACGAATAGGCTGGCTTTGGACTCTGCCCAATATTTTGGTAATCGCTTCATGCCTTGCAAAGCAGAAGGCACCGATTAATATCATTTTAGAGATTGCCTTTGGATGTTTTAAGGCATAGGCTAAAGCTATCAATGCCCCGAGTGAATGCCCGACCAATATTAAGTCATCATCCCACTCTATGTGCTCCAGAAGTATGGACATATCACTAGATAAATGAGATATTGTGAACTCCTTCTTGGGTTTAATTGACCTTCCATGTCCATGAAGATCAAAACGGAGAATATGATACTCCTCTTCGAAGCGTTCAAGCTGATATTTCCAGCAGTCGCTATTTAAGAAAAGGTCGTGAATAAGAACCATCTTTTGTCCTTTTCCATTCCCGCTGATTTCATAAGCGATTTTAGTTTCTTCTTTTTCAAGAACCTCCAATGGAGCCACCTCGATTATGTAGGAGTTGTTTGCTAAAAAGGGCCTCGATTATGCTGCCGAAAGGCTATCTGTCAACAACATTTCGGGAATGCCCGAAATTTTATCACGACGCGTGCAGATTCAAGTATGAAATCTCTACAGATGTCTTCCTGTGACAGATACTGCTCGTTTGAGGTACATCGCTTTGAGGGTAGATAAACTGCCAATCACGAAAGCGATAGGGTGCCTGCTATGGGCGACTACTTCGTAAGGATAGTGGGGAAATGTATCTAAAGCGAAAAAGCTCGATTTGCGATTATATCACACTTGTATAAAATCATGTCTTGGGTTTCTCTTGCTCCTTTTCTTCTTATACCTATTTTTGCTCCAGTCCTATCGTCATGCAAATAAGGATGTATGCATATTACTTACGCGAGGACGGAGACGTGCAACCCACCATTAAACGTGATGAACTTCCAGTGCTTCGTATATCTGTTCGGATTTACCGCCCAATCGATGAAGTCTGGGGGGAGTTTCTCAACCCGCTTCTAATGACGCAGTGGCTTGGAAATGAGATATCCGCAGATATGCGAGAGGGAGGGAAGATTCGTTTCTCTGGTAAGAATGCACCCACTAACGCCGAGATGGAAAACTTCTGGACTTTGAAGCGCTATAAGGAGGAGCGAGCACTGCTCCTTAGTTGGGGTCTCGTTGGTGTAGAGACTCTATTTCTCTTGAGTTTCAAAGAGATGCCAGCAGGAACCATCATGGAAATCCGCCATGGGCCTATTCCCAGCTCTGCTAACAAGTTGCACTTGTCTGATCATTGGACATTGTTACTTAGTAATTTCAAGTCCATTGTTGAACTCGGAGAACCAGCATTTCGCTTTGACTATACGGACTACCGTCCTCTGCGGGTGACCAGATATGACCCAAAGGTAGTTAGACACAGTGTGCTAGTCAGGGCTCCACCACAACTTCCATTTGATGTCTTCACAAATCCCGAAAAGCTGAGGCATTTCATACGGGCTGACAAACCCGTCATTGATCGGCAGTATGCGGGCATCTATACCTGGTGGTCAGAAGGGAAGGGTCCTGTTGTCTTTACAAAAATGGAACCTGAAGAGGAAATCGAGTTCACCTGGGTTTATGGCGACGAACCCGAAACCAAGGTGAATATTAGATTCGAAGATGTTGATGATGACACTCTGGTTTCATTGCATCATTTTGATTTCAAGAAGCCCGAGGATGTTGTGGGCTACAATATTGGTTGGGCAAGCATCTTAGCCGAGCTCAAACTAGTCTGCGAATTAGGTGAATCAGGAATCGAGAGAAGTATTGAATGGGAATAGAGTCCCTATATCGGTAGGAAAATCATCCAATCCGCAGGAAATATCAACGAAATCATTACAATTGCGGTTAGGATAGGTATAAGGAAATTATCGCTCCAACCTATACTGAGTGCTTCAGTTATGGCGATCACACCGGCAACCAATAGGATTTGAGGAAATAGGCATAGCAGACAAACTCCACTGCCCTGAGCGAGAAGAGCTACCAGAACCGATAGAAGGCCAAATATAAACACGCCAAGGCTTCCCTCAAATGACTTCTTGCCATACTTGCCCTGCACGTACTTTCCCCCAATAGTTCTTCCAATCACTTCCCCGGCGGCATCGCCCCAGGCTACAGCTAGAATGGCTGCAACAAATATGCTAGAATGAGCCACAGATAACATAAAAGCTATTGAGAATCCAGCCAAGCCCATAATGCCAGACGCGAGTGTATTGAATCGTGTTTCGCTCTCTCGGGTTCCAGCAACAAGTAGTATAGTGATCAGATTGCTCTTATGTGCCCAAGCATAAACTAGAATGGTTAGAAAAATCCCTGCAGCCAAGAACGGCCCACTGAGATTTGAATATCTTAGTGCTGTCAAGGCAATTATGGTGCCCATAGTGATATGGACAGTCTTTCTAGCCTTCCAGTTTTCTATTCCATGCATTGCCATCTTATACGAGAAAAGTAGCACGATGCCTCCGACTACGCCCGTGGTGATGGCCATGACCAAGTCAAGAGTGTTCAGTCCCCCAAATATCAACTCAACCATGGTTCTCATTCATCTGTGTGATAGGATCGCATTTGATTCTATCTCTTCTGAATTCAGGCTCCACCGCCACCCCCGGGCACTTGAAAATTCCGTACGTCTCTCCATGCCCGTCTTCTGTACTGAATCACAGATATAATAAGCATCAGTGTCAGGAATATGGCTACAGTGAAGGTTCCAGCAAAGAAATCTCCAATAATGATCTGAAGAAGCACATAGACTCCTAGCGCCACCGCTGCTGAACCTACTAGTGGACTCAACGTTCTCGCATCTACGCGATTAATGGAAACCGCTGATACAGGCGCGGAAATAAGAGCTCCAATTACTAATGGAATCTCCAACTCCAGAAAGGGCTCTAGTGATAACTCGGTTATGCCCAAATAGAAGTATACTAGCCAAGCCGCGCCTGTGACAGCAGCTTCTGCTACTGCCGTGGTGCCAATGGCCTTGGTACTATCTCTTCCGGAGAGGATTTGTCCCCCAGCAACGATAGGGCCATAACCACCCCCGCTGATGCTCTTGTTAAATGAGGCAATGATCCCAAAGGCTGTTAGACGCTGCCAAGAGAATCTCCATCTAAATCCCTGGACCACCATGGTTCCCGTAACAATTACAGTAATACTCACATATGTCGCGACAAATAATTCGTGCAGGGTGATTGCAATTAGAGCTCCTGTAGCACCAGCAATTATGCCTAGTACTGAGAGTAGAGTCGATACCTTGAAGTCTTCAGACTGAACTTCTGAATCTATATTTCCCATCAACCTGTGAAGCAAAGCGGTTAATCCAGCTCCCATAAACTCTGAGATCAATATAGCTGGAACTGCTCGATAAATTGGATATCCTACAATTATCAGGACCGGTGCCAGAATTGTTCCATATCCAAGACCCAGTGTTGAATCAACGAATTTGCTGAAGAAGCCTACTAATGCAATAATCGCTACTATGACAACAATCTGCATCATTTTCTTGTTCTCTCTTGCTAAATCAACAGACTAACTTCTACTGCACGTAACGCTGAACTTAGGGCAAGCCATTCTAGGGCAATATAAATCTATTCTTCACCATCCTAGAGAGTTTATCCTTTTTAAGCACAACCTGCATACGCGCATCTTTTAAACGAAATATTCAGACTGGTGAGAGCGTTCCCTCTCTTTGCAATGTTTCTTCTTTTTCAGTGGATTGTCTTTCTCTTAGAGTAACCACCACTGCTGCTTTTACACTAGCGATTGCCACTGTAAGCGTGATGATTATCCAGGTTATATCGTCAAGCATTGTCTTCCAAAGAGTGCAGATTCTTAGAATAACTGCAGTTATCCCAACTTTTCGTGTAGTTTGCTTATGAGGAAGTACCTTCATTAATAAAGCTGACAGAGGTGCTGAAGTCATCGAATCAATGCGTAGAATTATCTCTAGTTGCATTAAGGACTCGAAGCTCAAGACAGCTGTGCCAAACCATCAATAGAGAAACCAAGAAGCCGCCGTGACTATTGAGCCAGCTAATGCTGTCATTGCAACAACCTTATTTTATAGTCGGCAAATACATATGATGATACGCAATCAATATTAGGAATGCTCTTATCTAGTAGCCACCAAAGGGGTGTTGGAGTACAATTGAGAGACCAAGATGACGGTAGCAAAGTGATGAAGGCCGTACTGATAGGTGACGGCGCAGTTGGCAAAACAAGCATTCGCCGAAATTACTTAGGTGATGAATTCATAGAGGGGCACATCGCAACCATCGGAGTTGATCTTGCAACTAAGAGAGTCCTATTTGATGATGAAATTGTGAAATTCATTATATGGGACTTGGCAGGTCAACCTTCTTTTGAGCAGGTTCGAGGGCATTATTACCACGGCTGTAACGGAATTTTATTGGTCTATTCGGTTGTGGACCGGGATTCATTCGACAATGCCAGCAAATGGCTGGTGGAAGCATACAAGAACATGGGTCCACTGCCACCTACTGTGATCGTTGGCAATAAGACTGACCTGAGAGATGGTGTGCCTCCAGAGCAGAGAGTTACTACTGAGGACGGTGAGGATTTCACGAAATACTTCATCAAGAAACTGGAGGTCCCAGCTGTATTCTACGAGACCTCAGCGAAGACTGGGCACAATATCGAGAATGTGTTCAGAGACCTCTTGACCATGATGGGCGAGGCTGAATCAGAAGAGAGCGACCTATACATTGGATAGTTCGCGGATATCTATCAAGGACCTATTTCACACCCGAAATGCATAAAGTTTTAACTCCAAATACAAAATTTAGTGTGGAAGATAACCATAGTTAATATTCTATAGGATGTGACTATAATTGGTTAGACAGGAGAGAGTGTAGCAAAAAATGAGCAAAACTAGCCAAGAAAAAAAACAACAGACCAAGACATCAATGAAGATAGAAGGCATGCATTGTGCGTCTTGTGTAGCGACCATAGAAAAATCCCTGCTCAATGAAGATGGGGTCTTGAAAGCAACAGTGAGTCTCCTTGATGAGAAGGCTGTTGTCGAATATGATCCTGAGAAAGTAGACCGCGAGAAACTGGAGAAGGCTGTAGAGTCCGCGGGATACAAGTCAAAGCGTCCTACAATGACACTTACTTTGGCACCCAAACCGGGTGTGGATGAATGGGATATCATCATCGCAAATATAGAATCAATAGACGGGATTTTTTCGACAAAGCCCTTTCCCGATTCAGGGAGAGTAATTGTAGAGTATGATGATGACAAAGTAACTGCAAGAATAGTTAAACGAGTTATTGAAGAACGCGGATTTGAGGTTGCAAGTAGCACCGAGGCTCTCGGCGATAGAGAAACACTGGCAAGGGAGACGGAGATCCGTTATTACGGCACTCTTCTCGTATTCTCATTGATATTTACAATCCCTGTTGCACTTACGGGATTTGGACTACTGACTCCATTAATTCAGCCCTTTATTGCTCCAGATGTTTTCATGTTTCTACTAGCAACACCTGTTCAGTTCGTTGCTGGTTACCCATTCTACAAATCCGGACTTAGAGGTCTAATACACGGCAAGACTAACATGGACACATTGATAATGCTTGGAACTAGCGCAGCATATTTCTTCTCTGTCGCCGCCACGTTCATTTTCCCCGATTTTATGCCATTCTACAGTACTTCGGCTTGGCTGATTGCATTCATAATCATGGGCAGATTCTTGGAGGCCGTGGCAAAAGGTAGAACCTCAAGGTCCATTCGAAGCCTTATGGATTTGCAGGCAAACATAGCTGTAGTTGAACGAGATGGTGAAGAAATCACCTTGCCAATTGAAGATGTTGAGGTTGGAGATATCGTATTAGTCCGCCCGGGTGAGAAGATTCCAGTAGACGGTAGGGTCGTACAAGGCGAATCCAAAGTAGACGAATCGATGATTACCGGTGAATCCATCCCAGTCGATAAGACTCCTGATGACGATGTGGTTGGTGCAACTATCAATAAGAATGGCGTCCTCCGGATTGAAGCCACACAAGTGGGTCAGGATACGGTGCTATCTCAGATTGTCAAGCTTGTGGAAGAAGCTCAAAGTGAGAAGCCTCCAATTCAACGAAGGGCTGATGCCATTGCAGAAGTTTTCGTGCCTTTTGTTCATGTCGTTGCCTTGGCTACATTTCTCGGATGGTTATTCATTGGCGCGGCAGAATGGACTGTGGCATTGAGTTTCACCATTGCCGTTTTGGTCGCCGCATGTCCCTGTGCGCTAGGATTAGCCACGCCGACGGCAATCATGGTAGGACTAGGTAAGGGTGCTCAGTCTGGCATATTGATCAAGACTGGTGCAGGACTTGAAATAATACCAAAAATTGACACAATCATTTTCGATAAGACCGGAACCCTTACCGTCGGAAGGCCAACGGTCACCGATTTTATTCTGATATCGGGCAATGATAAAGAACTGGTATTATCTGAAATTGCGGCTGTTGAAAAGAACAGCGAGCACCCTTTGGCTGAAGCCATAGTACGATATGCTCAGAAAGAAGAGGTCGAAATTCCACACAGTGCAGACTTTAAGTATGAGCAAGGTAAAGGAGTTCGAGCTGTAATCGGTGGAAATGAGGTACGAGTTGGCAAAGATGAGTACATTCGCACCCGCGGTGCTGATATCTCTGAATTAGAACAACACAGTGCTAGACTTCAACAACAAGGAAAGACAACTGTCTACGCTTCTAGAAACAACGAACCTTTGGGAATCATAGGTATCGCAGACGCTGTCAAGCCTTCGTCAAAGAGTGCAGTGAATTCGCTGAAGAAAATGGGCCTCGACGTGTGGATGATAACGGGCGACAAAGAACGCACCGCAAAAGCTGTTGCAGAGAAGATTGGAATTGAGAATGTCATGTCTGAAGTTCTTCCCGCAGATAAGGCTGACAAGGTCAAGGAGCTACAAGATCAAGGAAAGATTATCGCCATGACTGGCGATGGTGTCAATGATGCTCCTGCTCTTGCTCAGGCAGATGTTGGAATAGCACTGGGCTCGGGAACCGACGTGAGTGTGGAGACCGGAGAGATTGTCCTTGTTCGCGATGACCTAATGGACGTTGTTTCAGCCATAAAACTGGGTCAGAAGACAATGGTCAAAATCAAACAGGGCTTTTTCTGGGCATTCGTCTATAACATGGCGCTGCTCCCCATCGCAGCTGGTTTCTTTTATCCCTTCTTTGGACTGGTATTGCGACCGGAATTTGCTGGACTTGCTATGGCATTGTCAAGTGTGTCTGTGGTCAGCAATGCACTTCTGCTGAACCGATTTGACCCGAGAGAGGATATGGAAGAGATGGGAGTTCTAGAAGATGCAGCCAAGCATTCGATAGCCATTGACCCAATATGCAAGATGGAAGTTGATACAACAACAGCTGAGCTCTATACTGACTACAAGGGAAATCGGTATTACTTCTGTGCGCCCTATTGCAAGGAAAAATTCGAAGAAAATCCTGAGGAACACATTGAACGAGAGGTCACAGGCACCGATGAGAACGAGCAGGGAGTTGCAATAGATCCTATTTGCAAGATGGACGTGGATATCGCGACTGCAGAGCTCTGTACTGACTACGAAGGCAAGCGCTACTATTTCTGCAATGCACATTGCAAAGCCACCTTTGAGAAGAATCCTGAGAAATACATCTGATTGCCAAGAGCAACTCCTTTGCTGTGTTTTTCAGAAAAAAATCCTGGGTGTTTCTGTATTCAGCTAGGAGCATGGTGGACTAAGATAGAGAATCGAATTGCAAATTTGCCAAAATTGGGGTCATTGTGATTTCTGTCTAAAGCTACGCTAGTAAGAATGATACCCGACAATCATCTTCTAGCTGCTTTTGCCTACTTTCTTTTCTTCATGAAGAAGACGAGCATAACAACAATTACAACTCCAGCAACCGAACCAATGAGCAACAATGGTAGAAAATCGGACCCACCATGAGGAACAAGAACATCAGTTCCCCTAATTTCTACATGGTGTTCGCTATGTTGGTAGGTCAAATGAATAACTGTTGCAGTTTCGTTTGAGTCAGCCACGTAATCAATAGCCTCACCATCGAAGAGAACGTCCCACTCATTGTGAGGTGCATATAGAAGATTTCTTGGAATTGTGATATTGCAGAAACCGATTGTATCATCTTCCCCAGCTATGTCGAATTCTATGACTCCTTCCTCCTCAATAAAAGAGGGATTTTGGATATCCGAATTAGTGCGGAAATCTATATTGTACCCAAGGTCGGGAACTGTCCATATGAGTATTTTCGGGAAATTGCTTGGATTCAACGGGTCAGAACCAAAGTCTACTTCATAACCATCATTATACCCGTCCCCGTCGGTGTCTTCAAGGAAGCATAATGTGTGGTTGATTAGATGAGAATAATGCCTGAACGTTGTGTTTTCATCTCCCAGAGTCGTGTAGGTGTATCCAGGTATTATCATGTTCAGCTCATGGTAATCTGAGAGTAAGTCATTGTCAAAGTCTGTGTCTATGCCGTCAAGCCACATGTCAGAATCCTGGTCCGGATCAAACATGTCAGTACCCAGGGGGTACCAGCTCAATGAAGGATTCTGATACTCAAAGACCTCAAAACCATCGTAG
Organism: uncultured archaeon; assembly: GCA_964648855.1. GTDB lineage: Archaea > Asgardarchaeota > Thorarchaeia > Thorarchaeales > Thorarchaeaceae > TEKIR-14. The sequence goes on from CAZYLT010000008.1 coordinate 27,633, forward strand.
ATGCCATCGTTGTCTGAGTCGTAATCTAAAATATTGACAACACCATCATTGTCAAAATCGCCTAGCGGAGCATGAGCTGAATTCCCACTATCGGCAGCCCTCTCCTCACAATACAGGACTTCATCCAAATCGGTGAGCCCATCGGCATCTGTGTCATTATTCAGAGGGTCTAACGAAACCCTTGTTGGCTGAAGACCTTCATATGCATGATATGTAACAATTTCATCATAGTCTGAAAGCCCGTCCCCATCCGAATCTGGATGAAGGGGATTAGTGCCATTCATGAGCTCGTGGTAGTCATTAATGCCATCATGATCCGTGTCAGCCTCAATTGGACTCGTATATCTCCTGTTCTCAGGCAGAGATGTGTTGGTGGTCACTGTTATACCCACATTAGGGTCAAACGTGCTATAATTACTGCTTGCCACTGAGGTTGGTACATAGAGTTCGGTCCAGTCATCCAAACCGTCCATATCCGTGTCCGGCATCAACATGTCTGTCCCTTCTTGTTCCTCAATGAAGTCACTGATACCATCCTTGTCATAGTCGTGGTAGTGCCAGATATCAGGCACCTCATTCCACCCTTTCAGAAACCTACCTTCCATGTAGGCTATCTCATCCACATCCAGCCAGCCGTCTGCGTCAGTATCATTCGTTACTGGCGATAGTACGATTTCTTTCTCAAGGCCATCGGCGAGGCCATCAGAATCAGTGTCAGCTTCCATAGGATGAGTCTGGAACCGTGCTCTATAGGGGTCGGGTGAAGCGAATAGTTCTCTGAGGATATACTCGTCGTCCTCTTCTTGAATAGGTTCTTGAATATCAGTTGACCCTGTTGCCACCCTTCTGTCGACTGCCCAGTTCCAGCCGAAGTACTCTTCTCCGTCAGTGAGGTTATCGTCATCTGAATCTGGATCATTTGGATCCGTGAAGTATGTCACATTCCCATGATACAGGATGTACATCTGACCCTCAGCTACTTCCGTAGCATCTGAGAGGCCATCATTGTCTGTGTCTCGTCGGAGCGGGTCTGTTGCATAGACATGTACCTCAACACCGTCAAGGAGTGAGTCCCCATCAGAGTCACTTACTAATGGAGATGTACCTATTTCGAGCTCCTGACCATCCAGGAGCTGGTCTGAATCTGTATCATTGTTGAGAGGATCTGTTCCAATTCTGAGTTCCATCCCATCGAGAATACCATCATTATCAACATCAGAATTGTTTAAGTAATGCAGATTTGCGATTGTTTCGTTGGAAATTCCGCGAGTGAGATTATAGTACTGGACCTCAATACCGTCCATTAGGCCATCGGAATCAGTATCAGGCTCTGAGCAATTTGCATTAAAGAAGAAGAAATCTGCAACATTATTGATCCCATCGCCATCGGAGTCGTCTTCTACTGGATTTGTATCGTTTGCGTATTCCTCCACATCAGTTGTTCCATCATTATCAGAGTCTTTCTTCAAGGGGTTCGTGGGGGTAGGATTGAGTGGTTTACAGTCATCTAATCCAAATGGATGCCCGTTCCAAGTGTTCCCATGGATTTCTCCATAATCATCGAAATTGCCATTGGTTCCAGAATTGACAGCTCTGCTCTGTTCAGTTGCATTGATGTAGTTATCATTATCTAGGTCAAAATCGCCGTCCGTGTCTATGTCGAGGGGCGATGTTCCATAATCGAACTCTTCGCCATCAAGTAATCCCTCGCCATCAACGTCAGGATTTAGGATATATAGGACTGGAGATGGGACCCCATAGAAATTCTCATACCAATCATATTCCGCCTTGTCCCATAAGCCATCATCATCTGAGTCTTTTTTAAGTGGGTGAGGGTGTGGGTCTTCTAGATCTGGACCTGCAAATGCCCATTCTTCAGAGTCGGTAAAGCCATCGAAGTCTGTATCCTTAAGCGAGGGATTAGTCTTGATTACCTCAAGCCAATGCGCACTATTCATGCCTTTGAGTTCTTGCTTGTCATTGAGGCCATCATTATCACTATCATAGTCTATAATGCATGGCTTTCCGTCGTTGTCATAATCTGCCAAGGGGTCAAGTCCGGCAGCATAGAATAGAGCCAGTTCTTCAGAGTCAATGAGGCCATCCTGGTCTGTATCATTTTGTAATGGGTCAGTGAAATAGTAAAGTAACTCATTGCCATCAGAGAGATGATCATTATCAGTATCCACTTTTGTGGGATCCAATCCCATACTTTTCTCTAATTCATCCCATAGACCATCTCCATCAAGGTCTAAGTTGGCGTGGTCGTCGGTGGGCGGATTCGTGGCGCTATCCTTTAATTGGATAGAAAGAAATGGGACCGTATCTTTCCAAGATTTTGTGATGTCGAACTTGAAGATCCAGAATAGGGATGCATAGAACTTGAAGAATAGGTTGTAGAATAGTCCTACCTTGAAAGATTCTCCCTCGTGACCAAATGACGCTTGTGCCAAGATCCCTGTTTTTGCTTTCAGCTTCACTCCTAGCTTTATGAAATCCAGGGGAAGGCTAACTCCTATGGCATCCTTGATGTAAGATGCCGGTGATGGCAAGCTAAGAGAGATATCAAGACCAAATCCGACCTTTAGAGTGACATCTTGTTGTGACGCCTCTTTAGTGGCATTATAGTTCATCCCAAGCATAAGCGATAGATAGTTGACCAGATTCACTTTCATGTTCAAGAGGTCCATTATAGTAGTAACAGTTTTCCCCGTGCCAGGAATGAGGTAATCGAGAAAAGTTGCTAAGGGAATACCGAGCTCAAAGCCGAAGTCAATGGAGAATGAACCCCCCATGAACTTGAATGGATTGCCAGCTATTGAAGGGTTGGCATCAGCAATCTGCTGAATGAAGTTGCCTATACGCAAAGTAGCGCTGAGCTTTGGAGTTAGCTCCAGTGTAACAGAATATCCCGCAGCCTTGAAGACCTCCTTTAGCCCCAGGACCTCTGTCAGATCGAGCGAACCGTCCTCTGCCTGTACAGTGAATACCAAATCAACATATTCTGGCATGTACCAGGGTCCAGTCCCAATACGAGGATCAACACCGAAATCGATGGGAATTTCGAATGGAAACTCACCTGTGTTCGAGTTTCCAGCACCCATCTTCTTCATCTCAATTGAGCCCTCACCAGTAGAGCCACTATTGATTTTTGATTCGTCGAAACTGACATGTGTTGAATTTGAGTCGTACCAATCGCCATAATCGAAGCCCGTAACAAGTAGTATCGTCATAAAGACATCAATAATCCAGCCCCATGGCCCGCGAGAATCAGTTTCATCCTGTGTATAGTCAATATAGAAACCATCCAGTGAGTTCTTCGGACTAATTGTCCTTTGAATTATGGTGTTCAAATTGCTCAACAGATAGAAACTGGTTATGTCAAATAACTGATCAGAAATCTTCTGTCTTTTTGGTTCAGTTGATTTGAAGATCTCATATATTGAGCATAATGCTCCAAGTAGTGCTATTTCAGCATCAATTGAACCCTGCAACGTATGAATGCTGTGTTCAGGTAGCATTTTACTAAGAATGCTGGAGTGACAGACTTGGAAGATATTATGCTCAACATCAGCATTCTCCATAATTTTGCTCAAAGCCGTCCAAGATAAGACGTCTGAACCGATCTCCATTCCGCGTTGCGTCCCATGAAATACGTAGACATTCATCTTGGAACCGCTCAGGCTACGAACAAAGTGTTCTTCTGACCATATTGGGATTCTTTGTGCAGATAAATCAGATTTCGACAACTCTTTGTAGAGCCTGTCCGCAGTTTTTCTGGAAATCCTGTCCATTGAATTGAAGAGAATCTTGACCAAATATCCATCATGAGAAGAATCAGCTTCAAACGCATCAGAATGTAAATGAAAACTTGGTTGAACAATTTCAGCTGAACTGACTGCAACAACTAATGGATTGACCAGCAAAGATAGAACTAGAAGTGTAGAATAGACCTTAACTCTCATGGTGTGACGCGTCCCTTTGGGTAATCTGAGTTATTTGGCGCTATTTATGTTCTACGTAAGATGGTTCTGACTAGTATTTTGATGTGGCGCTTGGATTGCATCGATATCGGAAGATGCATCTAGGAGATACATTATCTTGAGCATGGCTATTTGTTTCACTTAGCTCGACTCCTTTCAACTAGGCACAATCAATATGGTCCACGTATCACCTAGTTTGCCAACTATAAGAATTAGAAGTCATTCTTAATAGTGGGTTTGACGCTCTGATTTTAGAAGGCACAAGACTTGGAGGAATGAGATTTGCTTAATCAACTGCAAAAAATGTATTTTGGAATGGCGAGATTGGGTCCAAGCATCATGCTCGATATGCTGGACCTTGCGAGTGCACTATTCTACTTCTCGATTCAGCAATTGCCTGCAATCTACACAGGCATTTCAATAGCAATGAGTTATGTGGCTATTATGATTTCAGAAGTAACGTTTGGTAATCTCAGCGATAGAATGCCTGCCAATAGATTTGGCAGAAGAAAACCATTCATCATTGTTGGAGCTGTATTTATGGCAGCCTCATTTCTATTCGTGTTCACTCCTCATCTCTTCATTGCGCAAGGTGATGTTATTGCATTATTCATTTACTCGCTTGTGACAATGAGTCTGTTCAAGATATCATACGGTATGACCATGACTCCATTCCAGTCTTGGATGCCGGAACTAACAGAACCAGAAGAACGCCCATCAGTTTCATCTTGGCAAAATGTTGCCAATTTCATGGGTTTTGTAGCTGGAATTCTTGGAACTACGCTCTTAGCTACGCGTCCTGAAACATGGGAGCTACCCACCGAGGTCCTCATCATGATACTAGTTTTCGTTGGCATTCAGCTAGGAGGATTCATTGCGCCCTTAGCGCGATTACACGAGGGCGAGAAGTTCATTGCAAATCCGAATATTGTCAAGGATTTGAAGCATGCGCTCAAGAATCCTGATTTTGTAGGGTGGATGGCTGCTCAGGGACTTCTATCAATTGGATTTGCCATGATAATCAAGACTGCCTTTCCGTACATCGACGATTTTCTCTTATTCTCCGATACTGAGTTCATTATCTTCGGCGTGGAGCTGCTAATTGTTGTCTTCATTTTCTTCGTGATTTGGAGATGGATGATTAGGAACAGAGGCAAAAGAATCACTCTCCAGACTGCCATGATGGTGACAGTATTATCACTGCCCTTTACTTTGTTCATTACCAGTTCGATTCAGGGTTTTGTAATGATAGCCTTAGTGGGCGCGGGAGTTGCGGGATATTATCTATTTCCTTACATAATATATGCCGACTTTGCACAAAAGGATGAGTTGGAAACAGGAGAAGGTCATGCAGGGTTATATACAAGCATCCCATCTATTCCCCTCAATTTATCGCAGGCATTATCTGCGGTCATCTGGGGCATTGTCTTTAGCCTACCGGAAACACTGCCAGTGCCATCAGAACCTGGCACATTCCTGACATTGGGCTATATCTACTGGGGGCCAATTGCTTCAATTTTCATCTTCCTTGCAGTTCTAGTGCTATTCAAGGTTGACTTGGATCCAGACTTTGAGGTACTTGAAGAGCAAGCCGTCGCTCCGAAAAGACCCATTCACTAAATCTACAACTAAAGCATAAATGGGGGGTAAGACCCCCAGATGCTATTCCTATATGGTTTCTATTTTGATGTCGCTTTTTACGCCTTTCACACCAGCAGTTCTCTTCGCAATATTCACAGCAGAACTATATGATACCCATCCAGGAACCTCACCACGTAGAGTTGCTATTCCGTCTCTTACTTCGACATCAATGTCTTCCGCTATAGTAGTCGTGGCTCGTCTTAGTGCCTCCACGATATTCTCAGCTATTTCTTCATCAACAACATCATCGGTTGGTACGATTGCAATATTATTTGTAACATCCATAACTCCGCCAATACCGGATGCGATTTGTTCAACTCTCTCCTTTTTCCAATATGAGTCAACATCCCCCTCTAGGGTAACATGTCCATTCTGGATGATGATCTCAAGGTCTGTCTTGTCAATGGTCACATTCTTTTCTAGATTATCTTGAATGTAAGCCTGAATTTCCACATCTTTGGGTGGAGTATATCCCTCGGGAAACTTCACAGTTAGTTTATTTTCGACTTGATGAACTCCGTGTACTGCAAAGGTGCTAATTTCAGCGGCTTTCCTTGCATCATAATCGGGAACAGTTCCCTTTAGGGTAACTTTGTTATCCTTTACTTCTACGTCAATCTTTGATTCATCTATTCTGTTATCCCATTCCAACTGCTCGATTACCTTGCTCGCAATATTCTTCGCCATATCACTTTCACATCTCTTTTCTTCTCTATCTCACCTTTAACATAGTTAAAATAGGCTTATAATTCTTTATTTACCATAAAAAAGGTTTCATTGCGCTTATCTTCGAATTATAAGGCATCAAAGCTCTTTTGTAAGCTTTCAGAAACACAACCGCTGACATGATTCCTGATAGGAAACCTATGGGGGGAATATTATCTTGTTGAGCTCACCCTCTACGATTGCCTTGTCCTTCTCATCCGCAATGTCTTTGATGGCATCTTTAGTTAGTTTGTTGTATTTCTCATACTTCTCTTCATTGCCAGCTATCGCATATGCGCGTGTGATTGCCTCGTAAGCGAAAGCAAGGTCCCAATCACCTATACCTGTTTCCTTAGTGATTTCAAGACAACGTTCGGCGTGATGTAGTGCTAGTTCAGGTCTCTTCATTGCACTGTATACCCGCGAAACCATATAATCTGCCCGTGCTAGATTGATGGGCTCCCCAATGACTCCCCAGTGATATTTGGAAGTATACGCCATCTGCAGAGCATTATCCAGCTCTTCCCGCTCAATATCCTTTTTATCAAGTATCGGCCAGATTGCATTATTTGTTTCAATTGCGATTTTCTTATGAAACTCAGTAGCAGCCATCTTTTCCTCATTTGTCATGGTAATAACCACCCTTGTACCCATACACCGGTCTATTTCACTGTTAGCTCGAGCCCCCTTTACATGCTTGTGGGAACAATCGCTGGCGTAAACGGCGATACCAGTGCCGGAAACATAGATGATTGAAACCTCAATCATTATAGCGAAGTTCCGTCTTGTTACTCTCAGATGTGTATTCTGATGAATAGCGCAGGCGAATTGACACTGCTTCAAATGAATGACAGTCACGCATACATTGAACCCCATTCTGAGTTTTTCTTTGAGGGAGGAGAAATGGTAATTCGAGAAGCAGGAGGTTATGCTCGAATTGCAAATCTCGTTAATAACATTAGAGAAGAGAAATCGGGAAATGTGTTGTTTCTTGATAACGGCGACACAATACATGGAACTTATCCAGCTGTACAAACTGAGGGAGAGGCGCTTATCCCCATTTTGAATGAAATGAAGGTTGATGCTATGACTATGCATTGGGAGTTTGGATATGGTCCTGATCAATTAAGGAAAATAGCAAAGTCTCTCAAGTTTCCGCTGATTGCCTGCAATGTGTATGATAAGGATACTAAAAACCTGAGTTATTCCCCGTATCATGTTTTTGAACTAAAAAATATGAAAGTCGGGATAATTGGAGTCGCTAACCGAATCGTTGACATTACTATGCCTGAATCCTTCAGTGAGGGAGTTGACCTTACAACAGGACTTGAGGAGCTTCCTGTCCATATTCAGAATCTGAAGTCGGAGGAACGAGTAGACCTAGTCGTGATTTTATCGCATCTGGGATTTCCTCACGCCAATTATATTGCAGAAAATATTGATGATATTGATATCATTCTAAGCGGCCATACTCATAATAGAATCCAAAGGCCTGTTGTTGTGAATGATACCATCCTCATACAATCTGGATATCAAGGTAGCTATATTGGTCGCTTAGACGTGACAGTTGAAAATGGGAAGATTCGGGATTTTTCACATGAGCTTATTGAAATCAATGACACGATAGCTGAGGACCCAATTGTCAAAGAAGAAGTGGACAAAGTTATGGCTCCTCATAGGGACTTGCTTGGTGAGGTCGTTGGCGAAACAAATACTACCCTGGCAAGAAATGGGGTTCTGGAAAGCACAATGGACAACTTTCTACTTCAAGGACTCATCCATTCAAGTGGGGCTGAATTGGCATTTTCGAATGGTTGGCGGTACGGTGCTCCTGTGCGAAGGGGCTTTGTGAAGCTGGAAGATTTATGGAATATCATTCCAACCAATCCTCCTTTGTCTATCAGTACCATTACTGGCGAAGAGCTCTTTCAGATGATGGAAGAAAATCTTGAAGCGACTTTCTCTCATGAACCCTTTGGTCAGATGGGTGGATATGTAAAGAGATGCCTGGGTCTCAATATTTACTTCAAAATAGAGAATCCTAAGGGGCGCAGAATCGAGGACTTCTATGTAGGTGGAAAGAAACTAGAACGCTCCAAGAAGTATAAGGCTTGTTTTGTTACAAGACAGGGAATTCCTGAGAAGTATGGAACTGACAGAACACACCTAGATATATCTGCGATTGAAGCTCTTCGAAAGTACGTTAGTGGTAGTGACCGAATAACAGCAGATTTGCGAGGGTCTATTGTAGCAATCTAATTCATTATCTACTGCTGATTCATATAGAACCAACTCTGCATGTTACGGCGGGTGAAACTCAATTTTAGGATACACATCTATGGACCCGGCGGCATTTCGCATGGTTCCTCTGTTTCGGGGAGTGGGACTATGTCCTTTCGTGCCAGCCAGATACGAATGATAGCAATAGGAATTATGATTCCGAGCCATACTATGATATCACCAATGGTGGCAACCGTGAAGCTCTGATCCTGAGGATCAAGCCACATCTGGCCAAGATTCATCATCTTGACAAGGGGAAATACCAATACTAATCCAAAAGCTTGTTTCAATTGAGCTGCGTCAATTCTGCAGGCAACTCTGGGTCCTATTTGAGCTCCGACGATCATGCCAATTCCCAAGGCAATACCATAAAATGGGTCAACATGCCCACCGATGAAATTTCTTGCAGTTCCCGCTGATGCAGTGAAAATCATTGTGAACATTGAGGTGGCAACTGCCGCATGTATTGGCAGCCCCATGAGAATTGTCAGCACGGGTACAACAACTGCCCCTCCACCAATACCCAACATACCTGCAGCTATCCCTCCGATAAATCCTCCTCCAAGCGAAAGGGCGAGCCGGTTCTTTGAAATGTCGGAGAAATCGAAAGACGCCAGCTCTTCCTTTGTTCCTCCTCTTTTTCTAGCGAATAGCATCTTTAATGCTACAGGAAACAATGAAATTCCGAAAATCAGCCGCAAGACATAATCACTTGTAATCAACTCTCTTAGTGCGACTCCAACCAGAGACCCTGGTATCGTTGTGATTGCTAGAAACAAGCCCGCTTTGAAAATAGTTGGACGCGGTTTCTGTCTGTAGTATGCAATACTACTAGCCATTGCTACAAATAGGGCGGCTACTAACGCGGTGGCAGGCGCCTTCTGAGCATCCAGTAAGAATATTATGATCAATAATGGTGTATTGATGATACCTCCTCCTATTCCCACCATGGAAGAAATGGCACCAACACCAACTGCAAACACGGCTATCAATAGAATTTCAAAGAAGATTTCCTGCACTATGAATTCCGTCCTACTTTGAAGCGGCTAAGACCCCTACTTAAGAATCTCCATTTTAACATGAACCTAGACTCCTGTTCCTAGGGTGCTGGACGTCTTCCAATTTGATAGCACCCGCCCATCATTATTATAAGGCCCATAAGGAGGAGGGCTGTCGCGAAATTCTCTTGAACAAGATCGCCACCCGCCTGAAAAAGTAGAATAATTGCTGCTGCCACTACTACTAGACCCGCAAGTGCCACAATTCTACCCGGTCTCGTATCATATTCCAAAAACACTGGTTGTTTCTCCTCTTTGTGTATCGCGGGTTTTTCGGAGGGTTTCACATCTCTCCTGAAGTAACGTCTACCATCTGGAGTGAGATATCCACTGAGTCTGTTTTCTTCGGTCAGCTCAATGAGTTTCTCTTGGACTTGCTCTTCTGGAATGCCAAGCGAACCTGCCATCAGCTCTACTGAGCTTATGTCCTGATCCTTTACCATGCGAACAAGTTCGTCCTTGGTGTCAGTCATTTCTCAATCATGTTGAATTCAATTATCATCGACATAAATGTAGCGAAAGCAACACCAATTTTGACTACTCTCTAGCCCAAACCTATACTGCGCAGGTAACGTCATGAGTCTCCATGCAACTCACACTTATCGACTGAGTCTTCATGATTGGCGACTATGCTGTTTCATTTCTGTTCATTCCTGATTTTCGTATTCCTCTATAGAAGCAATAGAATAGGGAATTCCCTGTTCTATGCGTTCTGGGTTGGCTGTTTGCTTTGGCTTAGAAATCGATTTTCTGAATAACTGCCTATCGAGTTAGCTCTGGTGATGGAGGTCTACCAGTTCTGTTTACTTCAACAATAATAGCACAAGAAAGAAATGCGTGTACTACGAAAACAAGAGTACCAGATTCTACAATGAAAAACTGGGGGAATGAAGAAATATGACTAATCGTGATAAGGTGAGAGTTCCTGCACCTGAGGGTTGGATGAATGCATGGGGCAAGATATACAGAGAAATGCTCGACCAGTCCGACGAAGATCTATCGGTACTAGATGTCCCTCGTCCCATTCGACGATTGAAGCATGCTCTTTACTTGCGTGAGATTGAACCCGACGGTCTCAATGCTGTTGATTTTGGTTGTGGTGATGGAAAAGCTGCGTGCTATTTGGCACGACTTGGATGCAATGTAGTCGGAATCGATGCCTTACCGGAAGCCATCCAAGTAGCCCGCAGGAGAGCAAAGATTGTGGGTGTTGAGAATCGGACTAGATTTGAGGTGGCAAACATTGGCGAATACGAGGTACCCCCGGAGTCATATGATATTGTTTCAGCAATTCAGACGTTACAATATTTATTTGACGGCACCATATCCAAGCTGCACGAATTGTTGAGGGCCGTCAAACCTGGAGGCTTCTTTGCGTATGCTGGCAATATTCCGCCTCATTTTGAAACTGACCCCCCAATTCGATTCATTACTCGGGATGAACTGGAAGAGGAATTGGAAGGATGGACGCTCCATCTCATAGGCTCGGATGTGAATCTGCTAAAACAAAATGATCTTCGAGGATTCATTTGGGTGGTAGCAGAGAAGCAGAATTAGTCGATTTGTTCTTTTGCTGTGCTATTGGTGGATTCCAGCACGGGAGATTTTCATATCGGATGTTCCTCTCTTGAAATTGGCCCACCTAGCCAACGTAAAGATGAAATCTGATAATCGGTTAATATACCGGACGATCTCCGGATTTAGGTCAACTTCTTCAGTTAATGCAATAATTCTCCGTTCAGCCCTTCTGCAGATAGTTCTTGCTTGGTGAAGATAGGCATCTGCTTTGCTCTCTCCCGGAACAACAAAATTGGACAGCGGTGGCATCTCCTGCCATAGAATGTCAGCTCTTTCCTCCAGGTATTCTACTTCTTCAGAAGACACCGGATGGACTCCTTTCTCCGCAAGTGAACCATTCTCATTTCCGGAAGCTAGTTCGGCAGCGATCCGAAAAAGCATCTGTTGAATTCTCTCTAGTTCCTGTCTAATCATTTCACTATTGTGCGTCTTTGCTACACCTAGGGACGAAATGAGTTCGTCTACAGTTCCATATGCCTCAACTCTAGCAGAATGCTTTTTCACTCTTTCACCAGTGAATAGTCCAGTTGTTCCGTCATCTCCCTTTCCAGTCCATATTCTCTCTGCCATCTCAAATGCTCCAAACATCGTTCTTTGTCATCTATTCGCAAAAAGGGGAAACGATAGAGAAATCATTGAAACGCCTGAACGAATTCATCTGAATCGACTACAGTGGTTCCATGGACTTTCTGCATATGCCTCAGCGCAAATTCATGAGCTTCATCGTTATCACTTGAGACTCCGTCTTCAATGACATATACTTCATAGTCCCTCATTGAGGCTCCAGCGGAAGTGTAATTGACGCAAATATCAGTCAGAACTCCCATTATGACCACAGTTTCAATGTCATGCTCCCGAAGAGTCAAATCCAAATCTGTTCCAAAGAAGCCTGAGTATCTCCTCTTTGGGATGACTCGTTCATTTTCTTTGGGGGACAACTCATCGATAACCTCAGCTCCCCTTGTTCGATATACTGCGTGCTTAGGCCACATCTTGAATTCTGGGTCGTCCGGCATATGATGGTCCGCGATATACACAACCATTGCACCCGCGTTTCTTGCAGCCTGCAAGACTTTCTTCTGTTGAGGAATCAGGTCTTTTGCCCCGGGAACAGGAAGGGGGGCATCTTCCTCCACGAAGTCGTTCAGCATGTCAGTGACTATGACAGCTGTCTTATCTGGGTCCAATTTCTTCACTATTGTGCACCTAACATGCTTAATTGGTCAATCACGTAATTTCTAGTTTTTGATGGCGGCACTGGATCCTGGAGGATCTCTCCTTCTTCGCTATCCAATAGCTTGATTGTCGCCTTTTCCATATTGGAGCCACAAGAATGACACTTTGGAGATGAAGCCTCCCATGGCGTAACATCCGTTGCCACGCAGTTCTTGCATTTCCAGACCGTTTTTCTGCCTGAAAACTTTCCTCGCTTAGCACAGGGTTTCCAAGAATCCTTCTCCATTATCGAAACAATATCCATTGCAAAGTCTACGGCTGGAGAGTTGCTTATGGCACCACCAATCCCATAACCGGAAATAGGTGCATCCTTGAGATTCTGCAATTCCTCAATGTCAATTCCGCCGCTTACAAAAATGTCTACATCTTCGTATCCCCTAATGTCAAGTTCCCATCTTACTTCCTGAATCAGTTCCTTGAAATCGCCCCGACGACTACTTGGCGTATCAAGTCGAACACCAGTTATACCTGGCATCTCTGAGGAAGCCATAATCGACTCGAATACCTCATCAAGATATGTATCGGTCAGAGCTATTCGAGCTACATTATCATCTAGATACTTCGAAAACGCTTTCCACGCCCTCAGGTGGTCTTGGAATGCGATTATGAGTGAATGGGGCATCGTACCTTGAGCTTCTATGCCAATCAGATCAGCTCCAAGGACGCATGATACTCCGTCGCATCCTCCGATATATGCCGCATACTCAACAGTAGGGGTGACAGCTGGATGTGTTCTTCGGGCGCCGAAGGATAAAATAGTCTTATCACCTGCTGCCCTTCTAAGATGCGCTGTTTTGCTCGCCATTCCGGATGTGTAGCAAAGGAAACCAAGCAGAGGTGTTTCTAGTCGCGCGAAGTCAGCGTAGTTTCCAACAATCTGCAAGACTGGAGTTCTTATGCCGGATGGACTTCGCGGATGGAATAATGTTCCTTCCTTCAATCCGTATATATCGACTTTAGTTCCCTTGAATAACTGTAGAACATCATCATAACCTGCTGCTATCCCCCAAGGTAGCTTCTGAGGCATTTCAGACACGGTAATCTCCGCGTAAACTCTAGGGTTGACATCAGTTGTTCTCAAGACCTCAACGGTTCGGTCAAAGTATACATCAGTGGTTTTCCCTCTGAGAATCTCTTCTTCTGTGGCTATTCTCCAGCGTCTTCTCATCTCATATTCCTTCAATTATTACATGCACCCCCCATAGAAAAGTATTCGCTATTATGAACTTTCTAATCGATATTTGTTATGTTCACAAAGAATGCCCATCATGGGCAGGACTGGATATGGACATACGGAATCAGTGTCTTATTCTGAAACAGCTCAACAGGCATTGATTGAAGAAGCTCATCGTCGTTTCTGCATCTTTTCAAAAGGTAGTATTGCTATCAATTCCACGCTATGATCTGAAATCTTACTTCGAACTGGCAATACTTCAATTGCTTTTGCAGATGAAGGAACAGATAGCAGCTGAGAGTAAGCGTGTTCAGAACGTGCTGTCCAATTTACCCAAGCTGTTACAGCATAATGGTCTGAGGCGGAGTCAGCGAGTGTACCATCAACAACTGACGAGTTGATGAAGGCACCATCAAAGAACGTGTTTGCGATGATGTAGTCAATCCTCATGAAAGCCTCTCCTCCTTGTCCGCCAAAAGTGAATCCCGGGTCATCAGGATTCAACTCCCGATAGACATCAGTATAATTATGCACTTCTGATGAATACTGACCATATGTGGTATCGTTTTGATAGAGCAGCATTGTCATCGGACCATATCCCATAGTCATTGTTGTCTGAGGTGCTAAATCGCCCACATCATCCGGTGAAAATGAATTTTGATCGCCTAGATACAAAATGGGAACATCACCGAGATTGTCCATATAGTTGATAATCCCTTCAGTTTCAACTTCTCTTCGTCCTTGATTCGTTTCTCCTCCCGAAGCTTTGAGGTGTGCCCCAAATACATGTACTTCTGTTCCATTGATGTCAAGTACTGCATCGATGAAATCATGAGTGACATAGTAATTGGATTCATCATCCAAAGGAACGGTGTCTATCTGTGTGAAACTCAGGACAGGGAATCGACTTAGGATTGCTTCACCGGTTGTCGAATATTGGACAAGTTGTGTTGTGTAAGAATCATACGGGGCTTCATCTTCGAAGAATTCATTCAGCTCGGCAGTCGCAGCATTCAGAGTTTCATTTGATGTGTCATCAAAATATCCGGTTTCTACTAGCACGATAACATCAGGATTTTCCTGTTTGATGATTTCTTTCCAGTCATCATTGAGACCTGATTCTTTGATGTTGTAGACCATGATTTTGAACAAGGGCTCAAAGAATATGTCTTCCTTAACATTATCGATGATCACTTCGAAATGTGTGGTAACAGATTGACCAGCACTGTCTTGAGTGGAGATTCTAAGGGTATGGCGGCCATCGGAGTCCATTCCGGTGTCCCAGACATGGTCATTTGATGCTGCCCGGAATTGACCATCAATGTAGATATTGGCAGTTAGATCTTCTTCATCGATTATCGAGATATTGAAATTGACCGTGCCTGTCACAACCGAATCCTCGACCGGATTGTGTACTATTAGCTCCGGACGATTATCTGTTGGTGATTCAAGTAAAAAGGGAAGCACGAGAATCACACTCACCGAAACAACCAAAACTACGACTAGAATTACTACCAAGCTTCTTCTAGATTTCATGGAATTCAACCTTTGCTACTACAAACCTACCTAGATATTTCATTTAATGGTATTTGATGAGATTCTCCAGCACCAGATAAGCAATCCGAATCGCAATCCTCCGCTAGCTACGGGCAGGATGACCTCCTACCTAGAGTTCCTTTGAAAGCAACGAGAATAGAGTGGAGCACTTTGCTACTAGATCTTGACAGCAAGAGTACATCCTTCTCCAATTGGTAGAATTGTACTAATCACTCCCTTCTCCAATAGAATTCGATTGAAGTCATCAATAGCCTTGTCTGAAACGGTCCATTCGTCTTTTGGAGTTATGATCGGAAACAATGTATCATCAATTAGGAATAATCCCCCTGTCTTCAGAACCCTAAGACATTCGTCGAGCATCTTTGGATAAATCCTCTTTGAGGAATCCTGGAACACAACATCAAATGACTCATCTTCAAAATCCTTGATTGTATCGGCTGCATTTCCGATAACAATCTCAATAGAATCACTTACGCCCTCTCTCCCAAAGTTGATTCTGGCGGCCTCCGCCACTTTCTCATCTAATTCAAGAGATATTACTTTCCCGCCATTCTCTTTTGCAGCGAGAGCAAGATGTGTAGTGGAGAAACCAATGCTAGTACCTATCTCCAATACTTTCTTTGCCTTTGTCAATCTTAGAAGCAGTCTGAATAGTCTTGCCATCTCATCTTCTATGATTGGATCAAAGTCTTGGGTCGCTGAATTCTCTATGAATTCCTCCTCTCGTGGAACATCTTGGCCTTCATATATCTCTCGGATGTATTGTTGAGCCTCTTCGTAATCGAAGTATACCATCTCTTCACCTTAGTTAACGATTGTATATTCTGTTTATCTTGTTTTTCATCTGGTCAGAATTTGATGATAGAGGTCAACATTGATTAAGTGGTGGAAAGAATCAAGAAATGAACACAAAATGAGCAGAGTTCGCTTACAACATAGCAAGAGAAGTTTTTCTATCTTTGTTATTATAACTCTCATTTTCGTTTCAATTCTCTTCATTCAAATTGCTGGCGCGGCATTTGTTAGGCTTGGAATTCCCCCCTGGCTTGCTTTGGTTATTGTACCAGGATCGCTTATTGGTAGCATGGTGAATATTCCTGCATTCAAAGTTGCGTCAGAGGAGAAACGGTGTGAACAGGAATATGTCACCTTCTTTGGGCTCTCATATCGTGTTGTGCCATCAGATTGTCCCGGGGAGACCCAGGTCAATGTGAATCTGGGAGGTGCAGTAATTCCAGTAATAGTCAGCGGTTACTTGTTAGTTTCCAATATAGACAATATCCTACCCGCCTTACTTGGGATTGCCATAGTATCCATCATTGTGAAGTCTATTGCCCGTGTTAAACCAGAGGTTGGAATTATCACTCCCGGATTGTTACCCCCGTTGATCTCCGCTATAGTTGCAGTCCTTCTAGTAGCATTATTTGGAGCAGCTCTAAATGCCTATGTACTAGCGTACGTTTCAGGAACCCTCGGAACACTCATAGGAGCTGATCTTCTAAATATACACAATCTAGGCGAGCTTCAAACCGACGAGGCCTCTATAGGTGGCGCGGGAACTTGGGATGGGATTTTCTTATCTGGCTTGCTTGCGGTATTCTTGGTCTAGTATAATCATGGATATTGGGCGCTCTTGGTAGTCTACACTTCTCTTTTTTCTGTCTGAAGTGTAGCCCCGCAATACGGGCACCTGACGGTTAAGGGTCCAATCCAATCTACATCCTCTGATGCAAGCTTTCCACCACAGCTTGAGCAGAAGGGAGGTGGTTCGTGGACATAGCTCTTCTCGACCACTCGTTCGCCGCTTCCCATCCTTGCATTGAAGGCGCCCATGCCGCCAAAGATGTCTATGTTCATCGACCGAATCATAATTGTGACTCCGATGATTGCACCCACAAAGGGAATGAACATAACAAAGAGAAGTATCTGAAAGATACCCATTTGGGAAATATCCTGAGTGAAAAAGAGCAAGAAGCCCCCGAAGAATGTTGCTACCGTAACCAATACCCCTACCATGACTCCTGTCATGTTTGGCTTCTCTTCAGGCATAATGACAACTATCCTTAACTGAACTTGATGCACCAGACCACCTATTAAACACTCTAGTGATGAATCCAATTACTCGAACTAGGGGGAGCTGATGGGAAACGAACTTGCATTCCCATCAGATTTCCAATTTCATCATTCGAAGAAGAACTTACCCTTGGAATAGATTACCTCGTCGCCTGCGATAATCTCTCCTTCTATCATGGTCTTTATCATGTCGACGTGAACTGCGCTCTCATTAGTGCCATTGCAGTCCTTGTAGGCTCTTCCTAACGCACAATGTATCGTATCTCCGATTTTTTCATCGAAGAGCATATTCAGAGTATAGTCCTTGATTCCTCTATTTGTTCCAATGGCCATTTCCCCTAAGTATCTCGCACCCTCGTCAGTTTCAAGAATTGCCTTCAGGACTTGCTCATTCTTTTCAGCGGAATATTCCACCACTTGGCCCTTTTCGAACTCTAGTTTCACACCTTCAACGACTTTTCCCATCTGCATAAAGGGAATATCAAAGAAAACAGACCCTTCAACTGTATCTTCTATAGGTGCTGTAAAAACTTCCCCACTGGGCATATTGTGCTTTCCGTCAGAGGCTATCCAAATTCTTCCCTTTGTCTTGGCATAAAGGTCGGTTGCTGGGCCGACGAACCTGATATCATTGTGAGATTCGAGATGCTCCTTTATTAGACACATATTCTTGCTCTCTTCTTCCCAGTCAATGAGTGTTGCACCATAGACAAAGTCTTGGTATTCGTTCAAACTCATACCTGCTTGCTGGGCTAGAGTCTTGCATGGATGGACTGTGCTGCACCATCGTTTCTCCAAAATCGTATCTGATATTGGCTTTTTTGCCTTTTGTTTCATGACCAATCTCTTTGGAATCACATTTGCTAGCGCCTTGGTATTCATTGGGGCGGAGAGACCAATGAATACATCGGCCTTTTCCACCGCACCTAAATAATGTTCAGACATTTTCTGAAGCGTTTCATCGTCAGCACCATCGAATATGGCTCTATCGACTTCTTCACTCTGGAATAAGGTCATGATTTTTGCTCCCTTTTCTGAGGCCTTCTTGGCTACTGCAACAGCCAAATCATGAGACTCGGGCGTGGCTCGAATCACAACCATATCATCGCGTTTAATTTCAGTACTCCACTCAACGAGAATTCTCGCATGTTCTTCTACTCGGGGATCCATATGATCAACTCACTTTTGGAAAACTGCATATTCAAGATTAAGATTACGGCATGCGCTATTCGGAACTAGAGATGACCCCCAATGTTGCAGATTAAATTACGTAGATTAGAAGAGAAAAAGGTTAGAGGGAAAAACCATGTCAATAATTCGATGGCACCCTCTCTAGATTTGGACTTACTACGTTGAAGGTAGGTTTTCTGATCCCCATTTCTCCATGCATTCTTCAGAATGGAAATTCTTGACGTCACCATCTACCTCTAACTGATAGTACCTACCGGGTTTCATGATTTTTCCACAACCATCACATGTAGCGTCAAGCTTTCCATCGATTACTTTCACAAATCGTTTCAATTTCTCACTCAAACTTGGTCTCCCCATTGAAACAGCTTAACGATATTGAATGACCACTGATAAAACCCACGAAACAATCCCCAGAGACGTGCGGTTCCACAGGGATTGGGAACATCATCCACAGAAATTCAAGTTAGCAAATTATCCGATTTCAGTTATCCCCTCTTCCAACTTTGTATTGATTGAGAATGAAGCTGTCGAAGAGGGCAACGAAGGCCTAGGAATTGCGGCTTCATTTGATGATGCAGAGGTGCTATTCGTAGCCGCAGGCGATTTGGCATTGACGGGTAGCATTGATTATAATCGTCAGCTTATGCTTGGTGATGAGGACATTTCGACTACTTGGTTTTTGATAGATCCCGAATCGGTTGAGGAACTGTCGTCTTTGCGGACCATTTCAGGTGAATTAGTCTGACCTATCCTCGTGAGTTGAGTTAACAATTCTATGTGCTTTGCCACTCATAATGAGAGTTCAATTATTGATATATCTCAAAGGCAATGAAACAATCACATTCAAGAACCCCTTTCGCTTGATAATCATTCAGCTGAAATATCGGATGGTCATGAGAATGGAGAAACCAGGTGACTTTATTGGACTTCTTTTCAGTATTCTTCTTGACAAGGAGCTAGAAAATCAGCCATTTAGGGAAGAAGTCAAGTCGTGGAATATGATTGTTGTATTGGAAACTGATTACTATCCGATAACACTGCGCTTTGATGACGGAGTCTCAATCCACTATGGGTTTGATAAATCTCCAGATATTCACGTTAAGACAACAATGCATCAAATAATCGAGGTTGCGAAGGGAAACCAGGGTCTCTTAATGGCTATTGCTACGGGGAAGATTTCTGTCAATGGTATTTGGGGTCATCCTCGAGCTGGCTATAGGTTCTATAAAACCATGAAGAACATCTTGGGGGACTAGGTGTTGAACATAATTTCAGAATTGGTTGAATTGTTGGGTGAGCATTCTGTTTCGAGCGAGGTGGCTGAAAGATACGTCTACTCCTTCGACATGACCGAGAACAAGCCTCGTAAACCGCTGGCTGTTGTCATGCCTTCAACAGTTGATCAGGTGCAGAAAATAGTAGAATTAGCCAACCAGCAGCAGGTGCCTCTGGTTCCCTTCATAACAGGGCAAAACGTTGGTGGGCTTACGATTCCTCAGGTAGATGATTCAGTTATTGTCGACCTCAAAAAGATGAAGCAAATAATTGAGATTGACGAGGATGCCATGTATGCTCTTGTTGAGCCTGGAGTGACCTTTGGACATCTGAGACGGCACCTGGAATTGAATCATCCTGACCTTCGATATACCTACCCTCTAGCACCACCCTATACCTCAATCATGGCAAATGTTCTACTACAAGGTCTTTGTGATTTGTCCACAAAACATGGTGCGATGGGCGATTTCATTAATGGCCTCGAAGCCGTATTGCCAACCGGCGAAATCGTGAGGATAGGCTCAGGAGCCAGTGGGAACAACAATTGGTTTACTAGATATCCCCTGCCTGACTTGGTTGGTTTATTCTCAGGTTGGCAAGGGATGACAGGAATTGTCACAAAGATAGCAGTGAAGCTCTGGCCCAAACCTCCAATAATCAGACACGCAGCTTTGTTTACTTTTGGTGAGAATGAAACAACCGAACTGCTGAAGGAACTGACTCGAACAGGTATCCTTGATGATGCGGATTGCATGTCGCTGAGCTTGGTAAAAATGTTGCTTGGTGCGGACTACCCCGTATCTGCCTTTGATGGGGAACCTGACTATGCGACACTCTTAGCATTCTCTGGCAATTCTGAAGTTGAGGTCCTTGATAATTTACGCACAGCACGGAAGATTGTTGAAAGGCACTCGGAGATTGAATCTAGACATCTCTTTGTAGATTGGGATGCTATCAAGAAACTCATGGGTTCGCAGGCTCGAGAGTGGGTTGATTTCCCCTCAGACGCCTTCAAAATATTGGCTGAGTTTGATGGCCTGAGCTGGGTTGGCACTTACATCCACCCGAAAAACTGGGGTGCAGGCCTCATCAAGGGGCGCGAGATAGTGACCCGGCACGGATTCGAGTTAATGGCGTTTCTAAAACCCATGGATGGTATGCACTACGGAGAGTTAAAATTCATAATACGATTCAGCAAAGAACCTGAAACGATGGAGCGAGTCCGCAACTGCAATGAAGAGTTGTTGGAATTGGCACTAAGCCTGGGTGCAATCCCGTACAAGACGCCGGTATGGGCAGCGAAGAAGCTTCATGATCATATCGATCCCGAGTTTGTCAAACTGGTTCAACGAATTAAGAAGGCATTGGATCCTAATAACATTATGAATCCAGGGAGATGGGGTCTATGACGACGGATGAATCAGTGATTGGCCAATATCTGCACCGTTGTATTCGATGCGGCAACTGCAAATTGGTTTTTCGAGATTATGTTCCGTCGTGTCCATCAGGAGAATTCTTTGGATTTGAAACGTATTATGCATCCGGAAGAATAAGGCTTGCACAAGCTCTAGAGAGAGGGGATATAGGTTGGGATTCATCTCTCCTCGTACCTCTCTTTGCTTGTACTGCATGTAGCAGCTGTGAAGAGCAGTGCCTATCCCCACATGCGCATGGAATAGTAGATATTATTGAGGAACTACGCAGAAGGGCTGTGGACAAACTAGGTCCTTTGGCAGCTCATCAGAAGTTTGCTGACAATATTTTGCGAACTACTAATCCCTATGGTGAAAAGGTCAATCACCAAGAGCTTCGAGAGATGCATGACCTTCCCGAATCCGCGGAAAATGTCTATTTTATCGGTTGTACAGCAAACTATAGAGAACAAGGAATTCGTGATGCCACCATATCGCTGTTGAAGAAAGCTGGAGTTGATTTCACAATTCTTGATGAGCAGTGCTGTGGTTCGCCACTCATCCGAACTGGACAGTTGAATAAGGCTGAAGGCGTGGCAACAAAAAACATAGAACTCTTTGATTCATCTGGCGCCTCGCGAATCTTGACCTCCTGCGCTGGTTGTTACAGGACTCTTGCGTCAGAATATCCAACTATGGCTAGAAATAACGATTATGAGGTCTTACATATCTCACAATTTTTGGACTGGCTTATTGATTCAGGCAAGCTTCAATTCGAAGAATTGTTTCAGGATAAATCAATCACATATCATGACCCATGTCATCTGGGCAGGCATATGGGTGTCTATGAGGAACCGAGGCGAATTCTTTCGAACATGGGGGTTGAGATAATTGAGATGGAGAGCAACAAGGAAAATGCGTGGTGTTGTGGCTCTGGAGGAGGCGTAAAATCTGCATTCAAAGATATGGCATTAGAAACTGCACGAGAACGAGTCAGACATGCACGGGCGATTTCAGCAGATATTCTGCTCTCAGCCTGCCCCTTCTGTAAGCTAAATCTATCTGATGGCGCGGAGGAAGAAGATATAGAGATTCTTGATTTGGTCGAGCTGATAGACCGCTTCGGAAGATGAATTTAGGTCTCTGATTTCATCTCATTTGCAGCTTTATCTCGGGTTTCTTCCACATCTTGAATCAATTCCTCGTAATGAACAACAAGTTCGGGATTGTCTTTTCGGATTGCGTACATTTTCGCCTGTTGAAGAGCTGCTAAGAGTTGAGAGGCTTCTTCATAGATATCTCGGGCTCTCTTTGCTCGTTTCTCGGGTTTGTATTCTGACTCATATTTCACAACTGCTTTTGCGACCTTCTCTCTACCTTTTGAGATTCTCTTTTCTATATTGTAAATACGGTCCTTTTCTTCTGGCTCTGGCACAGTCGTGCTAGGTTCTTTTTTTGAGATACCGAGAGCATTTCTAATGTCATCTTTGAAAAAGCTGAGTAGAAATCCAAAGAAAATAACGAAAACGCCTGCAAGAAATCCTTCAATACTCGAAAGAATGAAGGAGATGGCACTCACTAGTATCAGGAGAGTGATGAGTACACCTATTCCTAGCAGCGTATCGCGGTCTAATCCCAATGTCAACAATCCCTCTGCAAATCTGGTGAATCGCAAATGTTTGAAGTACTTTTCTATAACTCACATTCAGTAAGCTGAGGGTTGTCAAAGCGTCCGTTGATTACCTTGGCTTGAAGTGAATTCCCCATTCAACGACATCTTGTGCGGTTGATTCGAGGTCCCATTTCGGTTCATATCCCAGTTGCTCATTTGCTTTTGACCAATCTATCTGATATTCGCTACCGAACATTTTGACTCGGAAGGATGTAATTAGTGGTGCATTTCCCCGGCCAAAAACTTCGTAGAGTTTTGCTGCAAATCCTCCAACTCCAACACCTAAGGAATAGGGTATATTTTGAAAATCGGGTTCAACACGAAGCTCGTTGGCAAATGCCTCTAGCAATTCTCGAAACTCACAGGTAAATGACCCGACATTGAATGCCTCGTTTGCTGAGGTTTGTATTTGCTCTCCTGCGAGAACCAAGCATCTTGCGAAATCTTCGGCATGTACATAGGTTTGTATATTGTCTCCCCCGCCAAAGACAACCATATTTCCGTCTTTTATCCTTTCAAGGATTTGTGGTCCAGTGAACATATCACCTTCACCAAAAACGACAGGTGCTCTCACTGCTGAGGCCTTTAGACCGTATTCATCTGCCCGTTCGAAAACTATCCTCTCAGATTCAGCTTTTGATTTTTGGTATGCATTCATTGGGCTCCACTGTGTTTCCTCATCAACGGGTTCTTTCTTATTTGGAAATCCGTATACTGCGGTGGAAGAGGTCTGGATGAATCTTGGTACATCTTTTTTTCTACATTCTTCCAGAATATTCTCGGTACCACCCACATTCACAGGGAAATACTTCGATTTGCCTCCCCAGTCAGCCATGATAGCGGCATTATGAAACATACAGTCTATGTCGGATGGGATTGCTTTATCTAGAGTATCAGGTTCCACTACATCCCCAATAACAGTTGTAATCGGGAGGTCCTCAATCAGCTGTAGATCTGAGCTTTCTCTGACCAGGACAAACACCTCGTGGTCAGCCTCAGAAAGAAGCCTAACGATATGACTGCCAACAAACCCTGTACCACCAGTTACAAAACATCTCACTAGCTCTTCACCATGTATGGATTTCTTCTGCTAGTCTTAGGTCTTTTGTTAGGCTTTTCGCCAAAGGTCAGATTGCACTTGTATTCTATGCCAATTGATTTAACCAACACATGCACCCCGGGAAGATAGGTTGAGGTGAATGTCCGGTTTTGCAGATAGTTCACTGGAGATGGAAGATGATAGATCTTACGTCTTACTGAACATGTCAGCTTACTTTATCTTCGCCATTGGGCCCATAGTTGGCAATGCTGTATTGGCTCAACTGAGTCTCATAGCCGTCGATTTCGGCGTGGGTTCGACTTCAGTCCTATCAGCTATTCCTGCCTTCATGGTTCCTTTTGCAGTTATTCAGCTCTTCAGTGGTGCAATATCCGATGTTCGAGGAAGAATTCCAGTTATCATAGCTGGATTATCGACGTATCTAATCGGAAATACAATAATCGTTTTTTCTGCAACGCTTATTCAGTTTATATTTGGAAATTTTCTGGGAGGGGTGGGTTTTGGATTTGTCAATCCTGTGCTGATTGCCGTATTGACTGATACTGCCAAGCGAAGTGAAGTTTCCAACCGAATGGGGCTCCTAGGTGCTGTTGCGACAGGAAGCGTTGGGCTGGGCCCGGGAGTTGCAGGTCAACTCGCACTATTCGGATGGAGGAACTTCTATGTTTTGTTTATCATTCTAACCTTCCTGGGAATGGCTGCAATGTGTATTGCAGAAAAGCCCGTAATGAGTATTTCACTGAGTACTACAGTTAGAGAAATGCTTGCTATTTTTGCGGAGGAGCTGCGAAAGCCTACTGTAATATTGCTGATGCTCGTGTCACTCTTAATTTCGGAAACATACGGTGCATTGTTCATTTGGACATCTAGGTCACTGGCGGATTATGCTGAACCTGCACTTTCAGGTTTCATCCTATTGCTGCTGGGATTTTCAGGTGTCGTTGCTGGACTCTCAATGGGCCGCTTGGTTGAACGATTCAGTCAAAAAACAGTTCTTTACACTGGTCTTCTATCCCTAGTGCTCTCCAATTTGGTTCTGATTTTATCCGTTGATTCCTCCGGGTCAGCAAGTCCGGGGATGATTGGAGCTGGAATCTTGATTCTGGGATGGGCTGGAGGAACACTATCTCCCAATATTAATGCTTACAGCCAAACTATTTCACCAGATCACCGAGGTGCTCTAGCCGGTATGGTGACATTTGCCCTCTTCACGGGGAGAGCACTTGTTCCTGTGCTTTTCGGGGGATTGTATGAGAGCAGCATTCGGCAGGTATATCTTGCCATCCTAGTTGCGACAGGAATTCTGATTCTTCTTGTACTCCTGTTGGTTCGATCAGTCGAGAAATGACGCCTATTGCTATTTGAGAGTGATGGCATCATTGGGACAGATATCAACACAGTCGCCACATCGAGTGCATAGGTCTGTAAATGCGACATCAACTCGCCACTCAGTAGGGTCATTGCTCACGTAGTCTGGGGAGTACATCATAAAGAGCGCAGACGGACAAATCTGAAGACACCGCTTGCATTCGCGAGGATCCCCACATCTTTCATAATTCACGATGATGTCTGTCTTCATTTTCACCACACCTCCGCCAGCGCAGGTATGGTGTTTCTATCAACCATATCGATTGCCGATTCTGGGCAGGCGGTGGCGCATAAACCGCATCCAAAGCACTTCCACTGATCAATGAACGGACGGTCCATCGAATCGGAAAACGTCAATGCACCAAATTGACACCGTGAGGCACACTCTCCGCAACCAGTGCACCTTGAAAAATCAACTTTGGCCATGTATTCACCCTTCCAGAGTGCTTGCAAGTCATAGTCCATTCTGATGCGTGTGGCCGCGCATTCAGGAAGCTCACAGCTGCATAGAGCTGCAATATACGGTGACGGCCCCATCCAGACCGTTTGAACCCGACCTGCGTCATTCATTGATGTAATGAAATCCTTTGCCTCGTCAATATGCAATGGGTCTACCCCTGAATCAGGAATATATCGGGGAAGCTTCGGAACCATCTCCGCTAAGGCTCCGAACGCCAGGCAACAGGGGTCCTCAATTCCCCTTGTCATGTGTCGACATGCGCAATTTACGCGGATGATTGGCTCCGCCAGATTGAGAATCTTGTGGGCGTCCTCCAATGTAACAACTTGCCCGGGATGTCCCTCAGCTCTTCTGGGATTACGTCCTTTCAATGGTTTCTCTTTCGTGAACCATGAGTTGATGTACCAATGTACAGCTTTGCCAATAATCGGTATGCTGAATTTGTATCCTGGGCCTCTAGCGGAGATGCCATAGATTTTCTGCAAGTACACTTTTTCGAATTGTTTCCACAACTCGAAGATATACTCATGTGCTCCTACGGCCTCTGCTGTTTCTTCAAGATAGTTCTTAGAGTTTAGATACCACTTTTTTCCCTGGCCATGCTTGTAGCACCACTCGCACATGTAGCTGATTCCCCTTACTGATATGCTATCTCCTGATTATTGTAAAACCTACATATATTGGGTTCGATTTCTTCTCCCGTCAACTGAGGGAATCAGTTATGTCAAATTCTGGTTTTTGTGCAATCTTCTGTAGAACCCGCATCTATCCATGATGGTGATGATGGTCGTGTCCGCCATCAATTGGCGCAAGACTACCGAAGGCCCGTTGTACAACCTCTGGCAATGCAGGATGGATATGAATAGAATCAAACATCGGAATGTACGTTCTCTCCGATGTATTCATGAGGTTTGTTATCTCCTGAATGAGAATGGGTGCATGGGGTCCAATGATGGAAGCTCCCAGAATCGTTCTCTCCTCTGCGTCGCAAATAACTCTCACAAACCCATCAGGATTTCCCATGGCTGTGCCTTTGGCGACACCAGTATATTCGGATCGCCCTACTAGCAGCTGTCGGTCCGCATTCTTGGCTTCACTCAGAGTCATGCCTACCGTTGCAATCTGCGGATGTGAGAAGACAGCGCGGGGAATCGCATGATAGATCATTTTGAAGAGCTCAGGTTCCTTTTCCTCAGCATCGATTGTTCTCATCAAATTATAATACACAATCTGAGACTGTTCATTTGCCACATGCCTGAACATGTATTTTCCGAGAGCATCTCCAAAGGCGAAAATACGGTCCTTTGAAGTTCTAAAATACTCGTCAGTCTTTATCCAACCTCTTTCATCAGTATCGACACCTGTCTTCTCAGGTTTCAGAATATCGGAATTTGACCGTCTTCCTGTGGCGATAAGGATGTGTCTTGCCTTGAACTCTGCTTCCTCTCCCGTGTCAGTATTCTTTGCAATGGCAATCTTCTGACTCCCTTTCTCCTTGACACTCACTACCTCATGGTTTGTGTAAACCCCCATTCGGTTTTCTAAGTGTTTCTTCAGAAGTTCAGACACATCATTGTCCTCATCCGGAACGAGGTACTCATTCCTGCCCAGAATAGTTACTTCTGTTCCAATAGCTGAGAAGAAATGTCCGAATTCAGCGGCAATGTACCCTCCGCCCACAATAATCAGTGACTCAGGTTTCTCGTCCAGCCCTAGGATGGTCTTGTTGGTCAAATACTCAACATCTTCTAAGCCATCTATTGGGGGAATGAGTGGTCGAGCTCCTGAAGCGAGAATAACATACTCGCCCTTGATTTCTTCTCCACCAATTTTCATGGTATAATCATCAATGAACTCACCTGTGTCATTGTAGAAGTCATATGTTTCTACAGTACTAATGCTTTCTGCGATTTCGTCAGCCTCATGCCAAGTTTCTCTCCTCATTCTCTCCATAAGACTCTTGAAATCTACTCCTTTGACTTCAGCTTCAAGATTGATTCGACTTGAATGCTCAATATCCATAATCGTATCAGCAACATATGTTAGGATCTTGGTGGGAATACATCCCCTATTAAGACAGGTGCCCCCGAATCTTCCATTGTCGACAATTGCCACTTTCATCCCTTGCTCATAGGCAGATGCTGCAATATTAGACCCTGCGCCTGACCCAACAACTAGTAAATCATAATTCTTCATGATAGTTAATCAGTTAGGTTGAAATCATAAGTCTGTTGGTCCGAAACAAATAATGCATTTTGGTCAAGCTTTCCTCCTGTAGACTCTCTTTTATCATTCTTGAAGTACTAGAGCCAGAGAATTACAATTGGATGATTGTTTTGACCGGCTTTAGTTGAATAAATATCTCGTTCCGGCTACGCACTGAATTTTTTCTCGACTCCGTTTCTATGGAGATTATTATATGTGCAGAATGGAATTATTCGACCATCAGGCGTGGCATAGTTAATAGTACAATGCTGAACCCGTTCTATGTCCAGATTGTATGGGTCTTGAAAATGCATGACTCCTAGCATTATCACTCGGTGCATGAATGCAGCCAGACTACTGTAACTACCCTTTTTCAAGAATGATGCAATAATCGGCCTCATGTAGCTCTTCTTCTTGATATGCCGTGTGAATCCTAATAGTTTGAGTTTAGCCCGGAATCCGGGCAGGAACCTCCTCTCAGCATAGAGGTCACAGACTTCCTCGAGGGTGGTCAATAACTTCTCTAAATCGACAACTTCGGTGATGGGGATATAGGACCCATCCTCTTCGAGGAAGAGGAATGTTGCCATTCCACACGCAAAATGAGCGTGCAGCTCAACTGTTGGAACGCCTTTTAGTAACCCAAGCGCTCTTCCAACCCCCATCATAGCAGAAACCGGATACCAATCATCTCTGCTTATCCTTCCCTCTGTTTGTTCTTCAATATTAATAATAACTTCAGCCGTAGTAATTCTCATTTTGCGTCTTTCAGAGTGATCGACTCGACCAGTGATGCTCACTGGTTGGATGTTTATGCAGCGTACAATGTCTCGATTTTCAATGCCGAATCTCACAATGTCGCCGAGTTCGCCATCATTTAGCCCCTTTACAATTGTGGGAACCAGTACAACGCCATCGAGATCAGCTGTTCGGCAGCTGTCAAGAACAGCATTTTTGATATCACGTAGGTCTCTTCCTCTGGCCTCCAGATAGGGCCTCTTAGATACGCCGTCAAACTGCAGGTAGATTGTGTTCATACCAGCTTCTTTCAATTCAGTGACATATTCCGGGTTGTTTGCCATTCTGATTCCATTCGTGGCTACTATTATGTGATCGAAGCCCATCTCTTTTGCCCATCTCACATATTTTGGCAGCTTATCACTGACTGTTGGTTCTCCACCCGCGAATTGGACTGCCGGTGAGGGGACTGGCAAATTGCTACGAAGGTTAGCCAACATATCTTTGACTTGCTCATCAGTTGGTTCATAGACTCGATTGGTGGCGGCTGCATTTGCGAAACATATGGGGCATCTCAAGTTGCAGCGATTAGTGACATCAATTAGCCCTAATGCTGTGTGTGCAAGATGTTGTGGGCACTGACCACAATCTTTTGGGCATCCTTCGCTCGACTCGGTCCTTGGATTGTCTAACCCTACCGTTTCATACCAGTATTTCATGATTCGTTCAAACATATCAGCATCAGACCAATACACATCCATGAATTCACCATGTTCTGGACATTCCTTGGACATCATGATCCGATTGCCCTGCCGATAGACGCGAGCCTCGATTACACGGATGCTTTCATTATCAAGCAGGCAGGTTGGACATATGGAGCTCGTTAAGTAGGGTAGCTTCTTTGGTCTGTGTTTTGAGATTCTATATCGTGATACTTCCCTGTCCTGATGGACCACAGGTTCTTTTGGTACTGGTTCAACATGCTCTTCGGACACGACCTGAACTCCTTTTCTCCTTGAATCTACCGCATATCCCGCCAACCTCGTGACAAGAAGATTAGCATGGTAGTCCTTACTCCCATATAGCATGCTTATTATGCTTGCCTGTAAGAACAAAAGGCCAGGCGGCCTTTTGGCAAATGCAGAGCAGACACTCATTTGCGTTCAGGTTGCATCAAGCTTAAGAATGGAATATGCAGCTAGTCTGATTGCAGAGGTCTTACAATGAGAATGCTACAAATACACAGTGACGGATTCTCCTATGAAGCTAAACGTAAAGCGCTGAAGAGTGCTGAGGCAATAGAGGAGAAGTCATACAAAACCGACGATTCATGTCTAGTCAACTTTATAGCTGCAGAGACCTCTGACCAGAGAGATGTGAACCTAGCCGCAAGCGTTACGGCCGATATGATTGCTGATGCGGCGGAAGAGGTTCAAGAAAAACGGATTATCGTGTACCCTTGGGTTCACCTCACGGAGAAGCCATCTCCGCCAAGTACTGCACTGAAGCTTTTGAAGAAAGTCGAAGCGAACCTTAAGGAACGTGGATATGATGTGCTTCGAATCCCCTTTGGATGGTACAAGTCCTTTATGATTCATTGTAAGGGCCATCCTCTGGCTGAACGCTCAAAGGTTCTGGATATTACTGAAGAGGCGATTAAAGCCCAAGAAGTGACGACCGAAGAAGATCTTACAGCGATTGAGGCCGAAGAAGGTATTGTTTCTAAGTTTTTCATTCTTGAACCAGATGGCACAAAAACTGAAGTTGAGAAGTTTGACTATACCGGCTTCGAAGAGTTGCGCCTCTATGTCAACTATGAGACGTCGAAGGATAGAACCGCACATGAGCCTCCAGCACATATTGAATTAATGAAGAATCTTGAGCTCGTTGATTATGAGCCCGGCTCTGATGCAGGCAACTTCAGGTGGCCGCCCAGAGGGCTCACACTCAAGCGTGCTGTTGAGTCTCGAGTAACGAAAGAGATGGTTGACTATGGTGCTCATGTGGTGCAGACTCCACTCATATATGATTATCAACATCCGTCCCTCAAATCATACCTGCAACGTTTTCCATCCCGGCAATATGTCGTGAGGTCTGGCGATCACGACTACTTCGCAAGATTCTCTGCATGCTTCGGTCAGTTTCTGCTCCTGTCGCAGGCATTAGTATCATACAAACAATTACCGCTGAAGCTCTTTGAGATTGCTGCAAGCTATCGACGGGAACAGAGTGGAGAACTTGCCGGAATGAGACGGCCAAGAGCTTTCACCATGCCTGATATCCACGAATTTGTCGCTGATGTCGATATGGCTATGGATTCAGTGAGAAACCAACTTGAGTTTGTGGAGAAACTAATGAAGGAACTAGAAGCCGACTATGAGGTGTCATTTAGGGTTTTGAAGTCGTTCTACGAGGAAAATGAGGGTTTTGTCAATGATGTAGTGAGAAGAATTGGCAAGCCGGTCATGATTGAAGTCTTCGAAGAACGTTATGCCTACTTCATTTTCAAAGGCGAATGGAATGTGGTTGATACGCAAGAGAAGGCCGGTTGTCTAGGCACAATTCAGATTGATGTAGAGAATGCTGAGCGTTTTGATATCTGTTACGTAGATGAGGACGGTGAAGAGAAAAGGCCCCTCATACTGCATACTTCTCCATCGGGGTCGGTGGAGAGAATCCTATATGGTGTACTCGAGCAAGCTTCAAAGGATATGAAGCGCGGTAAGAAGCCAATGCTTCCTCTATGGATGACACCTGTTCAAGTGCGGCTGATACCAGTAGAGGATTCTCATATAGAATATTGCAAGAAGATTGCGGAGCGATTGGAAAAGGAGCATATACGATACGAGATTGATGACCGAGATTCGACCGTCGGCAAAAAGATTCGTTCTGCTGAGAAAATGTGGACGCCATATGTCTGTGTTATCGGGGATAGAGAGATTGCCTCTGACGAGTTGTCCGTCCGTCGGAGAGAATCAGGTGATCAAGTCAAAATGACGCTTGACGACCTCATTAAGGTGATTCTTGAGAAGACGAGTTTCGCACCGCCTCAAGAATTGTTGTTACCTAATCTGATTACACAGCAAGCTATTTTTTCGAGAGAAGTGTAGGACTGCCCAATGTGCAATCATCTTGCCTGAAGAAATTGGTAACACAGAAACAGCCAAATGATTATTAACTGAACCTTAATATTTAACAGGCAACCACCGCATATTAACAATAGTGAATAATAATGCAAACCATCGGCAAAAAGACGAAAAAGTCAGTTGAGCAGATCCTGGAACAGGCTCGGGACTACTTTGATGGTAAATTCGGTCTTCAAGTGAACGATGAATCGCCAGATTGTTGCGTCGAATTTCGCAACGATATCGGATTTGTTAATGTCACGGTAGAAGGAAATGGGAACACCAATGAAGTCACCCTGAGAAGCAGGGAATACGAAAGACAAGCAAGAGAATTCATTCAAAAGCTATAGACAGTCGCTAGATACAGTTACTGTCTGTGTGCCACGCTTGTCAATGATCGAAAAATGCATGAATATGCACAAAATGGCCTCGGAGGGCTTTTTGCGATACAATTTTTACTTGCCAATCTAATACATATTTCAGCTTAGGCTGATTGAGGTATTAGCGTGAAGATACTTGTTGTTGGATCCGGACAAATGGGAAAGGCTGTTGCCTATGACTTGACGAAGAATGATAGTGTGGAAGAAGTCATTGTAGCAGACATAGACATGGCGCGAGCTCAAACAGTTGCAGATTTTGTTGGGGGCAAGGCCACCGCGAAGAAGGTTGATGCCACCCAGAAGGATGATCTCAAACCCTTGTTCAATGATGCGGATGCAGTAGCGAGTTGCGTCAGCTACACTGTAAATCTGATGCATACCGAACTGGCAATCGAAACTGGAACCCATATGTGCGATTTGGGTGGCAACTTCAGAGTTGTAAAGAAACAGTTGGAGCTCGACTCCCAAGCACGCGATGCAGATGTGACAGTTATTCCGGATTGTGGGTTGGCACCCGGAATGGCCAATGTTCTTGCTAGAGCGGGAGTGGACTATCTAGATAGTACCGATAGCATCCACATTAGAGTCGGCGGTCTTCAGCAAGAGCCAAGACCTCCACTAAATTACTCGCTTATTTTCTCTGTTGAGGGTTTGATCAATGAATATGTAGAACCCTGCATGGTTTTGAGAGATGGAAAGATAGAATATGAAAAGCCTCTGGTAGGATTTGAACAGATAGAATTCCCTGACCCTTTTGGCGTTTTGGAGGCATTCAATACCAGCGGAGGAACCTCTACACTTCCTCTCACCTATGAAGAGAAGGTAAATGATCTCGATTACAAGACAATTCGTTACCCAGGTCACGGTCACAAAGTGTGGACCCTGATGAAATTAGGATTAATGGAAAGCGAAGAGATGGACTTTGACGGAGTGAAGATTGCTCCTAGAAGAGTGTTGGAGAAACTCCTCGAAGAAAAACTTCCTGAAACAGGAAAAGATGTGACGCTTCTCCGCATTTCTGTAGAGGGCTGGAAGAGTACTGAATCTAGGATAGTAGAGTATGAATTGATTGACTACTTTGATAATGATACGGGCCTAACATCGATGATGCGTACTACGGCTTTCCCCGCTTCTGTGGCAACAATGATGATGGCAGATGGCACTATTGCTGAATACGGCGTATTGCCGCCTGAAAGCGCAATACCTCCGGATGAGTTCATCCAAGAAATGCAAAATAGAGGGCTAGATATTCAGAAACGCATTCGTTAGCATCGTGAATATAGGACTGCATATAGCTCTTTGAGATGAAATCAGACATGACGGATTATAGCAAGATATACGAAAAGATCATCAATGCACGCGAGCTGTTACAGGATATTGCCCACAACACTCGTTTAGACCGCTCATCAACGTTCAGCCGCATGACCGGCGGCGATATTCACTTGAAATTGGAAAATCTGCAGAAGACGGGGTCTTTCAAGGTTCGTGGGGCAGCATATGCTATATCGCAACTGGCTGATTCCGAGAAGAAACAAGGCGTGATAGCTGCTTCTGCTGGCAACCATGCCCAAGGAGTTGCATATTCTGCTACAAAACTAGGAATAAAGTCCACCATCGTAATGCCGGTGTTCTCTTCCATAGCCAAGATCCAAGCGACAAAAGGCTATGGCGCTGATGTCATCCTTCACGGTGAGTCATTTGATGATGCTTTGCAGTTCGCGCTAGAGGAAGCAGAGCGTAGTGGAGCCACCTTTATTCATCCTTTCAATGATGAAAACATAATTGTGGGCCAAGGCACAGTCGGACTTGAAATTCTAGACGAGCTTCCAGATGTAGAGGTAGTAGCAGTCCCTGTCGGTGGTGGCGGACTGGTGAGCGGAATCGCCATAGCAATCAAGGAAAAAAATCCTGATGTCGAAATATACGGCGTTGAAGCAAGTTCTGCAGCCTCAATGAAGAAATCATTGAAGTCAGGAAAAATAAAGACTGTCACTGGGCTTGACACAGTCTGTGATGGCATTGCGGTAAAGACTGTGGGGGACCTAACCCTTAGCATAGCTGATGATTTGCTCACTGATTCGGTTGTAGTGGATGATCTTCAAGTCACCCGAACTCTGTTCCTCCTTCTTGAGCGAGCCAAGATTGTTGTGGAACCAGCAGGCTGTGTTGGGTTGACCGCATTCCAGTATGGGGCTGTCGATATTGAGGGTAAGAAGGCTGTTGCTGTATTGTCTGGCGGGAACATCGACATGCCATTTATGTCACGTGTTATCGACAAGGAGCTATATAGGTTGAAGAGGGCTATCCGCCTGCGGGGCGTGATTCTCGATAGAGTGGGTGTTCTGAATCATATCCTGGAGGTTGTCGCAAATTCGG
The DNA here is from genome assembly GCA_964648855.1 of uncultured archaeon. GTDB lineage: Archaea > Asgardarchaeota > Thorarchaeia > Thorarchaeales > Thorarchaeaceae > TEKIR-14. The sequence goes on from CAZYLT010000008.1 coordinate 62,180, forward strand.
GAGTAAGTGTTATTGACATCGAGCATGATCGGAGTGATCCCGATATTATGCCCAACAAAACCGAGCTGATTCTAACTCTGCAGGTTCCTGAGGAAAATGCGGTCACGAAACTTCTGAATGGGCTGAAAGCAAGAGGATTCGATATGCAGCTATACGAAGATTAGCAGCTGATGTCATATGAGTGGGATACTAGATACTGCAACCCACGCCCAAATGAATGCGCTAAGAATTATCGCAGGCCATGGATTCTGAAATTCTAATGATGATAGGGCAATCAATATCGTTGTAAGAACTGAAACTATGAAAAAGAGCATCAATAGAAGACCCATCAAAACCATAGACCCTGCAATGAATCCCAAAGCAGTAGATCCAAAGACCAGGACGACTGATAGTACGCCAACAGTGGAAAGCCGTGCAACTAGAGACAAAACTAGGCTCCTTGAAAAACTCTGACCATTCCAGTTTCGACTTGACAAGAGAAGGCCACGTATCCATGCGCTATCGGATACATAGAAGGGAATTGAGAACATCATTATGATGACGATGTTAGCAGTCCTAAGACCAACTGGGTATCGTATCATAGAAAAGGTGGTCCATGGCTCCATTTGCTCGGGGATCCCACCAAGGGAGATCCACCCCAATAGCCATACTATGCACACTCCTGCAGGGATGAATGCTCTTGCAATTCTCTTGAATATGAGCTTTGGTGCATCCAACTCAAGTCCAGCAGCCCTATAGGCTTCGAGAGTGTCTTTGATTCCGATGCTGGTCCACAGTACTGCGACAAGTGCTAAGCTGAAGAGAATAAGGAACAATACCAAACCAGTAGCAAACATAGAATTCACAAAATGTAGGTGAGCAGCTTCAAGATGAAAGGTGATGGACGATGTTGCTCCAAACGTAACCACAAGTATGCTTCCCAAGAGAATACTTAACCCAATGGCTTTCCTTAATGGTTGGCTACTGACTTCGTTGCCGAACCGTTCCGGCTTCAATCTGTTAGGTAGGATTGAGCCAATAATCATGAGCAGTGGTATCGTGGATGCAAGTAAAGAGAAGGCACCTGTTCCCATGGCGATGATTTTGTAGATGTAGACTTGCTGTAATGGCTCTAGGGTCTTTTCAAGTTGGTCCTGACCTTGTACTGCCTGAATAAGCCACTTCGTTGTTTCACTCACAATGGTGGCATCAATCGCTTCAAAAACATGGTCAGTTGGAGCCAGTGCCAGGCGATATGCGGTTTGATCTTCAATCGACCCATAGGTGGTTTCTGGAACTACCGATTCGTTACCTGTAGCCTCGCGGATAGTATCCAAAGCCATATCTACGGATATTAGTTCATCATATTCTCCAATGGCTATGAGAGTGTTTCCAGGAATATCCTCGATAACACCCAGGCCCATATCAGAAACCGCACCAACAGCAGCATAGCCTATAGGTGGATTATCGAAGTACTGCATTTGCGCAGCAACTTGAAATCCTAGCGAATGTGTGAGAACACCGTATGCAGTGCTATTCACTTCTGGTCTCTTCTGAATCTCCTGTACGGCAGCATAGCAGTCTTGTGCCATCTCAAGAAAATCGGTGACTTCAAAGGACAGCATGGAATCTCCATGTCCAGGCAAATCGACTGACACAACAGTGAAGTTTCTTCTCGCTAGTTCGATATTGAATGAGTACATTCCCTCCTTGCTACCAGCAATCCCATGAGTCGTCATGATTATTGGGAGGGGCTTGTCATAATTGGAGCTCCGCGGAGAATAAACCATAAAATCGACTACTCGGTCTCCATCCCTCTCTATTGACAATCTCTCTATCTGAAGCTCGCCGAGACCTCTGTTTGCGGTCCAAGATAGGTAAAGAGAGGACGCTATCATAATTGAGAAAATGAAAAGAGCAGAGTAGTGTAGTTTTTTATTCAATAGCCCGTGCCACCAGTTAAAAGCTCCCATTCTGATGGGAAAATAAACCAATCGGTATATCAGCAGAAGGAACTTGTTCTCTCTAAAGACATGCAAACGATGAGAGTTCTTCTATTCACGATGCGGTCTTCAATTTGATGATAATGCTGCGCTAGTAGTCGATATCGAGTTTGGTGGAGAGTTTTTCCAGCATATCCTTAGTCATGGATTCAAGATTGAATTCTGGTTCCCAACCCCACTCACTCCGAGCTTCGCTATCATCAATAGACTTCGGCCATGAATCTGCAATGTCTTGTCGGTAGTCGGGTTCGTACTGAATCTCAAACTCAGGGATGTGCTTCTTTATTTCGTTTGCAATGTCCTCGGGAGTGAACGACATTGCCGTGATATTGAAGGACCTGTGTTCGAGGTCCTCTTCTTTTGCTTCCATCAAGTCAATAGTGCATTTGATACAATCAGGCATGTACATCATCGGGAGCATCGAGTCCTTTCGTAGGAAACATGTATACTTCTTGTTTTTCAAGGCTTCATAGAATATCTCGACAGCGTAATCGGTTGTACCTCCGCCGGGCATCGTTTCTGAACTGATTATACCGGGATATCGAAGACTACGAAAGTCTATGCTAAACCTCTTAGTGTAATATTCTCCCAACAGCTCGATAGTGACTTTGGAAACTCCATACATACTCGTAGGTCTCATGATTGTGTCGTTAGGGGTGTTATCCCTGGGGGTGCTTGGCCCAAAGACTGCAATGGAGCTCGGAATCTGCACTTGCTCTAAATTCAAGGCTCTTGTTGCTTCGAGAACATTGAAACTTCCTTCGATATTAGTGCGGTATGCAAGCTGGGGATTCTTTTCGCCGGTGGCCGAGAGGACACTAGCGTTATGAATAACGACATCTACATCCAATTCAACTAGTAGCGTATGTAATTGAGTTTCGTCAAGAACATCAAGACGATGATATGGTCCGCCTTCGGTCAGAATTTTCGGGGGTTTTTTCCTACCTGTGGCAATCACATTCTCTCCGCTATACCGATTCCTAAGCTCTTCAACAAGCTCGGTACCGATTTGACCATAACTACCAGTCACAAGGATTCGTTTTGCCATAGTCCAACACTGTCCCTGAGCCAATTTTACTTCGTTAAAAGAGTTGCCTTGTACTTTGGCGTTGAAGAATTCCCCTTAGTTGGCTTTAACAATTTCTGAAATATCAGCAACAAAAAAAGAAGTGAAGGATACCGAAATGAACTCGGTATCTGATTTCTTCTACGGCTCTTCACCGCGGGATTCTCTGATTGCCGCTTGGGCTGCAGCAAGTCTTGCAATGGGGAGTCGATAGGGTGAGGCTGATACATAGTCAAGCCCAATCTCATGGAAGAATCCAACAGAACGGGCGTCACCTGCATGTTCGCCGCAAATTCCGATTTTGAGATTAGGTCGGGTCTTCTTCCCTCTCTCAATGGCAATCTCCATGAGCTGTCCTATTCCTCGCTTATCGATGCTCTGGAAGGGATCATTCCTCAGGATGTGATTTTCTAGGTAATAAGGTAGGAATGAATCAATGTCATCTCTGCTAAAGCCGAAGCCAAATTGAGACAGGTCATTGGTTCCAAAGGAGAAGAACTCAGCTGTTTCTGCCATGTCTCCAGCCCTCATGCAGGCACGCGGAATTTCTATCATTGCACCAAGTATGAACTCGACATCTTTGCCCGTTTCTCTTTTGAATTTCTCGAATTCCTCTTCAATGGTCATGCTCATCGATTTGAGCTCTGCAGAGCCTGTTGTGACAGGAATCATTATCTCGAGGTTGACGTCAATCCCATCATCCTGTAGGTCTGCAGCTGCCTCCCATATTGCCTTTACTTGCATAATGTAGACTTCGGGGTTAGTTATTCCGAGCCTCACTCCACGGTGTCCCATCATAGGATTATTCTCTGAGAGATTTTCGCCTCGTCGACGAACTTCCTCAACACTGATACCTAGCGCATTAGCGAGTTTTTCTTGTCCGATTTTGCTCTGTGGGATGAATTCATGGAGCGGTGGGTCTAGAAGCCTGATTGTGACCGGTTTCCCCTTCATAATTTTGAGGGTGGTTTCAACATCTTCTCTGACGTATGGCTTAAGCTCCTCGAGCGCGCTTTCACGTTCTGTCTTAGTTGCACTGAGAATTACCTTCCGAAGAAGGAACAGTGGCTTGTCTGAGCCTTCCCCGTAAAACATATGTTCTGTTCTAAAGAGACCAATACCTTCAGCACCAAATTCCAGTGCTTGTCTGGCGTCCTTCGGCGTTTCTGCGTTTGCACGTACTCCTAATCGACGGTACTTGTCAATCAAATCCATGAATTCCTGCAGACGCGGGTTCTTAGTAGAATCCATCATTGGCAATTGACCCTCATAGACGAGACCCTGAGTACCATTGAGAGTCAGAACTTCGCCTTCCTCGTAGACCTTGTCATCTACAGTCATCTGTTTTCGGAATGGGTCAACCTCAAGAGCTGAGGCACCTACGATGCAACACTTGCCCCAGCCGCGGGTGACCAAAGCGGCATGACTTGTCATTCCACCTCGTGCCGTGAGCACAGCGTTTGCAGCTCGCATTCCTTCTATGTCTTCAGGGCTTGTTTCTTCGCGAACAAGAATTATGTTCTTTCCCTCGCTTGCTAACTTGACTGCATCTTCAGAAGTGAATACAATCTGACCGGATGCGCCTCCCGGACCAGCCGGAAGCCCCTTTGCGATAGGGGTTGCTTTCTCTTCGGCCTCTGGGTCCAAAATCGGGTAAAGAAGCTGACCAAGCTGATCAGGAGCCACTCGCATAACTGTTTCTTGCTCATCAATTAAGTCTGCGTTAAGCATATCTAAAGCAATATTGAGAGCGGCTGTGGCTGTTCTTTTACCAACTCTGTATTGCAGAAGATAGAGTTTGCCCTGCTCAATGGTGAACTCTATATCTAGCATGTCCTTTATTTCGGATTCCAGTTTTTCTCTTATTTCTTTAAGTTCTTTATAAGCTTGGGGCATAGTTTCTTGTAGAGTACTGAGATGCGAATTTCCTTCGTTCTTGCTCTCTTCATTCATTGGATGTGGAGTTCGAGTGCCAGCAACAACATCCTCGCCTTGTGCATTGAAGAGGAATTCGCCATAGTACTTGTTTTCTCCAGTCGCTGGATCTCTAGTGAAGGCAACTCCTGTGGCGGAGTTATCTCCCATGTTTCCGAATACGACTGCTTGCACTGTACAAGCAGTTCCCCACTTATCCGGAATGCCTTCGATTCGCCGATAGGATACTGCTCTGGCTCCTCCCCAGCTCTTGAATACAGCTGCTATTGCTCCCCACAATTGTTCCATAGGGTCATCGGGGAATTCTCGACCTAGGGTTTCTTCGACACGCAGTTTGTATTCGTCACAAAGTTCCTTCAGGTCCTCAACAGTGAGTTGTGTATCATTCACGTATCCCTTCTCTCTCTTTCTCTTTTGCAGAATCCATTCAAGCTGCTGTCGAATTCCCTTCCCATCCTCGGGCTTTTCTCCCTCAGCTTTCTCCATAACCACATCACTATACATTGTGATAAGCCTGCGATATGTATCATAGACGAATCGTTCATTGCCTGTGGTTTCAATCAAACCTGGAATTGTTTTCGTGGTAAGCCCGACATTGAGAACTGTTTCCATCATACCGGGCATACTTTGTCGAGCGCCTGACCTTGCGGAAACCAGAAGGGGGTTTTCTGGGTCCCCAAATCCTTTGCCCATCAAATCTTCCATCCACTCTAACGCTTCATGTATCTCTTTGCGAATCTTCTCTGGAAAGCCCTCAGTCTTCAGATACAGATTGCAGACATCTGTGGAAATAGTAAATCCTGGTGGAACAGGTAGCCCCATAAGAGTCGCTCCAGCGAGGGCTGCGCCCTTACCGCCGAGCGTGTTCTTTTCTTTAGGGTCTCCGTCTGCCTCACCGTCGCCAAATTTGTAAACGTGTTTGCCTGAAATATCTATTTTATCATCATTGTCAACCATGTTCTTTCACTACCTATCGTCGTTGCTGTTCCTTATTGCATATCTGAATCTCTCTCGATTTTACGGAATTGCAATAACAGCTAAAATGTCCATTACTCTACTGGACGCTATTGTTGACTATATTGAATTGCCCCGCCCCATTTTTTAGGGTATCTATAGCACCATTAACCCAGATGGTTATAGAAATCATTTTCAGTTGTCTTTGTCTTTCTCGATAACCCTCGGCTTTCCGAATGCCCCTCTACCGCTGCCAATGCCGCTTACAGGAAGCCCCCCTTTCTCTGATGTCCTTTGCGCGGGGAAGTATGACACATCGGACCCATGAGCAGCCGAGATGCCATCTGTTCCGTCTGCTGGTCTTGGTGGGGCCTTATTCAATGTTGATTCTGTCCCCCAGCCCGCGCAGGTCCTTGCGATCAACCAGATTGTGAAAATGATGGGAATAATTCTAAACAAGACAGCATACAACCATAAATAGGGATTCAACCACCACTCCATCTGGAGCATATTCCAGTCTCCGTGAGAGTTACGCGCCAAGGTATATAATCATTCCGGAAGATTATGCAATCTTGGCAATGCAGGCATTCCGAAACCCTTTTTCCTCTACATGGAACGGGTTGGAATGCAGTTATAGAATGGCTTGAACAGCACTAGCTTTTCGAGTTATAGAAACCATTTGAGGTGCTATGTATGATTGACCTGACTACGAATGAGGAACAACTGAAACGAACTGTCAAACGCTGCAGACAACGCAATATCATCATCCCGACCTTTGAACAGTTGAAATATCCGGAGAAAATCCCTGACAAAATAAAAGAAGACCTCAAGGATATCAAGCTGTGGGATATCACATCAGAAAATCTGTTCAGAATAACTTGGAAGAATGAGCCAGTAGACAAAGGTGGCTTATACCGGGGTCTTCCAAACTACATAGAGATTCCATCTGAGCTCAGTGGTGTCGATGCAAGAATCATTGCGTTGGTTGGCAAATGGTTTCCAACAGGTGCTCACAAGGTTGGCGCCACCTTTGGCTGTTTAGTGCCCCCATTAGTGACAGGTCGGTTTGATCCCACGACACACAAAGCTGTTTGGCCAAGCACCGGCAATTATTGTAGAGGTGGAGCTTATGACGCTACCCTGTTGGCTTGTGAGAGCATAGCCATCCTCCCAGAGGAGATGTCGAAAGAGCGATTTAAATGGCTGGAGAAAGTGGCTGGAGAGATTATTGCCACTCCCGGCTGTGAATCGAATGTCAAAGAAATCTATGACAAAGTCTGGGAGTTGAGAAGAACCCGAGATGATATCTTTGTCTTCAACCAGTTCAGCGAATTTGGAAATTACTTGTATCATTACGATGTCACTGGTCATGCCATGAAAGAAGTCTTGGATGCTGAATTGGGTGAGGGAACATATCATGGTCTTTGTCTGACAACAGGTTCAGCAGGCACAATAGCCTGTGGTGACTTCCTTAAAGAACAGTATCCCGCCTCAAAGATTGCAGCTGGTGAAGCAGTACAATGCCCAACACTGTGGCTAAACGGATATGGTGGGCATCGCATTGAGGGAATTGGCGACAAGCACGTCCCTTGGATTCACAACTTAAAGAATACGGACATGATTATTGCAATTGATGACGAGGATACCATGCGACTAATGCGGTTATTCAATGAGCCGACGGGTAGGGAGTATCTTATCAAAGAAGCCGGTGTGCCCAAAGAACTAGTTTCCAAATTAGACCTTCTTGGCATCTCCAGCATTGCTAACCTTCTCATGTCAATCAAATATGCCAAATACTATGAACTGACGAAAGATGATGTCATAATCACAGTTTTCACCGACTCAATGGAGATGTACAATTCTAGAATGGAGGAAGCAAGGGAGAAGCATGGTGAATACAGAGAGAAGGATGCAATCCGTGACTTCCATCGACACCTTCGCGCACAGAAGACTGATGCCATGATTGAATTGGACTATTATGACAGGAAACGAATCCATCACTTGAAGTATTTCACATGGATTGAACAACAGGGATTCGACCTTGAAGACCTCAATCGCCAATGGTATGATTATGATAAGTACTGGGGAGATATCAGAAGTATGATTCCCAAAATCGATGAAATGATCCGCGAATTCAATGAAAAGGTGGGACTGCTTTAGTCCTCTAACAATCATGGTGCCTCAATCCATGGCAGAACTCGTCATCACACACTGGGGACCACAAGGAAGACAGCGATATACAAGAGAATCGTCAGACGCCTCCCACATTAGTTTGAGAAATAGGTCGATAAAGAAAATAGACCTGTCAGGTTTGGCAGGCTGCAATCAGTTGAACCGACTTGACCTCAGCCATAATGTGATTGAGCATATTGACTTGACACCCTTAGCTACATGCCGCAACCTGCAAATCTTAGATATCTCTGCAAACAAACTACAGACTCTTGATTTGTACTCTCTCCAGAGAATATTCACCTTGAATTCGTTGGACCTTTCTTCAAATCCCCTACCATCACTTGATATTACACCTGTCTTTCCTAGAGCAGCTATATCCCTGAGTAGAGGTACAAAGGTAATCCTAGGTCTAATCTACAGATACCTGCTCAAGCTGAACCACCTTTCTACGGTTACTCTCACTGATTCCTCTGATTCGTTGGAGTACTCGCCCAAAATTCATTGGGCCACAGTAGAGCAACAGGTAGATGATTACGGAGTGGCGAAAATATTGGCATATATCCGTGAGATGCTAGTTACAACAAAAGCTTCCGACCGGTTTCCTTTACAGCGGGGGCTCATGACTGCTTTTATCCTTGAGGAGCTTGGTGGATATGATGGCGACCCCAACAATCTGTTATCTCAAATCAATGCGCAAGATTCCTTTGAATCCGCGCGTGATGTTATATTGGATACTGCAGCTAAGCTGCTGATAGAACAGGTCAGAAATGAGGGGTCTACTTTGTTTCTTGACTCGGAGAGAATTGCTGATTCACGGGCGAGTTTGTTAACTCCCCATCTAGCTGAAAGAAGGAAACGAGAGATTTCTGAAGCTCCTGTTTTGAAACAGAAAGGTTCCTATGACCTCTCTGCTCTGGCACTCACCTTCTATGGGTTCGAGATCATTCGTGCATTGGGCTTGGGGCTAAAACCGGTAGATACGGGATTTGAACAACTCGATGACTCGCTCCGCGCTGCTGGTCTATGTATTAATGAAACGAACGATCCAACAGAATTGGATGCATTTAAGGCAAACTTCTCTAAGAGCTTGCAAACATATGTCTACAAGAAAATTGAGTTTAGCCAGGGCTGAATTCGGAATCCACTACTTACGTGTTCTTGCGCCTTTGGTTTCATAGTAGTCACAGACTCTGGCTAATGCATCCACAGCTTCTTTAAAACTGCGAAAGACAGGAAGGCCGTGGCTAACGAAGATATTCCATGCTTCCTCTCGTGCTGAGGGGTATGCGACATCGGGGAGAGCAACAAGTACAGGCTTCTTTTTCTTCTTGGAGATTTTTTCTCCCGCAGCTGCCATGGCTGTCCAGAAATACTCAACGACATCGGATGCATCCATTATAGATGAAACCTGATGAATATTGTGCACATCTGCCTCGATGATGATAGAATCGAACTGAGATTCATCTCCTAAAATTCTAATTACTTCAGAAATGGTCTGGTCCTGATAATAGTCTGCTGCGAGGTCAATTGGATTTCCCAACCCCGTTCCGACATCTCGAATTAGTGGATCTAGCTTGTTGATTGACTCTGGTGATGTTTCCGGAACATTCAGTCCACTCTCTATCGTCAAGTCTGTGTATACGACGCTTGTGCCACCACTGATTGTGAGAAGACCAACATTTCTACTCTTAGGAACTGGACTCAGCGAGAAGATTGACAATGTTGCTACCAGGTCCTCAAGAGTCGTTACGGTTTGCACATTAGCTTGTTTGAACGCTGCATTCCAGACTTCCCGACTCCCTGCAAGCGCGCCTGTGTGGGATGATGCCGCTCTGGACCCCTCTTGGGACCTCCCACCCTTTAAGACAACAACGGGTTTCTTTTCAGATAGTTCTCTCAGACCATTGAATAGGTTTCGACCATGGTGTGTACCTTCAAGATAGGCACCAACAGCTCTTGTTTCATAATGATTGGTAAAGAAATCAACAATCTCAGCTGGTCCAATATCAATCTGATTTCCAAAACTGAACATCTTGGTGAATCCGATACCAGATTCAACCCCTGCAGTATATGTGGCTATGGCGACTCCACCCGACTGTGATAGGAAGCCAACGTCACCTATTCCTCTCTTAACGGTTGGCATGAATGCGAAACCCAGTTTGGGGTCGCATAGTCCCATACAATTTGGTCCTAAAGCCCTAATAGGAAGGGAATGAATAAGATTCGCTAGGTCTTGCTCCCTCTTCTTTCCCTCTTCGGTCCCCAGTTCTGAATATCCGCTTGTAAAAATGGTAACCCCTTTCGCTCCTTTGTCAGCTGCCTGCTTAACGACAATTGGCACGTATTTGTAGGGAACCGCGACGATTGCATAATCTATAGGCTCAGGAACATCATCGAGGTCAACAAGAATCTCATGTCCGAGAACGTTGCCTACACTTCGGGATACAAGCCAGACCTTCAAGTCGTGGTCCCATTGAAGCATTGAATGTGCCCAATAGTATCCAAGTTTTGCAGATACGCCAATAATGGCCACTGACTTGATATCTAGTACTTCTTCAAGACTGGGACGCTTTAGGGCGGACATAATTTCTGCACCGGGCTTTCACGAGGTGATGATGACCCTGATTTAAGAGTAGTGCATTAGCATATGTGCCATATCCAGAAGACAAGAAAAAACTTCAATGCTAGCATACGGGTGCACGAAAGCGATAGAAGATCTATCAATAGAGTCCTTATTCGACATCTGTTTTGCATTTCGCTTAGTTGTAGCGAAACTGCTTTATGTCACACTTTATCAAGTGCACTATATCTCATAGCAGAGATTTTGTTTGGAGCAAATCCGAATAAGAGCCAACCATAAATACGGAGACACAAGTTGATGAGAGCATACCTAGATGCAAATTTCTTCATTAGCGGCTTCAGTGATAGACCAAAGGATGTATACACTGTTAAAGAAGCCGCAGACGCGCTGGATATTGAACTTTGGATCACCCGCCAAGTGTTCCAAGAATTAAGATGGTATTTGAGGCGCGAAGTAGAGAAGATAATAAAAATCGATGAAACTCTGAAAAAAGACATCAAGCAATTTATGGAAAGCATAAACCGTCCTGAAAGCTCTCTGCCGCAACCTAATGACATGTCTCTTATCCTGGCAGCAATGCGCGCGAAGAATTCCAAAGTTGTCACTAGCGACCTAAAATTGCTCAACACAATTCAAGATTTCAAAAATATCAAAACCGAAGGGATAGTTGGCTCAGCCTTCATGCTTGAACTCATTGAGCAAATTGACTCTGAGAAGCTGAAAAAGGACCTGCGTGCCATAAGGGAGCGTATCTATACACAGGAAGTTCGTTACAGCATCAAAAGAAGTGGGTCCTATGATCCTGTCACTAGAATACGAATCATTGAGGATCATGCCATGAGAGTTCTGCGTTCAATCAAGCGGCCTGCGGATACGCTTGACAAGGACCTCTCCAAGGGTCAACCACTATTTGTATTGGACTTCATTGAGGACATTAAGGCTGGAATTCCAGATATGTTTGAGGATTTCCAAGAAGGGAAATACGATGTACTAGGCAATGAGATATCTGCTGTCCAAAATGAAATCGAACGTCTCTTGATTGTTTCAACGCTGACAGAAGACTCTGAAACCCATGAAAAACTCGTAGACCACGCCAATGATCTGACACTCTTTCTCTACTTCTTGGAGATGATGTGTTACTTGTATAAAGGCACGAGGGAAGGTGTTGAGAAGGCACTAGAAGTAAGTGATGAAGCCTTTCGGTTACTCATGTTCACGGGTATAGCAGATGATGCGCTCAAAGCATCAGTCTTCTTCGTCCGTATTGTGATTGCGCTAATCAGAGAGGATTACGATGAGATTGACTACTACTACAGCCTATATGACTCCATGTTGAAGCGAACAAATCTTGAAGAGATGATGGAAACCTCAGAGGGTCTCTACGTTTCTATGCAAATCCTTCGCAAGTTTATGGGCGGATTTTCGTTAACAAAGACGAAGTTGGAATACCCAGAAGTTACAATAAAATTACTGAATGACATTGCCAAGTACTGCATCCAATTCGATGACTATGATAACGCATGGCAATTGTCAGTTAATGCCTACAAGATTGGAGCAGCCTACGGCAAAGAGGATGGAGCTCTATCCAGTTTCCTTAACCTGTATAAGATATCCTCATCATCCCACGACCGACTTAAGCCTGCATTAGAAAAAATTGCAGAACATGCATTGAAGATGTTCGTGAAGAAGGGTTGGGATACGACTGAAATCACCCCTATTCTCAATGAGGTTCAAGGTAATGTGAAAGATGCCAAAGACCTTGATATACAGCTTCATGAAGAACCAGCTGATTTGGAGGAGCTGAGCCAAGAACTTCGAGGTTGGATGAATGTGTTGTCTGCTGAGAAGATAGATGACCAAGAATTGCTAATTGTCAGGAATGAGGATCTACAGATTAGAATCGGAATAGACGTATCAATTCATCATGAGATAAAGGAACTCAAGTCTGGGTACAAAGTTGCCCTTACTCGTGGCGAATTCAAAGTTGAAGAGGCACCGCAAGAATACGTCAAGAATCATTCAGTTGTGCTATTGATAACGCCTACCCAAGAGGCTGAAATCTCGTATGAGGGCGAACACGGATTCAGCTACCTAAAGGTTACTAGCCCTGAAGAAGCATAATCTATGATGTGTGAGCTGTCATGAATCCACTATTCGTGGTTATTATTGCGCTTGGTGTTCTAGCAGCTGTAATATTCAATTATTACTTAAACTGGGCTCCAGGTGCGGACCCCGAAGATTTCAGAATAGGTCCACCACAGAGCGGAGTCAAATGTGATTGTTTCATAAACACACTAATCCTTGGCACAGTTGTGGTGGCTGCTCTTATGGTTGTATCATCAATTTTCGATAATCGCTTGCAGTTGTACGTGAGTGGGTTAGCATCTTTCCTTATAGTTACAGCTGCCGGTGTACTTGGGCGAAGACGGAGATATAAGGAATGGAGAGAACTTGAAGGGCTATTCAAACGTGTGATGCCTGCTAGAAATCGTTTCCCAGGAAGTAGTACTGACTCTCTATTTAGGGAATTCGAAGAAGATGATGAAGACGAGTAGAATCGCTTCACACACAATATCAATCCGGTTTTACTTTGTCGTCTTTCAGGTTAGGAATTTTGATTGCTAACATACTGGCGGCCTGCCCTAGATATGCTTCAAAAGAATGAAATTCTTTAGGTTCCACAAGTAGGACATCTCCACGATGTAGGATATAGTCCTCTCCCGCTACATTTGCCTTCATATCACCCAGTGCAACGAAAACCTCTTGCAGGTCTTCATGTGCATGTGGCTTTGTTCTTCCTCCCACACCTAGTTCAACCAGAATTACGCCAGCTGTATCAGACGGTTTCTCGAAGACAATATCCGCCACATACCTCGCGATATATCCTTCTCGAGACGCACTTTCAGCCTCATCCAATTGGTATAATGCAACCATATTCCATCATTCTCCCATATGACTTAATCCTCAAGAAGCTGTTGGTAACTCTTTCTTAATATCGAAAACATCTACGATTTGTAGAACTACTCTCAAAGGAATTCCTTTTTATCCGCAGGTGCGTAGCATCTTTACTGAACAAATAGGATTAGGCTTAGTGTTCAAATCTAGGTTTCACCGCCATATCATCCGGAGGAACATCCCAATGAAAAAATCAGGCTCAATCTATGTACTAGTTTCTATTATGGTCATTCTAATGCTTGGATCCTTCATGGTGCCATCTTATTCTTCTAGCTCCGGTGACCGAGACAATACGGCGGTCATCGGTGAAAGAATGGTGGATGTTGGCGGGGAGAAGATTCCACTTGCGCCTGATGAATCACTCTACGTTTACACACTATCCCAAGCACCTGATACCTATTCCGGAGCTGCAACAGCTCAAAATGCTTCAGAACACGGAGTCCGCGTGGACTCGTTCAATGATGTTTCCCTGCAATACGACTCATCAACTAGCTCAACGTCCAGTGAAGTCGCTCAAGTTCCTATGGGGGCTCAATGGCAAAGTACAGAGCTGTTCGTGAATGTATCAAATCTGCAGGAAAATAGGACATGGTTGGAGAATCCTGGCTTTGATTCAACAGATAACTGGACTACAGGTACGGATGATGTTGGTATCTATTCAAACTCAATAACTTCACAGATAACAAATGGATACGCTCAGTTCACTATGCTTGGTGAATACTCCAACAACTACTACAGATTCGATGAGGGTGATAGAGCATATGTTGAACAGGACATATCGGTCAATAGGGGCGAAGTCACTTGGACGGGGGTATCCGTAGATTACTGGGTCTATGACGATTGGGGAAACCCGCCTATTGGCTTCTGGGAGTTATATGTGCAAGTTGGAAGTGATGATGTTGTTTCAAACCATCTATGGGATATCCAATTCAGCGACGTCCAGAGTATCAGTACTTGGTATTCTAGCGGACTTGTTGAGGCCGATCACAACTTGATTGACCTGCCCAATCTAACAATTCAAGCCGGAATGCGTACAACCCGAACATTCGGTGCCAGGCCCCGTCTTTATCCTGAAGTCCGTCTGGATAATATCCGTGTCTTCATAAAAGCCAGAGCTACACCAACTGATGTTAACCTTCAGATGAATGGCTTAGACGTTCTTGACGTTGATAACGGAACTGATACGTTGTGGAGTTTGGGTCAAGTGACGCAGGACCCAACACTACCTTGGACTTCAAGTCCAGTAGATGCGAATTTCACTTGGACACCAACTCCCTCCCCTCCAAGTCCTGATATCGACATATTCGTGACATTCGATGCTGAAATCACACTCACTGCGGAAAAACTGAACAAACCCACTCTATATCAGGCCGAAGTCGGCAGTTACGGGGAACATTTTGAGGTTCAAAATGCCTCCCATGTGGACTGGTTGTCGTATTACTATGTTGCCGTGCCAAATGGCTATTCCGACCTCTTTCACTTCAATGTCACAAATCCTACCGGACGCATAGTTGATGCTGTTGGTGAACCTACAGAACCTGGTGAGAATTTCCCATATTGGAGTGTTGTCGATGGCTATCTGAACATTTCAGTCTATGAAGGCGTCACGGGTTCTAATCAAAATGGGTTCTGGAAGATTGATTCTCATTCGTCAAATATGATATCTGACCTTAGGATGTTGTCTGGTGCAAGCTGGGAAACTACGTCGGTCTATCGAGCTGATAATACCATTCGGTTAAGGGCGCAACTCGATAGCACCTATTCGGGGTGTACTGTAACCTATTACCTCTACAATACGACCGGAGATATATGGACGACAACAACTGCAGTAGTAGATGGTTCTGGTTATGCTGAGAGTTCGGATATCATCCTTGATGCAGTAGATGCAGAAGTTGGTCATTGGACTGTACAAGCAATAGTCAATGATTCTATTTCTGGAAGCCCAATTGATAATATTGGAATGTACTCTCGGAATTTCAGAATCCAACACTCTACGCAAATGAGCCTAACTTATCCAAAGGACTCGGAAAGCACATGGACGAAAAATCTGACACTCGGTCAGGAGATGCTCCTACAAGTTAGAGTAAACGATTCTGATAATGCTGATTTATTGCCTGGAGGGTCAACCACATATAACTGGACTACAGGCACACAGCCTCTAAACGACATGGGCACCGGTGAATATAGCGTCGTGCTAGAGACCTCTGACCTGCCAAGAAGAGGTAGTTATCACATTATCATCACATGGTCATTGCAGCATTATGACCCATTATCGAGAATATTCACAATCAATATTGTTGAAGAAACCTCTCTCTATTCTCCAGATGCTCCTAGTGTTGAAACTCCGCTAGGTTCCAATGCAACCATTGAAGTAGTATTCAATGATCAAGATAATGCTGGAATAACCGATGCCACGATCATATGTAATTGGACAGATGGGCAATACTCCGTTAGCCCAGTGGCAGGTACCCCTGGTCATTATCTACTCAACCTATCTACATCTACAGCGACGATTGACACCTACGCGATTATCATTACTGCAATAGCCGATTATTATATCACATCTCAAACTACGGTATTCTTGGAGGTTAGACAGCTCTTCACCTCAGTTGCTGTATCTTCGAGCTATCTACCTTTGCCTGTAGGGACCCAAGGTTCCATAACACTGACCTATACGGATACCGATCATAATGAACCGATAACAGGGGCTGCCAGCGCTATATCTTGCAATTGGTCTGATTACCATGCTAAAGGAGATTCGAATTACACCGTGACTGAAATAAGTCCGGGTGAATACAGAATTGACTTCTTCTCAGTGGAAACCGATTTCATAGGTACTCACCCTGTTAAATTTCAAGTGAGGAAATACGGCGCTCAAAATCATACATTCACAATAGAGGTTGATGTTCAGTCTCACCTGACGACATTTTCGTTGACAAATCCAATTGAGCCGACCGCCTATACAGGCACTATAACAATTACAGTCAGTTATTATGACGTGACACTAGAAACAGGAATTGAGAACGGAACTGCTAACGGACATAACGTGCTAATTTACGTTGTAGCGCCGGAACTTCCGAGCATCCAATATGTGGTTTATAATGGCACGGTTCTTGGCGAATATATTATAGAGATTGCTGCGGACCAGTGGGGTTCTATCGGTCGGAAGGATCTTGAGATTTTCGCCAATTGGACAGGGTCAGTCGAGAAATATGGAAATGGAACCATCTCAACTAGTGTCCGAATATCTGACACACCAGCAACTTTGTTCATTGGCGATAATCCGGTTTCAACGCCATATGGAGAAAACATCACATTCACTGTTTTCTATTGGGATGTTGCGGCCGATACTGGCATCGTAAATTCAACCGGCCCTTACGCATTCAATGTGAGCATGTATGTCGTTGTATTGAGTAGTGGTCATGAGCTCAATACATCGTTGATTGTCGTGACGGAAATTGGTTCCGGAGAGTATGAAATCAAATTCAGTACCTACTATCTGTCAGGAATCACAACATGTGATTTACGAGTCTACGCAAACTGGACGAAAGGAGAATTGCCACTATATTCAAATGCATCTCTCTCAGTAACTGTTCGAACAATATACCGTCAAACCTCGATTGAGTACACTCCACTGCCCATTGTTGCCTATGACGAACCTGTAAACTTCACATTCAGCTACAATGACGTTCTAAGTAGTTCAAGAATAGAAAACAGCTCTACCATAGAAATATCTGTTTCAGAAGATGGAGTGGTGCTGGACACGTACTACCTGGAAACAAGCGTACTTTTTGTCTTAAGTATCGATACCACCTATTGGGGAAACGTTGGGACATTCGAGTTTCATCTTAATGTAATCTGGAGTGGATCTCCCTTCTATCAAAATAGAACCGGAGTTGCAATAACCATAGAGCTGAGGTATAGGTACACTTCGCTTACTCATGGAAGCTATGACTCTGTTCAATATCGCAACAATTTAACGCTGGACTTTTTCTATACAGACTTGGATGATAATTCCTTATCGGGAATGGATGGTTCTCAGCTTACACTTGATTCATGGTTGAGTGACTACTACACGGTTCATGATAACGGTGATGGCACATATACCATTGAACTAAATACCACTGCCTTTGGATCACTTGGAGTCTATAGAGTAAATGCTACTATCATCTATGGCGGTAATCGCTTTGCTGCCAATGCCTCTGATTACTTTTATCTCACTGTGACCCGAAGACGTACCCAGTTAACCAGCGATTTACCCGACTTAGCCCCATTCCTGACACAGGCTAACATCACGATTCAGTATATTGATGATAACAATGGATTTGGCATCGATAATGCCAGTGTTTTCATCTCATCGGAAACCTCAGCTGAAACCCTAGAAAAAGATGTCAATTATTGGATTGATTCTCTCGGTGACGGGAACTACAAAATACGGATTTCAACAGAAGCATTAGGGACATTTGGCTCCTATGCTATTGATATCATCGTGAACTATACTGGTACTCCGTTCTTTGCTCAGAAATCAACTACTGTTGATATTGAGGTTTCTCGGCGCCCACTTGAATTATCTGTGTCGGAATCACCACTTAATACTGCATATCTACAGAATGTTTCATTTGAGATTACAGTCATTGACTCTCTTGTCGAGGTTCTAGTCAGCATCAACAAGAGCCAACTTGTCTTGAAACACGGTTCAGATATTCTCTTACTGGATTCTGAATATGTTCTCACTGGTAGCTCAGGAGTGTACATTATCTCAATAAACTCAACAATTCTGGTTTCTGAACTCGTTCAAGGTTATCCGCTATTTGTTGAGATTCAATGGGGCGATGAAGCTCCCTTCTATTCCAATGCGAGTGCATCCACTGAAGTTGCTATCACTGCACGGTTCACCCAAGCATCTATACTCTCAACACCGCCTGCATTCATCAATTTCAATGGAACTGCAATAATAGAATACACAGATTACCTCAGTGGCGATCCCATCACAGGAGCTCAGATTTCAGTTTCATGTGAGAATGTTTCTTCGTTTGGTCATTGGATAACAGATATGCAAGATGGAACGTATGAAATCATCATAAACACAACCGATCTGAGCGAGTTGGGTAAATACATCTTCTTAGTGAATGTCACGTATTTGGGTACGCCATTCTATGCCAACTTGACTTCTATTCAGTTCAGCTTGACGGTGAATCCTGTTTCGACGACACTGACTCTGGATCTAGAACCCGGCAGTACGTACTTCACTGGTGATACGATTATTGTGAACATTTCATATACAGACATATCTCAAGGAATCGGGATAGAGTACGCGGCCGTTGGTACCGACTGGGGATTAGTAGTTGGGAATCCATATTCCTTAACAGAAATTGGAAACGGCTTATATCAGCTAACACTAGAAACATCAGGCCTATCCGCCCAATCGTATTCATTCTCAATAAACGCGTCCAAATACCTCCATGTTAACAGAACAGTGGCTGTGGAGTTGCTTCTCTCACCAACGCCTATCTCAATTGATTTCGATTTGACTCCAATCGACCCTGTTTGGGGAGATGAAATAGAGTTTGTAGCGAACATTACGGATAGTCGCGATGACAGTGCTGTACTCGGTGGAAGTGTGAATATAACGCTGAGTGGCATTGTCTATGAGTTACTGGAATTAGGTGATGGTCTCTACGGGAGAAACATAACCTCGTCTGTAGTCAGCGCTGGTGAATACACAGTCACCGTTGCATTTGAGCTGGAAGACCATGAATCTAGAAGCCGTGACTTCTCAATCAGAATTGCAAAGGCAGCAGCAACTCTATCTCCGGATATTGCTTCATTAATAGCCGTCAATGGACAGAATTTGACAATAACCGCGGAGTATCTTGTAACCGAAAATGGCACCTCCATTGCAGTCGGCACCATCACCTTCAGTTGGACATATGGTCAAGGTACATTGAGTTGGAACGATACTCAGAATCAATACATTGGACATTTTGTTGTATCAGACGTTCCTGCTGGAAATTATCTAATTGTTGTAAGTGCAAAGTCTGCGAATTACAAATCCCTCACTACTTCTCTAAACATAGAGATTCGTGAGGTGACAACTCAAATAGTATCTGTCGAAGACACAACAGTTGTTTCAGGCATTATTGGAGATGTAGTATCAATATACGTATATCTCAACAATACTGACCTCTCCCTACCTGTTGTTGGTGCTACGCTTTCCTTCTCTATCAGTGATATGACCGGCAATCTAACCGAAACTAGTGACGGATACTACAGGGCCGATGTAAATACAACAGGCCTGGACCTCAGAACATGGACTCTTACTATCTTTGGGTCGAAGCCAGGCTACACTACGTCATCACTCGATTTTACTTTGGACCTTGATCCAATCCCCACAAAGATATTGGTTGTGGGGGATGTCTTGCAAGAAGCCTATTATGGTGAAAATGTAACCCTCTATCTATTTCTCAATGATACCCATAATGCTGTGGGTGTGTCCAACGCAACGAGCACATTCCAGCTCGAGGATACAGTGGGAATTCTCTATGAATTAGGAAATGGTAACTATTCGCTTGTTGTTAATACTAGTGTCGTTAGCGCAGGACTGATACCATATGATGTCACCATCACTCTTGCAAAGAGTAGGTACAAACAAGCACAAACTCAAGTCAAGCTCTTGGTCAATCCTATTAGTACTGAAGTTATGGGTACCCAAGAAAGGGTCGTTCCGGTTGGTGATGACTACTCGCTCATATTCACCTTCAATGATATGCTGAATGACATACTAATAGATGACGCTTCTTCGAGTGCAATTTGGGAATTCGGAAGCCTTAGCTTGACCAATCTCGGAAATGGATCATACCGGTTTGGTCCTAACGAAACCAATCTTACTCGTCTTGAGATTCGAAATCAACCATATGTTGTTCGGATTATTCTCACGAAGGGCAATTACAGCACCGGACAACTTGTTGTGGAAATTACAATTAGGTCTATTCTCACCGAGTTGCGGTGGGATGTACATCCCAGCGTAATATACTCAGGAGAGCCATTTTCGATTACGGTGACATATTGGGATTTGGACCACAATACGGCTGTTATTGATGCATCGAATGCGACATCCATTATTACATCAGCGGGTCTTGGACTAACGCGGCTAGAAGATGAGGAAATCGATTATGGCAATGGAACCTATGTTTTCAAATTCGTACCTGGTCAACCTGCCCTCTACAACCTCGCAATAACTCTTGATAAGAGGGATTATCAGTCCAGCACTGTTTCAATCCCCATCTATTCAGAGATTAGTCCAGAACAAGCGTTGTTGGTCCAGACATTCTTTAATGGTACTCTTATTCTCCTTGTTGTCGCTGCTTTAGCAGCTTTATACTTCAAAGTGCTGTCGGTTCCCAAGCTTCTTCGAAAACTCAGGTCGATGGTTTCAACCCTTGAAAAGGGAACAATTCCCGAGAGAGCAGATGTTAATGATCGTAGAACGATGCTACTGAAAACCATGAACGACAACTTGGAACCATTAGGAATAAGGAAAGTCATGGGTGATGTAGCACCATCAACGCTGGATGTCAGCATTCTGGACGTTGAGGCACTTCTTGATGAGCTCGCGATTGTTATTGGCCTCACTGCAGATGACCTTACTGTCTTGCGAGATGACCTAGAACAGATGGCACCGAGTGAACGCGCCGGATTCATTAGTGAGGTGCTAAGACAAGAGAAGTCCCGACGTGCAAAAGAAATTGCAGAAACAGCGCGAGAAGAAGACCTTGTATACGAGATGGCTCCTGGGAAGCTCACAGAAGAGGAACTGGATGACATCAGAAGCAAGCTCATGAAAATGGGAATTGAGAAGGACGAAGTGGAATTGATGGTTGAACAGGCACGCGGCTTGACAAAGCCCGAAATACAAGCGCTTTTGGACCAACTTGGAGGTGATGAAGAGTGAATAGGAAGGCACTTATCGTTTCATATGTCCTTGCGGCAATACTAATACTGCCTATATTCAGCTCTATAGTGACCATTTCGGGACAAAGTGGTAATATGAGCGGACTTCCAAGCCATGATTTTACAGGAGACAAGGGGGATACGCCTCCGCAATTTGAAACCAACAAATACCCGACACTATCAGGAGCTTTATCCTCGTGGGAAGGCACTTCGTCGGGTCTACCTGTAAGCGAATATGGAAATAGAACTGATACATTCGATGACAATCAGATGATATACAGTAGTTCTAGCCAAACGACTACAAATACCTCAGTAGATATTCCTTTGGGTAATGGCTGGGAAGGTCACAACATCTTTCTATCCGTGAATGACCTGACCGAGAATCGAACATGGGTACAGGACCCCGACATGGAAAACTCACCTTCTTCATGGACGCTGACTGATGTTACTGGTGATGCCTCATGGCTTAGTGACGGACATGGAACTAATGACGATTCAGCGCAATTCAGCTATAATGGCGATCCCAACGAGGGCAAAATAGCATACGTTTCACAAGACATGAGCGTCCCTCGTGGAGATGTTGTTTGGGCAGGATTACGTCTTGACTATTGGATTGATTCAGCATGGTCGGATGGAGATGGATTTGTAGCAATCTATGTGACTGTTGAAACCAGCAACTTCAACCAGCGAGTCTGGCAGAAATCATTCAATGATGTTGATCAAGCGCAAACATGGTTTGACAGCGGATTAATTGAGATCGATGACCTGACGCTGTTTGATCTTTCAGATGATGTCTACATTGAGGTTGGACTGTATAGTCAACAAACAGTAAACTACAGTCCCGACCTCGACCCAGAGGCTCGAGTTGATAATGTTGAGCTTTACTTGAAAACCCTTGCAGCCCCAACTAATGTGAATCTGAAGGCGGAAGGCTACGACGTAAACAATTACACCGTTGGCGGAACGACTCTATATGGAATAGGCAATTTGTCATACACACCATCCAGTACTTGGACATCCAGTCCGGTTTCCATAGAGTTCAGCTGGACCCCCAATCCTCTTCCTCCAAGCCCGAATAGAACTATTCTGGTTGACTTCACTGCTACGACTGACCTTTATGCTCGAGCGAGCAATATGACTGTTTCAACTCAAGACCCGACGGCATACGGTGAAACGTTCCACGTTACAAACGCTACCGATGTGGAATATCAAACCTGGCACTACGCTGATATCCCCGATGGTTATGATAATAGATACGATTTCAATCTGACATTGCCAGAAGGGCGTGATGTAAACTATGTAGGCTCTCCCCTATTAACGACAGAAAACATAAGTACATGGAGCGAAGGCGAGTGGTGGGCAAGGATTCCTGCATATGACTATGCTGACAGGTGGGGCTACTGGCTCATTCGAAGCCGTGCACCAAATGGGGTTCAAAACATCTTGATGCAACATCAAGGTACTGGAACAACTGCCCAGAGTATCGATATGAGGGCTAACGACCAGTCAAGCTTCATCACTGTGCATGATTCTGCATTCGCAGGTCACATTGTGAACATAACCGTTTTTGACCCAACTGGGTTTCCGTGGTATTCTGAGCTATCCACTATCAATAGCACAGGCTATGCCGAGACCTCGGCTCTTACTTTTGGTACAAACGCTAGTGCTGGGGGATGGCAGGTACAGGCAACTCTAAACAACAGTCTAAGCGGCAGCGCATGGAACAAAACCGGCTTTTTTGTGAGGGCATTTAACGTGATTCATGCTTCAACTGCGACCCTGCTCAGTCCTGCAGATGCCGTGTCCACTTGGATTGCCAATGTCACCTATCCGGATTTGTTCCTGGTGCGGATTTTGGTAAACGATACGGATATTCCTGGAGTCACTGTGCCAGGAGGCAGCATGACATACAATTGGACAGACGGGATAAATGAGTTTGGGGACAATGGCGATGGCGAATATATCGTCACATTGGACTCGACCGATTTGGGTGCGAAAGGGCAGTATACTATCGACATTCAATGGAATCATCCCAATTTTGATTCAATTACTGAAACCCTTACAGTGAACCTAAATCTGGATGGGAGTCTTGTAATTGTTTCTCCTGATTCACCTTCACAAGATGGTCCGATTGGAGATAATCAGACATTCAGAATCCGATTCGAGGACTACTTCGGACCTGGGATTGATGATGGACAACTCTCAACGAACTGGAGCAATCCATACTATATCACTGAAGTCAGTGGAAGCCCTGGCACTTTCGATATCGCCTTCGCCACAACTGGTATGGAACTCGATGAATACGTTGTGAATCTAACTGCCACAGCGGATTTCATTCTTCCTCAAAGCCGTCTTCTCTATGTTACGGTAAGAGAACTCTATACCAAAGCAACATATCTACAAAACGTTCTGGATATTCCAGTTGGCGAGGCACGGTCATTTACTATAGAATGGTCAGATGTAGACCATGACGAACCCATGACTGGGATGAATAACTCAATTATATCGAACTGGAGCCTCAACCACGTACAAGGTGACATGAATTACACCGTTGAAGAAGTCAGTCCTGGGTCCTACAATGTGACTATTTACACCGTTGACAGTGACACATTAGCAACGTATCCCGTACGATTCGATTTGACTGGATATCAAATACAAAATCAGACTTTTGTCATTGATGTGGTCGTCAAAGAGCACAAGACCGTGTTCCTACTCGATGAGCCTGTTCAACAGACTGATCATGGCAATGATATTATCATCCTTGTATTCTTTGAGGACACTGACTTGGATATTGGTGTTTCAAATGATACCGGCGACATCATCATCACTGTGGAAACTCCCGAATTGCCTTCTGTCACATTCTCAGTAACCGACTCGCTTCTCGGCACCGGGCATTACAATATCTCCATAGATAGTACACAATGGTCTACCATAGGGTGGAAAAATCTCACAATTAGTATTGATTCACTATCTGGGAAATATGAATCAAAGGCAATCAATACAAGGGTCAGATTGATCGGGCGCCGGACGGATCTCTATCTTGAGGACGCTCCGGTGGCGGTGAACTATCTTCAGAACTTCTCATTCAGTATTGTATATCTTGATGCCGTGAATTTATCTAAGATATCGAATTCTTCTGAGAATGTCATTCTCATAGTGACTGCTTTAGAACAAGACAATCCTGCTGTCCAGAACGATTTCATGATCTGGGAATCCGTAACTGAACCAGGTCTTTACTACTTCGCTTTGAATAGTTCCCGATTGCAGGGTCTTGGTACCTTTAGTTTTGAGATATTCTTCGGATGGCGGAGTGCTACTGCCCCGCTTTATGAAAATCAGAGTCTCACAATAAACCTTCTGACTCTCAGTCGCCCAACTTACCTAGATACTAACCCTGTTCCATCAACAGCGTATGGTGAAACGACTACTCTAGAGTTCAAATTCATTGATTCCCTCAGTACTATGGTTATTGAAAACTCAAGCAGTCTCGAAGTGTCAATCAATGAGGTAACAGTGATTTGGACCGTTTCATATAGCACTGCAAGTCAGACATTCTTCGTAACAATCGACACCGAATCTCTGGGTGATGTTGGTGATTTCACGCTTCATCTCAATGTCACATGGATAGGAACACCATATTACAACTCGATACAAAGCAAAGAATTCTCAGTTACAGTTACGTTGCGACCTACACAACTGACTCATAATCCATTTATGCCAGGTCAGTATGCAAGCAACATCACTATCGACTTCCAATACACGGATTTACTGTCGGGCAGTTCCGATGGCATGACAGGAATCCTATCCTTCAATATCACGGGGTCATATTATGACGTCGAAGACCTTGGGCAAGGAGAGTATAGGGTTACCCTAGACACATCTTTCAATGGCACTGTGGGTCAATTTACAATCAATGCCTCAATATCATACTCTGGTGGATATTATGAGGCTGACGCAGTGGACATTTTTACTTTGACGGTTTCCACAAGAAATACTCAGCTAGGATACGAGAGCCCCGATGAAACAGCATATCTTGAAAATTTCACTATCGTTGTCGGCTATACCGATGACTCATCGGGTGAGGGTATAAGCGACGCATCTATAATTGTGACATCAGATCCTCTGATTCTTGTTCTTAACACAGATTATTGGGTTTCCGAAACCTCCCCGGGCGAATATACAATCCTATTGAACAGCTCATCATTGGGCGCTCCTGGCGACTACTCGCTGAATGTGACTGCATCGAAGTCCGGTGAACCCTTCTATGCCAGTGTCGTGAAGAGTATAAATGCCCGTGTCATAGAAAGACCAACTCAAACTCTCATAACCAAGACACCGGGTAGCGTACCCTTTCTGGAGAACATAACAATTCGATTCAAGTTCGAGGACTTTCTCACAAGCGAACTAATCGATATTGACCAATCATATATCATATTGTCACATGGGGACGGTGAAACCGTCATCCCCTCTACTTCATACATCTTGACCCAGTATTCAGACTACTATGAGATAGAATTCAACTCAACTCTTCTCAATGATTCCGTGCTTGTATCTGGGCACACGATTAAAATCTTCGTCAACAGAAGCAGCATTCTCCCCTACTACTCAGCTAGGTCAAAAGCGGTTCTTGCTAGCACCATCGAACGACCCACGCAGATACAATTCCCGCTAATACAAGATACGCCTCTGGGCGACAATATTACTATAGAGCTGAGCTATATCGACTACTTGTCGGATAAAGGCATCGAAGGTGCAGAACTAGCTGTCAGCTCTAGTAATTTGACCTCCTTTGTGAATTACACAATTGAATTGGGAGATGGTTTGTACCGTCTGTTAATACCAAGCGGGCAGTTCGGACAGACTGGCAAGTTATATTTCGAGGTCACATTCAGCAATGATGGCATTCCATTTTACGCATCTAGGACTGCAAGAAACATCCCTGCAACAATTCGCGTCATCTTTTCGTCAATCTCTTACGAAACACCTCCTGCAGGCGTTATTCCTATTGGAGATCCATTCCGCGTTAATGTAACTTATACAGATACCGACCACGAAGTAGGTATAGAGGGTGCAACTATCTCTACCGATTGGACCGACCTTTACGGACATAGTTACACCGTATTAGAGTTCTCAGAGGGTCGCTACCAAGTAGTGTTGAATACAACGGGATTGATTGCACAAGAATATACCTTCACTATCGCTGCAACACTTCCGTTCTACGAAGAAAGCGAAGCTAGCCCCACTATTCAGCCTGGTGCCCCCACCGTTCAGATAAACTTGCAGAAGTCCACGTACTATTCTGACTGGGGTCAGATGAAGATGGTAAGCTTCACTGTCACAGACTCCTACTATGGCACCCTCCTTTCTGGAATGACTGCAACTGTATTGCTCAATGATACATTGTATGACTGCATCGATGCAGGAAATGGGACATATTACGTATATCTGAATACTTCCCAAGTAAGCTACGGAGTTTACAATCCCCTGATTACGGTTTCTAGACAGTACTATCAGACAAGACAGCGTGAGTTTACCCTTGTGATTTACAAAGCAACAGGGGTGATTCTTCCAGAAACTTCATCGATTCAAATTGTACGAGAAACAGTATCTTCATTGTGGATTTATCTCAATGATACTACCAACAATGAACCTGTTTCTGACGCAACTGTCTATATGATCTGGAATAATACGATAATTCCATTGAGTGCAAATGGTACTGCAGGATTCTACGAGGGGTCGCTCAATGTTTCGGGATTCTCAATTAGCACTTATGATTTGGAGATATACGCTACTGCCGGTAATCATGAATTTCTCAGCATATCTGTGGATGTAATCGTGACTCCTATTCCAACTAGTATACTTGTACAGGAAGGTTCAACATCTCTATCAGTGATATACGGCGATATTCTTGGAATCTATGTCGAGTATAATGATACCTACTATGGTGGCTATCTTGATGGTGCAAACGTTTCATTTGTACTGGGAGGCTATACTTCCTCAATGGAACAACTTCCGGACGGCCGATACTACGGCCAGATAAATAGCTCGCTCTTTTCGGCGCAAACCTTGTATCTAAGGGTGATCGCTCGAAAGGCCGGGTATGCTCAGGCATCCAGAACTCAACCATTCAATATTTTGGCTACTCCTACAGAAACTACTGCAGGTGTATTGACAAACGATGCATATAGAGGAGATACTGTAAATTACACAATCTTCTTGAATAATACACACACTAATTCCCCAATACTGGGCGCCGATGTTGACATCGAATGGGCGGGCGACACAGGAACCGCATATGACTTGCAAAATGGGAGTTATGTCATTTCTATTTTCGTTAATAATTCGGTTCCCAGACTCTATGACGTTTCAATCTCAATTATAAAGCTGAACTACCAAAGCAGTTCCATTACGGTTGGGCTGCTTGTGAAGCCAACTGATGCTTTCATAGATACAATATCTCAAATCGAAGTTCCTGTAAACGATACTGCAACGGTCATTGTGAACCTCGTCAATCAATTTACCAATGAAGTGGTTGCTGACATCAATGGTCTAGCAATTTGGGAAACGCTGGGAAGCAGCGAGTTGATTCCTCTTGCAAACGGTAGTTACTCCTTCTCAGTTCCTGGTGACCTGCCTATAGGTCATTATCGTGTCGCATTGGCATTCTCAACAAATCTATACAGAGTTCCATCACACGAAATACTTGTCAACGTGCGACAGGTATATACAGACCTAATCTACAATCGAACTCAAATCGATGCGTACCCTGGCGCGCCGGTTACAATTCGTATTACCTATCTAGATACAGACCACGATACCGGCATAACAGATGTAATTCCAACTGTGAGCGTCACAGAAGGCGAAATAGTATACTACCCTGACAGACTCACAGACTACGATAATGGAACCTACGAACTGTACTTCGAGATTTTGCAGGCTTATACGATGTATATCAATGTGCAATTTGCTAAGAATGAATATCAGACTCAATCTGTGGAATATACTGTTTTCTCAGATTTGACTTCTGCACAACAAGCCCAACAGACTGCAATTGTCGGAGGCGGTACATCCCTGATGATAATTGCCATCCTCGTAGTGCTATATGTCAGGGTGTGGAGCATTCCAAAGCTTGTTCGGAAGTTGAATAAGATGATCAAGGCACTCTCAAAGGGCAAAGTTCCTGATCCTGCTGATGTACCTTCTAGGCAAGCAACTGTCTTGACGGCAGTCAATGAAGAGATTAAGTCGCTAGCCATAAAGAAGACCGCGGATGAAGTGGCCGAGATACCAATCGATATGCGAGCCCCCGAAGTGAACGAACTGCTTGCTAGACTCGTAGAAATCACAGCCCTGAGTGAGGACGAGATCGAAGCATTTAGACGTGACCTGTCTCGAATGAAAGCCAGTGAGCGTCCCGGATTCTTAAAGGAGGTCATAGAGCAGGAGGAAGCTCGCCGAGCTGACGAGCTTGCTGAGAAAGAAGTACCCAGTGACGCAGCACCCGAGGAATCTCTTGAGCAAAGACCCGAGGATATGGAGGATTTGCGGTCAAAGCTTCTCAAGAAGGGTCTGCCTAAGGATGAGATAGACTTGATTCTGGAAGAGGCCAAAGGATTGTCAAAGGCAGATATCGCAGCTTTGCTTGAGAGTCTTGGACTAGACTGGGACTAGCTTATCTGAGCCATTGGATTGAAATATGAGACACCGTTCAGTCAAAGGTTGTTTCAATCTCATCAAGTAAGTCTGAGTGTCTGTCGAAATACTTCCTCGCGGGCTCAAGCATCTCAATAAGATATTCACTCACCGCCTTTTTCACATCAAGCGGGTGCAATTCTCCAGAAGTATATGCGTTTTCAAACTCGGAGACTGTTGAGAACTCAACGTCGCCTCCAAATTTCTTTTTTCGTGGGATCACTATTTTCTCAACCCGTGGAAAAATGATATACCTGACTGTAGATGTGATGGCATTATCTTGAAGGCCTTCAGCGGGACAATAAGCCTTCTTGATTGTCGACCTTATTTCTTCTGGGCTATCGGTTACTCTAATGTGAGACAAGGCGTCACTTGCGGACATTTTTGCTCCTCCACCCCGAAGAGACGGAAGCAATGGCATGAATATGTACGCTCCCTTCTTCCCTCCCACATCTTCAAGGAGCTCTCGACCAAGCATGTAGATATTCCTTTGATCTATTCCTCCAACAGTAACATCTGCATCCAAATACTTGACATCGAGAATCTGCAGAAGTGGATATAGCAACTCAGACACCTTAGCAGTCCCTTTCATTCTCACAACTTCACTTGCTGCTCGCTTTGCTCTGGTAGTGGTTACTTTGGCTGCTATCTTATACAAGTCTTCGATGTAATCCCGCTCATGCTGATATGACGAGCCGCGAACGAAATCGAGCTTGCTGGAGTCTTTCCCCAATACACCCCGAATGCATTCCTCATAATAGGTCGAACGAATTTCCATCAGTTCAAAGGATGTCTTTTGGCTATCCAAATGTGCATGGTAGTCTGCCAAGAGGATTGTCCCTTTGCCACCTATGTCTGCCAGCTGAATCAGTTTATTGAGGGGAATCAGATAAGCAAAGTGAAATGGTCCCGTTGGTGCAGTGCCATAGTAGAAGTTAAACGTCTTCCGCGAGATGACCTTTTCTATTTCTTTCTTGGTCACAACCTCTTCTGCATTTTGCACCGCAATTTCGACATCACTATTATCTGGAATTGTTTGGTCTATTCCACTCATCTACTTCACAACTTGCTGATTGATTATATTATCTCGATTTCTGTAATGCCTTCTATCTATCTGTGTTGAATCCAACTGGATTTGTTTTAAGCTTGCTGGGTTTGACATTCACGCTGACGGTTTCTTCTAGTGACGAACGCCAATGAAACGAATCCAACAATGACGCTGAACCAGAGAGTGACAAAACGAACCAAGAATATAGATGCGGTTGCGACAGCTGCCAGTATCCCAAATGTGGTCAGAACCCCTCTTGCGTAGATCTCATAGCCGCCTAGGCCTCCAGGTAGAAAAACAAGAATTGCACCAACAGCTGACGCACTAGCGTGAACAAACGTTGCTTGCGCGAGAAGGAACAATGAACCTGGCGTGAGAGCGGGGAGGCCTGCTCCCGTCACTATGCTCAAAAGCAACCACAGTTCCAAGCACTCCATGAACCATCCAGGCACACTGACTAACGTACCTAGAATCATTGGTTTAGGTGAAAGGGTTCTCACCATCGTGTCTTCTACTTGGTCAACACTGTTTTCAAAACGTTTCAACGGACCGAATGTTGTTAGTTTCTTCAGTATCTTATTGTAGAATTTGCTATTTGTCAGAACGAGGGCTCCAACTAATACTAGAGCACCAGCAAATAGAACAAGAAGTAACTGATTTCCTGAAGTCAGAATTGCTGCAAAGGATAGGACTGAGATGATCACCATGGCCAAAAGGTCGGTAACTCTCTCGGATATAACAACTGGGACACTTTTAGCAATTGGTGAGCCATCCACCTCCCTGCAAAAATATCCCTTTATTGCCTCGCCGATTTTCCCTGGAGTAACTGTCAAGGTGAATCCAGCTAGGAAAATGCTCAAGCTATCTATGTGCGAAATATTGACATCAATCCGTCGCAGATAGTACTGCCACTTGCTGTAACGAATCAAATAGTTTAGAAATGAAAGTCCCATCATCGTGGGGATAATCCACCACCACTCAATCCCAGCAATAGTGGCTATTACTTGGTCCCACTGATCGACAATCGCCATAATGAGATATATAATCATTCCAACTATGACGAAGGCAACCAAGCGTCTTGTACTGATGAACGAATCGTCTTCTTGACTAACTTTTCCTTCACCATCCATCATATGCCACTCTCCTCACTCTTTGCCAGATGAATGTAGGAATATGCACAAACAAGAACGAACAGTGCCCTGTTATCTGGGTTCTTCCCCTTCTGAGCTCTCTGTAGATATCCTCTGATGCTGAGATGTCCTGAAGCCAAGTCCTTGCATTTCCCACCTCTAGGAAGGAGTGTCCGTCGCTTCCCGCTGTCATTGGTTTCCCAAGCTTATCTGCCAGATCTTGTGCCCATGTATTGAACAGGGGTATGAAGCATCTAGAATTGATTCCCTCAACGAAGTCAACATGCTTCTCAATAATCTGCTCTGGGAGCCTCTTTTTTATTGCAGTGTGTTTACGGACTGGATCGCAGGGGTGCGGTAAGATAGTGAAACCACCTTGGTCATGTACGTTTTCTGCAATCTCAATAAAGCTCCTGTTCTCAATATGTTCTTGAGTGAAAAGACCTATGAGCTCTCCATAATCGCTGGACTTGAATTCAGCTGCAGGAAGAATGAACCTGCCATCCTTTTCGATTACTTCGAGGGTTGATGCTCTCCAATGCTCAGTGAGGGCTATGCCTCTCAGCTTGTTTTTCCTCATTAGTTTGAAGAGATCTTTCGGTCTGTTCAGCCCATCCTTTGAATGCAGGCTATGTGTATGAAAATCAAAGGCTGAGAGACGGTCGTTCATCATTCTACACCTAGGGACTTACCGGGGGAAAGAGGCCTTGGATGAATATCAAGATAGGTCTCCAAAAGAAAAGAGTGATTCCGAGAGTTGCAACGAAGAGAATTGCTCCAACTAGAATTCCCTTGTCCTTTATTGCCAAGTGCGGTTTTCTTCCTACTGGACTGCCAATTTGAATCAGATACACGTATCTTAGGACGATACCCGCAACAATCGGAACAGTAAGCATAATCGGTTGTGCATGCATTACATCCACGAAGTTACGGTAACAATAGAGGGCATAGAATAGCACCACCCAAGTTGAAGACATCACAATGGCTTGATCGAGAATTGTCTCATTGTATTGATTGAATACATACTTATGGTCAGCAGCATCCTCGCCTAACAGTTGAAGCTCATTTTTCCGCTTACCGAAACCTAGGACTAGTGCAACAAAGAATACACCGATTATTAACCAAGAAGTAAACTCGACGCCTATCAAGAAAGTTCCTGCTACTGCTCTTAGAACAAATCCAACTGCTATTGTAATAACATCCACTACTGCCCATTTTCTCAGGAAGTAATTATACGCCTGTGAATTGATGACATATAGGATTACTATTAGAAAGAACACGCCGTTCAAAATGTAAGAAAGTGTTAGGCTACCAATGGCTAAGACTGCAGCCAGTGAAAGGGCTGATGTTTCCGATACCGAACCTGAAGGTAGCGGGCGGTCTTTCTTCTCAGGATGTTGTGCGTCATGTTCCATATCCTTGAAATCATTTACAATATAGCCGGCACTCGACATCGCACACAAAGCCAAGAAACCAAGAATCAGCGGCGGGTAATTGCCAAGGTTCAATACTGCCGGGACGGTTTCCCAAGGCCACTCGTTGGGTAGCTCAACAAATATTATTGCTAAAAACACCAAGAGGTTCTTATACCACTGATGTACTCGCATGAGTTTGATATAGTCAATTGCAGCCATGTTTATGACCTCTATTCTTCTTCGTTATATGATTTCCAGAGCTCTCCCCAGTCTGTTTCCTCAAGGAACCAATTCACCCATTTCTTTCCTTTGAGTGGTAACCAGATTCCATCATGGTATAATCCAGATAATTGGGTTGGAAGCCACATGAGCGGCGAGCGGAAGAGAAGTGTTTCCATACCTGGAAATCTGAGAAAACCTCTATTCCATGCAATTACAGGGCTTTTCCCTGTGCTAAGATGGAAGTTGGGTAGATCCTCCCATGACTCGAAGTCACCAACAATATCAATCTTATTAGGGTTCGATTCTCCAAGACCTAATTCATTCGCGATTTGCAATTTGCGTACCTTTCTTTGGTCAATACCCATTAATCGGGTTTGGACTGTATCTGCTGCAACCATGTCATTAGTTGCCAGTAAAACATTCCCAATTTTCGGTTCCATAGTTCTAGGACCTGCCCCATCACCAACAATGGAGCCATCCGTAAGTACGAACTCTGAGTGAGATATTGTCTTCTGGAGAAGCAGCAGGTCAACAAGAACTTCATGAATCTTAAGATGGGCAAGATGTCGATTTTTGGTAAGATACAGGCCAAACGAGTCCTTCATTGCGCCTGTCATCTCGGTGTGACCATGCGTCTTTATCGTTGGGAGGTGAATGATATTCGTGTCAAATATCTCCTTCGGCGCAATAATCTCTCCGAATGTGTCTTCCAGAACGAGGGTCTCTCTCGGTAGCTCAACATCAACATATTCCGCCTTAGTTAGTGGCAAAAATTTGATTTTGTGTTTCTTTATGACAGGATACCAATTATTGCCATGCATCCCCTGGTAGATATTCGTAACGACGGTTTCATTCTCTACAGCTTGGATTCTCCGGTTATCGAATCCATCAGCAATCATCTTTTGTAAGAGCCCATCGAAAATATATGGGTTTGTGGAGCACGCTGGATAGAACTTGCTCCATGAAAGATTGAGCTTGATGGTTGTCAAGACATCCTTTGACACATATTTCTCATATTCTGCCAAGTCAAGCAGTCTGGCGATATCGTCGAATACAGTTTTCGGAGATGTCTTTACTACAGCAACCTTTGTCATTATTATCAGCCCGGAGTAATAATACCCTGAATGCTACCTTGTGATTTCAGACTCGGAGAATCTTGCTTCACTTAATAATATGTCTTCGTAGCAACCATAGTACTATTCTTTTGTAGGTCTTCACTATACGCCCGTCAGTTTTGTATATGCTTGTTGCCTAAGCGGCATTCACGCATCTAATGAAATTACTTCAATTTTTCTTTCTTCATCAATTCTAAGGACTTTCGGAGTAGACTGTCCCTGGTATGATGCACTAAACACACTGAGTAATCCTCCATCGAAGTATTCCTGAAAACCCTCTCGAAAAGCTTCATGAGCTCGTACAATCATCTGTACGTTAATGGCTTGCGAGAATCTTTCGAATGCGCGTCTTCCATATGTTCTGGCTCTTGTGCTCCGCATGTTGGGTCTGAACCCAAAATCGGCCTCTTGAGGATCATTCCAGACCATCTGAAACAATATATCACTTGGAAAATTGGAATGGTGCCGGTCTGGTTCCTGCAGTTCATCTAATGAGTTGGTCTTTTCTGGTATTCCGCCATGAACAGCGAAGATGTTGTTGGATGTCATAGCAGCCATTGGAATTGATGTGAAGACTCTGAGATAGTGATTGAATGTGTTTTGGTCAAACTGGCGACGAACCGCCATTTCAAAACCATATCTAGAGGCGATTTCTTCCGACTCATGATTTCCTCTTAGAATGATAATTTTTTCAGGATTGAGAATATGGAGGGACAGAATTAGATTCATTGTTTCGATTTGTCTTGGACCTCTATCCACGTAATCTCCAAGAAAAATGAAGCAGTAATCTCGGTATTTTCGTAGCATGGATTGCACTTTGAGTAGCGAATCTAGTTCGCCATGCAAGTCACCTACGAAGATGATTTTGCTTTTTGGTGTTTTAACAACATTTGGCTTGCCATAATTGATGTCCATTACTTCTTTTGTTAGAATGTCGATTTCGTCTTTCGACACACTGAACTCGTGACTCTCAATCTTCTCTGCAATGTTCCTTGCCGAGTTCAAGCCTTGTCTTATTCTCCTATTTTTTCAAAAGCTATGCGGACTGCCTCTTCAGGGGTCTCCGCTCGATGAATCTTATCGCTTCTCCTATCATCAATCTTCTGACCTGCGAGCTTTTCGGCCCATCCCCCACTACTCGCAAGCGCAATCACTGGGCGGTCTGAGAACCAAGCAATTGCCATTTCGCTTAAGGTACCTGCTGACCCTGCTATGGCAATCACAGCTTCACCAGCTTTAGCAACTAGGAAATTTCGTGCATAGCCAAGACCCGTTGGAAGGGCGATGTCAACATATTCATTGGCGTGTTCGCGATGCTCAGTTGGCAGAATCCCGAGAGTGACCCCATTTTCGGATTTTGCTCCTCTGCACACCGCCTCCATAACACCGCCCAATCCTCCACATGCAACGACACCGTTTCTCTTTGCTATCTCTTTTCCAATTATCTCTGCGTCCTTCAATGCGGCATGACCACTCTCAGAACCGCCTATCACTGATATTACATGCAAATTTCTATTCCTCCCTTCGGTCTTGGAACTTTCTGAACCAGTCTCTCAGAATGCTGTATGCGTTCGTTGATAACGTATTCTCCTCCACCCTCTTCTTCGCAACATTTAACAAATCCGATTTCTTATTTCCTTCTTTTCTGAAATCGTCAGATCCCCTTATTGAATATGAAGCTCCCTGCTCCCGGCGATGAAATGATGCACAACTCGAGGCATAGGTTATCTGATTCTTGACATCCAATGGGAATTCTCGTGATGAGAATGCATGAAGCTTTGACATCACGAGCAATGCCCTCTTGCCAAGTTCTCGTGATGACCACCCCTCATCAATGCCTACCACACATATCCTTGATTCACGTTTACAATCTCGCTCGCAATCACTGCAAATATTTGGTTTTAGACTAACTTCGCCGCTCACTAAGTTAATCCTGATTCTTCCTGTTTCCAAATCGACAATGGCATTGCGCCCATTCAAATCAAATCCATTATCTTTCGCATATGCAGATAGCAACCCAAGCTCTTGTCCATTACACAAGCGAATTGAGCCAACCCTAGGTTGCGGTTCATAGGGTATAATGGCGTTTTCATCTAAGATGGAGAATCTTATTTTGCTTGGCCCTGGTTGACCTGAGACTAGGTCTTCTGCAATCTCATCCATGATTGAGTGTATTCCCTCCACTTCTCTTACTTCGCCCATCGACAAATCCCATTTGCCAACCGTGTCCATCAAGTCACCTATCTCGGGAAATCGATGTTTCAATACGGCAATGTGAAATGAATGCAATCGCGAATTGTCAAACCAGCTCAAGATGTTCTCTAGTGCCGGAGAATTCAGGTCATCTACAATAACGATAATCCCTCTTGTTCCGCGTGACATAGATGCATTGATTCCGAGGATTCTTTCTCCAACTGGCAAGGACCAAAGCTGCATTACAACTTCTGTCGTCTCATGAACCCTTCTCCTAGCTACACCAAGGCCGATCCCCATGCTTGAATATAGCTGATAGGAGAGCTCTCTTCCAGAAACCTGTCTGAGAACACCTGCAAGTAAGGCGGGATTATCCCCAACAATTAGGACTTTTGCTATGAGTTTACCTGTGCATTTTGCGAATTCCTGCTGACTGCTCACAGGTTACATTACTACTGATTGTTAATAATATATTGGGGTTATGAAATTGACCAGACATACAAAGGACATTCACCCTTTTTGCGTCTTTGAAAGAGGAAAGTTCTTAATAGGCTCGAGCAGGTAGAACATAGCCGGGAGAGGTTTGTGTGAAAGGAAACAAATGGAATAAGCATATTATTCGAAAAGCAGGAGTACTGGCAAAAAACACTGACGATGACTTTCCTGAAGTGATTCCTGATTTGCCTGATTCTACAGGCAATATCGGCATAGGAGATGACAATTAGCTAGTTCTCATAAAGGGCTCGGCGGGTATTATCCAAAGAATGCTGGAATACATCTGTTAGGAGAACTCTCGTTTGGAAGGCTGATGATGGCACGGGCTTGCTTCTCTACGATTAAAAAAAAGAAAACGCACATGAATTTATCAGAGCATAGTACCAATTCTTGCGACCTGTTCAAAGGTTAATCAAGCTCTAGTGCTACTAAGACACTAGGGTCGAGAATAGAAACTCGACTCTAACTCATGTGGGATTGTTGCCCTACAGTATCCGATCCATGTAAGTCACTATGGTTGTTCTTCTTTCTCATCATGCTTTGCCACCACGAGATGAATCTTGGTGGGTTGAGGATCAGATGTCATTCTACTAACAATGGCTCCATTTCTATCGAGAGCTGGCCATTTGCTTACGGGAATTGGTGTGCTTACTATTTTCTTTTTACTCATTATTTTCACCATTTTAATCAGACAGATATATTGAGAAAAACGTAGGATTAGGCACTGCCTGATATTTCTATTGTAATTTCCTGCTCAATACTTGACAGGAATGAACTTCATTCGTTCTCTGCCTACTTTTTCCTTAAGTTATGTGGTTATGTGTGCTTATATACATTGGGAGCTGTGTCCTTCTGATGCTAATAAAGCGACCACTATGAAATCGGTTCTTGGCTAGAGACTTGTAATGTTTTTTCAAAAATCTTTGATAGGGAAGTTGTTTGTAAGAAACTAAAGTGGAATAGGCATGCATGTCATATTTTTGGCTTATCCCGCCTTTTTTGCCAAACAAACACAGCTGTTGCAATAATCAGAATAGCGATGCTGGCAACTACAATTTCAGGGTATGCTAATTCGGCAGAAGTTACTCCAAGTTCTACAACATCTGAGGAAACAGAATTCAATCCCCAATCACTTGCTTCAACCCAAATACGTACATACTCGTTATCAGGTATGGGTCCAATATTCGCGAACCATTTTCTCTCTTGTCTTTTGCAAACGTGTATAGTTTCCGTAGAATCTATTTCTACATGGACAGTCACATTATCGACACCTGACAACGCGTCCCAAACGCGAACCGAAACCAAGTTGCCTTCTTCCGATAATGACTCCTGAACCAACTCCCATTCTTCAATGATGGGCGACTCCTGGTCAATAGTGGAATAGATGGCTCTGGTTAGCCAATCATTCGCTTCCTTCAAGGCCGAGTAACAGGCCGACCAATTCATCTTATAATACGCATCGTGTGCTCTATCCCAATACTGTAAGATTCTGTCGTGGGCATTCGCAGTCTTCTGCAGAGCCGATGCCTCGATATTTCCAGCATGTTCTTGGTATCTAGATATTAGCCTTCCCTCCATTTGATCTACGTAAGTGCTTTGAACCCAGTTTTTATCAAATGTGCCCGTGCCGTTGTAGCTAGCGAAATAGCCCATGGGACTCAGGCTGAAGTCACCAACGTAATGATGTGTATCCCATGTGTGTCCGATTCCGATCGCATGCATTGTTTCATGGAGCTGCATATAAGAGATTCCTGACTTCGGTGTTATGCCATCAGCACGATAGTACCGTTCCCAGGATTTCCAAATGCAGGTCTGGCCACTACCACCCAGTCCCGTGTATTGCCTACCATAGACATGCATCTCCATGTTCTTCTTGATGAAGACAACTCCAAAGACGTTAATGTCCTCAGCAAAGATGTCAACATACTGATATCGCATATTCTCGTAGATGTCATTGAACATGGCCAGACCATCAACGATTATCTTCCCACCTGACTCGGTTGCGTGGTCGCAGAACAGCTCGTTCCATTCGGGGTAGTCTGCAATATCCAAGAATTCTATGTCTACATCCCAGTCTATGAATGGTAGCAGCTCATCAAGATGGCTCTTCTGCATCTCCGCATCAGTGACCCATCGTAGGCTATCGACTGATATTCCCTCATCAACATCCATGCCAAAGACTAGGCCCTTTAGAAATCCTGAATCTACATAGGAACTGGGTGAGTTCTGATTCGGAAGGAAGAGATAATTCACCGGGTCATAGGCCCACTCATTCAGATATGTGCTGAGTTTGACTGCTATTTGTGGGTCTTCCTGATTCAGGCTATTCATCTTGTCCTCTAAGTCCTTCGTGCAATACTCGGGGGAATTGCTATAGTCTGGACCCTCATCCCACCATATTCTTGCCCATTGCAAATACCATTGGTCTGCTGACGGGTCGATAACGAAAAAGTTGTACCTGCCACCAAAAGCAGGATACTGTAGCTTGACAGAGGGATTGAGGCTATTGTCCCACTCTAGCCGGAACCAGTCCTGTTTCTCTCCACTATCGGGGTCAACTGGGTGGTAATCGTACCAATGCTCTATTGAATGATCTGAAGAATCTAATTTTGAATAATTCAGGAAGTATAGAACGTATCCTGGCTCTGGCGATTCCACTACAGGATTGTCATTCAACCAGTCTTCTACGGGATATGCATCTATGACTCTGCCATCTCGTGGATAGAATATCCTCTGGGGGTTGTTGGGATGGGCTTTCTGATATTCGAGGGCATCTTCATCCAATAGTGACCCTGTCTCCGGTCCACTGAATGAGTTTGCCATAATGACATCTTCCAAGTCGTTAGCAAAGCCCTGACTGGCAAATCTCACATCATAGTCAATGAAATACTCTATTTGCTCATCGCCAATAGCATAGGCTCTGTAATGAGGCAGATCCTCAAGAATCGTATCCTGGTCTATCAGGTCTTCCTTGTAATTCACAAAAACGAGTTCAACCTTCCATTCTCTTGATACCGAGCTGAATTCTCCTTGTGAGAGATGGAATGCATGCTCTTGATGTACTACTGTTTCATTGCCTGCAGTGGAAGGAATTGCCACAAAAAGAAGTACAATGATGAACGCCCAGTATTTCATATCGAATCTAACATGCATCTCCGATTATTAAGTTGGTCTTTGCACTAATGAGAGAATCCCATACGTAACAATATCATATATATGGATATATTATGATATCATAACACGCGTCGGCTGGATTACAGTGATACCCTTAATTCCGTTGCTCGCCTGAGCAAACCCTCCGAAAGCGGTGATTTCTGCCGGCGCTTTTCCTATCCACCCATAACCCCTATCATCTCGGGAAGTAGGTCGAGCAGGTTCCAAAGATATTCATGAATAGGCTGCTTGACCTCTTCCTTCCACACTTACCAAATTAGCCAGCATAGTCTGTTTCTATACAATGAATTAATCTCAAGACCACAAATATCACAGGATTTTTCTATGCTTTGTATATTACTAACCATAGAATATTGGTGACAAAGATGAAAGAGATCGGAGAGGTTACGAACTACTTTGCGAACATTGGTGTTGCAGCAATTATGCTAAGTGAAAAACTTGCAGTCGGTGATAAAATCAAGTTTGAAGGTGCAACAACTGATTTTGAGCAAGAAGTAGAATCTATGGAATATGAACGAGAGGAGATAATAGAAGGAGAAGCTGGTCAAGAAATTGCAGTCAAGACCAAGAAACGAGTACGCGAAGGCGACAAAGTCTTTCTCCTGTAATTCCATGACAGCCTACGGCTGAGGAAACCTGAATCAGAAGAACCTTATGTGGAACCTGTTGATTCTTGTTGCTTATTGGATTGCAGTTTGCCTAGGATTATAAGTGACGCCATTAGGACACTATAGGTGATATTAGATGGTGGCATTGCTTCATCTCATCATACATGTGCTCATCTACTCGGGTTCTGGGCTTGTTCTCTACTCGTTGCGACGAAGAGCTTCTCTCATTCCTATCTATGTGCATCTTGGGATTCTTCTTGTCTTCACATCCATGATGAGCAGCTTCTATATCTTAGAGATAACTGAAGGAATTGAAGTGGGGGGCGGCAGCATTGCGTATGCCGCTGTCCTTTGGACAGTGCTGTTTGTCTATATCATGGAGCGAGACCTGTCAGCAATCAAGCTGTTAATCCTTGGCATTCTAGCCGTTCAGTTTGTGTTTCTCTTTTCGTATCCGTATTTTGGATATCTTCTCAGCTATGAGGGCGTGACAAATCCCCTTGCTATCCCATCTGAGCTGTTTAATGTCAGTTTTGGCATATTCTGGGTTGGCAATATCCTGGCGTTGCTGGAGATGGTTGTGATGATATTTTTTGTGGAACGAATTAGAGAAAGACTCACGAGCATTCCATTGTGGATTATTGTGTCAGGAGTCTATATCTTGACCCTCATCCTTGATGGTGTTCTTTACCCCATCTTTGCTTATCCGGTTACCCAATCAATATCAATCGTCCAAGGCATTTCATCGCTGTTAAGCAAGATACTCCTCGGTTTAGCATACAGTCTCATGTTTTCTGTAGGTATCACATTGCTGAAGCCTAGTAGTGGGTGGAGCAAGGATAAGAAACATCTCACCCTTGGCGATATGATATCTATGCCTAAAACCAAAGTGATTGACGCTTGGGAAAAGGTTGTCAAGAATCAGAAGATGGTAAGCTTGCTGCTTCGAATACTAGGTCATGACATCCGTAACTACAATTCCATGACAATCAGCGCTCTTGAGGCACTTCAGCTAGAGCATCCTGACCTAGATGGTGACGTTCAAACAATGTTAGCTGAGATAGAAAAACTCCAATACCAATCAACGGAGCTTCTTAGCAATACAGTAACTCTGGGAGCTCTTCAAGGTGGCGACATCGAGGTGATAGCAATAGAATTGAAGAAGAAACTGAATGAGGCAAAGGCTAGAGTTGATATTTCATATCCTGACATCCATGTTGAGTTAGTAGGTGGCAAGTCCCTTGACGGAGCGTATGTTCTGGGAAATGAGTTGATTGATGTGGCGCTTTACAACATACTATCCAACATGGTCAAACACAGAAAGCCAAGTCAGTCAAAGGTCTTCGTTGATGTCGAATCAGAAATCAATTCGGGTTTTCTACATCTCATACTCTCCGACCATGGAGTCGGAATCCCAGATCATAGGAAAGAAAGCATTTTTGATAGCATCGAAGCTAGACCCCGGAATTCAGATTTTGGGCTTTTTTTGGTAAGGAGGATTTTGAGTTTGGCAGATGCGAAGATACATGTTAGAAATAGGCCTGATTCGCCTGATGACCACAACAAGGGAACTTCATTTCATCTCAGGTTCCCTCTATCAGAGGCCTGTTAGCTTGGATAAGCTGTTCGCTTCCAGAGCTGAATAAAGCAACCATCCGAAAATAGAACAGCGCTCATTTGTTGGCAATATCAAGTACAGGTTGCTCCCAATGGCTAGTATTTGCATTAGCGCTGATGAACTCGAAAATGAAGTGCCAGAAAAGGCACCGATTAAATCAGTCCAAGTCCTCAGATTCATATATTATGGCGGGGAAAGAGCACCCGAAAATCAGCACCTTTGGAATGATCCCCAGGGATTCTATTCCGAACCTGTACAAATCCTCCATATTTCTCTGCTATCTGAGACACCTGGTGAAGACCCACTCCACCATATCTCCTATGTGGGTCGAAGATTTCTCCCCGCCTTATTTCAGAGAGACCTGCGCCGTCATCTTTGACTGAAAGCTCGTAGCCTTTGATGCCTCTCTCAAGACGAACCCATACCCGCTTTTGTTCATGGGGATTATTCTCAACTGCATTTTCTAGAAGATTTGACATCAAATATTCCAGGTTGTCATCTGCAAGAATGACTGGCTCTACAGGCTGAATCTCAACATCAATCTCTACGCGTTTATGCATGGTTCTAAATCCATTCACCGTGTTCAGAATCGCGGTATCAAGTCTTCGCGTTCTGAGAGGTTTCTTAGAGAGGTCCTCTGTTTGTTTTAGCTTGTCTATCAAACGCGCAATCTTGTGGACCCCCTCACTTAATGCATTCAATGCGTCTTTATTCATTTCTTCGCCACTTGACCACTCCAACATGTCTGTTGCCATCGCGATTCCTTGGAGATGATTTCGCACATCGTGGCCAAGCAGGTCAAGATAGAGATTTGCAGAGACCTCCGCCCTCTTAAGCTGGGTGATATCCCTAATTGACCACACTCGAGCAACCACCTCTTCATCCTCTGCCAGAGCGCTGGTGTAGCACTCATAGGTCGTCCCATTTCTGTATCTCAACAGTGTTTTCCAATCCATATCTGAGTCCTGAATACCCTTGGCTTTTTCTAGGAATTGATTTCCATTCTCTATAAGCGACTTGAGAGCTGAAAATATGTCCTGGGCTCGCATCGTGTCAAGTTCAACACCAGGGAATGAGAAGTTGTCTTCAAATGATTTGTTCCAATACATAGGATATCCCGCAGAGTCAACAACAAGAATGCCTGAGTCTACTGCTTCAATTGTCGCTGCATAAAGGCTCTCCACATTCTTGATAGCTAGTGCCGCTTCTTTCGTTTCTGAAATGTCTCGAATACCGGCAACAATGTGGCTGGATTCGGGATGAAGAGCAAGTGTTGCCGAGTAGTATTTTTCCCCATCGCCGCTATCTAATACGTACTCTAAGGTTTCTATGCCCCCGTGACTGCGTAATCTACTCATTACCTGAAGGTGTTGTCTTGCCACGTCTGGCGGAAGAACGTCTCGGATATGCTTTCCAAGGAATTCTGATGGTGGGGCATACAGGAGCTTTTCATCAGATGTGTAATAGTCAGAATAATGGTTGTTCTCATCTATTACAAAGACAATATCGTGCAAGTTCTCAATCAATTCCCTGAACTTTCGCTCGCTCGCTCTCAAAGCTGCCTTCACTTCTCTTTCCTGCCGCATCAACCTCTCTTTGACCAACGTGTCGTCCATAGTTTTTAGAAGATGCTCGATATCGAGAGGCTTGGTCATATATGCGACAGCATTTGTGTTAAGAGACTTGATAGCACTATCAAACGATGCATAGCCTGTTATCATAATTATCGGGATATCTGATTGCATCCGTTCAATTTGTCTTAGGAGTTCCGTCCCATCATAATCTGGCAAACGTACGTCAAGAAGCGCAATATCGAAACGCTCCTCCTCCATTAGTTGTAGAGCTTCTGTCCCCGTCCTAGCCACACACGTTCCATACCCCTCTCTCTTGAATATATGTTTCAAGGTTTGACATAGACTCTCGTTATCATCAATGACAAGGATATTGGCCGATTTACTGTAGTTCTCCATTTTCGTCGTCAAAGAAGATGGCCTCCATATCCCCCTCTTCTGTAGCTTATGAAGATGCTGGTACATCTTGAAGCTGGATCTTCACTTGAGGATTCCTGTAAGCATTCATTTGTTCCTGCTGAAAGACTTTCTATCCGGAACGGCACAGACGCTCCAATAGCCGTCAAGTCTAGAGCTATTCAACTCGCCTCCTTGAAAATATATCTCTCATCATAGAGAATAGCTTTTCTAGATCGAGCGGCTTTTCTAAACAGGCATAGGCCGAATGGAAAAGTGCACTGGCAACCTCTTCACTTAGCCTCGAATAGAA
The DNA here is from genome assembly GCA_964648855.1 of uncultured archaeon. Classification (GTDB taxonomy): domain Archaea; phylum Asgardarchaeota; class Thorarchaeia; order Thorarchaeales; family Thorarchaeaceae; genus TEKIR-14. Next base: position 106,765 of record CAZYLT010000008.1, read on the forward strand.
GCCTGTGATTAGAATAATAATGGATTCCGGGTCGTCCTCCCTCATCTTGAGAAAAGTTTGGAGTCCATTCATATCAGGCATGTTCATGTCCATAAGGACAATGTCACAATCTTCTTTTCTAGCGATTTGAATGGCATTCCCGCCGCTGTCAGTTGTTAGTACAGTAAAGCCCTGACGCTCGAGTACTCTTCTAGATGATTCTAGAAATGATGTATCATCATCTACCACTAGGATTAACCCTTGCTGCTGAAGATTATTCACATTATTGATGAGCTCCAGAACTTTAGTGAAGTCTACTGGTTTGTGGAGAACACCGCCTGCGCCTTCCTCAAAGGATTCTCGAATGCGATCCTCAACCGAGTATGCGGTCATCATAATTACAACCACATTTGGAATAATTGGCTTGATTTCTTTAAGGGCTTCAACTCCATTCATACTTGGCATTCTGATATCCATGAAGATTATGTCAATATCGTGGTTCTGCTTAGCTATTGCTATTGCCTCTGCCCCACTATTTGCAGTCTTGACTGAATGTCCTAGTCGGTTGAGGACCTGCGACATGGTCCGAACAATGCTTTGGTTGTCGTCAACTATGAGTATATTCAAAAGCTTGGACATGGTCATCAAGTCTCCTTGCGGAGCGGCAAATAGACAGTGAAACAAGCACCTTTGTTAGGGTTGTTTGATGCCTCAATTCTCCCCTGATGGGCTTCAATCATGGACTTCGCTATGGCAAGCCCAAGGCCAATTCCTTTGGTTTTTCTTGTGAAAAGGGGTTCGAAGATTTTCTCCAATTCATCTTGTGCTATGCCTGTTCCGGTATCAGCCACCGAAACAGCTACCTCATCTGTAGTAGTTTGCCGGATTTTGACGTCTATTTTACCCTCTCCGGATATAGATTCAATTGCGTTAGATATAATGTTCTCAAACACGGATTTGAGTTGAACTGGATCGGCCAGAATGGTTGATTTGTTAATTTTTTCTTCAATCTGCATTGTTATGTTGTCTGGAATGTCAATATCATCCATAACCTCTCTCAAGACATCTGTGATCTCAACTTTCTTCCTCGTCGGAGGCTCTGGACGCGCAAAGCTCAATAAACTTTCGATGATATCTACTGCATTATTAAGCTCCTTATCTATGATGTTGAGTGTTTCACGGACTTCTTCGTCGTGGCTGTCGATGGCCATTCGAAGGAAATAGACTCCATTACTGATTGAAGCCAATGGGTTTCTAAGTTCGTGTCCAATACCTCCGCTGAGTTTGCCTAAGGCAGCCAGTCGTTCTTTCCGAAGCAACTCATTTTGAAGCCGCCTCAATTCTGACATATCTCGTGCAACAACAATGAAGTGTATGGGTTTCCCCTTCTTATCTCTAAGGACACTAACATTCAGAAGCGAAGGAACTCTACTACCATCCCTTCTCAAAAGGTCATACTCAAGATTACGTAGACTCCCAACTTCTTTGATTCGTTCGTTGTTCCTGACCACCCTTTCCTGGTCTTCTGGAGCAATCAATTCTCGTCTATTTCTTCCGATCATCTCCTCATGACTGTCAAACCCATGAATCTTCAGAGCCATGCGATTAACTATGACAATCTGCATGTTCAAGTCAGTGACAACAACAGCGACTGGGATGATTTCAAGCATTGTTCGATACAGCTCTTGGCTCTCGCGAAGCTGGATGGTTCTTTCCTCTATTCTTCTTTCAAGGGTTTCATTGAGTTCCTTGAGCTCTTTCTCCGCCTTCTTCTGCCTGGTGACATCAGTTGATAATACAAGAATTTGGTCTACTTCGTTCGCGGTATTCCTGATCGGAACCGCTCTCACCAAAAAAGTTCTGTTGCCATATTCTCCCTCAAATTGCACTTTATTTCCATTGAGCACTCTTCCGTACTGCTCAGTTACAATCCTAGCAAAATCTTCAGGCAGGACCTCAAACACACTCTTACCCCGAAGTGCTTCATCGGAGAGACCAACTGATTGCAGCAATTCACCTGCACTGAACAGGTACCTGAAGTTACTATCCATCACATGAACGATGCCGCCAGGGATGCTGTTTGCGATGATCTCATAGTTCTGTTCTAACTCTGTTCTTTTTGTGATATCTTGAACTTGGATAACGATCTGGTGGGGCTTTCCCTTTAAATCATGAACAATCGATGCGTTGACGATAACGAAGACATAGCCACTATCTTTTCGTTTGAATATAGTTTCGAACGATACCCGTTCCTTCATACCATTGACTAGGGCTTGAATATCCGTTTTGCCTGTGCTTTTGTTCTCTTCAGCATCCAGCTCCCATAGGTTCATTGTTAGCAGTTCTTCTTTCTGATACCCAACTAAATTGCAGAACGATTTGTTACTATCTAGAACCTCGCCCCTTAGGTTTGTAGCAACGATTCCGATTGCAGCTCCCTCGATTGCCATACCAAGAAGCTGCTCCCTCTCCTTGATCTCCCTCTGCATTTGCTCTTTCGACAATTCATGTGCAATGAGATTTGTCACCTCACGAATAAGTGACAGCTCTTCTTTCAAGAACGGACCGTGATCCTCGTCAGGTCGTTCTTCGGAGTATGCCACGGCAAGTTCTAATTCCTCCTCAGGATATATGAGTGCGTCCGACTTGAGAATCCAATCTGTTTCATGGAACCCTTCTGTCATCATACTCTGTTTTCCGTGTCGGATGCGTACCTCTGTGATGTCCGGGAATTGCCACCCTTGTCTGATTGGCTCAAGTAGCTCTCTCATCCATTCCAATTCAGATTGGGTTTCAGCTCGCACGATTCTGCTAACGCTGTAAAGACAGGTTTGCTCCTTCACACGTTCTCGAAGAACATTATTTGCCTCTCTAAGCTCTTGTGTTCGATGTTGAACAAGTGATTCTAGCTCACGATTCAACCGACGCAGGTCATCCTCAGCATGCCGTCTGGCTTGTTCAGACTGGTGTTTAGACCAAGCTATGGAGAGGTCAGCAGCAATCTCTCGTAGGAGTTCAATCTCCTGCTCATCTAAGGCCTTCCTCCTTCGTACGATAACCTGCAAGATTCCAATCGTATTTTCACTATCAGTGATGGGAATTGTAACAGTCCAAAACGGCTCTGGTCCACATTCCACACGATATGTACATTCGATGCAGTCACTTGCAGAATCAATAAGCTGTACCTTGCCTTGGGTGATACTATCTAAGACGCAATCTGGCGCGTCGCCTTCTCCATGGGTCGTGGCTGACCAACTGACTTTCATCTGAGCTTCGCCTGCGTGAGCCTGGGGTCTGATCATGTCTCCCTCCTCTATTGCAAAGGCTATGGCACATCCAATGTATCCCCTGGCTTCGACGAGTGATGAACAGGTCTTCTCAAGCATCTTATTGAAATCCTGTTCTTGGACGATAATCTGATTGACATTCCTGATAGCAAGAAGCAGAGAACTGACATGGGAACTCTGCAGCCAAGATTGAAGAGATTCAGACTCTGAGGCATCTGGGTCCGTGAGATTCTTGAATGACCAAAAGATTCCAACAGGGGTTTTTCCTTCAACCAATATGGAAGCATCGACCCAATAGCTAGTTTGGCGTCCTGCCGGAATATCTAGGACAACAACATCAGAATACTTACCCTTCTCTTGCACTGTGTCCAATAGAATCTGCATCTCTTCCGAATCCTTCATGAATTCGGTGATAGTGCGTCTCAGCAACCTGCTCTCTGGACACTCTAGATTCTTCAGGAGTACCGTATTGACCTTCTGAATTGCTCCCTTCAAATCAGTGACAACGACAGGAAAGGTCAAAGCATTCAAAGGCATTCGATGGATGAGTTCATCAAGGTCCCGTTTTGAAGTCATTCAGACACTCCCACGTCGCTATTTTTCCTCAGTTCTCCTCAATCGTTTGTTACAATCTCAAATATGCACGAAAGCTTATTAGTGTAATTTGGATATCTTGCAGGAGTTTGCTTTAACTCAACTAGTGGTTCCATTGATTTTCCGACAAAGCATATCTTTACACCGCATGATAGAAGACATTATTGACGAGCTATTGCCTAGACCCCGAGTATTCTACGCATCGACCAATTCTGCTTTGATTCAAAACATGCTTGGTCTCTGGGCACCAATGTGTATTGATAATCTTAGATTCAGAATAGAACTGGTTGAACTATTGCTTCACCCAAATTGAAGTATTCTCCCCGATAGCTAGTTACTAGTTTGCATAGGATTTGCGTTACAATCTCTGTGTATTCCAGAAAATATTCAACTCATTTTATTCCTAATTAGCTTCTCCGCTCCTGTCACTCAATACTCACGGTCACTTCCTCATCCAGCTCCAAGCTCAGTATTCCATTAGCCATATGATCCTACCTTAGAGCTTCCTTAGATAGGCAAACTTGGTCGCACAGTGCAGGTTAGTTATAGCTGCCCCTATTTCCCTTCTCTATATTTCAGAAGATATTCTCTGAGAGTAGCCCAGCTTTCCCAAAAGGACCTGGTGTGCTTATTTCAATGAGCGAAATCGACTGGTTACAGAAAACTACCAAATTCTGTACTATCGATGAACTTCGGTTCCGCTATTGGTTCTTTCCGAGATGTAGTTTGGGTAGTGATTACGCCCATCTTATAGCCATTCCATGTACAGCAAAATCAGCTCTCCCTTGCGCGAAAGTAGATGAATCTGCTAATAATTGTAAACTATGCTGAGAGCAAATTTCTGAATTACTATGAATGAAAGAATTGCATGCCGCTAGTTTCCAAATTTCCATTTTGGGTTGGAGAATACTATTTGTCTGAAGACCATAATCATTAATTTGGACTCAAGCTATGACCATGTTGTTCTTGTATGAATATATCACTATTTGATTGCATAAAAATATTCTACAGGGAATTGGGAACGAGAAGTGAGTTCTATCCACGCATGGAGCAGTTACTTGGATTTCTTGAATTCCAGCAGTTAATGAATGTATTTCTGACCATCAAAGGCTTCACTTATCTAATGCTTGACGAGGTAGATGGAGCCAATTCAAGTGAGTCCTCTCAATGCAGGCATACCCTGACCTATATTGCTTCTTGTGTACACCTCGGTCAAATGCAGTGCCTAACTCACAATCAGTCTACAACTTCATATGCTAGCCTATCTGTATAAGAAGAACGACACAGCCCCATCCCACGAAGACCACATATCTTCCTTGCGCAAAAATCTAACCTTCATAGCCACGTCCTGCACATATACTACTATGAACAACGAATCCAGCTTTACAATTTGGCATATTCTTTTCCTTTCGAGGTTATTCGATAGACATGTGTTGAATGCCCCCTTCGCGAGCACTTCATTGTACAGCCCGCACACAACGAAGAACTCTCTGTTGAGAGAGGCTCCTGTGTTAGGTATCCCTTTCTCGTTAGGAGACTCATGATTTCAGATACTGATTTGCCATCAATGTCGAGTTCTTTAGCAATCTGCTCAATGCTCAGGTAACCTTTCTTCTGGATAGTGCAGATTATTTCTTTTATCATGTTCTCAAACACCAATCCCTTGGTTGGAGTGTAGTTGTTTCACAATTACCATGCTCGCCATGCCTCTCCCTAGAGCAAGCTTGCAGTCCCTCACTCCGAGAAGGATGGGTCCATGTTCTTGTAGGTTCAGAACTTCAACATGTGTGCCGGGAGTAAGCCCCATTTCCATTAAACGGTGTCCGGCACTTCCATGAAACCTTCGTCGCGGCTTGTGGTGCTGAACAAAGAGTGTGTTCGGGTTAGAAGAACAATGACGAACATGTCCGCATGGATTGGATTCATTAATTCTGATGATAATGCACTCGTCACCTATGTTCAATTCGGAAAGATTCATGTGACTCGTAGCAGGTGATTCTACTACTTTGTCTGAGCTTGCTATGAATGTTTGGTCCATTTTCTTCACATCGGAGTCTTCTTCTCGGCGCTAAACAGGGATTAATTTAGATATGACTTAATTATTTAAGTATGTCTAATTGTACGCATAATGATTACCGACCTAATTTAGTCAAGACCGCCATTTGATAACAGAAAGAAATATAAGCGGTTTAGATTGGACTAACATTATTACATTAATCTAAATCTGGAGTTGAAACACATTGGAACAAAAACTAAGCAATTTGAAGGCTGGTGAGGCTGGTACTGTCGCGAAAGTGAAAAGTACTGGGCAAATCAGGAAACGAATACTGGACATGGGTATCACAACCGGAGTCCGAGTCGAAGTGATTCGCGCTGCCCCATTGGGAGATCCCGTTGAGTTTGAACTCAGGGGCTACTTGCTGACACTCAGGAAGGACGAAGCAGATACAGTCATCGTATCAACGGAGGAAAGTGCATGACTGTGCGTGTGGCTCTCATTGGCAATCCCAACGTCGGGAAAAGCGTCGTAT
>CAZYLT010000009.1:0-96867 GCA_964648855.1 uncultured archaeon
GTTGATAGACAATTGTTCATTGGGCATGGATATTCCCTTTCTTCGGGATTCACTTCTGCAATACAGAGGCTAGTCACCACCTGTTCCTGTATGCGAGTGGTTTCAATTCCCTTTCTTCGGGATTCACTTCTGCAATGTTTGTCGCGAATTCACAAATCCAAGAGTTCGTTACTCTTGGGGGGTTTCAATTCCCTTTCTTCGGGATTCACTTCTGCAATAAACTCAAGGCCTGGTATTGCAGGCATATTAGCCTGTTTCAATTCCCTTTCTTCGGGATTCACTTCTGCAATTGTGACCAGATATTGGAAGTCTCCGAAGATATTTGAGTTTCAATTCCCTTTCTTCGGGATTCACTTCTGCAATGCAATCATCAGCGACCACCACCACATGGGTTAGGTGTTTCAATTCCCTTTCTTCGGGATTCACTTCTGCAATGGGATGCTGAACTAGCTTTCAGCCTTAAATTGGATAAGTTTCAATTCCCTTTCTTCGGGATTCACTTCTGCAATTCACGGAAAGGTTGTTTTACAAGGCGGAAGATTTAAAGTTTCAATTCCCTTTCTTCGGGATTCACTTCTGCAATTTTGCTTGGTTTAATGGTTCAGTCTATGGCTCTGAAGTTTCAATTCCCTTTCTTCGGGATTCACTTCTGCAATAAGATTTTGTTTTGGAGATTACGAAAAACCAAATGGGTTTCAATTCCCTTTCTTCGGGATTCACTTCTGCAATTTGTATTAAATCCTAATTCTCTTCCAGCGGCTCCATGTTTCAATTCCCTTTCTTCGGGATTCACTTCTGCAATAGCCCATCAAACATATCAATTTTGCCCATACGAGCCCGCATAACTCCGCTTCCAGGCATGCCATGCGATGCCCCCTCAAACTCGCTCTCATTTATAAAGGGCATCGCAACTCGATAATTTTCATCAGTATAATAAGAAAAATTGACAGTTGGGGTTAGAAGACACATTTGTCCGGCACACCGTTGGATGTCAATACGCCGAGTTGATACAAGCTCAAAAATGTTATACACGCTCCACACTCTGAAAGTCCTGCTACATGGTGGGCATTGAGGCTTAATAATGATAGGACTGCGCTTTCATATAACTAGTCCAATGAAGTTGGACTTGGGTTACACTGGTAGGCCTCTACGCTCTTGGTTCTTAAAGACGGTACAGGACTTCGACCCCGAGCTTAGTAGTGAGATGCATGCCCAACAAACAATTCGCGATTTTGTTGTTGTCCCACTTCCGCACGATAATCATTTCAAGACCCATTTCAATATGGGCAGTGAATACACATTTGGCGTTCGCCTTCTTCGAAAAAAGAGATTCGTTGAGCTCCTGAAACATATTCTGAATCTGAACTATCTGGAGCTTCGTTTACATAATCATGTAATGCCGATTCGTGCTGTTGACTATAGCATCGATGACCCCCATGAATTGATGAACCAATGGATCTCCTCACCAAATCTTGATGATGCATCTGCAGTACGAATAAGGATGGCTTTCAACACTCCCGTACAGCTCTCCAAGTCAGACACGGATGCACTTTGCATGTTCCCTCTCCCCGAGAAAGTATTTCCCTCTATTCTTCGCATCTGGCAGGATTTGGGGTATACGGGTTTCAGGTCGATTGAGGAGTATGTGGAATGGGTTCTCCAGAACGTCTATGTTGCGAGACACAAAACCAAGACAGTACCTATAAGGATGGGACCTCACTTGACTGTGATCGGTTTTGTCGGGAAGGTTGAATACCTAGTTCACAATACTGAGTCAATCCCGGCAAAGATGACTGTGGGACTGTCGAAGTATTCCGAGTTATGCAATCTTGGTAAGCATCGGACGGCCGGCTTGGGTTCCATATCCACACAGGTCTTTCTTGAGGAAGAATCTGGTGCCCAATCCCAGCTGCATTTTGTGGAGCCTGCATATCAACAATAAGCTCTAGGCGGGATATACGTGGGTTTGAAGAGGGGAGTATAGCCAATCCAAGAACTGTGAAAAAAACCAAGAGTCGAGTGACTCAGGATAAACCGTGGTTAGTAAGCCATATAATAGAATAGTACGATGGGACACAGAAATGACGCAAGAGACCCATGTAGTATACATAGCGACCGTTGGCAGCAGCATAGAGCCCATTCAAAGAGGAATATTCTATGCCTCCCCTGATGTTGTTTACTTGCTTTATGGTTCCAACCCTCGAATGAAGCAAAGAAATCCTCGAATCGTTGCTGCCAGCGTCAGAGAAAATGTCAAAGCCTTTGGTCTGAAAGAAGTTACACTAAAGGAAATCGACCCATTCTCACTAGAGAGTGTGATGACAGAATTCATTGGCATCTGGCAGAATCATGCGAATGATAAGATAATCGCAAACATGACTGGCGGTACGAACATAATGGCATCTGCCTGTCTGCTTGCAGGTTTTACTATTTCCGCCAAAGTCATTTATGTTAGAGAGCTAGAAAAAGGCGAAGAAGTCCCGCTGGAAGAACAAGTCATCACATTGCCAACCCCTAGAATCCCATTTTCCGCTTTGAGCGAAGAAAAGCAACAGATTCTGAGGTTTATCTTCAAGGAAACAGAGGCGGGCAATACTCTACTTGAGAAGGCAAATTGCAAAATCGCAGACCACTTGAAGATAACACCGCAAACTGTTTCATATCACGTTAAACGAATGGAACGGAGCGAGCTCATACGATGTCAAAAGAAGGGCCGGAATTTGCGTGTGGGACTAACTCCGTCAGGTCTGCTCTTTGCTCGAATGCTTGAGAAATCAACCCAATGATACCGCATTACATTTCGATAATATGTCGAAATTTAAGCCGATTCACTTTATAATGTTAGTCAATAAATGTCCTTTATGAATTCAGATAGCCCCGCAAAGAGGGTCGGTAGACATAATCATTCCTCTGGAATTCTTAATTCAACGGGATTGTTGCTGCTATACAAACAAAGAACCTACAAATATACTGAATCCATCAGGCTGATTCGTCTATGGGAGGGTTCTTCCAAGTTGTTACCTAAAGGTGAAGCGAAGAAGCGACAATTGAAGTTAAATCATCTTTCTTGCGACATTCTGTCTGCTCCTTCTCAGAAATGCATTTTTGAAGATTTTGGAGGTGCAACAAGTGGCTGGCTTTGACCCACGCCAGCTTCGTTCCTCAGTAATGGCATACCGCAACCTTCCTGATGTAAAGACTACAGATGACTGTTATTACCAGATGCTACGTGTCTCGTTGGGTCTTAAAGATATCATTGAGTATCTAGACCATACCATATACAGCTTTGAGAAAAAATATGCAGCACTAAAGGTGCAACTGAATAACCGAAGTGTTCGCGAGTATGTCCGTAGGAACCACAAAAATGCTACATGGGCACGAATCATCAGTGTGAATTCCGATGAGAGTGGCAATTGGAAAAAATTGCTTCAAAGGGGCATTTCATTGCTGTCACCTGATGAGGTCAGGAACTCAGATCCGTATCAGGAAAGAATACCGCTTCAAATGCCTGAAAACCTGAAAAAGCTACTCCGCACCAAAAGGGAGCAATTCAGCTTCTTAGGGTATCCTATTGAGATTCTCGATTTCCATGAATCACACAACATGATTCTACTTGCTGAAGTTCCGGAAGCAGCTTTCGGCAATGAAAGGAAGAGGTTTCGGCTCTTCTATATCCCCTCAACGTATCAGTGGAGGAGATATCGTGAAGCGCTGTACAATTTCATAAATGAGCCCTCCAAGAATCTTAATCCTTTGTTGAATCTGTTCCAGAGAACCTCCTCTGTGAAATGGCCCGACGTTCCTAGTACCAGATTCAAGAAGAGCGACTGGTTGTTTCTTAAAGACCAAGATAATCCGTCCACAGAGAAGCAGCGTAGATTTGTGAGAAGAGCTGTTAAGACTCCGGATTTCGCCCTTCTCTGGGGGCCACCAGGAGCAGGCAAGACTTACACGATAATGGAGCTGATCTACCAAGCAGTAAGGCGAGGGATGAGGGTGCTCTTCTGTGCTTCTACTCATGTTGCCATCGACCAGGCATTGGAACGGCTATTGACAGAACCCAAGGCGCTAGAAGAGATAGTTCCATTGAGGATTGGCGCGTCTGAAAAGATTAGCAGTTTGATTAGAGATTACCAGCTGGAGCGAATTGCCCCGCATTATAGAAAGGAGATTGTGGATGAACTAAGCGCCAAATCGAATCGAAGCAAGGCACAAAATCAGTGGCTTAGAACCTTGAATTCTGAGGATGGAAAGAGCTGGGTGGACAGGATGCTGGTTGAGTCAGCAAATCTAGTCTGTGGAACGACAGTTGGGATATTGCAGCATCCCGAAATTAAGGGCGCCAGTCATTCGGAATCAAAGCCTGTTTATGATATTCTCATCATAGATGAGGCAAGTAAGACCACCTTTCATGAGTTCTTAGTTCCTGCGCATTTCGCACAACGTTGGATTCTTTGTGGTGACCCCCGACAGCTTTCACCTCATGTTGATGCAGATAGCATTGCGGCTACTATAAAGACGCTACTGGATAACCAAGAACAGAGAGATTGTTGCATTGATATCTACTCAGTGGCTAAACAGCATAGATATCCAATTCAGCTCCTATTGATATCTGATGACGAAATCAAAGGAAATCTTTACAATTTACAGGCGGAGAGCAAAGGGCTCCATACCTCCATGTTGGATGACGATACTGATTTGGGAAACAAAAAAATCTTGACCGAAATATTGTCCTCTTCAGTCATTATCAGTGACGAATCGAAGGCAAAGACAATATCCAAATATTTGCCTGGCTCAATAGAAATGATTCGAGGCAATCAATCACTTCTTGGACCAGAGTTCAAAGCCAAGCGTGAATATCTAAGAAATCAGGGTCAACTATGGACTCCAAGAGAAAGAAACTGGGAGTTAGAGCTTTCGATTATTCTAGGTCAAGAGTTCTTCACCAGAACTACAAAAGACGGCTCTTTTGAAAAATATGGGGAGAGAAAGCAACTCCTGATTCCGGAATTCATTGAAGCAGATGAATTCGGTGAGAATCTGCAGCCTTCTACAAAATCTGCAGAACAATTTGAGGAGCAGCTGAACAGAGTACGGCTCTGCGCATACCCAAGCGTGCTGGAATTACTTGTTGAGGGCTTCCGTCCAGAGGCTGATTTTGATAGCACGCTGAACCGGGGATTTCCTGAAGATGCGCTAGAGAATCGGCTGATAAAATTGCAGTACCAATTTCGCATGCATCCTGAAATGTCATCTTTTCCTAGAACTCATATCTATGACTCAGAGCTGCTAAGAGATGCTCCGAATGTTGAAAGCAAACGAAGTTGGCCTTATCAAAGATACACAGAAAGGGCCATCTGGATGGATGTGACTGGTGATTGCGAAAATTATACCAACAAAGATGAAGCACATGCATTGGTCAAGGAGCTAAAAGAGTTCTTGGACTGGGCGGCACTAAATCCGCGACCAGATGGAGAACGCTGGGAAGTTGCAGTTCTTTCTTTCTATAACAACCAAATTGATTGCATTCTTCAACTCATCCAATCTGATAATACTCTGACCTACGACAAGTCAGACCTCTACACTGCTGTTAATGCTCAGATAAGAATAGGATCCGTGGATAGCATTCAAGGAAGAGAGGCTGATATTGTATTTATTAGCTTCGTGAGAAATGGATATTCCGGGATTGGTTTTCTCAATAGCCCAAATCGTTTGAATGTTGCAATCACTCGTGGAAGATATCAGTTAGTACTAGTGGGCAACAAACGTGGTCTTGCAGAGCAAAATGAATCTGAATTGCTACGCCGACTAGCAGAGCTACCCGATGACACACCTTTTGGAGATGATGAGGAATGAGCAAGAGCGAGAAAATGAATTTCAGTAGAGAATTAACGGTTCACATATGGGATATTAGGCTGTCCATCCAGACATATGAAGAACATCCTGTGTGGTTGGCAATACTTCAGCTTGCTCATGAAAATTCTGACGTTGTGAATGCGAAGCTTGTTCACAAGGAACTTCTGGCTGAGAAGACACCTCTGCTCCAGGCAGAGCTATTATTGAATCGGGTTTACAAAGAAGGGCTTCTTGACAAGAATTATTGTCTAACTGATGATGGTGTCGATGCATTGGATAAGGAACTAGTGCCAACTAGATTGACCGGAATGTTCACTGTAAGCTTCGTGGATGACCCGTTAATACCCCAAGTCATCCTGTCTATTGATGGCCCTCATGAAGCCAGATTGGATGGCAGGGAATTAGGGCATAAAGGAGGAGCTAGATATGAAATCAATGGCACTCGAGAGGTTCCTAACCTCATCGAACAAGTCGTAGATTATCCGATCTTGTTGAAAGAAACCTCTGAATCAGTACTAGTTAAAGATGTTGACAGATATGGCCTTCCACAGAATACTTCCAGATGTGACTTAACCCTTCAAATAGGTGTCAATAATGAACCAATTTTACGAATAGGAAAGCCAGTGGATAGAAGATTACCATTGCCGGAGAGTTTTGACATTAGCTACAAGAAGGCATTGGACTTGTTGCTTAGCACACTAGGCGAAGATTGGCAAAGGACGCGAGAAATTATCCTCGTGGAATTCGAAAGCACCAACTCAACGGAAAGAAGGGCCTTTCGGAAATCATTCAAAGTAAGCAAACCTGAGCTTCCCAATTTCGGGTCTTTTCGAAGCATGAAAACTCCCGCTGTGGATATTGAACCCAGGAGCAAAACTGATGCGAGCAAGTGGTATTACTGGTTGATAGTTGATGAGCTTCCGAATCAGTACCTTCGACAATCTGCATTCACCAAGCATGCGTCTGATACGCGAAAGAAATTCCCGAAGAAGTTCGAGATTAAGATACCAAAGCAAGAGGAAGTTGCGAAGACTCTCTTCGAGCGGGATGAAACAAATAAGGCCTGGCTGCTTCAGGCTCCCCTCGACTTGCTACCGGGTGATGCAAGATGACCAACCCATTTGTTCAGGACAGGACTAAGCTGGTATCACAAATAGACCAAACCATTGGCCCCGCGTGGTTTTCGCGAGATTCTGACAACTGGGAAAAAGAAACCAGCCCCCCGGTTTTGATAGGGGGTCATGGAGGTGGCACGCTAAAATCGGAGATACTGGATATTGTCGCAGGGGCTGAGCAAATTATAGCGATATGTTCATTTTTGATTGGTGATGATAATTTGATTGAAAGTATCTTGGATGCCGCTAGGAGGGGCGTCCGTGTTTACATTCTTACTGCCTCCAAGGACCGCATTGCTCAGGACAACTTGGCGGAGGGGTCTTTGCAGAAAAAGGTGCAGATAGAAAATGAGCAAATGTTGAATAAAATCTGTCGAAAGACGCTCCTCCGTGATGCCCAGGTTCATGCCAAGTTCATCTTGTCGGACCCTGCCAAAAAGACACGCAAAGGAGTCCTATCTACGGCAAACTTCACTTACCATGCTCTTCTTCATCCTGAAATGGGTCTAACTCTAGGTGATGACCAGATTGAGGAACTCTTCATGGTTTTCTGTTCGGCTTGGTGGGACCTCGGTGAAAGAGAATTGCTGAAACCTAATATGCTGACAGACGCACGCAAAATTGAACCACCAGTTTCAGGAGAGGTATCCAAGATAATCAATAATCTCCAAGCTTTCGCTCTAACGTATCGCAATAGAGTAACGAAATTGAGGTCGGAAATAAGCCGTCTAGTGTTGAATGCTCAGGACGAATTATTTCTTGCCACCTACGGGGTATCAGATGATGATCCGATATTCGAAGATATTCTTGCCCAATCATCGGTGAAAAATGTCAAAATCCTTGTCAGACCTCGGGTAAAGACGACTCCTTTGTTGCACCAACTTAAAGAGAATGGCGCTGAAGTCAGAGGTTTGGACGATTTGCATGCGAAAGTTGTGTGCACAAAGACAAGTCGGGGTGTTGAGGCTCTTCTCATGACCGCAAACCTTGAGAAAATAAGTCTTCAACAGGGTTTTGAGGTTGGCCTGTTAACCAGTGGTTCTATTGCTGAGCAGATTATTGAACTCATGGACCATTGGTGGGAGAACGCCAACTGGGAATACTCGATTTCTAGGAAACTAGGAGAACATTTAGGACCATATCGGGTTCTCAAACAGAATGAATTTGACGAACGAGAGGTAATTGAATCAAAAACCCTACCTCTTGGAGAAATAACTATTGAAGACCTATCGATGCTCGATTCATTCATGCCAGATTTTCCGAAAGTGGATGACGTACAAAAGGTGGAATATAGTTGGAGAACCATTCCTAGAGAACTTCCTAAGAAATGTAAGTCTTACAATATCGATAATTTGGCTCCATACATAGACGTCTGGAAATGCAGGAAGAATCAGATTTTCATTAGTGTATCCAGCCCCGAAGAGCTTTCATCTGTTCTTGATACAGAAGACCTGCCCAATGTTCCCATTGTGTATCGTGCCAAATGATTCTTAGTGCTCGGATGCTTAACACGGTTGGAGGGTCATATGTTTGGAGGTATAATCAGGCGGAAAAAGGAAACGATAGCTACCTTCCAACGAGCAACAGTTATATTTTCAAACAAAGAATAAACATAAAGTGTTCCTAATGTGCAAGAAAAAAGAAAAAATAGAAGGTCTAGAGGAGGCGGTTTACGAAATGGGTGCAAAATCTCATGGTATCGACACTGAAGGTCTCTCACACAAAAGAATCAAGGAAATTGTTGATGCTCGGGATAGAGATAAAATCGATTATTCTTATTGATTCGAGTTTTTGATGCCAAATCAAAATGAAAAATTAGGCCTACTGGTATGTAAGCCCCTCGGCGGTATTCGATATTAAGTCTTGATGAGTAAATGAAATCTTGTTTCATGTATGCTATCGATATTCGCGTAATGGGCTATTGGAATGACCCCACGTAGTGTTCTTTCATTGAGTGGAACGAACCTGCCCGTCTTCAACTTCAATGATGTGATCAATGTATTCTTCCAAACCTTCAACATGGCTAATTATGATTATTTGCTCGAAGCTTTCAGAAAGCACCGTATTTGTTAGATTCATAATTCCCTCTCTTCTGATCATGTCACTGCTTCCAAGTGGCTCATCAAGAAAGAGAAAATCTGGTTTCACATATTTCCTAAATGGCAATAAGGACAGCGCGAATGCTATCCTCATTGCAAGGAGGAATTGGTCTTCCGTACCGCCGCTAAACATTTCCTTCTCCTGGAATTCACCTGCGTCCTCACTCCAAACCTCAAGATTGTAGTCATCCACCAGTCGGACTGCTTTGTAGCGGTTGTCTGTAATGACTGGCAGGATTTGTTGCATATGTCGCTCAACACTCGGTCTAACTCTCTGCCTCAAATTCCTGCTTGTTTCTTCCAGGGCCTCTTTGACTATTCCTGAGACCTCAGCCTCTTCTATCAAATGCTTGACTTTAGCAACTTGTTCATTATATTTTTCATGTACTCCTTCATGATCCCTCAGATATTCTTCTAGTTCTCCAATTCTGATTTTTAGTCCCTTGATTTCTTGCTTTAGACCTGCAGCTCTTGCCGTTAGTGAAGTGACCTCATCTTGAGTATTTTCAAGCAGTTCTTTGGAGAATTCAATCGATTTTGGCAGTTCTGGAAATATTACTTCTGTAAGCTCATCTTGCTTCTTATCCTTCTCTCTTTCCAAGCTAGATATTTCAGTTTGTATTTCTGGTTTCTCATCGAGCTGCTCATCGATTTGCTTAATCCTAGAATGGAGATTCTTCCTTTTCTCGGCAGTGTCTTCATATTTCTCCAAAATATCTGAAATCACGTCAATATTCAGTTCGGCATGCTCCGGCTTCAACTCTGAAGGAAGCTTCGAAATTTTCGGTTCGATACTATCTATCTCAGCCTCCAATTCTCCATTTATCCTGGTAATTTCTTCTCGAATGTCCAGAAGCGAATCCCACTGTGCTTTTTGTCGCTCCTTCTGTTTGAGGTACTTGAGGTTTTTCTCGGAAAGACTGAGTTTTCTGAGATATCGGTACAGCAAATACACCATAATAATGACAAATGGGATGGAACCAAGAATCAGAAGTTGGTTGATTGATACCCCCAATATTAGGCAGATGACGGTAAAAAGGGCTGAAACGCCAATCATTCTCAAATTAATCGATGAGGATATTATCTCCTGTTCATGAGTAGTGGGTTTCAAATTCTCGGCTTCTTTCTTTTCTTTTTGCCACCCATTCTTTTGCTTCGCTTCACTCTGCGTGACAATCCTCAGTTCCTGCTCCAATCCTTCATAGCTGGACTTTGCCTCTTCTATCTGTGGAATCTCAGGAGTGGCTGATCGAATGTATTCAAGTTCGTCAAAATCAGCTTGTATTTCCTTTCTCTCAGTTTCCAGATCTGCTAACTTATCGAGGCGCTTTTCGTGAATATCGATTTGCTTCTTTATGCTCTCAATTTCTCCGTTTATAGAATCTTGTTTTTCCCTCGCGTCATCATACTTCTCTAATCTCTTAAGGAGAGATTGTTTTTCGTCTAATTCAGCTCTGGTACTCTTGAGTTGCTTTTTCAGGTCCTCTACCGATATTATTTTTTCGTTCTTCTCCCCCATGAATTCGTCAAATTGGTCACGTGCCTGTAGCAGCGTTTCTTTCTTATTCTCCTCTGAATCAATTTTTCCTCCTCCAGCCTCTCTCTTGCCAAGAAGAATCCGCCTGATATCTTTCACTCTGTCAAGAATCTTATTGAAGTGCTCAAGATTAAGAAAGACATTGATGATGTCCTTCCTTTTTCCTGCCCTCAACTCAACAAGCTTTCCCAACTCCTTCTGAGCAACGATGCAACTCGAAACCAACTCGTGATATGAAATATCACCCATAAGTTGCATAACGGTTTCATTTACTTTAGTAACAGACTGGACTCCCAATGGCTTGGATTTGCGATTTGGCAAGATCTCATCTATTCTTGACTTGCTAGACCGTTTGCTTGATCTAAATATCTCCCTTGTGACTTGGAAGGTTCTATCGCCGATTTGAAATGTAAGCTGAACAAAAGCTCGTGAGGAATTGTGTTCAATCAACTTCGCATGAGCCGGATTTGTTGTTGGTCGAAGAACGTATGTATAGAGTGCGTACAGTATAGCCTCCATTATGGTCGATTTTCCGCTTTCATTTAGCCCTCGAATCAGTGTGACCCCTTTCTCAAATTTCACTGTTTCGTCACGGAGCGATTTGAAATTAATAGCGCGGAGTTCCTTAAGAATCAAACCTTGAAACCTCCTCCATCAACTCAATACATTTGCTCTTTGCTTGCTCTACAATCGCCCTTGAATCCTCATCCATATCCTTCATTTTGGCATCGAAATAGGACAGAAGTTCCTCATCGGGGTCAATGGCTGAAATAGGTTCAATATCCCTTACCCCCTCCACCTTCAGAGAATCAGTATCTTCCAGAATGACTCTGAAGCAGAGATCATCACCCATTCTCTGTAATTTGGATCTCTTATATGTGGCAAGAGTTTCAACAGCCACAACTCCCTCAATCCTTATTCTTAGAATAAGCTCTGGATTTGCGACCTCCTCAATCTCTTGTTCTACAATGTTTGTAATATTGTCTCCATCTTTTACTTTTATGAGAAGTGTCTTCATTTCACGGCAGTTGAGAGGAATCCGTTTGACTTCCGGTATTTCATTATCTTCGAATTCAAGAATAGTGAAGCTCTTCTCTCCTCCTTCTTCATTAAAGCTCACTCTCTCGGTGCTTCCAGGAATGACTACCAAAGAATCCCCAATTCGTTTGTGCTGAGCGGAATGATAGTGTCCAGCTGCTATCAGTTGATACCCGACAGGAATCTGATCAGGTGAAACAGTCACTTCATCACCTATGAATCCACTAAAGCCAATAATCGGATAATGAAGCAGCAATATGTTCAAATCCCCATCAGGAGGGGGCATTTCCACATCCAACGGATTATCTTCTGCCTGTAGTGTTGGATTGAAACCTATCCCGACCACTCGGACTCTCATTCCATCCACTTGGATGTCCACTGCCCTAGGTTGTGATGGATTTTCAAAATATGTCACATTGCCAGATTCCCCGTGAGTTTGCAAAGGGGAAACGCCCGTAACAATGCTCCTAGGTGTATCATGGTGCCCTGTGACAAGAAAGGATGACGCCCCATTCTCTTTAAGTCGTCGGAACTGTTTCATTACCCAGGCTCTGGTGGAATTACTAGGCCGATTGTGGTCGAAAAGATCTCCGCAAATAAGGAAAACATCAACTTCGTTTTCAATGGCATATTCAACGATGGTTTTGAAGTTCCTTTGATAATCACGTTGTCGCTCGTTTTTATTCGTACCAAAGTTCTTGCTGGGACTATCCAAATGATTATCGCCCGTTATGAGTATCTTGACAGTCATTCTACTTCATCTCCGAATGCTCCAGTAAAGGCGCTTGAATTGGATGTAGTTTCATCAATTTCCCTGTCTATCGACACTTCCCGCCTAGCCGATTTCAATGCCTCAACAACGTCGATATCTGCTCCCCCCTCGTGTGTTTTCCGCTTTCGAATCTTTATCATGACTGGGGCCTTGCTGACTGGACCCAAGACCACTGCCTCGCCTGGATTGAATCCCGGCAAATTCTTCAGCATGCCCTCGCTCATTCTCTCTGAGCTCCTGATGACCGCTTCTTGGTCTTTTGGATTGGTTAATTTCATTATGATTTGACTATTGCACTGTGAGAGCGTATCTGGATGGATTTTCGATGGCCGCTGAGATATTACAATAAGAAAAATGCCGAATTTGCGCCCCTCAGCAGCGATTCTCTTGATTATGGGACTTGAACGAGTTGTATCGTTCGCTGGTATGAAGTTGTGGGCTTCTTCTATCACCACGAAAACAGGATGAGCATATTCACCATTCAGTAGTGCGTGATATGTATCGCTCAACAATTTTGATACAATGTAGTCCGTGCTAAACGCATTGAGTCCCGAAAGATCCATGATTGATACCTGCATTGGGGAAAGAATTCTCTCAGTTGGGGTCGATGTACTACTGAAGACCCTCATCCGTGACAATATGCGTACATATCTCAATGCAGATTGGATCGGTGATTTTTCGCTTTGCTTATCTGCTGATTGGAGATTCTCTTCCAACTTGCTCACCAAGTCCTGCGGAGAGAAAATCGTGTCTGAATCGCGAAGCTCCTGTAATGCCGTTGATACCGTTTCCCTGATTACTTTGTATCCTTCCTGAATGTTGGCAATTCGAAAAATCTCTTCATCCGATAAATCTGAGAATGCTATGGTGTAATCCTCCATATTGCCCACATCCTTTTCACTATAGCGTCCAGTGCTTGCGGGGTTTCTGAATACAACCAATCTATCGCTTAATTCATGTCTTGATTTGTCTACACTCATTCCCATGAGGGCATAATCGGCATGTGGGTCAACGACAATTATGCTTCCCCCCTTTTCCAGTAGCTCCTCAATCAGGACTCCAGCACAATAGCTCTTTCCTGCTCCCGTCTGAGCTATAATTGCCATATGCCTTCTTAGTCCCGAAACAGTCAGACCCACAGAAACCCTAGGCCGAGTAATGAGATTTCCAACTGTCAGTGACTCATCACGAGGATAAGAGTAGAATTTCTCCAGGAAATCTCTCGGTGCGGAATAAACCTCGGTCCCTGGCGTGATAGAACGCCGTGGGATTAAGACATCTGATGTGATAGGATGTATATAACCCAATACCTGCGCAGACCCGTATGTTCGAAGGTCACCAATATTTGCTTCTTGAATCTTCGTGAGCGCTTCAAAGCTCACCAGATGCTTGAGCGCATCGCTCGATGACATGACTGCTTCGACTTGAGCTAGAACATCAGTTTCCGTGATTTTTTCATCAATCATTGCTTCTGACTTAACTATCAGGTAGTCAAGTTTCGACGGACAAAGATCTTTAGTAGACGAAAAGACAAATGAAGTTGAAGTTGTTTCACCTACAACAATTCCTATTCGTTCGTTTTCATGGATAGTAGACACGGCTGTAACCCCGCTCAAATACTATTCTTGTTCCCAATTCTCTTTCAAGAGTCTGCCGATATAAATTATCGACCGTTTGACGCCCCAAACGGGCAATCTCATCGGCACGCTTAAGCCAAATATTGTAGTTCTGAAGCCCACCATACCCTCCTCTCAGAACACTCAGCACCTCATCTACGTTGCAATTCATTCTTTCTGGCTTGGGTGGTTCCCATATTTTGGTGTCAATGCCCACCATCCATCCTGGTATGTCAACTCGAAGCGGTGTATCTTGCGGATGTAGTTTTATGTGGAATGAAACTATTGCAGGTAGGTCCCGCAATTGAGTCAGGATTTTCGTAGCCTTCATCTTGAACTCGGCCTCGATTTCCGACTCCGCCAATGCCATTTTGAATCGGGTTCTTAGATACTTGGTAGGTTCCCGAAATGAATTAGCAAGAGAAAGCCTTGTGTTTTTCATCATACTGAGGACAAGTGGACTAGTATATCCCCTACCACGAAAGAGCAATTGAATCAACACATGATCCGACAGACTATCCGTAGCCAGCTTAACAAGTTGCATGATTCTGCTTTGAACCGGCTTTTTGTGATCGGATAATTTGGTTTTTAATGCAGATATATCGACTTGCTCTCTCTTGGCACTCAGTACTGCTTCTTGTATGTGATCTACCGACTCCAAGCTAAGCCTCGTGTTTGAGTTCTTCAATACTTTATGAATTGTATCTAGAAGTGTAAAACGCAGGAAGTGTCTAGCCCGACTATCCTTGCTAACTGCGATTATTCCGATATCGTTCTCTCTGCAATACTGAAGCAGTTCTAGTGTTGTTTCGAAGTAATCGAGCAGGCAGAATCGATCATTGCTAATGCCAGATTCAACTGGTAGATGCTGCAGCCTTCCAAAGAGGGAACCATCCAGAAGCAGCCATTCTCCTCCCTCGTTTCTTAGAGCTTGAAGGGCAGCGGCATGTTCTATGGTTTCCATTTTAATCGAAACATACCATGCTAGTTCCTGTTCTCTCACTCTTGCGGGAGCAAAACCAGTATCCAGTACACGTGTTTTCGAGTTCTCCTGCAATGCGATTGCTCTGACTATCCACCATAGTCGGCCGTCCCATAGGGTGCGCGTTGCTAAGCTACCATCTGTTCCGATAACACCCTTTGCAGGTTTTTCGTCTTTATCATCCAATGGATTCCAGTGGGATAATGCATTCTCTCTAATCGTGTCAAGCTTGTACTTGTTAATACTTCCGTCCATCTCCTCGCTCCAAATCTTTTGCTTGGACCTAACAATTTCTACGAGTTCGCTCAAATATTCTGGCATTGTTCACCCACCACGCATGAAACTTGTGCGCTACGGTTGGAGAATAGCACTTGTGGCAATAAAGTTACTTCACTCGGAGTATGCGAGCTCATTGGGTCAGACTGATATCTTCCTTATGCCAGAGTTGCTTCTGTTTTCCGAGCTAAGTCAATATAGGAAACATACTTTCAGATATCTCTCTGGGTGGTTAGTGTGTACTCCATAGGACTCCATGACTGAGGAAGATACTAGTCCTAGATATTGGAGTTCGATAACTGCATCGTTGAGCGAATTGGGTTCTCGTCGATGCACCGACCCCAAAGATTACTTACAAACAGCTCGGAGCTGGGGCAGGCGCGAGAGAAAGGATGTCAGACTTCAAGCTACATGCACCGTTCGAACCTACCGGTGACCAACCACAGGCGATTGATAAACTAGTGCAGGGTATCGAAGACGGACATCGCTTTCAAACATTGCTCGGCGTCACCGGTTCCGGAAAGACCTTCACTATGGCCAATGTGGTTGAGAAATACAATCGACCAACGCTGGTTATCTCACATAACAAGACTTTGGCTGCTCAATTAGCTTCTGAATACAAGCAATTCTTCCCTACGAATGGAGTAGAGTATTATGTTAGCTATTATGACTGGTATGTTCCAGAGGCCTACGTGCCATCGAAGGACATGTACATCGAAAAAGAGGCTGACATCAATGCCGAGATTGAGCGGCTCCGCCACTCGACAACGCACGCTCTTCGGTCCCGAAGCGATGTGCTGGTTGTAGCCTCAGTGTCCTGCATCTACGGAATCGGAAATCCAGAGGAATATGATCACTTCAGGATGTTTCTTGAGGTTGGTAGAGAGATAGACCGTAGAACTCTGCTCGAACGGCTGGTTGAGATGCAGTATGACCGGAACGATATGGAGGTTGAGCCGGGCGTCTTCCGCGTTAGAGGTGACGTGATTGAAGTCCAACCTGCTGCATCAAGGAATAGGGTACGCATAGAGCTCGATGGAAACATGATTGACCGGTTGTCTATCATTGATTCTATCTCGTCGAAGCGTCTGTCTAATGAACACTGGTTTGAGCTGTATCCGGCCCGACATCACATGGCTCGATATGAGAAGGTGATGGCGGCACTGGATCCCATAGAACAGGAAATGGAAGAACGTGTGGAGAAACTAAAGAAACAAGGCAAGCTTGTTGAGGCTGACCGATTGCGGAGACGCACGCTCTATGATATGGAGATGTTGCGAGAGACTGGTCATTGCCAGGGGATTGAGAATTATTCGCGTCATATCGATGGGCGGTCAGAGGGCCAGAAGCCCTATACACTCCTCGATTACTTCCCTGACGATTTTCTCATGATTA
The DNA here is from genome assembly GCA_964648855.1 of uncultured archaeon. Classification (GTDB taxonomy): domain Archaea; phylum Asgardarchaeota; class Thorarchaeia; order Thorarchaeales; family Thorarchaeaceae; genus TEKIR-14. The sequence goes on from CAZYLT010000009.1 coordinate 16,687, forward strand.
TCGATGAGTCTCATATGACCATTCCCCAAATCGGCGGAATGTATCATGGAGACCGCTCGAGAAAGCAAAACCTGATTGATTACGGATTCAGACTGCCATCTGCTTTCGATAATCGCCCAACGAGGTTTGAAGAGTTTGAGAACTACATGCAACATGTCATCTTTACCAGTGCAACTCCTGGTAAATATGAGAGAAAGGTGAGCACACAGATTGTTGAGCAGCTTCTGCGACCTACTGGACTGGTGGATCCTGAGATTACAGTGAAGCCAATCGAGAACCAGGTTGACAGTCTAATTGCTGAGATAAACAAGACAGTTGGTCAAGGACACCGAGTTCTTGTCACCACACTTACGAAGAAGACTGCGGAGATGCTAACAGAGTATCTAATTGAAGCCGGAGTGATGGCTCGTTATCTCCACTCGGACATAGGTACTGTGGAGAGAATCCAGATTATCAGAGAGCTTCGTCAGGGCAAGTTCGATGTACTGGTTGGTATCAACCTCCTACGTGAGGGCTTGGACCTTCCCGAGGTTGGCTTAGTCGCAATCCTAGATGCTGACAAAGAAGGCTTCCTACGAACAGACTGGGCGCTCATTCAGACTATGGGTAGGGCAGCACGGAACATAGATGGCCGTGTGCTTCTCTATGCAGACCATGTATCATCCGCCATGCAGTCGGCAATAGACGAAACAAATCGAAGACGCAGATATCAAATGAAGTACAATGAAGAACAGAATGTAACACCTCAAAGCATCAAGAAGGAGATCAAAGACATCGCACAGTCAATGCCAGTCAAGCTAACGAAGAAACAGACGAAAGTGACTGATTATGACCCCGTCGAAGTGGATGAAATGACGGACTACATACTGGAACTTGAAGAACAGATGAAAGAGTCAGCTCGGAACCTTGAGTTCGAGAAGGCTGCAGCCTTGCGAGACAAGATTGCAGGGCTACGAAAGCAAATCGAGGACTTTCAACAATGAAGGCAGTTTCAACTTCCGATCGGGCTGACGAAGGTGCTGAGCACAGTGGTCCCAAGTCAATAGTCGTTATTGGAGCTGCTGAGCACAATCTCAAATCAGTCTCGGTTGAGATTCCAAAGAATAAGATGACCGTAATCACGGGGGTGAGCGGAAGTGGAAAATCCAGCTTGGCATTTGATACGATTTTTGCAGAGGGACAGAGGCGTTTCGTGGAGAGTTTGTCTCCTTACGCCAGACAGTTTCTTGGAATGCTTGAGAAACCTAATGTTGACTATATGTCGGGTCTCTCGCCCTCTATCTCTATCGACCAGAAGAGCGTAAGCAACAATCCTCGAAGCACCGTTGGCACAATCACAGAAATATACGATTTTCTGAGACTGCTTTTTGCACGAGTAGGAACTCCTCATTGCCCTCAATGTGGTAAGAAGATTGAGCCGCAGACCGCCCAGCAAATCGTAGATAGAGTTCTGGAGATTCCAAAGAAAACTCGAATAGTAATCCTGGCCCCAATTGTTCGAGGTCGTAAGGGAGAATATCGCAAGGAATTCTCCGAATTGCTTGAGAAAGGCTTCATCCGAGCCCGTGTGGACGGAGAGGTTATTGAAATTGAAGAGGGAATGTCCCTTGACCGATACTTCGAACACACCATAGAAGTGGTAATTGATAGGGTCAGGGTAGAGAAGCCATCGCGAGGAAGGATCTCGGAAGGCATAGAATCTGCATTAGAGATGGCTGAAGGCGTTGTTACCATAATCACCGATGAGGGTGACCTGACTCTCTCAGAGCAGTTCGCTTGTGTTGACTGCGGAATATCACTTCCAGAGATGGAGCCAAGGATATTCTCATGGAATACACCTCAAGGTGCATGTTCGAAATGTACTGGGCTCGGTATCGTACGTGAATTTGATCCCGACCTGTTCATTGAAGATCCTAACATGCCTCTGAAGGATGGCGCCATCAAGTCAGATAAGTGGTTGCTGAAGCGAAGGATTTTCAAACTCGTTGCTGAACAATACGGTTTCAGTCTAGATACATCTTGGAACGAACTCACTAATCTCCAAAAACGAATCATCCTGTTCGGAACTGAAGAGAAGTATGAGCTGCATTGGAACAATGAGAATCCTGACTCCTCCGTGCAATGGAAGGGCACATTCAACAGGTCGTTCGAGGGCTTTGTGTCCCGTGCAAAACGCGTCTATAGACAGACAAAGTCAGACTACAGACGCCGGCAACTAGAGGCGTTGATGGCTGAGCAGACTTGTCCTGAATGCAACGGTGGAAAGCTGAAACTGGTATCACAGGCTGTGAAATACGGTGGTAAGTCCATTGTTGAGATCAACTCGATGTCCATAACTCAATTAGATGAATTTCTGAAATCAACCGAGCCAGAGGAGAGATTCAAACCTGTGTCCGAACCCATTCTGAATGAGCTAGAAAGCAGAATCGGTTTTCTGAAAGATGTCGGTTTGGAGTATCTGACCCTTGATCGACCTGCTCCTTCCTTAGCAGGTGGCGAGGCACAGAGAATACGGCTTGCCAGTCAGATTGGCTCGAATCTTGTTGGCGTAACATACGTGTGTGATGAGCCTAGTATCGGGCTTCATTCACGCGATAATAAGCGTCTATTGAACTCCTTGAAGAGACTTAGAGACCTCGAGAACACAATACTGATTGTTGAGCATGATGAGGAAACCATCAGGTTTGCTGATCACATAGTTGACCTTGGCCCAGGTGCTGGTGCAGAAGGCGGCGAAGTGGTTGTCTCAGGAGCACTGGATGATGTCCTTGCATCTAAGGAATCCATCACTGGGAAATACCTTCGTGGAGATGAACATATACCTGTTCCACATGAGCGACGAGAGCCAAATGGACGCATCCTTGAGATGAGGGGTTGCAGACACAATAACCTGAAGAATATAGATGTGAAGATTCCCCTGGGTCTATTTATCGCAGTGACGGGTGTGAGTGGGAGCGGCAAGTCAAGTCTCGTTGTGGAAACTTTACAGAGGGCACTTGCAAGAGAGTTCCATAACGCAGAGGCGAAGCCTGGCGACCACGATGAAATTGTCGGGTCAGAGGAACTCGATAAAGTCATAGTTATCGACCAGAGTCCCATTGGCAGAACGCCCCGATCAAATCCCGCAACTTATGTGGGTCTCTTTACTCCGATACGAGAGCTTTATGCCAGTCTTCCCGAGGCAAAGATTCGCGGGTATAAGAAGGGACGATTTAGTTTCAATACTAAGAGCGGCCGATGTGAGAAATGCAAGGGTGCTGGGGTCGAAACTATCGAGATGCAGTTCCTTCCTCCTGTGGAAGTAAAATGTACTGACTGCAAGGGTCGCAGATACGACCGTGATACCCTGCAGGTGCGCTACAAGGGAAAAAACATTGCTGACGTTCTTGAAATGCGTATTGACGAAGCAGTTCACTTCTTTGAAGGGCATAATCGCATCTACCGCAGATTGAAGACCCTTTGCGATGTTGGCATGGGCTACATCAAACTCGGTCAACCCGCCACTACACTGAGCGGCGGTGAGGCTCAGCGAATAAAACTGAGCAAATTCCTGTCGCGACCCGCAACCGGGCAGACCCTCATAATGCTTGATGAACCAACGACTGGACTTCATTTTGCTGATATCAAGAAACTGCTGGAGGTATTGCATCGATTGGTGGACCTTGGAAACACAGTTCTGGTCATAGAGCACCAGCTAGATGTCGTTAAGACGGCAGACTGGATTATCGATCTCGGACCAGAGGGTGGAGAAGAAGGTGGACATATTGTCGCAGAAGGCTCTCCCGAACGCATAGCGACCTCCGAGGATTCGTACACGGGATATTATCTGAAAGAGATGCTGCCAGCTTTTACAACTGATAAAGGGGGGTGTGGTAGTAAATGACCGGCTACATAAGTGTGAAGAAGGCAGAGGAACACAATCTAAAGCAAATATCTTTGGACATTCCGAGGGACCGCCTTGTCGTAATCACTGGCCCATCCGGTTCAGGAAAGAGCACACTTGTATTTGATACTGTGTTTGCTGAGGGCCAAAGACGGTATGTAGAGTCTCTTTCATCCTATGCCAGACGGTTCTTGGGTCGATTGGACAAGCCCAAGGTTGAAAGCATCACTGGCCTTCCACCAGCAATCTCGATTGAGCAAAAGGGAAGAACAAAGAACCCGAGGAGCACTGTAGGAACTAGTACAGAGATCCACGACTACTTGCGCCTTCTTTATGCCAACATTGGAATTCCTCATTGTGTTGAATGCAATGAACCGATGGAACAGCTCACAGCTCAATCTGCAGCGAGATTGCTTCTGAATGAAAATGGCGGACAGCGGATTTTTGTCCTCTCCCCAGTAGTGGATGAAGAAACTGGCAAACATGAAGAAACCCTGCATAGTCTGACCGAGAAGGGCTTTGTTCGAGTGCGAGTAGACGGTGAGATAACCGATATTGAGTCAATAGAAATTGATGGACGCAAAAAGCACGATATCGATGTGGTTGTTGACAGAGTCGATGTAAGTCATTCGACGAGAGAACGCCTTGTCGGGTCATTAGAAACTGCCTTGGAGATGGGAAATGGGAAAGCCACCGTTGCTCGGCCTGGACAAGAGGACCTAGTCTTTGCCGAACAACTCATGTGTCCGAAGTGCGGCATTCAATATGAGAAATTGAATCCAAAGGCATTCTCGTATAATAGGCCTGATGGCGCATGTCCTACTTGTAATGGATTGGGTGTCACGATGTCCATTGATGTGGACTTGATTATTCCTGATGACGAGATGACCATCACTGACATCCTGAAACAAGTCAAGGCAAAGAGGAATTGGTTCTTACGGAGAATAGAGGTCCTCGGAGCGCGGTTCGGATTTACTCTTGATACTAAGTGGAGAGACATGACTGCTGACCAGAAGGATGTCTTTCTCTGGGGAAAGCCCAACCTTACACTCACTTACATCTCAGAGAAATCTGACTCTAAATGGGAGATCAAAAGGAAGTGGAATGGTCTCATTCCGTGGTTGGAAGGTATCTTTGACAAGGGGAAGAGCAGTGAAAAGCAATGGTATCAGCGCTGGTCTCAACATATCGCTAATAGGATCTCCAGAAAGGTTACCTGCGAAGAATGCAATGGACGCAAACTCAAAGCCCAGAGTCTTGCTGTCACAGTTGGAGGAAAACCAATAGACGAAGTCAATTCGATGACGATTGAACAAGCCTACAAATTCTTCGATAATATTGAGTTGAGCGATAGGGACTTGAAAATAGCTGAACTCGTGCTGAAAGAGATAACTTCCCGGTTACGTTTTCTGGTTGCTGTCGGACTGGAGTATCTGAATCTCGACAGACTTAGTATGACTCTCTCCGGTGGTGAAAGCCAGCGGATACGACTAGCAACTCAGATTGGTTCTGCATTGACTGGCGTTCTGTATTGTCTTGATGAACCTAGTATTGGTTTACATCCCCGAGACCTGAACAGACTCCTAGACACATTTCGAGAACTTCGGAGTCTAGGAAACACTGTCTTGGTTATTGAGCACGATAGAGATACAATCTATTCGGCCGACCATATAATCGACCTCGGTCCTCAGGCCGGAAGGTATGGTGGGGAAGTTGTTGCTGAAGGTCCACCTGAACAGGTACTGAGCAATCCGAAATCACTCACCGCTCGCTATCTTGCGGGAACGGAACAGATTCCCATTCCTAAGAAGCGGAGAAATGGCAATGGGAAATCAATCACCATCAAAGGTGCGAAGCAACACAATCTGAAGAGCATCGACGTATCATTCCCGTTGGGTCGATTCATCTGTGTGACCGGCGTGTCAGGGTCCGGAAAGAGCACACTTATTCACGAAACTCTCTACAAGGCTTTGGCGAAGATTTTGAATGAGGCAAGCGCGCGTCCTGGTACATATGATGAGATTGCTGGTTACGACAGTATTGATAGATTAGTGCTGGTCGATCAGTCGCCTATCGGCCGTACGCCCAGGTCAAATCCCGCGACCTACACGAAGACCTTTGGTTACATCCGGAGACTCTTCGCAAAGATGCCTGAGGCAAAGGCAAGAGGGTATGAGAAGGGTAGATTCAGCTTTAATACCCGAGAAGGCCGATGTGCTAAGTGTAAGGGAAGTGGGGTCATTCAAGTAGAGATGCACTTTATGTCAGATGTTTTCATGACATGCGATGTCTGTGAAGGACAACGCTATGACCGAGAGACCCTTGAGGTAGAGTACAAGGGCAAAAACATCAATGATGTTTTGTCGATGACAATAGATGAAGCTCTGGAGTTCTTCTCTGATATCTCGAAGATTGAGAACAAGCTACAGACTCTGGTAGATGTGGGTCTTGGCTATTTACAGCTTGGGCAACCCGCCACTACGTTAAGCGGTGGAGAAGCTCAACGTATGAAGCTGGCCTCTGAGCTGAGTCGAAGAAGTACAGGGAATACCCTCTATTTGTTGGATGAACCTACGACTGGGCTCTCAGCCTCCGATGTTCACGTGTTACTGAGGGTCCTAAAACGGCTTACTGACGCTGGAAACACTATCATTATGATTGAGCACAATCTCGAAGTGGTGAAGACTGCAGACTGGATTATTGACTTAGGACCTGAAGGTGGAGATGCCGGAGGGGAGGTTATCGCGACAGGCACTCCGGAGGAGATTTGTGAAGTATGGAACTCGTACACGGGTAACCACCTCAGAAAAATCATCTATAGAGAGGACGCCATCTATGCGTCTTTGGACTAGGTACTCATACCAAAGCCCTGATTTGCACTTCATGTGAAAAGACAATAGAAATCTATGATGGATGAATGTACAGTGTCTGACCTCACCGCCTTAGTGAAGGACCTTCCGAAGCAGCCAGGAGTATATCTCTGGAAGGATAAAGATGGGGAGATATTATACATAGGCAAGGCAAAAGAGCTGCGAAAGCGAGTGCCCTCCTACTTACGGAAAAAACTGGACCGAAAGACCTGGAATATGATGCAGCATGCTGTAGACTTGGAGACCATCATCACAAATACAGAACGAGAGGCTCTTCTTTTAGAAGCAACCCTAATACGAAAACACCAACCGAAATATAATCTGGCATTGAAGGACGACAAGCGACATGCTTGGATCAGGGTGAATCTAGATGCCGATGTACCCACATTTGAGGTCACCCGCGAACTCGAAAAAGATGGCGCAACGTATTATGGTCCCTATGGCAGCACAAAGCGTCTGGAGAAGTTCCTTGATACTGTGAGGCGTTTCATTCCGGTTGCAATGTGTCGCGACCCTACCAAAGCAAACCGGGCATGCATGGATTTTCACTTGGGACGGTGTATCGCTCCCTGTACAGAAGGAGTGCCGCTAGAAGAATATCGTCAGGCTGTTCAGGAAATGTGCCTCTATCTTGAAGGTAGAGAGGAGGAGCTTACGAATATCATCAAAGAGAAAATGGAAGACGCTTCTCGAAATCTTGAATATGAGAAAGCGGCAAACCTGAGAGACCGTCTGTTAGATATTGACATCATAATGCGAAAGCAGAAAGTTGTCGAACCCAAAGGAACTGACAAGGATGTTCTTGGCCTTGCTCGAACTGAGCAAGCTGCATTGATTGAAATTCTTCTGATTCGTTCCGGACGTCTGGTAGGCCATGACAATTACTACTTTGAAGTTGATATCGATACTCCTGATTCCTCGGTGCTGCAGGCCTTTGTGGAGCAGTTCTACTTCACTATTCCAAGAGTTCCAGAGGAAATACTGCTTCCGATAAGAATTCCTGGAATGACGCAGATTGCGCGGTGGCTAGGTGAAACGGTGGGGACTAAGCCAAGGCTGTATCATCCCAGAACCGGTCGACCATCAGAATTAGTTGAAATGGCAAACAAGAATGCATATCGTAGTCTTCGAAAGATATTGCTTCTGGGTGAAAGTGATGAAGAAATCTTGAGTGATGGCGTCAAAGACCTGAAGGAGTATCTAGATTTGTCACGTGCTCCTTTACATATTGAAGGATTCGATATTGCAAATATCCAAGGAACTGATCCCACTGGCTCCTGTGTTGTATTTCACAACGGAGAACCAGACAATAGCAAATATAGAATGTTCAAAATACGTTCAAAGATTACCCCCGATGATTATGCTATGATGTACGAAGTTGTTCATCGCAGATATCGAGGCATACTTGAGAAAGGGAAACCTTTGCCGGATTTGGTTATCATAGATGGAGGCAAAGGTCAGTTGAATATTGCCCAAAAAGCATTGGAAGAACTTGGGCTTGAATATCTCAATGTTGCCGCTATTGCCAAGCGCGAGGAGATTCTCTATACAAGAGATGCCCCTGATGGAATACTTTTACCTTTGGATTCTGATGGACTATTCTTGGTTCAGCGTGTACGTGATGAGGCCCATCGTTTTGCGCAACGATATCACCATAAACTCAGGGAACGTCGTTTCTCCGGGTCAATACTGGAAGATGCTCCAGGGATTGGACCAAAGAGAGGAAATGCATTGTTGCGACATTTTGGTAGCTATGACAAAATCCGCAGAGCTTCTATCGACCAGCTCAAGCAAGTAGAACGCATGACCGAAAAGGCTGCTGTATCATTGAGAAATTGGATAGACGCTGAGGACCCTCTTCCTGAGCAATAATGCCAATTCCAATCGGTATTGTCGCAGGCGCCCGGTAATGAACATAATCCCACATATTGGAACTACCCTGAGATTTAAATGCTAGATGAAAAAGGCAGGTAACTGAAGAACTCTTCAAGAGTTCAAAGAACGAAGTGAAGCAAAAATGATGTGGAAAGTAACTGACGCATGTACAGCCTGCGGGACCTGCGCTGACGTTTGTCCAGTCGATCCAACCCTATATGTGATTGAAGACAAAGCAGTATATCAGGCAGATCGCGCTGATGAATGCACCGAATGCTACGCTTGTGTAGATAGCTGCCCTGAGGCCGCCATCGAAGAGGCATAGTCTAGGAGAATTCTTACCTGCTCTTTACATAATGGATGGCAGGTAACGCAATCGGGAGCCATCTCATCATTGTGGATAGCTCCCCACCTTTTCCATTTTCCTATTTTACTCTATAAGGCTCGCCAAAAATAGAATCGAAGAATTCCTTTAGTGAATCATCCACGAGCACAACTCGAATCATTGCATCTCCGCCTATTGCCGGATTATATCTACCGGTGATCTGCTCGATTCTACTCTCTGATTCTTCCATGAGGAATGTGGCGTCTTCATCAACCTCTTCATGCAATCCAAGTTCATCTCTTACCCTATCCATCATCTCCCTGTATTTTGACGGGTTAACTTTGTAGAATAGCTTCATGGTGATATTCCTCGAAATTCCATTATTGCGTAATGCTATCATAAGGTATAAGTGATTCCGTGGATGCCTTCCTTTCAACGTTGGAAGAGGATGTTAGAAATATGAGAATTCGCCCAGGCTTGAGAAGTCTATTGACTGTAGCTTTATTGTTTTCATTTTCTGTTACAATGCTAGTGCCAGCCGCAAGCATATCTGATTTCGAAGCGGACTATGTGGCTGCTGACATTGAATGGAATACAATATCAACAAATATGAATGTCACAACCTTCGTTTCTCCTGACGGTAGCAGAGATACACTATGGAATTTTCTGCAGCAGGCAGATGAAAGCATCTATGTAGAGATATATGGCATAAATAATCCCTATATACTAGACCTGCTTCACGAAATACATGCTTCAAAGCCCGGCATCGACATGAAATTCTTACTGGGCAGGAGCAGCTTGGGTTATTATTCTCCTAACGACTATGTCGCTAACAATCTAACTTTACTTGGTTATCCTGTAAAATGGACTAGTAGTGGAGCTGGCGGTGAATTCACATTTGCCCATCAAAAATTTGTCATTATTGACAACCAGACTACAATTGTTCATTCCGGAAACTGGGCAAAAACTAGTTTCCCAGAAGAGGGAAAGAAGGCAAATCGCGAGTGGAGTATCGCCATGACTGACACCGAGGTCACTGAATACTACAGAATGGTCTTTGATTACGATTGGAGCCAAGGGACTTATTATGATTCAGAAGAGGATGGAACTGGCGACCCGCTCTCCTATTCTCAAAGTGGAACAACCTATTCCCGACCGTTTGCCACAGCTGGGCATTTTAGTGGGCTCATGAATGTGACGCCAATCTTCAGCCCTGAAACCAGTCTCCAGGGAATTCTGTATTGTATAAATTCGGCTCAGGCCACATTGGATATTCAAATTCCCTATTTTGCTAATATCGATGAAGGAGGTTCCGTAGAACAAATTGTCGATGCCATTCTTGCGGCTAAGAACCGTGGTGTAACAGTTCGAGTGATCTCAGAAGAGGGATCATATGACTGGGAGGAGATTGCAGAGTTGTTTGCAGAACATGATATTCCCATTGTTTGGCAGATGACTCGTTGGTTTACTGCAAATCATAACAAGGCAATCATTGTGGATGGTCGAATTGTTCTTATCAGCAGCATCAACTACAGTGATAACAGCATTGAGAACAATCGAGAGGCTGGTGTCATAATCGAAAATGATGATGTAGCCCAGTGGTATTCGGAAGTATTCGATTATGATTGGGGTATAGGCGATTGTGATGTCATGGATGAAGTAAATGTCTACTGGACGCCCAATATTCCAACAAGTAGCTCAGAAATCAACGTGACTCTATATGCACATATGCTGAATGAAACTCCTGTAGACGAAGTCTATCTGGACTACCGCATAAGTGATGGTGCTTGGAATAATGTCAGCATCATTGACACATTGCATCTATCTGCTGAGGATGATCCCGAGAATTACTATCATGTGATTCCAGCTCACTCTGATGGGACAAATATCACAGTCGTAGGCAGGGTTAGGGTAGGTTCTACCTGGCATGTTGGTATGCCTATGATTATTCGAGTACGCGACTCTATTGGTTCAGTGATCACTACCCCCATAACGCCTCCTGATATTGATGACCCGGTGGCTGAGTTTGTGGCAGAATACGGACTCTATATTGCAGGAGCAGTCGTTGCGGTAATAATCATTGCAAATATAATGAAGAAACGGCGATAGTGTTCATCTAGAAAGGGTTGCAGTTTCCGCTGCAATCCTTACCATTCTCTCTTCTACTGCTATTAGGTAGATTTCTCAGCCATCTCTGCAAAACGTAAGCAGCTCTCGGCATCGCGGTTTTCTCCCCGTTTTTTGTGCAAATCGGCTGCAATTCTGTACGCTCTACCGACCTCTTCCCACTTAGCTTTTGCATCCATGCAGAGCGCGAGTGCTTTCCATGTTTCAGGGTCCTCGGAATCGATCTCAAGAGCCATCTGAAACGCTTCAATAGCATCATCGATTCTCATCAGACTCTCAAGCGCGCGGGCTTTTTTCTTCCAAAGGTCTGCTTCATCATCAATGCGTTCTAAGCCTCGATTTGAAGCATTGAGCGCGTTTTCAAAATCACCCATAGTGAGATACGCTTCTGTCATGTTAACGTATCCCCTTGGGTCTTCTGGAGCCACCTCAATAGCTCTTGAAAACAAATCTAATGCCTGCTCTTGTTCTCCATTGTGAATTCTGGCAAGTCCCATTTCATTTAGTGCAATAATAGACTCGGGAGAAATCTCTAACACCTTCTTGTAAACATCAATTGCCTTCTTAGTTTCTCCTTGTCGCCTCAGCAGCTGTGCATCCTGAAGCAGGGACTGAGTTTGCGAATCTTGAGTCATATCAAAATCTCAGGAAGATTAGTAATAATGGTTCTTCAGCTGGCCTAGAAGGATATTCGTTAACCAATGACAAGAATTTTAACTTAGACCGCTGTGGAAAGCCCACTCGTCTGAGCGAGGAATTACAAATGGATTACGATGAAGACCAACACGATGAAGATATTATCGAAGCTGAATTCGATGAATCTTTTCCTGATGAAGAAGACGAGCGTGACATGTCGCGGTACCAGGATTCACTCCGTCCGGAATTAGCAGGCGATCTTGGAGATTTCTTGGCTGACCCTTGGCCTCGTGTTGTCTTCGTTCTCATACTGATTGGCTTTGGGTTTGTCTTTCTCCCGCCGTATTCCGTTTGGCAACAGTGGAATTATTACCTCATCATAAATTATGGACTCATTATTATGGCGACTGCTGCAGCTGTATTGTCGCTGCGAATTTGGAAACAAACATCTTCACGTATCAGATATGGCGGTTTAACGAATCTTATTGTTGTAATTGTAGCAGCGGTAATCGGTACCTTGGATACTATCAGTTGGGTTCTTTTCTCCCAGTCCATAATCCCTGGAACTGCCACTCCTATCCTATCACTGGCAGCTGTGGTGATTTTGTTTTCTCTCTACAGCCTATGGATTATTCAGCGGAGCTTCCAGCAAAACAAGTAGAGCGTGCGGTTGTTGGTGGATGAAGAACCATCCCTCAAAGAATTGACAGCTACTATTCGCAAATTCGTTAATGATAGAGAGTGGCAAGGCTTCCAAAAGCCCAGTGCTCTTGCTCAATCAATTGCCATCGAAACCGGAGAATTGCTTGAGCTATTCCAATGGCTAAGCGAAGATGAGATTAAGAAGCTACTCTCATCAGAGGAATATGTTGAGGCCTTATCAGATGAAATTGCGGACATTCTAATCTATGCTCTGAGACTCGCAGATGTCACAGGAATAAATCCCTCAAAGTCCATCATGGACAAAATGAGAAAGAACGAGCAGAAATACCCTCAGGAAGACTGGGCTGGACGTATTCCGGATAAAATCACGAAGGGCGAGTAAGCCTACCGTATATCTCTGGTTTCCGGTCAGCCAGCACATCATTTCGTGGTGTCAGCTTCTTATCATCAGCGTCTCTTGGATTGATATCGAGAATCCCTAATTCCGGTGCCCCATCATTAAGTGATAGAAGCACCTGTCCTTTCGGTGATGTAATTTGTGACTTTCCACTGAATTCTAGTTTTCTCTCAGTCCCGGTACGGTTGCAGGTGGCGGTAAACAAATGATTCTCAAGTGAACGGATTTTCATCGCATCGAAGCAGTACGGCAAGACCAGATTTGATGGATGCAGAATGACTTGTGCACCCTTTAACGCGAGAATCCTTGCCATTTCAGGAAAAGCCCAATCCCAGCAAACCATAACTCCAAAGCAGGCATCCTTGAATTGGAAGGTGGGGGGCTCTGCTGTCCCTGGGGCAAACCATAGTTTTTCTTTATTGAAAAGATGGACCTTTCGATAAGTCAGTATATGGGACCCATCAGCAAAGACAACTGCAGAATTATAGATTCCATTACTATCCTTTTCACAGAGCCCAGAAGTGATCATTCCACCTTTGCTGGACCATTCTCTAAACAATCGAGAGAATTTTCCCTCATCAACTCTTTCAGCGGATTGGAGAGCTTCTTTCTTGGAATCAAAAGCATATCCGGAATTAGTTAGTTCAGGAAGAACAAGAACTTCCACATCATTTTTTCTTGCTTGGTCTAAGATCTTCCTTGTCTTTTGCAGATTCTCGTCAATTTCGCCAATTCTAGGTTCTATCTGACCTAAACCAATTCTCATAGTTCTCAGCTCCATATCTCAATCAGTCCTCAATCTACTCCACATAATTTGTGTTTTCATTGAGCAGATATCCAATTAGCGTCAATGAACTGAAGCGATTGTGTTCCTATGAGGCTATTATGCGCTTCGTCCTTAACATCAAGTTATAGGTTCGTTTTAGTTCTCTTCTCAGGTCAACGTCCCATACTAAACGAACCACTTCATATTTTGACCTGAGATTCCTGTAGATAGTAGAAAGCTCAGAGTAGCGCTCCTTCAGTCTCTTGGGGTTCCTTTCTCCCTTCATTGCTGCTTCTTTGAGGGTTCGTATTTTTGCTTCTAGTGATCCAATCTCAGATTTCGACATTTTCTCTAGGGATGCATAGAGCAATTCGTTGCTGGCCTGATTCACTAGTTGAAGCCGTGTCCATCTGATTACAGTACTGCCTATCTCTTCTAACACGACAGAAAACTCTTTGGATCCTAGGACTGAACGTTCCTTATTCTTTTTCAGATATCGCTCTCTATCCTTACTTCGCAGATGCGGGAACAAGAGAACGCCAGGCCTAAGCCTGATGCAAGGGGCACGATGTATGATTCTCTGGACTCTCTTCTTTTGCCCAGCTGTTGGTGCTGCAAACTGATACCAGACAATCGCGAAGACCTTCTTAGCCCGAACTTCTGGGTCTCTTGATCTGACAGGAGGAATATCTCGTACTCTGCGGAACCTGAAGTGTGAGATCTCTGCGAGTAGATGCTTGATATGCGGGGTTCCCTGTGAAATCAGGTAGATTCCATTTCCTACCCTGGATATCTCTTCCTCTTCCAGTAGCTTGGGATTGATCTTATGTCTCTTGGGAAGGATGACCAATCTTGCATCCGCAGAGATCTCGGGCTTGACATCAGTACCTTCCCGTCGCTTTGCGTTACTTATCGGTCACACCTCCGCTATCTCTAACAATGACCCGCTTTCATACGAAGCCGTTTTAACAATTGCTCGTGAGAGTGCCTGAGTGACATTTAATAATTATCCTCATTTTGTTGATAGGCGCCTGATGAGGATTATGAGTGTCTATTTTTGATTGATAAGGCGTGATTATTTTACTAGTCGCAAATTATGTTCTATTTGTGGTCTAATCCTGAATAACTTGCCCCATCATGCCATTGGCTTGGCTACTTCATACTTAGATGGAAAAACCGAAGGGACGCTTTGAGGTGAAAAAATCATGGTCTTTGACGAAGAATGGGATGACGATGAAGATACTGACGACGATGAAGACTGGGATGATGATGAAGACTGGGACGATGACGACGACGATTGGTAAGTCGTATGACTCTCAGCCTGGGCATTATTCCAAAACATGAAAGTAAATTGGACGATTGGCCCGAGTCTAAGACTTGGGCCAGGTCCTATTTGTTTTTGCTAAAACAATCCACCTTTCAGAGCAGTCTGACAGGAACACTCTGCTTCTTTTGGTATGTTCTCAATCATTGCAAAGGTAAGTTTCCGAACCCGCTCAATATTCCTTGACATGGTTTCGAGAACTTTCTCATGAGTTACATGTTCTTCGGCGTGGACGTCGTAGTCTGTAGGCATGGAGATATTTACGAAACAAATGCCTGCTTCACGAGCCAAGGGTGCTTCTGGATAGGCTGTCATCCCAATGACATCCCAACCTTGGTTGTGGAAAAAAATCGATTCTGCAGCAGTTGAGAATCTTGGACCATTTATGCATACGTATGTCCCGCCATCGTGAACCTTGAATCCCAAATCATCAGCTGTTCCTAGGGCAGTCTTTCTCAGCTCTGGACAAAACGGTTCTCCAAAGGGAAGATGAGCAATTGTTCCTCCTTCAAAGAAAGTGTCCTTTCGTTGTCCGAAAGTTCGATCGAATATCTGATCTGCAATCACAAACTCGCCAAGCTTGATTTTCTCTGGCTGCAAGCTTCCGCAGGCAGCAGGGCTGATGATTCTCTTGACCCCCAACGCCTTCATTCCCCAGATATTCGCACGGTAGTTGATTGCATGTGGTGGGATTGTGTGCGCCCTAGCGTGACGAGCAAGGAATGCAAAGCTCCTTCCTTTAACCGTCCCGACAATGAAATTGTCCGATGGTGCACCGAAGGGCGTGAAGACCTTCGTTTCAATTGGGTTTTCAATCATCTCTGGATCATAATTTCCACTACCTCCAAACAATCCTATCTCAACTGGAAGTAGGTTTTCTAGGTCTCCTTTCTTCTTTCTATCTACTGGTACAAATTCTAGTTCAGCCTTAAATGCCATATACTGATTCAGCTCCAAATCTGTGCTGGAGATAAGCAATGAGTACTTGCATTTATAGCTAATGAATCGTGGTGATAGTTGAATAACCAAATGGCATGCTGGCCTATTTCAGTTTCCACACCTTGTCTTTAGGATACTCTATCTTCTCGAGATATCCCATATGTGCTTTCACCTTAGAGAGACGTTCATCGGAGAGCACGATATTATTGTACTCTCTCAAATGCTTCTTCAGTTCCGCCGTTGTGAGTTCGCTAACCTTCTCTCCTTGGAAAATCTTCATAATGAGCGAAGTCAGGTCTTCATAGAAATTCCACGGCCATATCTCCCATGCCCAAGTCACTTCGACGCCGAAATAATCAGGAACGAATTTTGATCCGGCAATATGCATGAGAGTTGCTGATTTGACATCCGCAGGTTTCCCAGTGTCTGTAACATGGTTGACAGCCATGGTCAAGCTTTCGCCAGTATCTGTGATATCGTCAACGACAAGGACCTGCATATCTTCAACATCGCCAATAAGTGGGCAGGTGAGTTTAGCTTTGCCATCCTTTGTTGCAGTAACACCCCAGTGGTCCACTTTCACGCTGTAGAGGTCTTTCACTCCCAATAGATCACACTGAATCCGAGCATGAACCCAGCCTCCACGAGCCACTCCAACAATTGCTTCTGGCCTCCATCCAGATTCCTTGATTCTTTGGGCTGTCTGATAGGCGTAGTTTGCAATATCATCATAGTCAAGAATGTAGCAAAGAGGACCTTTGAGTTCCATAGTTGTCACGAACCTCGTACCATTCCCGAACTTGCCATGATAAAAATATGTCTACGTGTAGGTGATTCATCTGTGAGGTAAAGTCTATTTTTAGTAATCCTTGGCTCGATTCATATCATTCAATTTTCAATAGTAACCGATATGGAATCAAACTCGCCAGGAGTGTATTCTATCTGAATATCAATGATTTCCCCCTTTCTCACTCTTCTCTCATGTTCAAGAGGTACGAATAGATGTTTCCAACCATCCTCAGGGCGAAGGAGTACTTTCGGAATAAGCTCTGCTTCAAACATTCCAACAATACCATGCACCACTCCATTCCTTACGACTTCAAAAGAAAGCTCTTCGGAAACATGAAAATCAGTATTCAAATCCCTATATTCGACATGGAAAAGAACCTGCATATCAGCCAAATCGTCAACCTCGCCTAAGCCACCCACAGACTGAGGCATCCTCGGAAATTCCAAGTTTCCCACCTGGAACCTGTTCATCGTATATTTGCTTTGAACTGGAAACGCATACACGGTGGTAGATTTTGGGATGATTCTGCCGTTCTTGGCGAGTAGCCTACCATTTGCTCGAAGCACAGCTGGAATTTGTTGCTCAACCAATAGCATGGATGAAAGCATCTCACATATGACAATGTCCGCTTTCATATCTGGAATGAATTCATCATAATGAGCATGAATGAATTTGATACGGTCTTCCCACCCATTGATTTTCGAAGCTCTGCGAGCGTATTCAATATTCTGCAAGGAAACATCAATTCCGATCACTGATTTGGCACCCGCCTTTGCAGCTAGAAATGCTAGGATGCCTGTACCAGTTCCAATATCAAATACAATAGAATCTGCAGTAACAAGGTCATTGATTGCCCTTGAAAATTTGTTAATTCTTGATTTTTGACTCAATAGATTAACAGCGTGAAGAAGAGTAAACGGATTGTCATAGGAAGCACGAGTCATTTTATTGCCATAACGAATCCTACTTATAATCAATTGGTGAAAAACTAGATAGAACGAGAGAACCGAACCCATCATTTCTGATGGCACTCTGGAATCACTACCGGATTGACTAGCCTTGAACAAATCAGATTTAGCTCGCGCCAGAAAGGCAATTGAGATGGGTCAAATAGACGAGGCGCTCTCGATTCTTGAACCCATTGCTCGTCATTCCTACGATAATCCAGATCCGCTTGTCTACTTAGGAATTGCATATGTACAAGCAGAGAAACCTCAAGCAGCGGTTTCTGTCCTTGAGGATGCAAAGGATTTGGTCGAAGACCATCCTGTGATTGAGCTGTTTCTAGGACGCGCTCTGATGGCTTTGGGCAGATATGAGGAGGCAGAAGAAGAACTATCTATATCTGTAGATTTGGATCCAGCTGAGCCAAGAGCATGGGATGATCTTGGAAAGGTATTCTATGCGCAAGGAAAATATTCTGAGGCTATCAACGCACTTCGAAAAGGATTAGAACACTATCCTGATGATATTCGATTACAATCAATGCTTGCATTATCACTTTACCGTCTGGGCGATTATGAGAGCTCAATATCCTGTTGGGGGAAAGTTGTAGAGAACAACCCCGATTTCCTGACTGCAAAATCCAACTATGCCTATCTCCTTCTGGCAAAGGATCGCTTGAGGGAGGCTATTCCAATGGTGGAGGAGATTCTAGCAAACAATCCTGATGACTATCGATCCTATCTTCTTGAGGCTGACCTAAAACTCCGGCAAGGCGACCTAAAAGCATCTCAGAAATGCCTTGAAATCCTTCTAGAACGTGATCCAGAAAATATTGAAGCACTTGTAAGAATGGCTGTCGTTGCCAAACTTCAAGGCAATTATGTAGTTAGTAATGATTACTTTGAGCTAGTTGAAGCACAAATAGATTCTGTAGAAAGCTGTTGGCAGTGTCTGTGTGAAGCTTATAGACGGCTTGGATGGAGAACTAGATACCTGAATTGTCTATTGCGCTGGTCAAAGAACGAACCTGGCTCTGCAGCCTCTTATATTGAGCTAGCACAGGTTTACACTGATATGGGTCATGACGAATTAGCGTTCGACGCCTGGGACCGAGCAATAGACATACTTGGCTGTGTAAGAGTATCCTGTAACCAATGCGGACATGAAGAGAAACTCGAATCACACATTGTACGCCGCGTTCGGACCATTGGATCTATTGAATGCCCATCATGCAATTCCATGATACATCTACCGGAATCAATAATTGCCTTCTAGGTGATTGGATATTGCCTTCCCGTTCATATCCTAATTTTCCAATACCAGGAGTCGGAGTCGTAGTTTTTGGTGAAAAAGGAGTGTTGCTGGTCCGAAGGACCAAAGAACCGGGGATCGGACTGTGGAGTGTACCTGGTGGTGCCATTGAAGTTGGTGAAACACAGCTAGATGCTGTACACCGAGAGGTAAGAGAAGAAACAGGAGTCGATTGTGAAGTAGTCGGGCTCATTGATACTGATGACATAATCATTGAGGACACTAATGGCGATGTAGAGTTCCACTATCTCCTTAATCACTACTTGGCTGTTGCTCTCTCTTCGGATGTCACACCAGAATCAGAGGCGGCTGAGGTTAAATGGTTCAGTCCGAATGAATTGCCTATGGGGGAAATGCCCGAAAAAATCGTTGCCCTGATCAATAAAGCTGAGTCTGATAAGATTCCATGAAGGATTGACGCATTTGCGCCAAGAAGTATAAAAAGCGCCAATATAGTGTTGAATGTAACTAGAAAACTACACTTCACGAGGACGAGATACAATGTTTAGAACCATAATAGCACTACTAGTTGCACTAACTGTAGCGATTCTCATCGGTGCATTTCAAATTCTGGGGCTTACTATCGAAGCAATTCAAAATGAAATATTGGCAGCCCCCAGTGTTACTGATGAGTTAATGGCTAGAGGCGGCGCACTCATGAAAGTCTTGATCAAACCCTACTCATCAGCTACTTCCGCCACCCCTCTCTATGCTCCAATTGTGGCATTAGGAGTAGCTGGGTTTATTGCAGGGCTTGTTTCCAAAAGCGGTGTACGCATGCTGTTTGTTTCGCTCATAACCATTGGAGTGATTTTCGTTGGTTATGCGGTCTTATCTATGGGGGCTCAGCTTCAAGTTGACATTCTAGCATCACTTGCTGAAAATATTGCAATAGATATAGGCGCTGCCTTTGGGCTGCTATTCATACCAGGCATAATCGGTGCGAAATTGACAGCAGAAGAGTATTGAGACACTCAGGGGGGGTCTTCTCCCCCTTATTCTATTTTTTCAGTTCGGTTTAAGGATTGAATCCATACTATTTGACGAGAGTTGGAGAAACTCCTCCAGAAATTCATTTTCAACGAAGGCTCCAGCAGCCATCGGGTGACCTCCTGCTTCAATAACTGTTCTTCCCTCTCTCTTGTTGATATCCTTCGCCACACCAGTGAATAGTTCCTTTAGGTTAATGCCTCGGCCGATTAAATCTTTACGAGCGCGGCCGGATATCTTAACAAGAGTTGTTTCATTTGTCGTATTTGTACTTATTCCGATAACCGGTCTATCCCAGGGGATTATTTTGGAGCCTTGCGCCATTCCAATCACAATGCCGATAATCGTATCCTGTGTTTCAGGATCATTGACAATATACATCCCAGGTCTCTCGTCATAACCATCCGTTTCGATTCTTCGCAAGGCAGAAGCAAGGTTCGCGCGGTGTTGTCGCAAGAGATCCCTACCCTCTATTATTGCCTCGGTTTCTCCCAAACAAACTCTTACCCCCACTTCAGCCCTCCTATTTCGCCCGCAGGCATTCAACATGGTGGAGAATTCCTTTGCTGTCCTTAGCTCGCTTCTCTCAGGCCTGCTAAGAAGATTGACGACATCTCCAACGATGCCTTGTGCTATTGCTGGATTTTCGTAGGTTTCTAAGATGTGTGCTACAAGCCTCTGGATAACCCTCTTTTTGTCGCCATTCTCGAGGTCCATCCAGACCTTATATCGATCATCTTCATCCTTGATATCAATATTCAAATCAGAATAGAATGAGAAACAAGATTCTTCATCCCCTGTGATGCCCGGCAAGTAAGGGTCAGTTGCATAGCACAGAAGATAGGGAAGTGGCCGGGTATTGATTCCAAAGAATGTGAGGTCCCTGTCAACAGAAATGAATCCTGAATCTATCCCCAAATCAAGGATTTGTTTGTTGAGTCCACGAAATCCCCTTCCATAATATCGTTGAAGGTCTCCTGTAGCACCCACCATGGCTAGTTCAACAAGGTCAATGTTCTTTTGATTATAGAAATATGCTAATAGAAAGGCCACCCCTGCCCCAGAGATATCGGAGCTCCCACTTAGACCATGCTGGCATGGATTGATCTCAATAATCTCCGCTTTTCTGTTGTGTTTGTCGAGGGGGTTTCTATCGCCGGGTAAATGGTGATCCAGAATCACTATGCTTCTGACAAATGACAAATCTGCGAGAATTGATTCTATCAGGGGATACTGGCCCGTTCCTAGGTCAGTGAAGATTATTGTGTCAGGCTTCTCCGACTCTGCCAATTCTAGGACTGTCAAAATGCTTTCTGAATTGAGTTGATGGATATTTTTCCAGCTGTGTTCTTTTCCTTCACGTTCCAAGAACTGCACTATGATTGCCATGGCCGTGATACCGTCAGTATCAATATGTGAGATTGCCAAAACTTTCTCGGATTGCTTGATGGCCTCAATAGCATCTTGTACTTTCTCATTCATAGAACTTGGAATCTCAAGCATATTCATACCACTGCTCTTCTAGTTTAGAGTATCCTCTAACTAATATAAGTAACAAGCTCCGTTTTGTTGAGAATCAAACAACTAGTCACTTGCGCGTGCTACTCTTGAGAGGGCAAGAAACACAACAAGAAATACACTAGCTACAGCCGCCAAAGCTCGAGCAACCTTCTGCCATATGGTGGCTGGAACCTCTAATTCCTGTAATTCATTAGTCACTCTTTTGAGATATACTCTCTTCTCGGTATAGAGCTCTTCCGTATCATCCCAGTCCATAGAAAATGCATTCCAGTTTTCATAATACGGGGAATCCGGATTTTGGGCGATCCATTTATTCCATATATCAAGAATCTCATTTCGATATGGATGCGGAAAACTCTCTATCGTGTCTTGTATCTTTTCGTCCCATTCTATCGGAATCAAAGTCTGGTGCACCCCGGCGACCATTCAGTGGCCTATATTGGAATGGGATACAACCTTATTAAAACTTAACATGGATATACAATAGAATACCTCATATCACTCAAAACTAACTTTTGAGCTGTCATTATGCTTCATTTCACAAATTGGGATAATATAAAATACTAATACACTACCGCATTGATTCAAGCTCCGAATGCCATTCGCGAAGGTCGTCATGCAGTTTTGAAAGGTCTTGAGGGCTTATTGTGTCGACTCGGCTGTATGTCTTAAGAATTCGTACCCACCTGTTCATTTTTACAATAAGTGGTCCAGATACGCCCCTCTCCTCAAGTGCTTCAGTGGCATCTCTGATTTTTTCTGCCAAATCGCTTGCTATTACACCCTCCCGAATTTGTGATTCTAGATTATCGAGAACTGACGTCAATGATGAAACACTGCCCTTCTGCTCTAATGAAGCTCCTGCTTGTGCCCGCCTCTGGCCTGATTCGGAGATTCTATCTACTTTCCTTAGCAGTTCGTCGAGCTTCTCACTATTTGCTTGTGCTACAAGCTTTACTTCAGATGCTGCATCCTGAAAATCACCTGTTCTTGAAATAACTTCAATCATCTTATTCAGCATGTCAGTCAAACGTTCGATGGAGCCATTGATTTCTGTAAGCTTTGCACGAAGATACGTATCCTCTTCACTCATTTGTATCACATCAATGTTGGTAGCCAAATTCCTCCAAGCTACATCTGGCAATGTAAGATGCCTTTCAGATTAAGCTTTCTGTGATAAGAAGTCGCTTGTTTCTTTTCGACTTCTGTCAAATTCCTGATTTTCTTGCTGGTCCATATCCGAATACTATTATGGAATTTTCATCACCTTAGGATGAATGGTGAATTGTAGATATTTTGGAATACGAGGATAGATGCCATGTATACTGTGAATTACAAAGAAAGAGAAGTCTATGATGTTGACTTGGCCGGATCGAAGAAGACAACTATGCGATGGCTTGTAGGAAAATCAACTGGGGCCAAGACCTATGCCATGCGATATTTTGAGATACAACCAGGAGGCATAATCCCTGAACACAACCACGAAGAGGAACATGAGATATTCGTTTTACAAGGCGAAGCAAAACTCATCGGTTCGAAGGATAATTCCACAGCAAAGAAGGATGACGTTGTATTCATTTCTTCAAATGAGCCTCATGGTTACGATAATCGAGCTGCAACTGAACCGTTCAGATTCATTTGTGTGATACCTCTGTTGGATTCCGAGTAGAACCGCAAGAGCTATTCGCCCATTTATCCCAATTGTCCTGTCACTAACGGAATAGGTCACACTTTTCTATGAGATAATCTCATAATTGTGAGTGCTAAGAATGTCTCTTGAAGATAAGAAACTCTGGTTATTTGATGTGGACAACACCCTAGTACATGATGTCGAAACTCCAGAGCCATTTTCTGACTCTCAGAATCTATGGGAGTATCTGAGTGAACATGGAAAAGAACTAGCCGTACTGACGAATGTGGGGCGACTATCAGCCAAGCAGGTCAATGATGTATTAGTAGCCGCTGGGTACAAATTAGCTCTGGATAGAACGCTTACAGCAGGTACTGCAGCTGCAGGTTATATTATAAACAGAAATCCCAATGGCCGATGTTTTCTAATCAGTGAGGGTGGTGCCAGAGATGATTTTGCTAGGTACGGCATAAAACTGGCGCATAATCCTCCTATCGATTTTGTTGCCATTGGTGCTGACCGTGGCCTAACGTATCAGCATCTTAACTTCGCAGCGAAAATGGTTCGCAATGGTGCAGCTCTAATCTGTATCAGCGGTAGCAGAGATTATCATGGAGAATTCTTGGGTCATCGTGATGAGTTCATAGGTGAGCGATCTATAGTAGCGGCAATCGAAGATGCAACCGGCGTAGAAGCAACAATTGTTGGAAAACCGCTACCAGAAATCGTCACTGAATCAATCAGGCTTTTGGGGTTTGAAAAGGATGATGTGGTTCTAGTTGGAGATAACCCTGCTTCTGATGTTGCTGGTGGTAATGCTGCTGGTCTAACCACTGTCCTTGTAAAACGTCCAGATAATATCGTATCCTTTGACGCTGGAAATCTGGATACCGAACCAGATTACTCCGTTGACTCACTTGACGAAATCATTGCCATGCTCTAGCATCTAGTAGTCATAATACTCTGTGATGGTCTGATTTAGATTCCAATGCTCTCTTGTGTACGGTTTCTCCGATTAAGTGAAAGAGATTGCGAATATTATCACCAGTTTTTGCACTCGTGATGAGATATGGCACATTCATGGATTCGGCGTATCTTTCCACTCCGAAGTAGTTCGAGTCTTCAGGTACCAAATCTGATTTGTTTCCAACAATAATGAATGGGATTCTTTTTCCTACATGCTTAGTGGCCTCTTGTACCCAATTCGGAATGGATTCGAAGCTCTCATGCCTCGTGACATCAAAC
The DNA here is from genome assembly GCA_964648855.1 of uncultured archaeon. Taxonomy (GTDB): domain Archaea; phylum Asgardarchaeota; class Thorarchaeia; order Thorarchaeales; family Thorarchaeaceae; genus TEKIR-14. Next base: position 40,924 of record CAZYLT010000009.1, read on the forward strand.
ATGACAACCAGCCCTGCTGCGCCTCCATAGAATGTCTGTCTAAGCTGCTTGAATGTGTCCTGGCCCGCCAGATCCCATACAATGAGTTTTAGTTTGGTGTCTTCATCTATTTGCATACTTGTTGAGTAGTGTTGAACACCCATTGTACTGATGTAGTCTTCTCGGAAGTATCCTTGGATCCAACGGATTATCGTACTTGTCTTCCCAACCGCTTGATCACCCACTACACAGATTTTGTAGACATAAGCAGTATCCGACAATTATAACTCCCTCTTATCTAATCATTTACGCGTCGACAGTATGACGACCTTCCACAATAAGGGTTTTGTATTCTGAAACGAAACCTTGTTCCCAACAACGGATTTTTTTTATGGGTGTGCAGTGTGTTCCTCAAAGTGCTTCGATGTTGAATATACCTGATGTTACATTTCAAATCCACGATGAGAGTCTATCCTTTGCTATTCTCCTGATAACTGATGTCAAAATTTCCGATAGCAATCGCTATTTTGCAGATTTTGAGGAGCGAATCTTTGAAGAAATCCAGTCCCGGCACTCCCTCCTTACCTTGAAGGATGACCCTATCCTCAGGTCGTATCGCGACCTTTACTGGCGATTTGGCATGGATCCGACGAAGCTCAGAGTTTCAAGTGAGGCTCTCCTTAGAAGGATTCTTCGAGGGGAAAATCTGTGGCGCATTAGCAATCTGGTCGATTCAATGAATCTAGTATCAGCCTATCATAGGATTCCCATTGGGTTGGCAGATCTACAGAAGGTTGCTGGAGATCTCACTGTCCGACAAGCGAGAAAAGATGAGTCTTTCACAAGAATTGGCGGAAAGGCAATGCAGTTGAGAGGCAGAGAACTTGTCATTGCTGACGATGAGAAAATAACTTGTTTAGGTTTCGCTACTCATGACTCGGACTACACAAAAATAGCCAAGAGAACTGAATTCGCTCTTGTCTACCTGTGTTTCAGCGGCGAAGTACCGACCCAAGTTAGAGATGAGAATATCCGATTGACAATGGATTATCTGGAAAAATGGGTGCCGTGTAAAGTGGCGGATGTCGCGACTACGGAGAGCTAAATCAATTCCTCATACTAGTCTGCTCTAAATTCAAGAAGCGGTTCACCCAATGCTACCCTTTCAATAAGCGAGTTCTTCTTAGCTCTCTTCAGCAATTCTTCGAATCTTCTTTTCAATCTCTTTTCATCCACATACTCGGGTTTCGTTATACCCATACTCGTTAGAACTTTATCCAATACATATTCGAAGTCGAAGATTATGTATTCGATATTCCTAGTACGCCCATACTTCTTGATAGGCTTCAGTTCCCTTCTCGCCAAACCTTGCTTGACAGCGGCTCGAGTTTCCTTGAGGTAGAATGTAAGTGCTTTCTCATAGTTCAACTCTCCGCGCTTTACTAATTCTTTCAGAAAGGGAAGGCCAAACGCAGTTCTAGCTACTTTTTCAATCCGAGCAATGAAGCCATTGATGACATCTTCATAAGAGACCTTCTCAGCTTGCCCTTTTGTTTGAAAGACCTTCTCATCCATACCGGCCTTTGCAAACTTGCTTTTCTTTGCCTCAAGCTCCTTTTTCCGCTCAATCTCCTGTCTTTCTCTTTCCTTCTCCCGTTTCTTGGCTTCTCTAGCTTTTCTGCGCTCCTCTTCACGTTTCTTTTCTTCTGCGATTCGTTTCTTTTCCAGCTCCTTTAGAATCTTCTCTTGTTCCTTAACTAGCTCTGCCATATGTTTCTTAATGTCGCGTTCAGTAAGCGTGATATGCTTGGTCAATAACCAACGAACTCCAATTCGATTGACTTTAGGTTTTAGGTCTGCTGAAGAGAACACAAAGGAAGCGGTCTGTTGCCCGGGTAGCATTGTAATGATTTTCTCCGATTCTCTCTCTCCCGCTACAGGCTCCAGGATTCTCTCTAGTACTTTCAATGATTGTTGACTGCTTATTCTTCCTGATGCGATTGTATTGAACTGTTCAAACGCTTTGTAGTCGATATCCTTGGGGCTCTGTGTAGCAATCAGGCACTCAACTCCATATTTCCTAGCCTGCCTAAATAGAAGAAGAAATGTTTCCTTGGGTCCAGGTGCTTTCATACCAGCAGGAATGAACGGAGCGGCTTCGTCCTGAAAGAGCAGCATTCTGGGTTTTTCGGTAAAGCCTTGTCGCAGCATCCACGAGTATAATTGGTTCAGCACAATTGCGATGAAGAAGTGCTTCTCTTCCTCGCTTCTTAGGGTCTTAAGGAATATCACATTAATGGGTGTCTTGCCATCGACAGGTTTGGTCAGTTCATCGAAGTCGATTTGTCCCTCTTCTCTGAACAAGAGCTGTGAGGAACCTACAGTCAGGGTTCGTATTGTGGTAGCTAGTTTTTGCCTTTCGGAGAGTTTCATATAAGGTTCTAGGTCGACTCCAAGTTCCTCAGAGTCAGCTACCAATAGATTGGCTAACTCAGCCAAGCCGTCAAGCTCTTCTGTTTCAGTTTCCCAAATGTGGCGAAGCAATTCGTATAAGACAGCAAATGACTTGCTTTCCCATGATCTTGATAGCCCGCCTACCTTTGTTAAGACCTTCACCAATGTTCTTGCGGAATTATCCAACAGACGAATAATATCGTCCTGGTCCGCTTTTTTGTCAGGCAGTTTTAACGGGTTGATAGAAATTGCTAGCCCCTTGCTTGATGCCGGTGTATAGACTCTTACCTGCACTTTGTCCATATACTTTTGTAACCTCTCGGGCGGGACTCCTTTGGACTCAAGCTCCTTCGGGTCTCCCGGAAGCATCAATGATGCTATATCTCCTTGCGGGTCGAAGGCTATTACAGGAATTCCTTCAAGTGCTGCCTCTTCAACAATAGCCTTGCTAAGTACGGTCTTGCCCGACCCAGTAGAACCAAAAACTCCTCCGTGTCTACGTAACAAGTCAATATCGATTTCGAATCTTCTATCAGTTCGTTTTCCTTCATCATCTAAATAGGATCCTAGCCAAAGCTTTCCATCACTCATGAATTTCACCCGTCTGATGCGTGGTATAGTTTCTCTACTTATTTGATTTATCTGCGTGCTTCATTCTTGAAAAAAATAGGAATGCAAGAGATGGAATTCGCTAATCCATCTCTTCATTCTCTGAATCTATTCTCCCACAGGCTCATATTTTCTGCCCAGGAATAGGACAATGAATGCAACTAGGACAACAGCAAAAATACCGAGCGCAACAGAGGCAACTTCATATGAATTGAAGGCATCCCAGACCCACTGTAGTCCGACAAGCAGAATAGACATGATTGCTCCTAGTAGAAGTGAAACAAGCATGAATCGGGCTGTCATCTCCTTTACCTGCCCCATTTCTCCTCCTTCCAGAATTGTTGCACTGAAGTAGGTGAAAATGAACAGAAACACATACGCAATGACAATCATTGACGCTATGTTGAACAACGATTCTTGGAACGGCACACCCTGGTCCAGAATACCGAAGATGAGTACTGTTGCAATTGCCATGAGATAGACAAACATATTGCTGACCAGCTTGTCTTCTGGATGCACGAAGCCTGTCATCTCTGTAAAAGTATTGATAACACTCATCAAAACCACTACTGTGAGCAAGACCGCTCCAGCAATCCACGCCCAAAATGGTATCAATGTACTCGTTACACCTAGGCTCTCAAGCAAGTATTTGAGAATCGCAGAAAACGCCAATATTGCTAAGCCTATGCCTGATAGAATATTACTAATGGTAGTTAGCCTAACCATGATTATTATCTCCCCTGTACGGGTCTGCTTGACACAGGGATTTGTTTCTATTAACTCTTGCTTACATGTTCTATTTCGCTCGAAATCTGACTTCCGTGTGCTTCCTGCATGATGTAAATCCCTATACATGCGATTCCTATCAGGAGTGCAAATGTGGGCATATAGATCGCAGCAGGGTTTGCTGCAAACAGCAAAGTAGCAAGTCCTGTGATAAATAGGCTAGCTGTTAACATTGGCTCTCTGCTAATCTTATCCGAATGTGAGCCAAAAAATGAAACTGTTGAGAGTTCAGCGAGTGGGCATATAACCGATACGGCGGATGGTTCCCATCCTTGTACATTGCCACTAAGATACGAATTGCTCTGAATGTTGCAATAGTGATGCAGAATGCAGCTCTCATAACCATTGTTACCAGATAAAGCGCCATCAATGAAACTTTGTTTCTGATTATCTGAGTCCTATCGCAATTGCTCCTCCGTTTAGCGAGTTGGCGCGCATAGGTCTTTATAAGCGCCTCCCGTCACAAAGGAAACATGGCTGTCGATTCGAGGAAAAAGGATACCCCCGGAAGTGAGTTCGTATATGTCATCATGTATCGTCTTAGAGCATTGTCTAGTGACGAAAAGCGTGATTGGCTTCAGAAATGGGCAACTATAAGAAAGCAACTCCCAACAGATATCACGATACTCACAGAGGCTGGCAATGCTTTTGGAACTGACTTCACTGGCTTCACCGTTTTTGAGGGTCCGTTTGAGAAGTTCCAAGATCTGACAAACTTGTTGGAGCTCCATTCTGGCAATTTGGTGGAAAAGACAAAAACAATCATTGGAACGAAAGGATTGGTTGAACCAAAGAGTGACCTTCTTGATATCATCAAGCATCGACCAATCGATTGAGGAGCGTCCAATTACATTGCCGCAGTAGCCGGCTTTTTAGCCAACAGTACGCCTCTTGAAAGCAGAAAATGGGAGGAAACCTCATGTCTTCATATACGATTTCGAGAAAAACCGCAATTATTCTTGTTGTGACGGTCATCTCAGGTTTCTTCCTATATAATATAGCACCTCCAGATATTCAACCTGGCGAATATGTGGCAGACCTGATTATAGAATCTCCCAGCATTACTCTAAACCGTAGGCTCAATGTAACAATGGTCGAGTCTGGCGATATAGAACGTGAAACCTATTATTATGTCGGGCAAGCAACAAATATTACGGTGATACTCAGGAGCGTTGTCCCAATTGCACCCAACAGTCCAATGCGTTTTGAAATACATGCTGCCGGTGCTAGCATTAGGGCCGATTTGATATCGATTCATCTTACGGGTGATAGCGGACTTGATGAGACCCTGAGGCCGACCCGAAAGGAGGGTCAGACTTTCATTATAGAATACCAACCTCTTGTCCGCTCCAAGGCTGCAGTCATGATTCTAGGTATTGTTGCTATTCTATGGTTTTCTGAGGGAATATCTTTGGTTGCTACTTCAGTTATGATTCCAACCCTGATAGTCCTAACTGACATTGGAACCCCCACCTCTGCATTTACACCCTTCTTCAGTCCCGCAGTCGCACTCATCTTTGGTGGGTTCTTAATAGGTCGCGCTTTGAGTAAGTACGAGCTAGATAAGCGTCTTGCGTTGATGATTCTCTCCCGAAGCAGCGGGTCAGGATCTGGGCTTCTCATCACTGTGATGGGTGTCACTGCATTCTTGTCTATGTGGATTAGTAATACTGCATCAGCTGCAATAATGATTCCGATTGCGTTGGCTGTAATATCCCGCATACAAAGCTCAGAAACACGGAGCAAATATGGGAAAGCATTGGTCCTGGGTGTGGCTTATTCAGCAACTATTGGCGGTGTTGCCAGTCTCGTTGGATCACCGCCAAATCCACTGGCGGCAACCTACATCAACTCATTTCTTGGCATAGAATTCAATTTCATCAGCTGGATTCCATACGGTCTTCCGGTTGTTTTGATTATGCTCCCAGTTATCTGGCAATGGTTGATGTTTCGTTTCAAAATTCCGAAAGACATCGAGGAGATCAAGTCCCTCAAGAGCATATCTGAGAAGGAGTATCTAAAACTGGGCCCCATGACCACGCAACAGAAATTGGTTGTTGTTGTCTTTTCGTCTGTTGTATTACTTTGGCTTACTGAAGGTTATCATGGGATTTCAAGCTCAATCGTAGCAGTTATGGGTGGATTGGCACTTCTTGTGCTTCGCCTTCTCGATGAAACCGATGTATCGTCTGAGATTAGTTGGTCGTCGCTTCTGATACTTGGGAGTGGAATTGTGCTGGGAAATGCCATGATAGACACGGGGATTTCAGCGTATTTCGCGTTTCAAATGACGAGTCTTGGTATGTTTCCGGCTCTCGTTATTGTGGTCATTATTGGAGCAATTGCAGTCCTTCTCACAATGGTCGCTTCTAATACCGGAGCAGCTGTAATTCTGATTCCGATTGCCATTCCTTTGGCGACTAGTCTTGGCATGGACCCACTGCTGTTGACCATGGTCATTGCAATTGGTGTCTCCATGGACTTTGCACTGCCAACTGGTACTCCTCCATCTACAATTGCATATAGTACTGGAGAGGTTGAGATGAATGAGATGATTACAACCGGACTGGTGATAGACCTGATTGCCACCCTGGTGCTGACTGTCGTTGTTATCTGGTTATGGCGGCTCCTTGGATTGGTTGTCTTCTGATGATGGTACCACGACATCTTTAAATCTGAGATAACTAGGTCTGATTGAGAGCTGAATGAGAATGAACTGGCTCAAGAAGATGATTGAAGGGGATGCTGGAGAATACGCTCATGCTAAACTACTGAAATATGGCAAGGGCAGATACCCAGGTCCAAGAATAAAACTAACAGTCAGGGGATCCAAGATATACTTCCGTGCAGACCTTGATTTGGAAAACATATTTCATCGGGCATATCTTGAGGGTGTTCCCGATGTTAAACAGAAAGTCAAAGGTCAAATCGTCAGTTACGATGACCGAAGAGAGAAGTTCAAATCTGTTCAGATGCCCTTGAGTTGGAAAGTGTCCAAAGGAAAAGGTGCGACAACATATAAGGCCAAGATTAGCGAAGTTGCCCCATTTGAGCACGTAAAGGAACTCTTTGAACTTGATAATCCTACGACATTCTATCAACTCTCGATCAATCCAGCCAAGAATGCCAAACCTTGGAAAATCAAGACTAAGACTTCATTCCCACGGGGCCCAAAGGGTGGAGACGAAGAGGACGAGAAGCCACCTAATTACGCAACAGGGACACTGGAGAACTCTGATGAATTGATGGAATTCATTTTCAATGAAGCCGCACCAGAGGTTATTGACCAATTGGAATCGGAACCAAAATCCATATTCATAAGAAACGAGTTCCACATCGAAGATATTGATATACCTCAAGATGAAGGGCTTACTTTTGCTGACAAACGGAAATTGGCTAAGAAAAAGGGGAAGCTTCACAGAACTATCACATTGGATGACGAGGAATACGCATTCGACTATGAATTCTACGTGTGAATGCAAGGCACGAGGATAACTAGGACAAATACTGCATGACCGTGACGTTTAAATCACAATAGTATTGGGCAAGCTAGACTATCAGCGAGGAATCCTTATGCTCCAAATAACTTTCGAATCGGCTTTCGTTTATCTTTCAGTTGTATTCATTGCATTTGGCCTGCTATCATTTGGATGGTTGTCTGTTCATGTGGAGCATGCAAGACACTTCTCCAAGATCAAAGCTGCTCTTGCCCTTATTGTTGGCTCATTATTCATTGGTTTTGGAATCCACTTCCTACTCCTCTATACAGGTGTCTGACTTAGCACAGTCTGCTTGCTAATTCAATCCCCCTTCAGAAAGTCATTCTTGTAGGTTAGTGGCAATATACACACATATCATTGATATTAGATTAGAACATGTAATTTTCAGCATGCTAGTCATATGATACTGAATTTGCTATCTAGAGGATTGCCAATGTCAAGGGATGCAGACGTGCAAGAGTTAGCATTAGCTACTCGACAACAACTGGTGGAAGAGTTTGCTGAGAAGCACTCCGACTTGAGTAAACGACTGGAAAGGCTCAGAGTTGACTTGACCAAGCCTATAGTTGAAGAAACGAAATGCCCTCTACAGATGGCTCTAGTGGCTTATCTTATTGAAATGGATGGCTTAATGGGGGCGCGACAATCAGTCGAACTTCTTACGAACGAAATCAACCGACGGAGTCAGGTTGGTGAATCGGTTCCTAATCTGCCAGGAAATGTGCAAGAATTTGCGGTTCAAGAGGGACGATGGCTGGAGTACCTCTATGGCGGGTTCACAAGGAAATTGGAAACCAAGGTAAGAAACCTTTCGAACCTTGAAAGTGCTCTTGATGAAGACAATCCACCTGTGGAGAAAGCCATTTCGATTTTCAATGCCAGAACCAGAATCTCAGAGGGGTTCATTATGCCAATCGCACAAACCTGGTTTGATGAACATCCGAAGGCGAACAGTGAAGACCTTGTGATGGTGTTCGGGCAGGCTATTACTAGTTGGATGCCCACAACACTGCGAGGAAAAATCATCTCTCTAAGACGAAGAAGCCAAGCATTGTACCGCAGATTAGGCGCAATTCTTTCAGAGGCATCTGATTCCATAATCGTTGAGGCAATTATCAAACGAATTGAGAAACTTGTTGAAGATTTTGATTCGCCCCTACATGATATGGATATTTCAACAGCTTCGCATTTCATACTACATATTACACCGCGGCCTTTGTCATATCGAGGTGACAGATCAAGATATGTTTCCCGAGGAATATCTTCTCTACGAGGAAATAAGACTGAGCCTGACATGAGTTCTCCATTTGATTTTCTTGAAAGAGATGTCCGCTTGGCAAAAAGACGCGCCGGAGAAGATAGAGAATCATACCTTAAGAATAAGGTCTCACGAGTTATTCGTGTTCTACTACATCAGGGAACTCCCATCGCTGAAGTGGTAGAAAAAGCGATTGTCGAAATGCAAGAACGACTCAACTTGCCCAGTTCTTCTCTGGAGGGAACTGATGAAGAAGTGGAAATTGCTCTGAACGGCGTTCCTCTGGATGAGCAAGAACAGATTGCAGCAGGATTGGTCATTGAATATGTACGCAGGAATTTCTATGGGGATTCATCACAATGAAAGATTCAGGTCCTCTCTTATGGCTCGTAGATATTGAAGCCTATAACTTTGAAACACAGGTCTTCAAGGGTGCGGATATTCGTGGTCGTGCCTTGATTGCATCCTCTCAACTCTGGTCCATAATACGAGAAGAACAAGTACTTTCCATTCTTATTGGCCCGGGTTACTTCAAAGGTAGAGCAATCAAGAATAACATAGAAGTTGACATTGGAAAACATCTCTTTGCACTAATGTTCGACCCAACTGCACTTCGATACGATGAGCCCATTCCACTCGTAGATATCATTAATCCAGAAGTCATCGACCCCATGGGAGTCAAGAAGCGTGAGGAGATTGTTGCTCTCATAAATGACCTTGTTGTAGAAAAGGGCAATATTTTGACTGGGGACACAATTGCAAGTATCAAGGGTGAAGGGCGTCCCCCAACGGTGGCGCACTATAAAGAGATGATGAAACGGCTCAGCGTTTCACTTGTATCAGGAGTTCAAAGAGCGAAATTCATTCTGGGTGGCACAAACCGCCCTCTCTATCAACCTTTGGTGGAGGGCTACAACGGCATGAAGTACAGCAACATAGAACGTCTTAACGTCATGGCTATTGCTTTCTCTAGGTTTACGAATTACGCTGATATTGATGTGATGTCTGATTGGATGATTGTGGAGAAAGCTGGAATGGGGGGAACCGGAACCGAAGCAATCAGAGAGGAATACGATTCGGTTCTTCAAGTAATTGAAAACAATCTTGACAAATTCATTTTCGAGCTATGATAGACCCAAAGAGTAATTGGCATTTTATCACCCACTTGGAACAGTGAGCCCAGTGGAAGTTGCTCATGCAGATATACAAAAGAGGTTCAGAAAGCCCTATGGTATCGTATTACGTGACAGTAGGCAAGAACTAGCAACTCGTGTAGAGGTCTTTCAAGACGTATTGATGGACCGACAATTGGCACGACTACGCGGGATGGTTGAGTATGGGTATCGCGGTGATGGTCTACTGGAAATACGTCGATCATGGTTTGTGAAATACAATAAGCCTGTCTACTATCAGCCTAGCGAATTTCATGATATCCTCCGAAAATCCAAATACATAATTGTGCCCAAAGAACAATCGCCTGCCTTCATTGACTCTCTAAAAGAGATGTTGAACCGAATCGATGCCACAGAACCCAGAATAGTGACTGTCTGCCCGAATTGCATGCGAGATCGCAGATTGACTGTCTTGTCCAAGAGAAATGCAGTGAAAATTTCCTCTCATCAAGTTCTTTGCGGAGCTTGTTCGAAAGTTGAGCTTCGGACTGACTTGAAAGCAATGGGCATCAAAATGTCAAAACCAATGCTCAGACACATGGAGCGGCAACTCCTTCGTGTTAAATCACTGCCAAGGGTCTTGGATTTGGTTGACCCGAATTTCGACCCCACAAGTGATCCTGATATTACCAAGGTCGATACTCTATCAAAGGGTGAGGTGGTCCATGGGAGATCCATTGGAGACCTAGAGATTCCGAAACGTATGCGGGAGTTGCTCCTAGAGGAGGGGTTTGAATCTCTCTTACCAGTTCAGGAGAAGGTTGTTAGAGCGGGCTTATTGAAAGGAAAGGACCTCCTGATTGTATCATCGACATCCTCAGGAAAGACAATGGTGGGCGAATTCGCCGGGGTGCCAAAGGCATTGGGTGGCAAAAAGATGATTTACCTCTCTCCCTTAGTAGCCTTGACGAACGAGAAATACGAGGTATTCCGTAAACGATACAAAAAGCTTGGACTTAGAGTTGGTATTCGGGTTGGAATGTCCCGACTCGAAGTTGGGGATGAAGGAAAGCCAATCGTTGACACGGATGTGGAAAAATCTGATATCATCTGTGCAACCTATGAAGCTCTTGATTTATTGTTGCGTGCTGGAGAAACAAACAAACTTGGTGAAATTGGTACAATAGTCATAGATGAGATACAGAATCTAGCAGATCCAGAGCGGGGTCCTGAGCTCGATGGAATACTGTCTCGGCTGAGATTCTATGCTCCAAAAGCTCAGGTGCTTGCTTTATCTGCAACAGTTGGCTCACCGGACCTATTAGCTAAGGATTTGAATCTGGATTTAGTCAATTATACGGGAAGACCTGTTACTCTTGAGAGACATGTGGTTTTTGCACGAAATGAAGAAGCAAAACGATCCATAATTCGAAGGTTAGTAATGGATGAGTTCAGGCAAACAAGCAGCAGTGGAAATAAAGGGCAATCAATAGTATTTACATTCTCACGAAGACGGGCACACTCAATAAGTGATTGGATGAGAGAACATGGGGTACGAAGTGCAGTCTATCACGGGGGGCTCTCTTATTCTCGTAGAAGAAGTATCGAGTATTCATATGGAAAGCAACGTTATCCCTGTGTCATAACTACTGCGGCTCTTGGTGCTGGCGTAGATTTGCCTGCATCCCAAGTCATTTTCGAGTCACTGGCAATGGGTGCACACTGGATCACAACTGCTGAGTTCGAGCAGATGCTCGGGCGAGCTGGCAGACTTGGTAAGCATGACCGTGGAAAAGTCTACTTGCTTATTGAACCTGAACGGAAATATCATTCTGGACAGGATCTCACGGAGGACCAAGTAGCAACACGTATTCTTGAGGGCGAGATAGAGGATGTGGAGCCTTTCGCTGACAAAGAGGCATCCGCTGAACAAATACTTGCAACAATCTGTTCGACGGGACTAGTGGATTTGAAAGCTGTTGCTAAGATTTACTTGAGAATGCTATCGGCTTCTGTTCCCCCCTCTGAGGCCATGAAACATTTGGCAAGAAAGCATATGATTCGGGTAAAAAGTGGTGAAGTTCATCCAACACCTTTAGGCAAAGCAACTTCTGTTTCATTCCTAAGCCCCAGTGAGGGGTACGAAGTGGCCAAACTGACAGAAGAGATGGATGTTCTTGACATCGCCATCAAGCTTGATCCACTAGAGAATATCTATCTTAGTTCAAAACTTCAAGCTGAAGTGAATCAAGCGTTTAGAACTCACATGCCCACGAGGCTCTTTTCTGGAGTATTTATGGATATGACCGATGTTGGTCAGAAGCAGGGCGGAGCTAGTAGACTTCCTCAATGGGTATTTGACCTCTTTGGAAAATGGGGGTCGACTTTCTTCACATGTGAGTGCAAAGATTTTCCCGAATGTGACCATCCAAAAATAGAGATTGGAAAATGGATTATCGAGAGAAGAAAGGAGGGCATTAACCCATCCGGAATCTCAACCAAAATGCGTGAAGAATTTGAATTATGGGCGTACCCCGGTGATATCTACTCATGGCTAGATGCAGTTATTCATAACCTCAAAGCAGTCCAGCGAATAGCTGATGTAAGAGGACTAATTGACCTTAATGAAGAGATTGATAGCCAGATTGAGATGATTGAACGTCCCCTCAAGAAATAGGTATGACACTATTTCTATGATACAAGGTTATCATCTTGGTCGCATTCGAATATGACCCGCATATTTCCTATCTCACTCGAATCCATGGAGTCAATGTTCAAATCCACCCAGGTATGAAGATTTCTGCGTATCTCCTCTTTCATTGCCATGGGGGCTGGAATTTTTGGAGAGTTCTCAGATACTAGTTTGAAATGCGTCGAGCCGCATTCGCATGCACCATCCAAAATCATGTCAATATCTGCCGTTGTCGCGCCGCAGTTTCTGCAAACAAATAGCATTATTTTTTACCCAGCATATGAACTGCTGGAATGACTAAGAGGCTTGGTACTCTTGGGGTAATACTGACTCTATATTCTCTCATGACAGAATTATGCTGAGATTCTGTGACATTAGACTTATCTATGGGCTATTCATGCCAACAGACGGGGCTGAAACAAATGTCAAGGTTCTGTGCAGTTTGTAAGAACAAGCCCAAGAATCGGTGTGATCATTGTGGAAATGAGTTCTGCTACGTACACTCGATCAAATGTGATACCTGTGGTACTATCACATGCATTCGTGATTTGGGTAGCTCCATGACTTGTCCAACCTGTGACACCTATCTGGGAATCTGTCCTGATTGCTTGTACAATGGTGAAATGGTGAGAATCATCGAATCAGCCAAAATATGCCCGGAATGTGGTTGGAGTCAATAAAGCCACAAGATAATTGTGAAGACAAATACAATTACTGCAATCATCCCTACTATGATTTTTACCTTCTTGCTGAAGCCCCATACTATGGGTATTGGTCCAAGAAGGATTATTCCTTTTGATTCAGATCTTGTATTTCCATCAATAGGTTCATTCTCACGGCCAAATAGAACCAATCCAATCAAAACGAGGATGAATCCAATGACGATAAGGACGATTGGAAGAATAGGGAACGATGGTGCAGTTTGGAATATCATGGGCAAGAGAGGTTTCACTTGATTTGGAGTTAAGACTTACGATGAACACCCGTTCTCGTGTCCAATTCATGCTGAGGAAGCTCGAAATCCATCCTTTCATAGCCGCCGACATGTTCTCCTTCCATTGTCCAAAGCACAATTATGTCATCATATACCTCGTAGTCAAGCATGGTATCTACTAAGAGAATACTTGTTCCAGCTGGAAATCTCCACATGATTTCAAAATCATATGGTGCTTCCTCTTCCTCTAGCCAGGTTTGAATGGAATTCGACCCTTCTTGAAATCTGCCTGCGAAGTCAATGAGATAAACGACTGAAACCACATCACTGCTACCCTTCAGAAAGATGTCAGTATAGATAACTCGGGACTTGACTCTCTCCCCATTTATTTCGACTCTCTCCTCATCTAGAAAGAATTGCATATTTGTTGCCAGATTGGTGACCTCCCTTCGCAACAAATCATCATCTCGAATAACGCGACGATAGTACCTCTCAGGATCAGAGTACTCATACTCGAGTCTCTCATGTATTTCTCCAGTTTTCGAAACCGAGAAGAAAGAATTCGCATGTATTGGTTCAACAAGATTGGAAAGATATTCCTCCATGGCATATACCTACTCTAGGGGAACTGCATTGATTCCACCCTTATCTAGATGTCTAGACAGGATGCGTGCATTACCCGTAAAGCAGTACACGACTCTGGGATTAACAGCCTTGGCAAAAGCCAATAAATGTGGAAAATCCGAGTGCGCACTCAACGGGAACCCTCTGTTCTTATATTCTAGCAATGTCCATCCAGAAAGATTGTATTCTTTTGTTTCTCGTGGCTTTGCGTTTTCGTCCTCTCTCTTGCATCCTCTTATGAGTGACGCTCTACTATGCTTTGGAGATGATGATACAATGGCTACCTCATCTGGTAGCTTTTTTGGGTCTGCAAGGAAACTGCTTGGGGTAAACTCAAAGTCGCGGCCATGGCCATTGTAAACAGATGAAACCGCATCTACTGCCTTGTTACCAGATGCCGTGGTGATTCCAGAGTGATGTAGAAGTGCAATTGCTTCCTGTGCTTTTCCAAGTGAATATGCTCGGAAGATGGGGACTTTCCCAGATTCGATGATTTCCTTGGCCTTACCCACAATATCTCTATGAACCCCTCTTCTTTCTGGAAATACCCATTGAGGTGTTCCATAGGTGGCCTCTGTTATCAGTACATCTGTTTCGATTGCTGTGGCAGCTCGATGTACAATGCTGTCCACAGTGTTGAAATCCCCGGTATACAAAACGCTGAGTCCGTCATCAAACTCTACTCTAAACATTGATGAACCCAAGACATGTCCTGCATTCAATGCCGTGATGTAATATCCAATCTTGCCTAGTGTATCACCATTTCTGATTATGGTCTGGTTGCATGACAATCTCTTTCCTCTTGCTTCTAGAGTGTCTAAGGTGCCTTTGGTGGCAATTACTTGGTTCGCCTTAGCGAGCTGTCCTATATGATCTGCATGTGAGTGCGATAGAAGTGTTAGAAATCCTGTTGCTCCTGTGTCGAATGCGAGTTTGGTGCTTCCATATCTCAGTAGAATGCCTGTTCCATGCTTCGTGATTCTAAGGCTATTCATCAGGCATCCCCATATATCATTTGACGGCAAAACCACCCATAATAGGCTCTAGCAGTCTCTCGTAATCCGGTTCGCAATTTTAAGCATGTTCATCACCTACAAATTCTTCTTCATCAGGGCTAATGAATTCACCACCAACTCCCCTTCTAACTTGCTAGCCAGGTCTCTCAGAATTGGAATCTGGGAATCTCTAATTGACGGAAAATAAAGTGTATCAATATCAGATTTTTTTGAGGTAAGCTGGAAAAAATCAGAAGAGGAGATGGCTGATATCCCAGGGTCGGTCAGAAATACTGGGAAGATGATTTCATTGCCAAGATTGGCATGAGTGAATAACATTTTCATATCATCATTATGAGGGATAGAGACCAACTGGTGATTACTTATTCCAATATCCAAACCAAGCAGGTCATTTGAAGGAACCATCTCTCCTTGTTTTCTGATTCTGCCGATTAATTCCATCCCCTTCGAGTGTTCATATTCATCATCTTCTGTTGAAGAGATCTCTACTGAATTTGATATGTTTCTGATCGTGCAATGATAAATTTCTCCGATTTGTGTGAATCCCAAATCTTCCAGTGCCCCTCTACTCCAGCTATACAGAAAATTTGTCAAAGGGAAATAGCTCACAGTCGATTCATTGCCATCTACAACGGCTGCAACCACGTTTTGAATATTGGCAGTTGCGAACAATGGAAGTGAAGACCTTATCACCTGCTTAGTGCTGCTTTCTCTATACTTTTGGTGTACTCTTATGCCAGCAAGCACGGCGGATTTATCTTCTCTAGCAAGATAGACAGCAGCAAGCCCAACAAGTGTATCACCCAAATATGAGGCAAATAGCATGGATCTATCCATCTGACAGAAATGAGAAAACGGTTTCAAGAGATGTTCGTTATCCGCTTGTTCATCTACACTTAACACGTTCCACGAGTCCAGATTATTGCCTGTAAGCCTACTGCTGAAGAAATTCTTCCCTGTCATTTTCCTTTTTAGCTCCCTTCTATTTCGTGTTCGTTTACATTTCAATGATATTGCAATTGGCTTTAAGTAACTATCATCCCCGTTCATAGCGCTTTCGAAAGCATAGCCATATCAGAATGCAATTTGTAGGTTTACTGCTATATTGGATTGGAAACCAGATATGCCAAAGGTGATTGAACGCGTTGTTTATAGCGAAGGGTTTATTCCCGCGGATTGATATACCTCTGCCCGGGTAGTTATGAAATCCCTAGTTCTAACCTCAAATGGTCTTCTATTGCAAGAGAGGCCGAAACCGGCGGTTATGCCAGGATATGTTAGAATTGAAGTCAGATCGGTTGGAATATGTCGAACCGACATAAGAATCTGGCAAGGCGAAATTGAAGTAGACTTACCCCTAATCTTGGGGCACGAAATCACCGGAACTATCCAGGAGAGTTCAGTGGGGAGTATGACTATTGGCACTCCTGTAACTACTGAAGTGAACTTGTATTGTGGTCGATGCTGGTATTGTAGCCAGAATCAGCGGCATCTGTGTACTACCAAAGATGCTATTGGTCTGACTATCGATGGCGGACTTGCTGAATACATCAGTGTCCCAGTGGACATAGTACATGTATTGCCAGAAGGTGTTGACTCAACGATAGGCACTTTCATTGAACCTCTATCATCTGCCATTCAAACCTATAGGCGGGTTCCTGCAAAAGATAATGAGCCGGTGGTTGTGGTTGGGTCTGGAAAAGTGGGATTGTTAGTTTCACAGGTGTATGATGCCTTTGGCGCAGATGTATATCTGCTTGGACAAAATCCATGGCAATTGAGTCTAGCTAGAACGCTTGGATTCCGGAATACACTCAATACTGACAAACGGGATTGGAAGTCCAAAATTCTATCCGCAACTCATGGTGTGGGTCCTCAAGTGGTTATAGATTGTTCAGGAACTCAGTCTGGCTTTTATTCGGCGTTAGACCTAGTCCGAAGTGGAGGGCAACTCGCGCTCATGAGTACACAGAGTGATGCAATTCCAATCGAAACGAGCAAAATTGTAAAACGTGAAATAACTCTCATTGGGAATAGCAGTGGCCAGTTCGACAAAGCGATAGATATGTTAGCGAAGGGGCGGATTGAAGTCAAGAAGTTAGTATCTCGTGAATTTGCTCTGGAAGAGGGGGTTGAAGCATTTGAGTATGCAGCAAAGCCGGAAGCCGCCAAGGTGATAATTCACATCTGAGCACTCGGCTTTTCTCGCGTTTTTATATGTTTGATAGAAGAAATTGTGCAAATGGAAAAGTAGATTATTATCCGCCAACTTGCTAGTTTGAAAAGGAAGCTCATCGAGGGAACACAACGGATGACATCTGTCAAAGGGACAATTAGAGAAGTCGGTCGTAGCAAGACCACTCGAATAAGCGCCCGACGCTGGTATGGCTCGACAAACATAGTCGTTCAGAATCAAGAAACCGGGAAAACGTATACTGTGAAGTTGTCAGCCAACGTTATGAAAAAATGCAACTTTCTGCCTAGAGTGGGGATACCCGTTGTCCTGCACGGTTTTGTTGAGGATGCTGAATATGGGCTGTCCGATTATTATGTTTCAAGAGTCACATCCATTAAACGCGAAGGTGCCGGGATCAAGGCTGTGCATAAATTCGATGATGACTAGTCAATTTCGTCAATGATGAAACCCGGGGGGAGAATCCATTCCGATTTGCATTTTGGGCACTTTGATGGTGATTTCGCCCTATTTCTGCTTCTGAATACATAATCACACTCACCGCATCTTGCGGGGCTCATTAGGACCTGCTTGCCCTCATTTTGAACACTTTTTGCAATATGCTGAATATCCTCAAATACAATCGACCGGTCTCTTATATCTAGAATATCGCAAAGGTCCTTTGCTGTTAATGGGTATTCTGTTGCCTCGAGTTCCTGCTGAATCCTCTCTCGCCGCGTAAACATTGGCACTATGATATTCCCCTGGTTTTCTTACACGATTTGAATTAATCAACCTGTCATTCTATTGCCTTATGGATATTTTAAGTTTCGACTCTAGCAAACTGAGAGAATAGTACAATGCTGCTTTCGCGGTCTTGTCTGGTGATGCTCACCAAATACAATGCCAAATATTTAGAAGCATCCAACGATGAAATATTACCGCAAGTGGGAAGCGAGTAGAACGCAGAATGTCACAGAAAGGGCTTGAGCCAGCAGGAAGGGAAATATCGTATAATGATAGAGTATGTTCCAGATGTATGGGCCATCGGGCTCTGTGTGGAATTAGTCCCTGTCCATTATTGATGAGAGCCAAGGCACTATCTGATATCGAAAATGCAGTGTTAGGTCTAGACCTTGCCGGGTCATCACCTCCATCTGTATTTGTAGGTTCTCACGGCTATCCCAAAGTATTAGCAGGCCCGTTAGTGCCGCCGATTCATGGCAGAGAAACTTCATTGATGGAGCGGCCAGATTTATGGCTGGAAAAAACTCTCGACGAGATCCTATCTCTCAGATTCAGTTTAGTACGTACAAAGAAGCCAATTCTTGTGGATGCTGCAGTAGAACCACCAAAAGTATTGCACGAAACACAGACGATGGCTCTATCAGAAAAGCCCCTAGAGTCTGAAGCCCAACTCATAAAGAGGCCTTCCTTTACGAGCATATTCTCGCAGCGCACACTTCCCATCGGCCCCTCCGCACCCTTGCAGCTGTTCAAACTTAGTGACAATCCCGCTGTTCCGAAACCGGTTGATAAAGTCACTTCGGACACGGACCTAAAGGCAACGTCTGGTGTCATGGATTTATTTGAAGAAGGCATCAATCAGCAACACATTTCGCGCCTCTTGTCGATTGGGTTACTTGGCGAAAAGAAACAAAGGAAATTAGTACCGACCGAATGGAGTATCACTGCCATTGATGACATCGTTGGCAAGCAGCTGCACAAGAGAGTCCTTCGATACAAATGGATCAATGATATCCATGTCTACGCCGATTATGCCCTTGGTAACAAAGTCATTGCACTATTTGTGCCCTCCGCTTGGCAATTCGAAGCCCTAGAATGTTGGTTAGGCCCTCCTAATCCTCCAATATTATCAGACTACGAATGGCACAAGGGAAGAAAGAATTATGCAAGCAGTGTGGTTGGAGCTTATTATGCAACACGCCTGCCAGTACTGGAACAACTAGACGAAATGAAACGCCAAGCTGGTGCCCTCATCTTCATGGAAGTCAATCCCAAGAAATGGGTCCCGTTGGGTGTTTGGAGATTCCGTGAAATTGCCAGACGTGCATTTGCCAAAGGGGGCAGGCGTTTCTCAGAGCTTGAAGAGGCTCTCGATCTTATATCCTACCTCTTAGAGCAACCCTTGGAACGATACCTTGAATCGAGCGAATTATATAACGAATACACTTCTCAGAGGCAATTAACTGAATTCTTTTGAGATTCGGGTAATTTATCTAATGCTACTATGAGAGCTTTGTTGAGGAAGAAAATGTGTCATTCGAGAGATTGTGTCGAATTGGTTCTAAGGCACCGCTCCCACATTATGTTCCAGAAGATACTAAGGATGAACTTGGGAAAGCTTGCGATTTCCTCTCGCCTTCTATGAAATTGTCGCCCGAAGGTGTAATTTCAACTGCATATCTGATGGCAGTATTAAGCTTCCTGGGGATTTTTGTAATCCTCTCTCTTGTGGGAGTACTCTGGATAGTGGTGTTATTGATATCCATACTCCTCACTGTGTTGGCATTCTATGCCGTTCTGTTCTATCCAATATCATTGATGAATAGATACAAGCTATTGCTCTCTGAGCAATCTGATTTGATCTTTGAGCAATTTGCCTTGGTCTACCAAGCTGGGGGGACAATTTTTGACGCCATAGAGATGATTGCCCAATCTGAGCATCCGTACCTCTCGAAGGCTTTCCAAAGAATACTGGTCGAGATACAACAGGGAGTTCCTCCTGAACGCGCACTAATGCATTTCGCAAACAACCAGCCATCGCAAGATATGAGGAGATATATCATCACTATTCTTTCAGCTAGTGAACGAGACGTTGACTTGCTTGACATGGTATCTGGGGAGTCATATGAAGCTGACATGACCCTGAGACAGAAGAACCTTGAGCTAGAGAGTAGACTTCTAGTAACAACTGCATTGTTGACTTACTTGCCCATGGTGGCGGTATTGGGACTATCACTGACCGGTGTCGCAGAAAATCCACTAGTGCTTCTACTCTTCCCCGTTTTTTCCATCCTTGCCTTGTTCTTGAGAAAGAGATTCTCTAATAGATATACTACCTATTTTGACACTCCGAGAGAAACTGGCTTAGGTCAGCCGTCGCAAAATGAAGTGATAAGAGAATATGATGAGTTTCTCAACTTCTTGATTCTGCTTGGAGAGAGATTATCTCTTGGTGACACGTTGGAAGTTGCCCTCTTTGAAGTTAGAAACGATATTGGGAAAGAAGTTCAGCGAATATTGGACCCTGCACTTGCATGCTTGAACAGCAAGAATTGCAGTTTGGAGGAGGCATTGTCTAAATCGTCGGATAAGGCATTGGGTGCACGAGTCGCCCAGATTCTTAACCTGCTTGGGCTCATGGTTGCATCCTCGGCCAGAGATGCTGGTACTCGGATTCGAAAGATTGCCACGAGGCTGGTTGAGCGGTCCGAAGTTGCAAAAGAAAGAGATACGATAATAGCTGCCCAACGATTGAAAGTATACATACTTAGCTTGACAAGTTCCCTCGTACTGGGCTTTCTCACATCACTCGCGCCATTTCTTTCGCTTGCATCACTACTATCAAATAATCAGGGCATAGTTCTAGGAGCAAAATCAATCATTGAAATGTACCCACTAATAGCAGCCATAGGCCTGACCAACGCATTCACTGCCCATCAATCAACAAAGATGGTTGGTGGCGAGCATCCTAACCTGATTGCGTTTATATCGACTACAATCTATCTCCTGTCGTTGGCTTTTGCAGGAGCTTTCATAGGGCTGAGCTTCAGTCTAGAATAGTTTATAGGATACTATGTTGTCATTTGCCAATAGTAATCGCGAGGTGCATTATATGCTACAATTCGGAGTTTTTGATCTTAGCTTTGGTGAAATAATGGCATGGCTGGCAGACCCATGGGTAATTGGATGGGTCTTGGTGGCAACCGGCATCATAGGTGCTGCATGGCTTCTGGAGAACATAACCGATCCCATTCCGCTACTTGGACTGCTATTCGACTTACTCGTCAAGATTGGGACATTTGTTGGATTCTTTCTGGGCATTCTTGACATTCTGGTCGGCTATGTCGTGTATGTCACTTTTCCCGACGCAGTGATTGTTGCAGGAATCCTAATTCTTGCTGGTTTTGCTCTAACCATGAGAGTCTTGTCAAAGTTCCCACTTGCTTTGGTATTTGCAATTGCAGTGTCTGCATTTGCTACATTTACTATCTATGGGTTCCTTGCGCCGCTTGTGTCAGAACCAATTATTGGCGGATACATTGAGCAAATCATCTCACTCAAATGGATGGCAGTGATTGGGGTTGTCATCTTCTGTGTCGTTTATGTTATTGGTGGACTAATCATAAAGCTGATCGAACTAATCGGGAAGGTATTTTCATCCCGCCCTGTTCTCGTTTTGATCGGACTGGCTGCTCTCGCAGTTGGGATAGTGATACTGGTTCAGCCAGGTCTTGTGGGATTCCCAATAACTTAGCAGAAGGTTCTAGCTTCAAGAGGGGTTAATTCCCCTCTCTTCTGATTTTTTGCACACGAAAATTATGTTACAGAAGTCCTAGGCTGGACGTCGAATCTCTCGAAAGAAGAGGTATTTTATTTTCCTATCTCCATAGAATTCCGCTGCCTCATCCATCAGTTTTTTCGCGTCTGCAATCCCATCAAACCATTCAGAAACAAAGAGTTGTTTTTCCGGCAAATCGGTCTGCACAACTGACTCGTCAAACTCCTCAGGTACGTCAAATTCAACGGGTACCAAGAGTGCCACTCTGAATACCTTGAAACCCTCTTTCATCTCCAGCCAGAGTTCGCAATATGCCAGTTTGCACACCTAGAGCATGGGTATCGTTCTTTTGTATTAACCTTTTGATGGGGTTGGAATACTAACTTCTTCAGAGGAGGCATTTGCAGTAAAGATGCATATGCACACTTCCCAAAGGGTTCAAATAGTAGCAATGCATTTCATATACTCAATCCCCACAGAGTCAGATACAATATATGAGCACAATGTTGTCCGGTTGGGGTTGCGTGAGGAGGTCAATTGATGCCTAAGAAACAGGAAGACCAAAAAAAGAAAATCATCAGTGTGACAATGAGTCAACCATTAGTGGGGAAAATAGACAAGCTGGTTGACGAAAGGGTTGGGCGCTCACGGGCTCAATTGATTGAAGATGCTGTCCGCTGGTTCTTGGATTTTTCTGTGCATGAGTGGACCGAGCGAGGAATATATCTCAAGAATGTGCGAATTCTACTTCAGTCGGAAACCGTATCATCTTTGTTTTTCTCAAAACTCACTCCTGGAGACCAATACGAACTTGGGAAGACAGCAGGTAGTCAAGCTCCTGTATCTGATATTCTCAAAATCGAGTACGGTGCCGACCCAACTGACAAGAAAAATAGAGGATTAATTTTAGAGCTCCTGGAGTCTTATGGTTGGGGCTCATTCCGAGATCAAGGTGACATGATTGTAATAGGTAGTCCTTTCTATCCTGCACCTTTCTTGCGGGGTTATTTTGAAACTCTTCTAGAGTTAGATCTGGAGCTAGTTGAAACTAATGTGAAAGACAATGTTGCTCTGAAAATGGTATGAAGTCTACCAGTTTCCTCCAATATCCAGAATCTCAAATTCACTGTTATAGAGGCCCGGAATATTTTCTATTGTACTCCTAATTTGCCCTTTCTTGTCTGCGATATCATCTGCGGAGAAATAGACCTCGTAGACACACCTGTTTTGTTCGAAACAAAACCCTGTTGTAAATAAAACCTTCAAATCATGTTGCTTGAAGAGCTGGGTCATGGTCTGCATAAGCGCCGGGTTAACTTTTTCAACTTCGAGCCGCACCCGTGCACCACCCTCCTCCATCATGGGTATGAGTCTAACTTCGCCAGACCGCTCAAAATAAATTACCATGGCAGCTTTCATGTCCTGCAAGATAGGATTCTCAAAGAATTCCTGTGGCAGGGTGATCTCTCTCTTTGTTTTTACATCAGCGATTTTTCCTTTTGTAAGTCCGGCCAATAGTATCGCCTCTTCCCTTCACTTCTCAAGAATGACATTTATGCTATATGTATCTATCTAGCAGCTTCCTACTTTTTTAAACTACCTGAATTATGCCCAATCAATCATCAATTGCTTCTTCTTTGTCCTCGACAAATATGATGGCAAACATGATGAGGATAGCTCCAAAAACTAAGATAGGTGTCAGACTTTCATTCAATAAGAACACGCCTAGAGCCATTGTCACTGCAGCTTGAAGAAGCAAATACAGTGCAGAGGCGGCACCTCCCATATCTTTCAATGCCTCATAGTAGAAGAGATAGGCAAGACCAATCGAAAAAATGCCCAAGTATAAGATGGAGAAAACAGATTCTATGCTCAGCAAGACACCGTCATCCACCCCTCCGATGAGCAAAGTCACCAGCCCGAGTATCAAGACCGTGAAACCTGCATTTGGTGCTGCTACTTCAAGCGGACCTTCTACGTCCTCCAAGGCACTATCTGCAACTACAATCCAGACAGCCCAGCATGCTCCGACACTTAACGCCAACATGTCACCAAGGATTTGCCCCTCGGTAAGAGCTGATATGTCCCCACCGGTGGAGACCATCCCAGCCCCGACGAGACCCAAAAGCAAGGCGATCACCTTTCTTTTTGTGATTCTCTCGGTTGACATCAAATATGCAAATAATGGAACAAGAGTGCTTATTCCAAGGTTCACCAAAAGACTAGAATTAATCGCTGTTGTCAAGGATAGCGATATGTACTGTAGCGCATATGCAAGTCCATTCAGTACTCCCAGAATGATAATCTCACGTCTAGAAAAAATATCTCTGAGCAGTTCAATTGCATTCCCTTTTCTCTTGAGTATCAGTGCGGCAAGTAAAATGATGAAACCAAAAACGTTCTCCAAAAATGCTAGCGGTATCGGTTCCACAAATGCTACTGCCCACCTTCCAACAACAAATGAAGAGCCCCATATCATTGATGCCAAAATCATCAGTAGTTTGGCCCTGGCATTTTTCACATGATTGACCTCGTAAGATTCCAGTATCTAGGTGGCACCAAGTGCCCAAATATGAGCCTATAGGTTGAGTCATGAAGCTTTGTTCCTATCAAGTGTTATTTGGAAAGCCATAAATGATAATGCTATTAGTCTGCACAACCAAAAGTAGCAGGATGAGAAAAATGGCCAAAGAAGGAGCAACTTACGTCTGTGATATATGTCAACAAATTGTTGTTGTAAAGAAATCTGGCGCTGGAACATTGGTGTGTTGCGGCGAGCCAATGAGAATGTACGAGGGCGACTAATCCCAAATGCGCGCATAGCAGCATCATGATTGAGCTGCTGCAGTGACAATGTAGATGTCTTCACCGAACACTTGACAAGCCTTATATGGTAATGAAAACGAACCAAAATCGTCTTCCGTGGGGTATTCAACTTGGCAGAGCTTCCTGAAATTGTTATCAAAACAAGAGATTTGCTGAATCTTAGAGGATATCAGGCTGACGAGCTTTTGGAGTATGAAAACCGATTTCAGATGTACCCCCGCAAGCGTCTCGGCGAGGACATCCTCAAGAAAGCAGTTTGGATCTACAAGGTGCCAAAGGTTGTTGGTATTGCCTTGGTTCGTGATGTAGTTCGCGATATGGCAGACCATAACGCCCAGGAAGGAATGATAGTTGGTGGTGATCGCTTCACTCCGGCAGCCAAGAAACATGCTAGGGCCACCCGAGTGGAGTTAATTGAGGGAGGTTATCCGTCATTCGAGTTATTCGGGCACCAGCTAGTGCCTAAGCATACAATCGCGAGTAAGGATGAAGTTGACTTAGTTACTGGGCACTATGGAATAGATAAATCTCAGTTTCCACGAATCAGAAGGAATGATCCCGCGGCAAGGGTACTCGGAGCCAAGGTTGGACAGGTCATTCGGATTGAGAGACAAAGTCCCACCGCAGGCAAGACCTTCTATTACCGAATTGTTGTTGAGCCTGGTCGCTAGTCAAAGAACAACTATTCCCATGGCTATTCCTACAACAAACATTACAACTGTGGAGACCATTGGAAGGGTCGTATTATCCGTCCCTTTTGGACTAACCAGTTCTGTAAGTGTAGCAGCAATTGATCCAACCAGTGCCAACACTATCATTTCAAGCCACAGAATAGATCCACCACTAATGAAGACGCCATAGTTCACAAAACCAAACCACCAGAATGCGAGAAGAGCTCCAAGAAATCCAAATACAAAAAGGGCTAGACAGCCATGAGTGCTCCGCTTTGAACCGAAGATTTCTCTTGTTGAATTAAGCCCATACTTCATTCCGACGGGAGCTGAAATTCCATCTCCGAACATCATGATATGAATGGCAGCAGCTGCTATGAAGTAGAGTCTAGCATATCCGGTAAATGTGAATATCCCCGTCAGAACCGTAATTGACACCGCATACCAGAAGGGACCTCTGACACTACCATGGTCAAGATCCTCCGGCCTGGCCATTGCAGAAAAGAAATTGCTGAACCTATCAATACTCGACATTCCTAGCATGAGGACGAACGTCAGGGCGACAAAGGTGGCAACCCATGGGTGAGGGTAGTATGGGACAGTCCAAATTGCTGCGCCCGCAAAGAGATGTATAATCTTTCTAGTAAAGTCAGAGCTCAGGTTCAGTCTTCTTCGACCGACGTCCCCAATCGTTAGCACTAATACAGCATAGAGAACGGCTATGAAGTATACAATGATGTCGTTTGTTTCAATGACCAACTCTACCTGCATTCAAGCCTCGCCTCTAGATTCTGGACTGGAGAACTGATGCATATACTTATCGGCGATTCCGGCATCAGGACTCGACTCTTGTCGATTCTAGTCTAAGCTCTTTCTCCAGAGCCTCCAAAGCTCTCCGGACATTTTCTTCCGCCGTAGTTGAGTTCTGCGCTCTAGATGAGATCCAAACCCTGAGAACATTCGTTGTGCCATACTGCTTCGGCATAGACTTGACCCAAATGTTATCTATTTCATTCATGACCTTCTGGCTATGAGGCACAAAAACCGTTTCATCCTTGATTGGAAACTCGACTATAATCATTTTATAATTCCTTGGCATTCTCTCCTTAAGCCAAGGCTCTACCGATTGTGTCCATATGGATTTCAATTCTCCTGGCACTCCTGGCAAGCATAAAATCGTTGCGGAATCCGTAGTTATCTTCACACCTGGAGCCCCACCCACCTCATTGTTGAGTGGTTCAGAGCCTTCAGGTATTCTTGCCATCTTTCTTCTAGTTTCAGTAATATCAGGATTATCAACGACTCCCTCCTCGAACAGTTCCCGATACCTTTTCCTAACAATACGGAGTGCCTTTTTGTCCTCGTGAAGCTCTAGTTCAAGAGAGTTAGCTATCGCAAAGAGGGTCATATCATCGTGAGTTGGTCCCAGGCCTCCAGATGTTATAATCAAATTAGATTTCTCAAGTAGAAATTGTAAGCCTGCATCTATCTCGGTCACATCATCTCTAACGGTGACTTGCCGTTGTATTGGAATTCCCATTTCTGAAAGGGTTTTCTCCATCCAATTTGAATTTGTATCCAGTACTAAACCGCCCAGAATTTCGTTTCCGATAACAAGAATGCCGCCAATCAATTCATTTGGAAACCCACAATGAGAACCGGTCATTTCATTACTGCACCTCTAGTTCATTTTGAAGCATCTCACAAAACTGCTTTAAATTCTCAAAACGAACTTTTGCCATTTCAATTGCTCGATGTGTCCTCATGCTATTCTTAATCTTAGCCGCGAGAGGAATAAATTCATCCATCTTCTCTTGCAATGCATTGAGGTCAATTCCTGGATTCAGTCTGATTGAGTTTATAATAAAATGGATAGTGCCTACTATGCCAAGTTTAGCTAGCTTATCAGCCTCCCACAATAATTGTGCTTCAAGTGGGGTTAATTCACTTTCTAGAGTGAGACCCACATGCTTTGGAATAATCGTTTGAACCAATCTGATTTTTGCCTTATCTATCCCAAGACCTGCGAGAATACGCCCAGCTTGTTTTGCGCTCTTCTCCCCATGGTTTTCGACTCCCCTCAAATCTGGTTTTGCAATATCATGGAGCCAGGCCGCCATCATTAGAAGATCTTCATCAACGGTTTGGTTCCTAGCAAGCTCTCTTATGATTTCCACGACATGCTTCGTGTGGACATATCGATAATTATAGAGTGGAAATCTGGATGTCTTCTGATCTTTCATCCATCCTTCAATGGCAGACATCCTTGTTCTTCTTTCAATCAAAGCACGGAGGTGGTGTTCTTCTTCCAAGTTTATCAACATCTGTTTTTCAATTTTGATAATGCCGGTCCGAGTGTTTTTAGTATTCGTTATCTTCGTTAACAGTTTAGTCCTAATACGTACCCGATACCAAACACAAGCAATTTCCGTATTATTCTGATCCGTTCGTGGAGGTGATTTCTAAACTAGGTGACCAAATCGTTCATTTATTGAAACAGGTCCATTATCCTTCCAAGGTCGCCTCGAAGATGAGATTCCGCTTAGCTTGTTGATTCTTAGAGCAATTGCTAAATATATGCTCTTCTTACGTAGGAAAGAATGGCTCATATAAGAGGTAAAAGACTCTGACAAAAAGCATCAAAGATCTATACAACAAGCTAGTGAAGCTGGAGCAAGACTATTATCTGTTTTCCAGAAAAATCGATGGGGCATCACTTTGGCAGCTAATTAGATTTCCCGTTTTCAATAGAATCGCTTATCCAGACTCCTATACCTCCAAGCTGGGCAGAGATTCACCATCCTCCTTCGATAGATTTCGCTTTTTTCTGAGTGCCGCCTTGCGAATCGACCAAAATCCTATTTTCTCTGGGGAATCAGAAGCTCTTTTCTTGGCGCATCCCCGAAGAATGCTAATGCCTGACGAAAAATGGTGGGATTTGTACACAGACTATATTCTTGAGGAAATAGCTATTTCATTTGCTGTAATAGAGCGTCAGATGGATGCAAAGCATAGAAGACCAGCCAAAACAAGTAACCTCTTCTACCTCGATTCGCTTGATTTGTTAGAATACTTATCTTCCAAGTTTGATTTGGTCAATGTGACCTTGAGTGATGAAGAACAGCAGCTTATCTCGGACCTGGAAGGGGAGATATTGGAGCGATTTTCGCAGGCTATTGATCTCAGAAGCCTTGTTCTTAGTATTTTGAGAATAAGAAGAATACGCCGCCCATATTACAAAGCCATGCTGACAAGGATGAAGCCGAAAGTTGTAATTGTGATTAGTTCATATAATGAGTTGACTTTTATAGAGGTTGCCAAAGATATGGGTATTCCTGTAGTTGAGCTCCAACATGGTATGATAAGCATATATCATACTGGGTATTCATTTCCTCAGGAGTTTCATGAATATGTCATTGCCCCTGATTATCTATTTACATTTGGCGAATACTGGAATAGTGCTGCGAATTATGCGATAGATGATGATAGGATAATGAGTATGGGATTTCCCTTTGCTGAATCACAAATGAAGAAAATCAAAGCAAAGGCGAAAGATGAGATTCTATTCATTTCACAATGGACGACAGGACAGGAAATAGCTAGTTATGCCGTTGAATTATCAAAAATGCCATCAGTGGAACAAGAAATAGTTCTGAAATTGCATCCTAGAGACTGCGACAATTGGCGCAAGCGTTATCCCCAGTTGGCTGAATCTGAAATAAGAGTTGTTGATGATGCTCGTGTATCTTTGTATGGCCTGTTTGCTGAATCGAGTTGTGTGGTAGGTGTATACTCTACTGCAGTAATAGAGGCCATCTTATTCGGCATGAACGCTTACTTGCTTGATATTCGCGGCATAGAGAATGTAAGTCATCTAATAGATGCTGGCCTGGCAAAGAAAGTTTCAACTCCGGAAGAACTACTGAATGCAATTGAGTGCCAAGATAGAACAACGTCATTAGACAAGAACCGCTTTCTCAGGCCAGGAGGATCAAAGAGGATTGCCAGGGAACTTGAGATGATTGCAAGTAGATGAAGATAGAGCAATCCCGGTTAATGAAGCAAACACGATTCCTTCGAATATCCAAACCAATTTTTTATTGCTTAAACGATGCTCGACGCGTCAGAAACTGAATAGGGCTAGTCTTGCTTGAATAGAATCAATATCATCCTTGAAGAGTGAACCTTGATTTCAAAAGAAATCATTCTCTTTCTTTCAGAATATCGGCGAAAGAATGCTCCGAAACATATTCCTTCCTCAGTGAAATTGCCCTTTCGATATGGTTCTTATTCTCAGGCACAAGCTTTTGGAGTTCAGAATAGTACTGTTTAGTTTCCTCTATAATTGTAGTATCTACTCCAAAATGGCCCCCGAGTTTCTCCGCTGATTCGAGGAGAGTTGAAAACAAAGGAAACCAAAAAATGTGTTCCTTTGGGCTAGGTACGTATTGATATGGATTTCTTTCTTGCGTGACTTCTCCGGATGGCGCCCACATGACCAGAACGCGATCATATACGTATCCCAGAATCAGGAATCCAACAAACGCCGCCATCATAAATGCGGCGGGCCCTAAGACGCCCAAATCTGAGAAGAATGGAATATATACATAATAGGAGATTGCAAGAAGAGCAATGCTATAGAAGAGTCCCCATATGCCCCTAATTTGAACGATTCGCCATTGTTGTTTCATTAGCCACTTCTTAATTCTCATTTTGAATAGCCTCTTTTTGATAGCTTGCGAATACCCACTCCAAAGATGCTCTAAGTTGCTTTGCATGCTTCAAGTCATCCCTTCGCGCAGGGCTGAGTTTCGAGTATGCTGACAGGTATTCGAAAAACCGTTCTATATCCTCAACCCCTGTGTCAAGCTTCTCTCTTATTCTCATTATGACTTCTAGATATGCTCTGAAAACTGGGAGAAAGAAAGCAATCAATCTTGGTTCCAAGACATAACTATATGGGTTTCTCTCAACTTTAACTGCGGCATCCACGGACCATATCTTCAGCTTTTTGTCATAGAACCACCCTAGAGCAATGATAACCAATGTGAGTGGTGGTGCAGTGAATAGGAGTCCTATTAAGAGATAGTCTGTTGGCAGAGAGCTGTTTACGGCCACATCCGAAAAAATCACCAATGAGAAAAGTGCACCAAATATTAGTATCTCTTGAAAGATTCCGGTTATCGATTGAATCCAGTTAATTCTCAGGACCGAAACTTGAAATCCTAGTTTTAGTCGTTCAATTAAGCCCATTTTGTAATCTTTGGATTGCTGGTTATGACCGAAGGAATGGTTCTGCCAGAATTCATCTGAGATGGATTTTGCTCGCGAAATATCATCCTTAATTGGCTGAAGCGAGAAGTAGATGCTCATATATTCTATGAAATCGTCCAAAGCCTCAGTTGAAAGCTCTAGTTGCTTCAGTGTCTTTCGCAAAATGAAGGTAAGAGAGTGAATAAAGGGCAAATTGCTTGCTAAATCTGCAAAGCTGGGTACATAACGGTATGGATTTCTTTCAACTTTCGCTTGAATATCTTGAGTCCAGAGCTTGGCCTTCTTATCATAGACCCACCCCAATCCCATGAACGCAAAAGTAAGAATTGCTCCTAGAATTAGTGCACCAATAAGCCCGAGTGGTTCTAAGAGAGGTATGTAGGGATAGTACCATCGTCCCAAAACAAACATGCCGGTTGCGAGGCTCAGTATTGCCCTCATCTCGCCAATACGCCAGTATTGCTTCATTAGCCACTTGGGAATATTCATGTCTTGCTCAACTCCATTTAGAGTGCCTTTTTAAATTACTCTTCAATGTTTCATTAACTCGATGAAGTGAGTGATACGTTTTTATGTTTACCCTCGCAGAAACATCGTTTCTTTTTTTGGTCGCCTATGTAGTGCCTTAGAAATACAAATCCTCCTCATCAATCTACGGACTCGATTTGGCTGTGCTTAGACATATTGACCTGCAACATCTGATTTGACGAAGAATAGTTTTCCTGACCTGACCTGAGGCAATTCCGATTCGGCAATGCTACGAAATGTCACGAGCATATCCTCTCCTAAGAAACTCTTGATGTGTTTAGAAAGTGTATTAAGCTCGTTACGGTCGAAATTTTCATTTGGAACTATTCTCACTTCTAGCTCACCAATAGCTGGTTGATATGCATAGAATCTGTCAAAGCCCCTTGATTTTCTAAATAGATGGGGAATAAACACACCTGGGACAAGTCTTTCATCAGTTGAAACGAGGAAATCATAGGTTCTCCCCTTAATATGCTCGATTGTGGATAGCGATCTTCCACATGCACATTTTCTCTCACTAATTTCAAGTATGTCTCCTAAATCGTAACGAATCAAGGGCATTGCATAGTTGTCCAAGTCCGTTATTATGGCTGGTACCATGCCGCTTCTGTTGAATCCCGTTTGAACACTCTCAACGAGTACGTGTTCATCATTGACATGGTAAAGATCTCTATACTCACATTGATTTGCAATAGAGTAGATTTCGCCTGATCCATATTGGTCATAAACATTCGCCCTCAATCCCTCTTCAATATCGTTGCGTTGAAAACCGAACAGTTTCTCGGCTGTAGTTATGCACTTCTCAATTTTTCCCAACTGAGTAGGATTTTCTTTTGAGAAATCTGCTAGAATACTCAATGCTGATGGATATCCTCTTGCGACCCGTATTCCTCTTGAGTGAACAACTTGAGATATCTTCATAATAGATTTCTTATCAAGCTCAAATGCTTGAATGAAGTATCTTCCTTCAACATCGTCTCTAATGCGTGTCAATATACTTACCCTATCTTCATCTCTCAGAATTCCGCCTAATGATCCTCCACCAATTGTAATTCTTGGTTCCCCTAGCCTTAGTCCTATCCATTCTTCAAATCGAAGCATGCATGCCGATGCCCACCCCGCTGAATTAGTATCTCGATAAAGCTGAATTGGCATTCCTGTTGAGCCCCCTGTATGTCCAAGAATAAGCGAGTTTTTCGAGAATGCCCTAGAAACAAGGTCCTCTTTATGATGACGGACTTCCTCTTTTGTCAGTAGGGGAATCTGCTCAATATCCTCAGGTTTCTCTACATCGGAAGGCGTTATGGCTGCATCATCGAATCTTCTTCTATAGTATGGAACAGTAGCATAAGCATGGCTAAGAAGTCTTCTAAGCTTCTTCACCTGTAACTTCCGAATCTTTTCCGGTGACCACCATTGGCTGCTTTTTAGCCTGGCATATTTCAAGAGCGTATTGGTTCCATGCATCATGTCGGATGCAAGATTAAACATCAAAGATGCCAGAGTTCTCATCATGTGCATTGATATATGGATTAATGCAGATAAAAGTATCACAGTTATTCAGCATAATCACTTAAGTTGTTCCGCTCAGTTTCAACAGGGATTCAATACGAAACAGATTGGAAAAACAGGGAAACGTATAATTGGCTGTGCTCGACACCAATCACGATAAGCTTGCCGCGACTACTGATAGTATCCTATGCATATCCACCGCTTGGTGGAATTGCCATTATTAGAGCTCTAACTCTGGCAAGAGAGGCTCAAAAGAAAGGATGGCAAACAGCATTTTTGGCAGTTGCTAATGACCCGCTGTATTTGAGAGATCCCTCAATTGAAACAGAATCTCCTCCCGTCTGGGCATACAGATACCCTATTTATCTAATCATAAACAGATTCCTGAGACGAATACTCCCAGGAAAGCGTATTCTGTGGTCTTTTCTCGATGGCTTTTTTGACTGGGTACCAGATGCAAGATCAGTGGGTAAGATGCTCTTTGAGAAATGGCCTTATGATGCGATTTTTGCATCCGCTCCTCGATATTCATCA
This sequence comes from uncultured archaeon, assembly GCA_964648855.1. Lineage (GTDB taxonomy): Archaea > Asgardarchaeota > Thorarchaeia > Thorarchaeales > Thorarchaeaceae > TEKIR-14. The sequence continues at coordinate 73,931 of CAZYLT010000009.1, forward strand.
TTGAGAGTGGCTGCAGAACTGAAGGAAAGCATCGGGGTCCCAGCCATAGCTGATCTGAGAGATTCTCTTCTGTACAACTTTGCAATAGACTATGTACACCCATGGATTCGAAGGTTTTATCATATCTATTACCACAATTTGCTTTCCAAATTCGATATGATTACAGCAGTGGACCGAAACGCTGTCCGTGGCATTGATTTGCCCCATGAGATCATCCATAATGGGTATGATGAAGAGGAATTCAGGGGAAACTTATCGCGATACGATGAATTCACTATTAGCTATGTTGGAACCTATTATCCACAATTTAAGGTAAAAGGATTCCTTCGTGCATTGCAGAAACTACCGAAATCCACCCAAGATTCTATCCGCGTCCAATTCATAGGAGATGGTGCAGATATTTTCAGAAGTGAAGCAAAAGAATATGGGATTGATTGGATAGAAATCAAAAATCGTGTCCCTAGAAAAGAGGCTATCGAAATCATGCGGAAAAGCCATGCATTACTTGTTCTCTCCGGTGCTGTAACCAATGCATTGGGTGCAAAAATATTCGAGTGTGCTAGAAGCGGCGCCACCGTATTGAATCTGTGCCAGAGAGGAAATCTACCATGGAAGTTCGTGGAAGAAACCAATCTGGCAACTAATGTGCCCTATGACGATCCTGAGCAAATTAGAAATGAAATTTTGAATGCGATGAAAAGAGGGGAACATCGACCCCCAGAAGGTATCGAAGAATATAGTCGCCAAGAGTCTGCTAAGAAGATTCTATCCATCCTAGAAGACGTCATTTCTGAATAGCTGCATATTTCTCATTCTAATCTCTTTTCCAAACAATGAAAGATCCTTGACTGGTCGTTGCTTCAATAGAGAAACCATCCATTGTTGGATTCCACCATTCTTGTATGGATCTATTGCCTGAATGCTGAACAATAACGCTGAGCCCTTGTGAGAGTAGCAGTTCATATTCTGCTAATGTATCAGGAATTCTTTTCACCAAATCCCGACCGTACGGATATATGATAACAATCCAGTTCGTGATCAAAGATGTTTCTTTATCCCACGTATTGTCCAGAATTTCTCTGACTTCGCCCAACTCTTGGTAATAGGTTGAGGTACGATATTCTGAAACAACGATCCCTGCAAATGAGCAATTTACGAGAACGATTGCTGCTGATACCACGAGGAATACCCTCTTTCTCTTCCTATACCTATGTAACTCCCTCGACGAAAGTATTATTCCCCCTACAATCCAAGGAAGAGTCAAACGGACGAAAAGGCCGCCTGAGCCCAAATCGAAATATTCCATGCGGTAGTAGTCGATGCGGAGAAGTCCTTGAAGGAGCAGGGGTACCAAGAACCACAGAACTAGCATTATGCCTTTCGCATTCTTCTGTACTATAGCTCTAATTGTTCCTATGATGGAAAAGGGCAAGCCAGCTACGAGCAGGTACCCAGCTACTAATCCACTCATGAGAATTGGTTGCCACCATACAATCAAGGACATTGGGTCAATTCTATTTGCCTGAGAGTATTGAATATAGAAACCTAGCGGGCTTCCTGTATTTACAATGCTCAAAATAAAAAGGAAGCTAATGACTCCAAGAAATGACAAAATGGATAGAACAAGTCCTTTATTGAATTTTGGTTCTCTTCTCTTCGCTATCATTAACGTGATGATGGGTATCAGATAAAGAAATGAAGTATATCTCGCCAATGTCGCCAAGCCAAGTGAAACTCCAACGACAAGACCCTCTCTGATTGAGAGCTCAAAGGAGTTTTCATCATTCAATAACTTTGGCAGAACAGTCATCAGAAAAACATTACTCAGTAGGAGGAACAACGATTCACTCATTACTCGGCCAGCGAGCTGAAGCCATATCACTGGAAGCGAAAGTGTCACCAACATACAGATATCTGCAGTCTTTTGGTCGAGAATTCGTTTATACAAAGGGAGGAAGGATAAGAGCAAAAACACACCCATCATCCATGAGAAAACTTCAATTACGAAGGGTGAACAGCCGGCGATACTAAAGACAATTCCTAGGATTAAGGGCCATAATGGTGGCCGATATGGCTCAAATTGCACCAAAACGCCTTTTTCTACAAACTCCTTCGCCTGAGTGACATAGACTACTTCATCCCACGATAGTAGATGAGGCTCTAGGAGAGTTAACCTCTTGAAAAGAGTGACAGTCATGATGACTAGAAAAAATATGTAAAGATAGTAACGCCGGGCATACTCAGAAACGGAAGTCGATTCAGATTCGTTTTGGTCCTCAGCTTGCGCATCTCTCATAGGAATCGATTACTCTCCTTGATTGTATCGGATACCAAATCCTTGTGATATATATGTGATTCTCATTTTTCCATGCTTGATGGTGCGCTTGACTGATTTTGTACTCCTGATATGCACTCGAGCGTAACCGTTATTTTCCGTCTGATATTTACGGGATATGCATACTTTAGCGCAAGCAACAGTTAATGCCTTGGCGAGGAAATCCTGAAAATGCTCAAATATGTAATGGCGATCAATATTTGGAATGAAAGTAGCAAAGTAGTGCCACTCTTTGACCAAATAGAAAATCAAACAAGGCCACCTGATCTATGGATTTGGATCGATGATGGAAGTACAGATGACTCTGTGGACGTCATAACTCGGAGAGCCGCTAGTTCATCGATTCCTGTGATTATTCTTAAGGCACCACGGAAGGAAAAAGGAAACTATGATACCATTGGCAAGGCATGGAATCATGTACTAGATGACATCCAGAATCTACAAGGCTTTGATTACTTGATGATTACAGATGCTGATTGCCGCTTTCCTCAACAATATGCAGAACAAATGCTAGCCTTCATGGAATCTCATCCAGAAGTTGGTGTTGCTGCTGGTCAAGTGAGAGGCGAACTTAGACATCATATGCCAATGAATGCTGGAAAGTTTATTCGATGGAATATTGTGAAGAGCATAGACCGGTTTTGGGATATTGTACCCGACACATTCTGGAACATAACCGCAATTTCGATGGGATATACGATTGCTAATAGAAGAAACATCACTATTGATGCAGCTCCGTCGAGAGGATTCTCCAAACAGGGTAGGTTCAGATATGGACGACTCATGTATTATGTTGGCCGCGGCATTTTGCTTGTGCTTCTACAAGCCTTGAAGTTCCAGATACAGGATAGAACCGGAACGGATTTCATCAAGGGGTACATTACCGAATGGCTTCGAGGAACGTGGAAATGCGATATTCAAATGGTTCGTAGGTTCTATTCTCTTCCAGGTACAATCATGTGGAGACTTTTTGACAGATTTTGATACTCACCACAAACAAAGGGATTAAATTAGCCCTGCTTTTTGAGCGAACTTTCTGTATCCCTTCATAAGAAGTTTGACAATATTTCTTCTCAGATTGAATTTAATCCATTCTTCCTCAGTTGGTTCCTTAAAGAACTGCCCAAACTGAGCCGCATACTCATCAACGGACTCAAACGAGATCAGTTTCTCAACAGCTTTCGCCGAGAATTTGAGCTCCACATCTGGGTTCTCAGCTCTTACTGGGTTGACCTCAATCTCTCCCTTATCCACCACATGGACATGGAATCTACTGTCAGTGATTTCATAGTCAATAATCGCGCCGCCTTTCAGCCCGTCAAAAATCTTCGGGTGCTCTCTAAGATAATCCATGAACCGCCTCTTCAGAGGTGCTTCTTCTTTCCTCTTTTTCTTCTTAGATTTGACGAATGGAAGAACGAACGTGGGCAGGTCAACCACAGGCAGTTTGCTTTCAATGAATTTCGCTCCATCCTCAAGTCCTCTATGACAGAAGGGGCATGCCGTGACAAGAATATCTGCCTGTGTGTTTTCAGCCTCTCGAATCCTATCTGCAGCCATCTTATCTGCCAATTCACCATAGGTTCCCTTCACCCCTCCGCCAGAACCGCAACAGTGAGCGTAGCGTTTGTTGGTCTCCATTTCCACAAGCTCTACATTGTCTATTGACTCTAGTACTCTGCGAGGAGCTTCGTACACCTCTGCATGCCGGCCCAAGTGGCAGGGGTCGTGGTAGGTCACCTTCATATTCCTCGGGGCCTCGAAAGCTGCTTTGTCTTCCATGACCAATCTGTCTAAGAATTCAGTGATGTGGAGAATCTCAAATGGAAAATCGAATCCGTTTTCTGTGACATCTAGCTTCCATGTTCTGAAACAACCCGCGCACGCCGTTACGACGGTTTTTGCTCCTGTCTTCCTAATTTCCGAGATATTGTGCCTTGTCAGGTTTTCGAAAGATTTCGTCCTGCCGACGCGCAGTAGGACTGAGCCACAGCACCTTTCGTCCTTCAGAACGGTGAAATTGACACCTAGTTTGTCTAGGAGCTCGACCGTAGTTCTGGCAATCTCTTTCTCTCGGTAGGCGCTTGTGCATCCAGCAAAATAGACTACATCTGCCTTTTCAGGCCACTCCCGCTCCCCAAACAATTCTAGTCTTTTATCTGTAGGCTCATAATAGGGATTGTAATTATTGATGATCGATTCTTCGATTTTTTCATGTTTTGGTACCCCCAAACCGTGTTCAACCAGGTCTTGTCTTACTGCCTCCATCATCTCGGGAATTCGTATTCCATCAGCGGTAGCCGTACAGGTTTCTTGACAGTTCTTGCATGTGGTACACGTATATGCCCAATCCGTAATATCATTGGTAAGCTCTAGATTTCCTTCCATGAGGTCATTAAGAATCATCACACGCCCCCTGGATGAATATGCCTCAAATCCGAGTACATTCTTGACTGCACATGGATGAAAGACATCGCGATCAGATGCAACTGTCTTATCAGCTAGCGAACAGTCTCCACATCGTCCACAGAGAAATAAATCCTCTTCATATTTTGATAGATGCTTCAACTCCATTCTAATCAACTCCCTTGAAAACCTGAGGGCTGAAAACGCCTTCAGGATCCAGGGCATTCTTTATCTTCCAATATGTATTGAGAAACTCGTCATTCGTTTTCTTTAACGCTCTGTTTTCCCATAACAATCCATTCCAATATGGACCGCCACCTGTTTGGATGACAGCATCAAGCAATTCATTCCAAGCCTTGAGTCCGAGATTCATCTTCTCTTTGTTTGGAGCAAACAAGGTGACCCACCCCGTGGCATAAGCTCTATCAGCTCCGAGGCAACTGGCTATCCATTTGATGCCATTGTCAAGCAACTTGTGTTTCTCAAAGATTCTCCATGCCTTTTCCATCAAATCTGGAATTCTGTTTATCGGCCTAAGATGGCATGTATTCAACCAAAAGCCATTATTGTAGAGTGGCTGAACTAGATTGAACATTTCTCCCCAATGCATTTGAGACGCGAAGTTGCCAAGGTCTTTTCCTCCATGTTCCAGGGCAATATCCTTGATAATCTCCATTTTTCTTGATGCCAACTGCTCATCAGTTTCTTGAACAACCGATGCGAACATCGCATGAATCTCGGGATGCTTATCGAGAAATCCTGGGAAGAAGGTGTCAGTCGACTGCCTATCTGCGAGCAAATTGAGCTCTTCTGTAAGCCCTCTTTTTTGCACCTCGAGAAAGCCAGCAGTTGCATCTTGTAGCGTTTTGAATCCAAAGTCTCCGAAAGTGAGGTATTCCGCCTTCGGGTAGATTTTCAGAGTGACTTTTGTCTTCACACCAAGCGTACCATGGTCCCCGAGAAAGACCCCTGTCAAGTCATTATAGGATGAGTATCTGCCGAAGATTTTTGCAGTTTCATTCCATCCAGTACCCGTTGTGATTATTGAACCGTCAGCTAAGACCACCTCAAGTGAAACAACCCCCTCTGGAGATGGTCCGAATTTTGATGCCGCATAGCCAATTGAGTTAATGCTCACTGACCCTCCAACAGTTCCGGCATTTCCACCGTAGGGTCCTCTGAAGCCAAGCTTGTATCCCTTTTCGTCAAGTCTGTGGATCAGTTCTGCCCATCTCAGTCCCGCTTCTACTGTGACTGTCATGACATCTTCATCAATCGCAATGATGTCATCCATATTGACGAGGTCCAGCATCACGGCATGCTCTACTCTCGGTAAGCAGGCACCACATATCCCGCTTCTCCCACCTGCAGGGACTATAGGCATTTCATTTTCCCGACAAATCTCTACTATCTCTTGAATTTCCTCAATGGTCTCAGGCATTACAACCATGCCAGGTCTCTCCGCAGTTAGATGGCATGCATCTTTGCTATATGATGAGATGATTACTTGGTTATCGCTAACTCTATCAGTACCAACCACAGCTGAAATGGATTCGTAGAGCGGATGATTCTTCGAAGACTTGACGATTGTCATGAAAACGCCTCTTGGTGTGGGGATTTGTTTGGCTATAAGTATTAAACGCTTGGTGAAATTCAGCAACTGATGTAATGTGCCCAACTCTACCACACTAGTATCACAATTCATGAAAGAGAACAACTTATGAACGGGACATGAGTTGACTAAACTCGGGACCTATCATGAAGCGAATTGGAGTGGTTTTGGGCAGAGGCGGTCACACGGCCCAGACCTTTTCACTTGTAGATCTTCTTGGATCACAATTCCATTATATTTACCTGGTCGGACTTATGGATAAACTTACACCAACAAAGATCAACCAGAAAGGTACTCTACTTCGGGTCTTAACTCCTCGGCTTCGCCCTGAAGATTCCAGGATGATGTCTGCGATAAGAACTATTACAACGCTACTTCTCTCATTGCTCTATTTCGTTGTCTTCAGACCTTGTGTAGTGCTCAGTTGTGGTACGGGAATGACTGTTCCGGTGTTTTATTCAGCTCGGGTTCTCGGCATCAAAACTGTGTTCATCGAGAGTATGTCCCGAGTGAAATCGTTATCAAAGACGGGTGAAATCCTGTTGGGCAATACCACGCTCTTCATGGTACAGTGGGAGTCGCTTGCAGAAAAACTGCCAGGGGTCATTTACGGAGGTCAACTTCTATGATTTTTCTTACTGTGGGTACATCTCACTTTGATGCATTAATCAAAGAGATGGATGACCTAGCCGAATCTGGAACAATCACCGAATCAATACTTGCGCAGATAGGCACTGGAACATATATCCCGAGAAATTTTAGATATGTTCGCCTCCTAAGGAATCTCAATCGCGCGTATGCGATGGCAGATGTAATCGTCAGTGCGGGTGGTGCTGGAACCACTGTAGAATGTACAACAAGAGGACTGAAGCTTGTCGTGGTTGAGAACAAATCGGTCATGGAAGGTCATCAAAGAGAGCTTATTGAGGAACTAAATCGACGAGGTCATTTAGCTTGGTGTCGGAGTCTAGATGAGCTCCCCAGTTGCATTGAATATGCCAAGAAGACTGATTTTGAGCCTTTCGTAACAGATGCGTCACGAGCACATAAAATCATTCTAGATCTTCTTAGCCCAAGCAAGTGCTGATGACGAACATGTTTGTTTTTTTAAATTGAGAAATCCCATTTCGCGCCAAATGGAAAATATGCGCGCGATTCTTGTGGCAATTGGACTGCGATTTGTTATGTGAGGGCATATCTAGATAATACGCTCATGCATATGCCACTAATGCGTGGATTTGATGTATCACTTATATTAAGAAAAACACCCCTTTCCAGTGGAAGCAAAGGCTAGTTACATTCGCTATCTTTAGCCTAGAAAACCACCGAGAGATGAGTAACCGTGAGTAGAAAGAGAATTTCCAAAAGTGCAGCCCAGAAATCCAAACTCCTTCAGACAAGAGGAATGGCGATGGCAGTCAAACTATACAAGTACGAAGGACTGGGAATGTCTAGGTCACAGCTGTCAAAGGCTCTACGTGAGATGCCTTACGAGCCCAAGAACAATAAAGATGTGACCTCTGGTTTTGCGTCAGCAAGGGCAAGTGGAGAAACAGTCGTTGGTGAATATGTGGCAGGATTTCGGGTGCCAATATTGACCTATGATGATGAAGGAAACTTGACGCCTGAGCATTACGTTAGTATGGATAAAGCAGATGCAATTGTCAAGCTTGACCGAGGAACAATTGAAGTTCGTGGTTCACAGCGAATTGCGAACAAAGTTGTACGGGATATTGAAGAGGCTAGCGGCGCGACGATATCTCCTCTTAACCTAGATGGCGGGGCAAAGAAGCTCTATGATTCTGCTGCAGATATTGCTTCAGTTATGCTGACAGGAATCGAGAAGGATGTTGGGAATCTCAAGAAAGCCCAGTTCATCGGAGATGGAATTCAAACTGAAGATGATATTCTAATGTATACTCGTAGGTACAAGGGTGCTATCAGCCGATTCAGGGGCACGTTTCCCTATCCAAGCGGCGCTTTCTTGACAACTAGTGTAAATACCGAAAAAGGGTCTCTGTTGATCTACAAGACTGGCGATGGGATTCGAGAAGCTGACCTCGACTGGATTGTAAGTCTAATGGAAGATTCTGCTGTTGGGTAAAAACTGTAGAGGCCGTTTCGGTGGCCCTCCCAACAGCATCTTTTTCTCTCTTTGACTCTCAAGCATCCTGAAGCCATTCAGTTGGACTTCTCTTAATTCCGATGACTGTTCTGGTATTATCTATATACCACCGGGTCTTCTCTCGAAATCGAGGCCAAAAATCAAAGAATAACTGGGGATTTTCCGTTTCTAGAAATAGGAAGCCATTCCATTCAGTCCCCCAAGCAAACCTATAATCGCCCACTATGTGAAGTTCTTCCGGCCAGTCTTTCTGAGAAAATTCTTGCCAGAATTCCTTTGCTTGATCTGCCTGTTCAGCAGTCATTTTCATGAAGCGATAGAATACGACAAATGAGAAAGTCACTCTCAATACCTCTTGGTTTGCATGCTCTTCGGTGCATTAAAAAGATTGGCGCTTGACAACAAGTTGATTCGGCATGAAGAATGGGTCGAATGATATTGTCCGATGTGATTTTCAACATGGCAAAATAGCGTATGCTTTCCACTGGAATCAATCACACCATCAAGACTTCGGAAAGAATCTCGGCGATTCAGCAGCCTTGTGGGCGCATTTCACGCAAATCATGAACGGAAATCTCCCGGAATCATTCTTTCGTGACCCTTTCTATCAGAGAGCCTCTTCCTTGCGGTTGAAGCGTAGACCTGCTCATGTGAAAGTTCGACTTCGCAAACGCCTTGAAAAAGCAGGTGCACTGGAAATATCTGTTGACGATGATTTAGTGGGGCGTATTCGTGAATTGCATCGAAACAGGGGCGATAGGTCATATCAATCCGATCATTCCATTGTAAAGGATTTTCTAACAACCGACCACAAATCTGTGGCAATTGAGGTACCTGTTTGGTCTGAACGTCTTCATCTAACGGGTCATGTTGACTTAGTGCGAATAGTCGATGGCGCGGTTCAGGTATGCGACTATAAGCCCGGGTCTCTGGACTCCACAACAAAACGGTTCATGGAGTCTCTTCCGCAAGTTGCCGCATACGGTGAAATGATGACACATCGCCTTGCTTCGACATTAAGATCCGCGCTAGATACACCTCTTCTTCCTAAGGTGAAGTGTTGCATTTTTGACACCCATTCATCTTGGCACTTTGGAGCTGAACTCCTTACAACTCTGCAGGAATCGGACGCGATGGAGCGGCTCTAGTCTTCCCCATTTCTCAAGACCCTCATTCTCACCTTCTCTTCAATAGCCACGGGGTTTGATGAGGAAGCTGACATTTTTAGTTGAATGGTTGGTCTCTCTGAAACCAGACCTTCTCTAACCCGTGAGAAATAGTCTTCAGTCAGGAGACCAAATTGACCTAACGCTGGGTCAACTGGAATCCAACCTTTGTCTTTTAGAAAAACTTCGCACCATGCATGAGGCTCCGGTTCAGGATTCCCCCTGAAGAGGTGTCCGATAACTCTCCTAGAGGGGATTTTTACTGCGCGAGTTAGTGATATGAAGAGGTCTGCATGTTCGTCGCAATCCCCTTCTCGCTCCAAAGCTGCTCGGGCGGCACCCAGACGGGTGTCAAGATGCGTCTTTAGCTTCATGTGTTCCCTAACTGCTTTCATCGCAATCCGGGAATACGCTTCATCGCTTTTACTTTTCTCAGCTATTCTCTGAGACAGTTCCTGAACCGTGCCATCGTCAATTTCCCAATACCTCTGCATCTTACAGTATCCTGATTGGATACGTTTTACAATCTCTGTGGGTGTTGCTTGTGGTTCCATCAGCCAATCCCTCGAAATAGTATCAATTCTCAGAATTACTGTGGGAGAAAAACTCTCTCCAGGATTCAACTCTGGTACCTTCATGATGGCTACCATATTCTTCTCAGCCTTTTCTGAAACCCTTGCCGGTGGAAACACGTCAATAGTTTCGACGAATTGGTTATCCATATCTGTGAACATGTGCCAAACAAGTCTTCCATCTCTAATACGAACTGAGTCTCGATTCTCAATGTTCGCTTGCATCTCAATGAACAATCGCAATGACGGGGCCTCAGAATACTAATTGAATGTCTAGCGAATAGATTTATGTGTTATTAGTTAATCATCATCTATTGCCCACTCAGGGTGAGATTGTTGGGGTTCTGAGATGCCAGAAGATAACGAAAGAAAGCGGTCAAAAAACGACCAAGACAGAATAGTCGATGACATGCTATCAGAACTTGGCGTTGATGATGCAATGCGGCAAGAGCTTGTCGAATCGGGGCGAATGTCCAGTGATGTCGTAAAAGTTGCAACTGCAGAACAGATTCGCAGACAGATGGAGATCGAAAAGAGCAGAGAACGACTCAGAGAGAATCTGAATGTTGTCGAACGCGATATGATGAAAATTGAGAATTTTATCGACCGCGTAGAAAGCGATTTGGTACCAGTTGTACTGTCTTTCCTGGTGCGATTGAAAGGTGACCTTGTAGGTCTAAAGACTGACATCGTCGGAAGAAGCAAGCGACGCGCTAAAACAAATCTGCAGGCCAACTTTGTCGAAACCACGGTAAAATCCATTTGCGATGACGAGTTCTCGGATATTGAAGAAACTCTAACTTCAGGAATGTCTGCTCCGATTTTGGAGAAGATACGTGATTTAACAGATATATTCAAAGAATCGGTTCGAACTCTTAATGAAGAGTTCTCCGATCTTAAGGCTTCTATTGATGACTTTGGGCAGAGAGCAGGAACAGAAATCGAGTTCCTCTCAAAAGAAGTGAGCATGAAGCCCAAGGTCGATGTTCCAAAAGAAGTGAAAGAGAGAATCGAAGAACAGCAGCGTCAATTGCGACGTCTGAGGAACGAAGTCGAATTGCTCAATGATAAGTTAGAAAATCGAGAAGCAGAAATTACTGCTCTTCAAACGAATCTTGCCGCAACTAAGGCAAGAAATGAGAATCTTGAAAATGCCATCCGGAAGGCGAAGGGGACACCAGCTGCGGATGTAGAAATGGTAGCTAATCTCCGTAAGGGCGTAAAGGCTCTGGAAACCGAAAAAGAACTACTTGATGATGAAATCGCCCAATTGACAGGAGCCCAGAAGCAGTCAGAGAAGACTATTTCTGATCTCAGGGATAAACTTGCAAAATCAGAGCTGAGTGAACAGGAACTCCAAAATCAACTATCATCTGTTCAATCCGAGCTTGAAAAGGCATCTAAGAGATTCTCCGAGATTGATGAGCTTCGGTCGATTGTCCGAGATTATGAATCAGGTGACACAATGCGAGAAGCTGAACGATTGAAGTCAGAGTTAGATCGAGAACAGTCGCGAAATCAACGCTTGAGCGTGGAGTTGGAAAAGGCAGAAAATGAAGCTAAAACCACAGGTGCTCGTTTGAATGGATATTTGGACCTTATGGCTTCCTCAGAGAAGACCAAAGCATTCCTGATGGTCGAGGATAATAAAGAAATGGAAATTCGGGAGATTGCCCGTTCGCTTGGAGTTTCACCCGCTATCGTTTCACAGTGGGCTAACGATTTTGTCGATATGGGTATAGCCCATATAAGAGACAACACAACATTAGTTCTGGCGGATGAACTGATCCAAGACTCGGAATAGCATGCAGAGCTCCTTATGTATTCTGGAGTTTGGCTATGAAGTCAAGTGTTTCTACTAGACCATCTAGCTGCAGGACGGATTCATAGAGGTTTTCAATTCTTTCTCTTGAAGGCCCATTACCCGATAGATACTCTTTAACAGCTGGTCTAAGGACATCTTCGAAATAGGACGCTCTTAGATTCTGCATGACGTCCAAAAGAGATGTGTTCAGATAATCTGAATTTAGGTCATATCGAATTCTTTCGACGTATTTCAGGCAATTGTCGCTGCTACCAAAATTCTTCTCACTTTTTTCTATCAATTGCGTCGCCAGTGCTTTATACGATTGATGTGCCTGATTGGGATTTCTTACAGCCATGAGTTTTGTGTCAGCGCATTTGTCCAAAAATGAACGATTTGTAGAAGTGACGGATTCCAGCAGTCCACTTACTTTCCGCAGACCATCCGGATTATTCATTGATACCGCCGGAAAATAATTAGAATGGAATGCTTTTAATGATGTCTTTTGTTGTTTTGCTATCTAGTTCCTCTAGTTTCCACCTATCTGTACCAAAACAGGCATAAGAGCTATCGTGTACTGCATTGAAAGATGAAGGAAGCACAGCTGTATTCGGAAATACCTGGCGGAGTAAGATGTGACCTCTGTGCACGAAGATGTGTAATTCATGAAGGTGAAACGGGATTTTGCAGAGTGAGGCATCTAGATGATGGCATTCTCCGCACTGAAGTATATGGGCTAATTGATGGGATGGCAGCGGATCCCGTGGAGAAGAAGCCCCTATTTCATTTCGCACCTGGGTCTCATACTTTCTCAATCAGCACATCATCATGCAATTTCAGGTGCAAATTCTGCCTCAACTATCACAGCGCTCATCGAGAACACCCCATTGGTAGAAAGTTTTCACCCAAAGAAATTGTGAAGATGGCCAAAGACCATGACTGTCAGGGGATAACGTATACCTATACTGAACCGACAATCTTCATGGAAATAGCGCACGATACAGCAAAAATAGCTCACAAAGAAGGAATGTACAATACATTTGTGACAAATGGATACCTAACACAGGAGGCTATCGACTACATATCTCCGTATCTAGACGCGGCATCTGTCAATTTCAAAGGTAGTGGCAACAAGGAATTCTATCAGAACTATATGGAAGTTCCAAAGGTTAAGCCCATTTTTGATGCCATGAACTACATGAAAGAAAAAGGCATCTTCATTGAGATAACAAATCTGATTATCCCCGAAATTGGCGACTTCAAAGAAGACACAAGAAGACTTGCAGCTTGGACAGCAAAGAATCTTGGTTCCAAGACACCATTTCATCTTACTGCTTTCTCTCCAACGTACAAGATAACCCACCTCCCCCGAACACCCGCTAACATGATAGAATCACACATTGACATTGTCAAAGACGAAGGTTTGGAGTATGTCTACTCTGGCAATATTCCCGGCCATAATTATGAAAACACCATATGCCCCGGTTGTGGCTTTAAAGCCGTTGAGCGATATTCCGTATTTCTAAAAAGCAACAATTTGAACGATGACGGAAGATGTCCGAAATGCGACACAAATCTCGGTATCGCAGGAACAAAATGGATGCAGATTGGCCCTGGGTCATCTCGATTCTTTTGAGGCTTCATAGATGCATATTCTAGATATGGGTTGGCGTACCGATAATGGAGAATTCCAACCGTATCTATACTTGCAAAATAGTCATGGCAAACGAGAGGAGCTATCTCTTGAGCCAGGACGAGATATCCGTTGGAGATTCACAGGCCCTCGAAGATGCATTGGGTACTGGGATGATAATCAATATCACCCCTGTCCAAATCATGCAGTTCTAAGAAAGAACCAAATTCGCTGCAGAACCTGTTCTACGCTCAGTAAATATTCTCCGTGTATTCAATGTCGAGGTAATACTTGTCTCGCTAACGAGAAACGAAGAAAGGAATGCATGGAAACTCCCTATGCCGTGTATCTCGCTCTATTTGGAAATGATTTCATCAAAGTGGGCGTTTCCACTCTCAGTAGGCTCTCACTGCGTTGGGTAGAACAGGGGGCAGATTACGGTGCGATGATTGCTGAAGTTGAAGGGGGACTGGATGCCCGAAAGATTGAGAGAGTGGTAGCCAAGAGAGCTGACATTTCTGACTCAATTCACCAAACACGAAAACAGGCGATTATGGCGCGTAGATTGGCAGAAAAGGATGCAAAAGCTAAGATTCTTGAAGTGATGGACGATATAGGGATTCCTAATCTTGAGCAAAGTCCCGAGATAGTCGACCTATCGCCATACTATGGTTTTGAAACACCGCCCTCAGATCCACTGAGATGGCCGGAAAACAATGAAATGATACACAATTCAACTTTGGATGGAAAAATTCTCGGAGTGAAAGGAAGTAATATCTTGGTTGAGAGGGGAGCTATTCTCTTTGTTGCTGACCTGCGTCGAGTGCTAGGATACGATCTTGCTCGCGCACAGTTATCAGCTCAAAGCATCAAGCAATCAGGGTTGGAGAACTTCCTCTGAATATCTTATTATAGAAGGCTGCATAGCCAAATAGTACTATGGTTTCGCAGGAAGAAAGCGAGAAGGTGCGGTATATCAGCCTAGTAAGAAAGGCGGGAGGAGAGCCAATTTTGGGAATACCGTATCGCTCTATGAGTGTTGATCCCGACTTAGTAGCTAGCTTTGTCCTTGCCATTATCATCTTTGAGAATAGAGACCTCAAGACCTTCACAAAGGAAGGATATGTAGTAGTAATCGAAGAGGGGAAACATGTCGTTGGCTTACTGATTGTGGATAAAGTTGAAGATGATGAACCATATAGAAGAAACCTGAAGCGGATTATTGCAGAGTTCGAGGAGAAGTATAATGATCTTCTCAATAACTGGAAGGGTGATATACGACCATTTAGGGAATATGCATTAGACATATTGAGCATCTACCCGTATTCTGATATTGACTTTGAGTTGGTTCCGCGTCTGTTGAAGCGTAGCAAAGCTACTCCTGATCAGAAGGTAAAGATACCATGGAGTGTTGGCAAAACAGATGAGAAAGTCCAAGAAATTCTGGGCTTTATCAACGGAAAGAGGTCAATATTGGAGATAATGGAGGCATCAAAATACGACCAAAATGAGATAGGAGCCATCTTCTCAATGCTCTATAGATACAAATGGATATCATTGAGTAGAAAATTGGAATCGGACTCCAAAATTGTCAAGGTTTCCGATCCACCCCGATTCCTGATAGGAGTCTATGGCAACCAGCTTGAACACATTGTTGAGTTGTGTGACGGAACTCGGAGTCTCTCAGATATCTGTGATGAGCTTCCCTACAGCATGGAAGTCGTCAAAACCCTCGCGAAAAACCTTATAGATGCAGGAGTCCTAAAAATCAATGGCACAAAGTAGGAAAGGGTCTTATACCCCGTCAGAGTTCTACATTGGAGCTGTATATCGTGGCAGATTCAAATACGCTTGCCCAGGAGGGAAATATCGAGATGGGACTTGATGTTTCAAAGGTTCGATACATATCATTGATTAGACTAGAGGGTGGTGAATCTATCCTGAATTTGCCCTATGCTTCCATGACAGTGGATCCCGATCTGATCGCTGGTTTTGTCACTGCTGTTATCATATTCGCCAAGACCCCCATCCGAACCATTCGAAAAGCAGCCTATGATATCTTGATAGAAGTGGGCGAAACTGTCCTAGTGTTGCTAGTTGCAGATCCTGTTGCGGATGAAAAACCCTATCGAAAGAAGCTGAAGCAGATATTGGAACTTGTTGAAGAAAAGCATGGTGCGAAACTGGAGAAATTCGAAGGAGATGTACGCAGGTTCAGGGAATTTGCCCTCACCATTCTCAAAGAGTTTCCGTACGATAGACCAGATATATCTATGGTACCTTTCAAGAAAAAGGGAAAGACAATTCCTTTTCGGGTGGGAACAACCGACAAGGCTCTAGAAAAGATTGAGAACTTCATTAATGGCAAGCGTACTGTGTCAGAGATTATGGACCTGATTGATCTTTCCGATGATGAAGTTGTTGCACTGCTTTCTGCTTTGGAAAAATATGGGTGGATTGGTTATAAGCGGAGAATGAGTGAAACCGACATGCTTGTAACTGCTGATTGTTCGGATACTGCTCTCGAACGAATTCGGTCTCAATACGGGCCACCTGTCGACGATTTGCTTGCAGCATTTGAAAACCCAACAAGAATAGACGAGGTTCTTACAGCACTGAAATATGACAAGAATGCACTCTGGTTCCTGTTGAACATGCTGACGGACGCTAATTGCCTTAAGATGGAATCACACTAACTAGAGAATGTCATCTTGACCGGGTATTCCTACTACATCGCTTCTACATTGATAACAGTGGTAGAATTGCGGAATGTGTTGTGATGCTTTTTTCCGAATATCGTTTAGTTGTTTTTTCGTTGGTGGCAAAAGGGACTTGAGACGTCCTGATGGAATCAGAGGTATTACGTTGTGAAGAGTTGCTCCATGCTCTGAAATTCGTTTAGCTATTCGAACCATTTCATTCTCGTTTATTTGTGGAATGAGAACCGTATTTACCTTAACAAGAATCCCTGCTGCCGAGGCTTTCCTTATACCGATGAGTTGTTTGTTGAGAATATAGCTTCCTAGTTTCTTGTCAACTGCTACACGCCCATCCATCTCAATCCATTCGTAGATTCTACTTGCTGTGAGAGGTTTTGCTGCATGAATGCTTACGGAAATAGTTGAGGGCTCTATCTCCCGCAAAGCAGGCATATTTTCTTCTAACAGTGTCCCATTAGTACTCAGGCATATTTTGGCATCTTGATGTAGTTGCCTGATTCGATGTAACGTTTCCATTGCGTTCTTGCTTGCCAATGGATCTCCAGGTCCCGAAACTGCAATAATGCGTAGATTCTTTCGCCTGCTTAGTTCCAGTTTGAGACGCGTGATAGCTTCTGATGGTTTCATTATCTGTGCTGCTGCCCCAGGGCGACCTGCTCCACAACATCCAAAGTTTTGTTCACAGAAAATGCATTTTATGTTGCATCTATCCGCCACTGGAAGATGTATGCGCTGCCATAGATTTCCTCTAGAATTAGACCAACAAGGATGATGTTCCACAATGGAAGATGAAGGCATAATCTAACTCTCAAACAAAGTGCTGAAGGAGCCTTCCTGCCTCTCTAGCAGTGATTTTGGCGTCATTGAAGACCAGCCCAAGCATGGCGTTTTCCGGAGCTGTAACAGTCAACAGATACTCACCTGTTATGGCTATCGTAAGGGTCAGGCCCATGGTCCCCTGAATTATTATGGATTTGAGTTTTCCCTGATTAAGTTCTCTGACTGTCTGTTCTCCAACTGCTTGTATGCTTGCCACCATAGCCGCAACGGAAACCTCTTCGACGCCTGCATGGAAATGGCTAACAAGGGGGAGCCCTTCCACCGAGAATATTGCTGCACCGAGAATAGGCGACCTGTTGTTCAGACCCCTGAGTAGCTGCTTAAGTTCCGCAAGTTCATCAGTCGCAGTTTGTGATTCCAAGTCAAGCCCCTCACTTAGGCACATGCAGACATGCATATCTGCTTATAATAATAGCTAGAATCAAAATCAAAGATAAATATACTTCACGAGTACTACTCTATCAGTTTGACAGATATCACTTTATCGCTATGTAAGAGCTGAGTTGGAGACTTCATGACTTTGAGGACATCATCTGCCTGTCTCTCCAAACCGTTGTTTCGTAGCATGTCAACAAATTCGAAACCTGAAGTTATTGCCAAACCCTTGATGGGCGATCCGTTCTTGCATGATTCAACTATGTCTCGCGCAGGTACCAATTTGCATTTCAGGTTCTCGCCTTTCATCTTTCTCAGGTGTCTAATCCCCTTCCTGGCAATTGCTCTACTTTCTTTCTGCTCCTTTGTGTAAGCTCTTCGCTTAGAAATTCGTCTAAGCCTTTTCGTTCCCTCTTCTATCAATTCTTCTGAATCTAGCATTCCATCATAGATTGGTCTGACATTCTTTATAGAACTCGTCACTAGCCATGCTGTGCCAAAAGCTCTCTGATATCGCATAGCCTTCAATACCTCGGATTCACTTAGGAGCGTGAAGGACCGATAGCCCTTGTATTCTACCGATATTTCCCAGCCAGGATTGCTGCTCCTTATTAGGAGGTCTGGGGTCAATCCCTGTCCCGTGCTAGGTACTGATGTTTCAACATTGTCAAACATAATATCGACCAATTTCAGAAATGCTTCATGGAATAAATTATGTCGTAGGTTCCGCGCCTCTTGGGGGTGCCTTAGTCCAGCATTCCGGTATAATAGTGGCATCTGAGGGCTTTGTCCGGTTCTCTTCTTGACTTCGCTCTTCGACGTTAGTCGTCCTCTACTATGATTCCTCTTCACAAGACGAATTGCAGCCTCATATCCCACCAAATCGTATACCATCTTCCCTAATGTTGGAAGACGTTCGCCCTTCTTCTCCATGTCTCTTCGTCTTCTCTTTGCCTCTCCTTGAGCCCAGTCTACTACTTGCTGTGCATCATCTCCTAATAGGGAGAGAACAGATCCCATCTTCTTATGGAGATTATATCTCCCTATGTGCTTCTTGAGATGTGGTCCATATCTGACTCGGGGTGACACAGTTATTCCTCTATGGTCAAGTTACGTCAAAGGTCAGACACTCGGGAAACTTATTCTCCGAAAATATCCTTCACCAATCTGACTTCTTGAGTTTCTTCGTCGTATTCAACCAAATCCTCATTTCTGAGGTCATGTATTGCTTTCGTAGCCAACGCCGGTACAATTCCAGTGCTGTCCACAATGTGTTTTCTGGTAATACTGGCTCCCGTGTTATGGAGGGTGTAAAGAACCCTTGCATGTGGCTTTCCACCGAAGACGGTTTCAATCAAAGTAATGTAAATTGATAGCAGGTCACTCACGTCAACCTTCTCTTCAAGTTTCTCTTTTTCAGCAGCAGCATCTCTGTACAACTCAGAAACTCTCTGTAGTCTATCGGTTATCTGATCCATTTCTGCCTTGAGCTCATCACGTTCTTTGATGATGGCACCAATCTCATCTTGTTTCTCGGATTCAAGTGTCGAAATCTTCTCAGATTTCTCTTCCAGCTCGGCTTTCTTGCTCTGTAGGGATTGTTTAGTTTCTTGTAGTTCGGACCTGACAGTGCTTAGCTCTTCTTCTGTTTGTTCGAGTTTCTCCTGTAGATTCCACGTTTTTTCTTCTGCCTCTCTACGAGCTGTTCTGAGTTCTTCGCTCTTTTGAAGTAGTTCATCTCGCTCATCCAGAAGAGTGGTAGCTTTCTCTTTCAGCTCGTCAAGCTCAGAAAGAATTGTTTCCCGTTCTATTGACAATGTGAGTCTCTCCTAGTCTGTAAGGGTCTTTACAACTTAAATTCCTTTCACATCAAGTTGATATCAAAAGCCGCAGCTTTTGTCTTGATATAACGGATATACATTTTCTTCAATTCTCTTAGCGGCAGCTCAAATGCCTTGAATGCCTCCAGCTCGCCCTTTCTCCTCTTCTTCAGAATTTCTTCATTTTCACGTGTTAAAATCGGATCCTCTCCAATTGCAGGAATGCTACGGTTCTGCTTTGCACATCGGATGTCTGACTTGGACATTTTTTCTAGAGAATGCTCAACATCTCTTAGCATGCCATTCTTTGACCAGAAATCCTCTGAGGTCAATCCAATAAGCTTGGCATCTGGGGCAGATAGTCCGCGAATGTTTGAGAGTTCTATAGAATTACTCTTGATTGTTGAGAATATCCGCAACGACCAGGGGGACATATCAACAAGAACCAGAATAGGAACCTCTTGTTGAGATAGGCGTCTAATCCAGGCTCTCATATTACGACCTGGTTGACCAAAAAGTGCCCCCACACCTATATCCAATTCTTCAGGGACGCCCAACTCTATTAGATTCCTTGCCATTGCTTCTTTTTCCACAAACACTGCTGCGTTAATGTTAAGATCATGGATTGTAACTTCAAACGGCCTGGATGAGATAAACCAACCATATTCCCCAGCTGCCGCGCAGTTGATTCTCTTCTTTGATAGGTCAGATAGGGTCACATCCCCATAAAATGTACCCTTCGGAGAACTGACTACTCCAAACTCCTCCCTTGGAACAGAGTCACCATCGACCCTTAATATTCTCTCACAAAGGTTCACAAGTCGGTTGGTTTCATTTTGGTCTTTGATATTGAAGACATCCTGTACTCGTTTCACTTTGTGCATGTAATAGAAATCACGTAATGACATTGACATGCCCTGATCCAAATGCTCTTTGAACCTTGAGAGGGCATAGATGAGAGACGCTATGGTCTTGGCGCTATCTACTCTTCTGCCATCCAGAAATGATGGTTTTTCATCAATAGGCAGATATCCCTTCTCCTGTTCAAAACGAATATTCCTCTTCGAAGAACCAAAGTACCCGATCTCAGGAAACTCACCATCTTCAATGGTTTCTGCGATAACTTCGAGGACGTTGTCAATCAGGCTCCCAACCTTGTCAGTTGAAATACTTGTTCTAGAACCGGCTGCCATCAGTTGCTCCCCCGGTCAAATCCTAACGCTGTCTGTATATCTCTTCCGAGTGAACGTGAGAGCGTATTTGTTATGAACGTATAATATAGTGCCAGTTTGTTTTCTCTCTTCTTTTGTTTTCTCACTCTGTTTTTCCTTCGCACTTTGGTCGCGATGGTTCTAAGGCAGTCCTTGAATCCAAGTTCAATTTCCCTTCTCACGATATCCACATCGGCGATGTATTCCTTTCCGACCGTCTTGTACGGTATTTTGGTTGAGCAAATATGAACGAAGAAGGCAAGAGGATCGTCATTCGATAAGCCGTAGTGAGTCAAGTTCAGCTCCTTCAGAACCCTACTCGAAACGTCAGCACTTTCATCGTATAAGAGGGGAATCCGATTTGCAAATCTATATAATCCAATTCCTCGTTCCAACTCCCCGCCATAGGCGACACCTGTTTCTATTATGAACGGATGCCCCTCATACGAATTCGGATTCCTAGTTGCAAGAGAAACATACTCAGGACCTAGTCGTTTCATACCGGCTCGCATGACATCTTCCTTTGCAGGTGAAAGGCAATCAGCGGATGGTGCATAGAATTCTCCGAAGGCAGAAATTCTTTCCATGAGTCTGACCAAATCATCATCATCAAGATCTTCTGGCCGCGTGTCATTTTCAAAGCCTGCGAACTGTAGAAATGACTCTGCAGTAGCTGGACCAACTCGCTGAAAGGAATTCTTCAGGAATGTTTCAATGCTATTAGACCTGGTTGATGTAATCATGGTTTTTAGCATTTCAACATCAATGCCTTTGGGATGAGGCTTCGTTTCTTTGGCGGCATCCGGCAAGATGTCGATTATTCGATGATATGAAAGAATTTCGTCATCGGGTGTTGCAAAATCTATTGAAGCATATGGAACAATTAGACTCGTCTGATTGAAATACTCGTGAATTCTACGTTTGCTTCTGAACCAGTCTCCTTGTAGAAAATAAGAGACTGTTGTGCCATGTTCACTCGCTTGTTTTGGTAGTCTTTTCTTTTCCAAAACAACCGGTTCATTTCTCTCTATGTCCAATTTCATTGTCAGCATATTGGAGTACGGCTTCCCTGCGATGGATGAGTTAACTGTGATGGGTTTCTGTGTTGTAATTTGACCATAGAGCAGAGCTAGGCTGCCCCCAAGGCCAAATGTACCCCGACTCTGCTTCAGAACAAATTTTGTCCCCGTAAGCATCTTTCCAATAAGTTTGGGTACATCTTCTAACTCAATTCCTCCACCATTGTCGCTGACAACTAACTTGAAGGCTCTGGGCGTGGAAGGAATTCCTGTGGAATCATCTTGATTGTCTGCATATGTCAGTGAAACACTAATTTCTGGAAGGACACCAATCTCTTCACATGCGTCTAGGCTGTTTTCCAGTAGCTCTCTTACTGAAACGTATAGAGACCGAGCAGGGTTATCAAACCCTGCAATAGCTCTGTTTCGATAGAACCACGCTGAAACTGAGAGCTCGACAATATCCTGCTTCGTTTCACCAATGTCTAGTGTCATCAAGAAACACCGTTCTTCAGCAAGAAGATAGCATGAAGTCACTATGAACACAAGTATTACGTCAACAACATTCTATAGGAGATTGCCCAGGATGTAAAGGGCAACAAGAGCGACAGTAAGGACCGCCCACACCTTCTTGTTCCATGCCATTACAGTGGCACCATCAAAGGGTTGGAATGGTATCATATTGAAGAGCCCGAGCATGGCATTTAGAATGATTGTGTATTTGAGAATGAATAACCACTGATAGATAACCCCTCCAAGAAGAAGCTGACTGAGGATCAATGTACTGAGAGCGATAAATGCAAGTATGAAGTTGGAAGTTGGACCAGATGCATTCACTTTTCCTTTTTGTTCAAGAGACCTTGCCCCACTAGTGAATACAACACCAGTGCCAAATATTGGCACTGATAACAGAATTGCCATGGCAGACAATAGGTATCCTGACTGAGTCATCCTGAATTCAGACCACATGCCATAGTTTTGTGCAGCGAATTTATGTGCCATCTCATGAACCATGAATGATGTGAGGAAGATCAGAATTGTTCCTATTGGTACCCACCAGTATCCACTCGCGACCAATGAAGCAACGGTGACAACTCCTGCGATGATTCCGAAACCAGCCGAATACGCGGAGTGGAGTGATATTCCAACCAACACTACTAGAATGCACGAAATGAGTAAATCTCTAATTTCTTTTTGGGAAAACCTATTTGCTATTCTTTTTCTGCTTACTAGAGGAATAACTCGAGGAGATTTTCTTTTTTGCAGCATCACGTGCTTCTTGCATAGCAGGACATCCAT
>CAZYLT010000009.1:96967-108968 GCA_964648855.1 uncultured archaeon
GAGGAGATTTTCTTTTTTGCAGCATCACGTGCTTCTTGCATAGCAGGACATCCATGACTCTCCGGTAGACGATGCTCTGTGCAATATACCATCCGACAATAAGGACATGTGAAACCTAGGTCTTCTTTTCCGCACAGGGAGCATTTTGCCATCGGTATCACTCAGTCAATTTCGCTAATACTCTTCCAGTCGAAATTAGTTGTCGCGCTGAAAAGGGTATGCCTAAGCCTATTGACTGTTTCCAGTTAGTTTCGAAGCAAAGGCTTAAGTAATCCAAATCAGGGACCCGCAATGGCTTATAGAGATGCTTTTCCTGGAGCGATGAGTTTTGGTGTATGATGTTGCCATTGTAGGAACAGGTCCTGCAGGTATATTTTGTGCTCTGGAACTAATTGAATATCAGCCAGGCCTGAAGATTGCTCTGATTGAACGTGGCAAGAGCATCAATGAGAGATCTTGTCCTAACTCAAAGATGGCACGAGGTTGTACAAAATGTGACCCGTGTGCAATCCTTGCAGGATGGGGTGGTGCTGGTGCATTTTCTGATGGCAAGCTCACAATTTCCACTCAGGTGGGGGGCTGGCTGGATGAGATTATTGGCGAAGAGCGGTTGCTGAAACTCATTGAATATGTGGACGGGAAGTATCTGAAATACGGTGCGCCCGAAAAAATCTATGGTGCTGATGAGGACTCCACCGAGAAATGGGTAAGAGATGCATTCCGTGTCGGAATGGAACTGATCCCCCAAAAAGTTAGACACATGGGACGAGAAGGGTGCATCGATGTCATGACTGGGATGTACTCCACGGTGAAAGACAAATCTGATATCTTGTTTAGTACCGAGGCCAAAGATATCCATGTAAGAGATGGGAAGGTTGTGGGCGTTGAGACCAATGGCGGGGATAATATATCTGCGCGCTATGTCGTTGCCGCGCCTGGCCGAGTTGGTAATCAATGGCTCTCTCAACAAGCTGACCGTCTATCAATTAACAAAGGAAACAATTACGTTGACATTGGTGTCAGAGTTGAGATCCCTGCATCAGTCATGGAAGAAATAGCAGGAGACCTCTATGAACCGAAACTTATCTATTATTCCAAGCAATTTGATGACAAGGTCCGTCTCTTCTGTTTCAATCCTGGTGGCGTAGTGACCAGTGAATACTATGACGAAATCCTAACAGTGAACGGGCAATCTTTTGCGAATAGGAAGACAAGGAATAGCAACTTCGCGCTACTCGTTTCCACGAAATTCACCGCCCCCTTTAATTCGCCAATTGAATATGGACGGTCAATCGCCCAACTTGCCAATATGCTTGGTGATGGCGTATTGGTACAACGGCTGGCCGACTTACGGCGTGGTAAGAGAAGCACAGAATCGCGCGTAAAGCGTACGCCAATTCAGCCCACTCTGCCCAGTGCATGTCCGGGTGATTTGAGTTTCGCACTACCTTATCGACATCTTAGTTCCATCTTGGAGATGCTGGACGCATTGGATAATCTATGTCCCGGTGTGGCGGACGACGGAACCTTGCTTTATGGAGTGGAAGTGAAATTTTATTCTTCCCGCTTGAAGCTTGATGAAAATCTCGAAACAAAAAATGTAGGGAATCTTTATGCCGCGGGTGATGGGGCTGGCATTACGAGAGGTCTCATGCAAGCTTCGGTATCCGGAGTATTGGTTGCTAGAGATATCCTTCGGAAAGAAGGTATCGATACACCATAACCTCATTCACCCTTCCAAAACCTTTTATACCAAACGGTCCCTAGTGCTATTGAACAAATGGTCTATAGTTGACCAATTTGTAGTACGTATAAGTAGGAGCCTACTGGTGACTCAGATGGGCGGTTTGTCCGCCCATGGGCTCCGGACTACGGGAGGAATAATAATGATTGATGACGAATTTGATAGGTTTGTACGCCAAATGTTCGAACGTTTCTTCAATGGACCAATGAGTCCTGACCCCGATAGAGATGTTCAGATTAGAATAAGTACGGGGTTAAGTCCTTCACCTAATAGAGGATTTAGGCATGAAGAGGTGGAGGCTCCAAATTCTGAAACAATCGACCTTGGCGATAAATTCATGGTCCTAGTGCAGGATATTGATACCAATGCAGCTCCTACTGCACATATAGAAGGTCGAGAAGTAGTTTTGAATGTTGGAAACGAATCTGATGAAAACTTGGAGTTTGAGCTGCCTTATGCAGTAGATACTGAAAACTCATCTTTATCATTCAGAAATGGGATAATTGAAATTGTATTACCTAAATCAACTGAGATAGAAACAAGCTCGGACACCAACGAGATAACGCTGAGCGCAGATTGAAAGGAAGGAGCAGGAAGAAATGTCGGAAAATATCGAGAAGCTAAAAGTAGCTGCGGCTATGCCCAAAGACCAAGGCCGCGGAATTGTACGGCTGAATTCTCAAACAAGACGAGCACTAGACCTTAGGTCTGGAGATTATGTCCTTATCAAAGGCGAAAAGGAAACAGTGGCAATAGCATGGCCAGGATTACAGGAAGATGAAGCAATTGAAATGATTCGGATGGATGGATACATTCGAACAAATGCCGGAGCAAGGCTCGGCGAAATGGTTGAAGTGAGCAAGACCTCACCGCAGGAAGGACAGAGGATTGTTTTGGCACCAAGCCAACCAGTAAGATTTCAACCTGGCTTTGAGCAGTACATAAAGAAACAGCTGTTGAACAAGCCTCTAACCAGGGGCGATACTTTGGTTATTTCCTCAATTGGTCAAGGTCTAAAGTTCACAGTTGCACAAACAAATCCAGCAAAGCATGTTCGAGTTGCTCCCAGCACCAATCTCGAAATGATGACGCGACCGGTTAAGCCGGAAGAAATGACTGTTCCTCAGGTAACTTACGAGGACATTGGTGGCTTGAACAAGGAGATTCAGAAAATTCGAGAAATAATCGAGCTCCCCATGAAATCTCCTGAGCTTTTCAAGCGATTGGGAATAGAACCACCAAAGGGTGTGTTACTCCATGGACCGCCAGGAACTGGGAAAACCCTGATTGCAAAAGCTGTTGCAAACGAGTCCGGAGCTAATTTCAAGGTCATAAATGGTCCTGAAATCATGTCAAAATTCTACGGAGAGTCTGAGAGCAAGCTTAGAGAAACCTTTGAGGAAGCCGAAAAGAATGCACCGAGTATCATCTTCATTGATGAACTGGATAGCATTGCTCCAAAAAGAGCTGAAGTAACTGGTGAGGTTGAAAGAAGAGTTGTAGCTCAGCTGCTTGCATTAATGGATGGTCTGGCTGGTAGAGGTCAGGTTATCGTTATCGGTGCTACAAATCGAGTTGATGACGTTGATGAAGCTTTGAGAAGACCGGGCAGATTTGACCGTGAGATCGTAATCGGAGTGCCAGACAAAAAGGGACGATTGGAAATTCTTCAGATTCATACCCGTGCAATGCCATTAGAAGAGGGATTAGATCTGGAGAAACTTGCTGCCACAACACATGGCTTTGTGGGTGCTGATTTGGCATCACTTGCTCGGGAGGCTGCTATGCAAGCACTTCGTAGAGCTCTGCCTCATATAGATCCAGAAACTGGTGATATACCGCCAGATATCCTCAATGACTTGTTTGTCACTCAAGAAGACTTTGATGTAGCGATGAATGACGTATCTCCTTCAGCACTTCGTGAAGTGTTTGTGGAGAAACCAAATATCCATTGGGACGATGTTGGTGGTTTGCACAAAGTCAAGAGTCAGCTTAGAGAAGCTGTTGAGGCACCATTGAAACATCCTGAGGTCTTTCAAGAAATGGGAATCCGTGCCCCTAAGGGCGTTCTCTTGTTTGGTCCTCCTGGCACAGGCAAGACGCTACTAGCCAAGGCGGTTGCGACCGAGAGTGAAGCTAACTTCATCTCTATTCGCGGGCCGGAGATATTCAACAAATACGTTGGAGAATCTGAAAAGGCAGTTCGGGAGATTTTCAAGAAGGCTCGACAAACCGCACCTTGTGTCCTCTTCTTCGATGAGATAGATGCTGTAATGAGTAGACGGGGCATGAGTGACAATACCGGTGTGAGTCAACGAATAGTCAATCAGTTTCTTGCTGAACTAGACGGTATGCAAGCCCTACAAAATGTGCTTGTTATTGGTGCGACGAACCGAGCTGATATTCTTGATCCTGCTATGTTACGCCCTGGGCGATTTGATGGGGTTGTCTTCGTACCGGCACCAGACGAAGAAGCCCGACTCGAGATATTCGAAGTACACACCAGAGAAATGCCTTTGGCAGAGGATGTCAATCTGGAAGAATTAGCAGAGAAAACCGATGGGTACTCTGGCGCTGATATCGAAGGTGTCTGCAGAGAGGCTGCTATGGCGGCAGTACGTGACGATTGGAAGTCGAAACCTGTGGAAATGGCACATTTTGAGAGCGCATTGAAAGAGATTCGCCCAAGTATCTCAGATGAGGATGAGAAGCGTTACAAGAACCAAGCCGAACAGATATTGAGAAGAAACACGGGTGGCAAGACCGAACCACTTCCAGGCTACGTCTAATCGTAGAGAGACAGAGTTGGGACTCATCGAGCATATGCCTATAAAGGTGAGACCCATCACACCCTCTAGAGGTTTAAAAAGACCGCTAGGGGTCGCTCTGAATGAAAGAAAGATGGATTCTAAATATATGCCCCTTTTTACATTTTGACAATGCCAGGACTAATACCTACGAGCATAATGTCAGTATTGCAGCTTGGAACATAAAGAGCATTATAGACTATCTAGAAGTCGATTCGTCACACAAATTCAGCATCGGGCAGGTCACACTCTTAGAGGGCTTCAAGAGGCTTTTTCCAAATTATTGGGATCAGTTGCATCAGCGCATACTCGAGGGAAGAGTAGAGATTGTAGGTGGTACATATGTTACGCCTGATTTCATCATACCCGACGGGGAGTCTATAGTTCGTCAGTTTCTATACGGAATGAGGTTCTTCAAGGAAGAACTTGGAATCACCGTAAAAACAGGTTGGGCTTTGGATTCATACGGTCACAGCGCCCAGCTGCCTCAAATCCTGCGCCAATGTGGACTAGAATCGTATTATTTCTATCGTGGCATGCCATTTGAAGCACCGAGTGAATTCGTATGGAAAGGACCGGATGGTAGTAGAATAGACACAATCTGGTTAATGCAGAATTTCGATTCAGCTGAATGGCTCTCTGAGAATACGTTGGAAGCTTTCAGCGTTCTTATGGATTTGGTTGAGAAAAGGAAAGAGGCCTCTGTTTCGAATAATCTATTTTTGCCAGTGGGAGGCGTACTTGTACCTCCCCTTCCGCATCTTGCTGATATTGTAAAGAAGTGGAATGATACGTTTCCAGATATGCGGTCAGTAATCATAACTCCTTTGGAATTCTCAGAAAAGCTACAAATCTCACGTTCTCGTCACCCGGTGATATCAGGTGAACTGAATAGCGGGCGATTTTCAGCAATTGCCAGTGGAGGCCTCAGCAGTAGAATAAGTCTGAAAATGAAGAATCGGGAGCTTGAAACCCTTCTCTATCTCACCGAATTGTTCTTAGGCTTTGCAGGCAATTCTTCAAAGCGGAATGAACTTGATAATCTATGGAAGATGCTGCTTTTCAATCAGGACCACAATATAATCAGAGGAACATGTGCTGATACCCCTGCCAAACTAGCGGAAAAGAGATATGGCAAAGCAATTGGTGCCGCCAACGAGCTGCTCACGAAGACGATTTCATCCATTTCATCGAGCATGAGCGTCAAGAATGCGGTTTCTGGCACGGTTGTATTCAATCCCGTTTCTTGGAAACGAAGTGGTCTCGTTATCATTCCTTTGGATAGAGCCTTGGCTGATACGGGTAAATTTGAGGTGAGAGATCATAATGATGAGCCTGTTCCCTATCAATTGCTAAATGCGGTCACGAAGACCGAATCGCCTCAGCTGGCGTTTGTTGCAGAAGATATGCCCGCCCTTGGCTATCGTCTTTTCAGGATAGTTGAAACCGAACAAGTACCGACTTGCAAAAGCAAGATACAGCACGCAAACACGTGGATTGAATCAGATAGATTTCTATTAGAATTCGATGATTTCAATGGGAGCCTTATTCGGTTTAGGGATAAGAAATTGAACTATGAGCTCTTTAGAGATAGTGGTAGTTCTGTTGTTTTTGAAAGCGACCTGGGCGATCTGTATCGTTATTCGAAATCTGAGCTTTCGAGTAAATCTAGCGAACTCAATACATTGCGGAACAAAGCAATCATAAAGGTTCTCGAATCAGGTCCGGTCTTAGTTCGGATTTCAGTAGAACAAGATATTGAAGGAACAAAAGTGATTCAGCAATACGCCTGCTATAACGGAATAGACAGAATAGACATACAAATCCAACTGGATTCGCAAGCACGGAATAAGAGAGTGCGAGTCAAATACCCCTTGAATATCTTCTCTGATTCCATGATTGCTGGCGCTCAGTTTATGGCAAGAGATGTGAAAGCAGAACCGGACATGTCTGGCTATATTGAAGCCAATAAGGCGATCTCAGCCTTGGATTGGTTGTCGTGTATTGGACCTGATGCAAGCATGATTTTATCTGCAATAGGACTTCACGAGTTTGAATACTCCGATGGGAACCTAATGTGCACACTCTTGAGAAGCGTTGACCAACTATCTAGGGGAATTGATGATGAACCAATCCGAACCAGACAATCCTTAGAGATAGGTAAGCATCTATTCAGTCTTTCATTAATCCCTCATGAATCAAACGTCGGCAGGTCGATGATATTCCGATCTGCTGTCGAACACAGACTTCCACTTCTCGCTCACCCGGTACCGATAGGCGAACTACAAGATGCAGAGGGAAGTATATTGGGAATAGAAGGCGCAAACATGATAGTTTCTTGTTACAAGCCCGGCACTAAGGACAATGAAGTAATTGTTCGTTTATTCGAAACCGAAGGCAGAGCAGAAGCGACCAAACTAATCTTTTATCGAGATATAGAGCAAGCTGTACTTGTTGACTTGTTGGAACAAGATGTTGGGCAGTTGCCTATTGATGGAAATTGCGTATCACTTACTACGGATCCCTTCGGAATTGTAACAGTGCGGATTAGATACTGTAAAAGAAACAACAATGTATAGCCACGATAGCCTTTTGAAGCTGTAAATGGTACCTCACAAGAAAATCCGAGGATTTACAATGAGCGGATTCTATCCTATCTCTCCATTAGTGGGTCTCACGAACACAAGCTATGCGGCCCAAGCGGGAGTAATGAATGAGAAGTGGGCATGTAGAGTTGTTCGAGGCAAGAAGATTCTGACAGAGAAGACAATGCCTGACCTGAATCTGGAGAATTTCGTAGGCATCATCTATGGGCACATTCGTGTTGAAGGCTTGAGTCGTCACTCTGTGGCTATGTGTGCCGGTCGGCTTATGCAGTTTGCCAGAAGATACCAGCAATCTGGTGTTGCACCCGATTTTGAAGTAGCAGGCCTCATACGCCAAGACGGAACCAAAACCGGAGTAGAAGCACCTATCTCCGAATCAACAGATGAGCAGCCATCTGGAGCTCCCGATATTTCTTCAGAGCCGCTGGGGACCTCTGAACTGCCTGGTTCACAGAGAATGAGTGATATTCCAGAGCTATCTCGGCTCAATCCAAAAGAAACTTGGGATCGGTTATCAACAGCATTTGGTGTTCTTCTTAGTGAAGTGGCAACTTATGGAGCTTCACTTCCAGAAGGGCATCTCGATGCAATGTTTGATAGGGCTGCAGACCGAGAAATTGCAGCCTGGACTGACCCTGAAAATCCGGCTTCACTTGTTACAGGTTTTTGTGAGATGATGTATTCGTGTTCGGACGAAAGTCAGCTTCCCCTGACGGGGACTGATAACCTGACAATTGAGGTCTCTGGATGTAAATTACTGCGAATAGGAAGAGAGATTGCCTCCAAAAACGAATCGTATCCTGTTGGCTATCCATGCCAATATCATGAGAAAATTGCAAAAAAAATTGCGGAGATTACTGAATTGAATGTCTCTGTAAATACCTCCTCAACTGGATGCATGATCAAGATAGAACTTGGCACTTGAATGAAACTTTGCCATATTTCAATCCCTTAGAATGATTCAGTTGCTACCCCCTGATGGTTCTACAAAGGCAATAATCTTAAATCCCAACTCTAATATCATTAGAAGCTGATAGAGACTGCGTGGATTGCGTCTCTTGGGAGAATCAAATATGTCATACCTTACTTGGCGAGAATATGTCCGTTCCGGGCCTGTATGTTTGGGAGCAATTCTAATTATTGTCGGAGCCATTTGGGCACTGCTTCCAACGATGGAAATTACAGTGGTAGCGGGATACGATGCAATAATTGGCGCTGCTGTTGCTGTGATTGGCTTAATCCTAATTCTGATTGGCTTCTTCATGACAAAGAAGAAGAGAGACTCAGTACTCAGGCCAGTAGATACTAAACAGGAAGATGTTCCACCCCCGCCTCCACCACCAGACTAGACTATATGCTGTAAATTCAACATGCGCTACGCCCCTCGTAAAGAATTCTTCTATTCTAGAGGGGCAAATTACTCTTTTTCTTGTTAATAGAGCCATGTTCCTACGCTGGGTGTTCCATCCGCCAAATGCTAATATGTAATCGTGTTTTTCAGAATACCCAACAGACTAGGGATGGGACTGGTCAAATGACAGTATTAGAATATAAAGACAGCAAATTTCATGAAACATCGAATGAGCCGATGTCAGGTGTTACCCTGAAGGTAGATGATCAAGCAAAGAAACTGATACTTACAATTCCAAATGATGTAAGTATGATTCAGCGTCGTGCTGCTGAGAGAAATGCTAGGGGTATCCAGAAGACAGGCTATATGACGAAACGAGGCGCGAGCATCGGAAGGGGGTACGAATTAGTTATCGAGGGCACCGGTGGCGGTCTCCCTGATAGGCTCAAACAATCTCCGAGAGAAGTCTACTAGACAATATTGTGACTTCTTTTCAGTAATCAAATACCTGGAGCCACAATCCTGATAATGCATAACAACAATGCTGTCCAAAAGGAGTAGATTTGTCAATGTCAGAGAAAGATGTCCGTAGAATGATTGAAGAGGCCACTAAAGAAGCGATGAAACAGTCATTTACGGAGGCTGGGCAAAAATACATCGCAGCAGCACAAGCCTATGATGAAGAGGGAAAATTCGATGAGGCTGATGATCTTCGTAGACAGGCAGCAGAGAATTTTGTCAAGGCTGCTGAGAAGTACAGGTCATCAAAGAGCTTCAAAATTGCAGCTCTAAACATGTGTTACGCTGGAGACGTCTATTCTGAACTGGCATCGACCGATCAAGCTCTTTCTACCTATGAAACGGCTGCAGAGGACCTTTATTCTGCTTCATCAGAGCATCTACTGTGGGGTGAGGATGCGGAAACTAAGAAGGGCACTGCCTTAGCAATGGCCGCAAGCATGCTCTATCTCATGATTGGTGAGCAAGAGAAGGCATTCAAAAGCTCCCGTCGTTTTGCCGCTGAGCATGGATCCAAATTAAGGTTTCCTGGAGTTGTAAGGCTCAGTCAAATTCCTCAGATGATAGAGGCTGCAATCAACTCGGTTGATTTGGATGCTTTTTCAGACGCAGAACGCGCAGCAGTCACTGAACTAAAGGCTGCCCTCGCAAGTGCAAATGCATCTGAGTTCGCACCCTATGTCGACAAAGGCATCGAAATGGTTCGCGAGATTCTTCGGGGAAAACTGAAGGTACCCAAAATCTCTGCTCATCTGGACTTGCCCATCGACATGACGTTCACAGAGGAATTTCCGCTTCAGGCGAATATCATGAATAATGGCGATGGAAGTGCGTTAGACCTCTCCATTGAATGGTTCTTGGATGATGGTCTTGATATCGTGTCTGGCAAAAAGACAATGAAGCTCGGAATTTTGAAGGCAGGAGATGGAATATCTTTAGAGTTGCATGCTCGTGCAACTGATGAGCTAATTGGAGTTAAGGAATATTCCATCATCTTACGTGGCTCTTACAAAGATAAACTCAACACCGAATACTCTTTGCAAGCAGGTCCTGGAACGTTGGTCCTAAAGGATTTCAAAGAAACCGAGAAATTAATGCATGACATCGACCTAACAGAAGGACGCATGGGAATCCTTTCCACATCTCTTATTGAATCTCCATTTGAACAAGAACCCCTTTCTCGGCTAATCAACCAAACTTCGAAGAGCTTGGCTGGGGCTCGAGAGGATGTGCAGGAAAAGAAACTGCCCATCGCAAAGGCAAAAATCGCCGTGGTTAACAACTTAGTCGACACGATTGACCAGATTATCGCCGATGAAGAACTCTCTCAAAATATCATAGAGCGGCGAGAAGCAGAAAAGAAAAACTATGCAGCTTCTGAGATTCAATCACTCCATGGTAAGATAGCCTCGCTTATCGAGAAGCATCAGGATTCAATTCTCTCTGAATCTGACCGGGCTCTTGAGCAGTGGGACCGGAGAGTAGAGCAAAAGGAAGAATTGTCTAAGAAACTAAAACAATCAGTGGACCATGCATCAGAAATCATTCATGAACTTGATGGTATCTATGACGTTTTACCGACGGCCGCTTCTACTGATGATCCTGAACTAGCTAAAGAGCGGTCGAAGATACGTAATTCACTGGATTCCGCAAGGTCTGATTTATCTGCTCTTCAGACTCAGCTAGAAGAGGCTAGAATGCATTCAGCTCTAAAGGCTGATGAACGTCCCAGTACTGCACCAAGCATAGAGCTGGCTCTCAAGACTCTTCGTGCTTTGAGGGATGAGATTGAGAGCCTATTAGCATAGATTGGGGTAGTGCATCTCTATTTCTCGTGCCCAGCCATGAATGTCTCCAGTCTATCCATTGCATTCTCTATCATTTGAGGCGGTGGCAGAAATACGCTTCTGAAATGTGCAGCCCCATAAGTCTTACAGAATCCAGACCCAGGAACAAAGACAACACCCGTTGAGTTCAGGACATCTAGGACAAAATCCTTGTCACTCTTCCAGCGATCCTTCAATTCGATTCTAGGCATGATGTAAAAGGCTGCTTGAGGCAGGCGAGTAGAAATGGAATCAATTTCGTTTAGCCGTTTATAGATGAGGTCTCTTCTCTCTCGTAGTCTTGACATCATCTCTGGAATGTGTGAACCGTCGCTTCGAAGGGCAGCTGCTGCCGCGAATTGAGTGGGTGCATTGGTGCAAATCCTCACACGAGCTTGGCGAACCATTGCATCACGAAGTGACTCAAGCTCTTTGTCCTCGTCGTGGAAGTATGCATAGCCGACTCTCCAACCTGGGGCAAGATAAACCTTGGATATACCATTGAATCCAACAACAGGTACATCTCCTGCAGCTTTGACCATAGGCGTCTGGGGTGTATCGTATGTTAGCTGGTCATAAATCTCATCGCTGATCAGTGGCAATTCATACTCACCAGCTATGGCTGCAATCTCACTGAGTGTTTTTCTATCATAAACTGCGCCAGTTGGATTATTCGGATTGATGACCAAAATGCCTCGGGTCTTTCCATTTATCTTACTCCGAATGTCATCTGTATCGGGTATCCAGTCGTTCTCTTCATCCGTTCGGTATGTGATGGGCTCTCCGCCGAAAAAGGTCACGTACGATATGTACGGAGGGTATGCTGGCCCAGGTACTAAGAATTCTGAACCCGGTTCAACCAAGGCTCCCATCAGGAACTGAATGGCCTCTGAAACGCCAGATGTGACAATAATCCTGTTTGGATCGACATCAATCCCATTCACTCGCTTCTCTTTGTCAGCAGCGGCTTTCTTTACCTCATCTTCTCCTTCAGATGGAGCGTAGCCATTATTTCGACTCTTCGTGGCTTCACATAGAGCATCTTTCATGAACTCTGGAGTTTCCCAATCATACTTGTTCGGGTCTCCAATATTGAGGTAGAGTGGCTCCTTGTTCTCTCTCTTTTGGTATTGTTTTGCTGCAACGAC
>CAZYLT010000010.1:0-106918 GCA_964648855.1 uncultured archaeon
AGAAATTTCAGACACGTTGAGGTCACTCAATCTGTCAGAAATAGTTTATCTAGACGCCTCCTCTGGAATGTTAAAAAAAGCAGTCAGCAAGTTTCCAGAGATAGAATACATTCAATCTCCTGCTGAAAAACTTCCCTTCGAAAATGACGGGTTTGATCTTGTCTATATGACTGATGTAGCACATCATCTCTCAGATGTCGGCAGTGCGCTACAAGAGACCTATCGTATACTGCACTCCTCGGGGAGGTGCTGTGTCGTTACTCAATCGCATAATCAGATAGAGAAGAGAATGACGTCTCGATTCTTTCCAGAAACTGTCAAGATTGAACAAAGGCGATATCCATCAATAAGCCATCTTTGCTCTATCATGAAGAGAATTGGATTTTCCGAGGTTGACTCCAAGGAGTACATTTTCGAGCCGGTTGTTTTTGGAAATGACTTTCTCAATACGGTTGAACAGAAGGGTTTCTCGATACTCCACAAAATACCAGAGGCCTCTTTCTTCTCCGGTCTAAGACGTTTGCGAACGGCAATAGAGCGCGGGTCCAACCTAGACTATGCTGTAGAATACACATTTGTCTGGGCTACCAAGTGAATATTGCTACTCTGTAACAGTGACTTGCACATCGTAGGTGTCTTCCACCTCAAACCGAAATAATTTTGTCACAGTGATTTCCGTCTTCCCTGGCCTTATCGCCTTGAAGAACCACTTTCCAAGCTCTGCATCTCCTCCTGTCCAACCAGGCTTCATTCGCTCCGGATGTTTATAGTGAACGTCGGTTTCTATATGTTCAACAATATTCTCATCCTCAATTTCGAATGTTCTATCCTCACCGACGGATCCATGACGGTGGAAATTGAAGTAGAATGTGGTCCCAACTGAAACTGTGACCGAGGGATCCTCTATTTTCCAACTGACCTCGATTGACTCTTCTTTTGGAGGCTTCATTATCGCTCACCTAGCTGTTGAACCAACGGTTTTCTTCCACGGTACCATTTGTAGACAATGATTGCAGCGATAAATCCAAATGCAACTCCTAATGCTATCAGAAGAATCGTAACTAGTGGTGTGTCAGGAGGCAATACAGTCGGCATCCCCGGATGCCAATGAACAAAGACTATGTCCACCACATTCGCACCTTGAACTGTGTTGGTGAACCTGAGGTAATTCAGAGTGCCATTCTCTTTCTCATATCGCCATTCAAGATAATAGTCGACAGTAGTATCTCCCGAGATATATTGTCCCGATTGAATTGTTCCCCATTCCTCGTCCGTGTCTATAAACTCAATCTGTGGTGCACTCTCGCTCAAAAGGTCAGTCAGAAAAGCCCAGTCACCTATAGGAAAGAGGAATGCTGTGGAATTGGCGGTTAGGACTATTTCGTTGTCTTCCGTTAATACATCACAATAGGCTAAGGGGGCATCTTCACCAGATTCAATCTCGTCAGATATTGGATACAGATGTGTGACATTTACTTGGACCTTCTCTCCCGCATCAATCAGCTCGATGAAATCCATCCAAGAAGGGAGACTACCCTCTAAAGAGGGCGAGATTGTCTTTCTCTGAAGAGCATAGGTGAATTGCTCCCCAACCTCTACGCCCCATTCTAGACTATGAGATTGTGCATCAGCAGGCATAGCGAACGATGCTGACAGAACTATAACCAAAGCAAGGGTAACTACTCTTTTCTGAAGCATTCTAAGACATCCATATCGTCCAGCGATATACGTGCAATGAGAATGACCATAATTGAATTTATCCTCTCGGGAATTCAATATGCGTTATGAGGTCTTCAGGATGCTCTATGACAACAGTTCCTTCTGGTGCCTTTGTCTTTTCTTCTTTGTCACACCATGTTACGAGTACAGGCAACATCTCCGCACGGATTGCTGCAGTGACATCATATTCAACAATATTGCCAATATATGCACAGAGACGTGGATTAACGCCCATCTCTCTGGCCGCGCGAAGGAGCATATATGGCGACGGTTTCATGTATCCTGGCACGTTGGAATACTCTATTATCTCAAACAGCGAATTGATTCCATCGTTTCGAAGATACCTTGTTGGATCTCCGAAGCGATTGGATGCCACGCCGAGACGAATGCCCTGTGAATGATAATGATTTAATGCCTCTCTCACGCCATCTACCAACTCGTACTGGTACTCAGCTATTGTGGCGTCCCACAAATCTTGATACTTGATAGCCAGCTGTTCAATATCCCCTTCGACGCAGAGTGCCTCAAGAAACCTACGGTCATGTTCAATCCAAAGCTCTCGTGATGGTTCCCAGTGAGGACCAACATTATGCTCAATCATATACTGATTCAGCCATCCGTCATGTTCCCTGAGCAAAGCCAGTTCTATTTGCTCATCAGTCATATTCTCGCAATCACCGACACCTGCATCTATCAAGTGTTGTCGAGCAATATCTATCAAATCAGGTGCAGGATGATAGAGCGTTCCACCAAGGTCGAATATCAGGCCCTCTATTCTTCTCTGATTCATGGCTCTCCCTGCTTGATATTTTTTCCTTCTTAATTCTTGTCGCTTCTTCTAGTTGCTGCAATCATCTGAATGCTTTTCAGGCTCTCGAGATACTTTCACTCGATGGTAATGCCCTCGGTCAGAGAAGCTCTAGATTCAGTTGAACGGCATCTGGAGAAACATCCAGATGATGCACAAGCTTGGAATAGCAAAGGGGTTCTCTTGGCACAAATGGAGGAATTTGGTGAGGCACTAAGAAGCCTTGAGAAAGCAATCACATTGAAGGCTGACCTAACCGAGGCGCATTTGAACAAAGGAAGGATTCTCCTCTCCCTGAGTCCTGATAACGCAGAGAAGGCCCTATCTTCATTCAAATCAGTATTGGAAATATCTCCGGAGAATGCAATAGCCCTTCAGGATGCTGCTAATGCTCTAAGAAGTCTTGGGAATAGCGAGGAAGAACTACGCCTACTAGAACAGCTTCTGAGCGTTACGGAGAATACAAAACCCGTTCTTCTGAGAATGGGGGACATTCATCTTGAGTCCGGTCGTTTTGATGAATCATTGGTCTTCTATAACAAAGTCTTGCAACATGACGCGAAATTAGTCCCGGCTCTCTTACATCGTGCTATCGCTTATTCTATGGTAGGAGACTGGAAAAAAGCTCGGGACTCGGCAGAGAAAGCGCGAAAGATTGCTCCTGAGGATATTGAGTCATGGCGTGTATTGGCAGATGTGAATTTGAGGGCGGGACGAAATCGAGCAGCCTTGAAAGCGCTGGAAAGAGCATCACAAATTGATCCAAGTGATGCCAATGTAGAGAATACAATGGGCATGGTCGAGTACAAGGAGCAACGTTTGAAGGATGCAGAAAAACACTTCAAACGAGCCATTATCAGGGATAGAGAACATGTGCGGGCACTCCGTAACTTGGCTTTGATTTCCATGGAATTGGAGAAATGGCGACAGGCAGTGAAGGCATGGAAACGATACCTATCAATCGAGAAAGATGATCCCAATGCGTTTGATGCCTTGGCAACTGCCAACGCACGACTGGAGAGGTTTTGTGCTGCAGCAAAGGCATGGCAACGGGCGAGGAAGATCTTCAAACGCAAAAACAATGACAGTGAGGCATCGCGGGTTACACAGTTAGGGCGCGCGGCCAGAATAAATTGCTCACGTCAAAAAGAGGCTGCACGGGAGGCTCGAAAGCATGAGAAGGCAAGCCGGTCTTTTTCAGATCGTTTCAGACTTAGAAAAGAGAAACGAGAGAAATAAGTCTCTATATCTCAAAATCTACTTCAGACTCGATGGCACGGGCTAGTGCATCGGCAGCTTTGTCATCAAGTTCCATCATACTATATAATTCGCTTAACTGAAACCATGCCTGGGTATGGTGCGGACGGATTGCTATGGCTTTTTTCAGCGCATAGTGGGCTCTCCTTAATACTACTCTGCTTTCTGATGAATCAATGTTCGTTCGCTTCGTCATGAAGCAATGATTCGACAAGAAAATCGATTGCGAATCTACCTTCAGTTAACCCGAGATACCAAGGCCCTTCCCAGCCCATTTCCCTAACTATCTCCGTTACAGTCAATCCTTTTCTGCTTAGTTTTCTTACAGTTTCTTGGGTTTTGGTGAGATAATCGATTCTTCTCTTGATGTGTTCCTCAGGTTCAATAATGGGACCCTTATGACCATCAAACAACACCTCAAGATCAAGCTCCAGAATCTTCTTCATCGTATCGACCATCATGGGAATATTCTCTTCCGGCATTGCAATATACTTCTTGGAGGGTAAGGGAACTGCATCAGCTGAGAAAAGCCAGCCCTTTGAGGGTTGGTGGAAGCCCACCATCTCCTGATGATGCCCCGGTAGTTCGATGACGTTGAAGTTCAGTCCTTGGACCTGAAATGACTCTGGCATATCCTTTACAGATCGAATACCTTTTGGCTGTCCCCAAACAAATTGGAAAAACTCGTCAAGTTCTGTAGGATGCATTAGTTCCTCATGTGCCGATTTGGGTGCAAAAACCTCGCATTTTTCGGCAAGAACAGAAAGACCTCCAATATGGTCTTCATGGGCATGGGAGATGAAGATTCTCGATATCTCGTACTCATTTTTGATTCGTTCAAAGTCACGCGCGGCATTAGCACATCCTGCGTCAAACATTACATCATGTACCAAGTAGGAATAGACCCACATTATTGGTTCCCCGTCATGAATTGTTGCAGTCTTTATGCATTTCACCGTATCATTGAATTCTTCGACCACCAGCATGACGGAAACCTCTACTCAATGTCTGATTACTTGGATTGATAAAAATATCAGCACAAACACTCCGATATGACTATTTACCATGCGAAGTGTTCGAGAATTGCTTCCTCCGGACAAATATCCTCACAGGCAAGATACTCTATGCAGCCGCCATCCTCAAATTTCACTTTGGTGGTCACTTCTCTTCAGCTCTGATGTTTTCTCGGATTCATGTTTTCGCCTTTGAGCGAATCAATTCGAGCAGTTTCTTACCATCTACTTCTCGCTTGTACAGCGGACTCTTATCCTCATCATAGACTCCAGAATCGTC
This sequence comes from uncultured archaeon, assembly GCA_964648855.1. GTDB lineage: Archaea > Asgardarchaeota > Thorarchaeia > Thorarchaeales > Thorarchaeaceae > TEKIR-14. The sequence continues at coordinate 5,078 of CAZYLT010000010.1, forward strand.
TTCGAAAGTCGTTCTATCAGGATTGGTATAAAATACTCCCAGAGGAAGTTTATCTGACTGCATTGCTTTTTGTAAGGCCTCAGTTGGGTCTCTCACATCATGCGACTCGTCAAGATATTCCGTATTATCCTTGAACCACTTGAACGTGTTCAATTTGTTGTAAGTGACACATGGCTGAAAGACATCGACAAGGGCAAAGCCCTTGTGGCTTATCGCCTTCTTTAGAATCTCTTTAGTTTCATCCCGATCACCAACAAATGCTCGAGCAACAAACGAGGCGTCCATGGAGATTGCTAACGCCAATGGATTGAACGCTTTGTTCGTCCATCCTCCTCTGTCAGCTGGTTGAACGGGTGTGGTGAATCCAAGCTGAGTGGTTGGCGATGCCTGCCCTTTTGTCAGTCCATATACCATATTGTTATGCACGATCATGGTGATGTTGGGATTTCTCAGAATTGTGTGTACGAAGTGATTTCCTCCTTCGCCGTACATGCATCCATCGCCACTCTCTGCTATCACGGTTAATTCGGGGTTTGCCGCCTTGATAGCAAGTGCCGGGGGGAGTGCTCGGCCATGGAGGCCATTGAAGAAATTGACATTGAGATAGTGTGGAGTCTTTGCTGCTTGTCCAATACCGGACACCATCACAACCTCAGTGGGTTTCAATTCCAATTCTGCCAGTGTCGATTGCATGATTTTTCGTAGCGGATAGTTTCCACATCCTGGACACCACGCAATATCGTAGCCAACGCTATCCATTATCTCGTAATCTTTAGAATCCAAGTTCATCGCCTCCTCTTTGCAGCCTCTTCAATAAACTCCGTAACCATTTCAACTGGGAACGGTAGACCATCATATTTCAAGAGCTTATCTTCCTGCGATATGCTCACTCCCAACTCCGTCAAAAGAAGATTGCAGAATTGCCCAGTTGCATTATTCTCGACAGCTAAGACTTGTTCTGCCTTGTCAAAGTGTTTGTTCACATCTGAAGGCAATGGATATACCTGCTTGAAATGCAATAGTGCAATATCATCCAAATCCAGCTGTTCTAGAGCTTCTTTGACAACATAGTAGTTCGACCCCCAAGCAACCACCAAAGTCTTGTAGTCCTCGTTTCCGACCAGCTCGGGGTAGACATAGTCCTTTTTGATGGCTTCAATCTTCCTGTGTAATCGCTTATTCACCATCTCAATTCGGAGGTTCATGTCCTCGGTGATATGACCGTCTTCATCATGTTCGTCACTATCAGCGCGAACAAAACCGTCACCAAAGCCCGGAATCCCCCGTGGAGAAATGCCATCTTCAGTAATAGCATACCTCTGGTAATCCTCCTCTGTCTTGACAATATGTTTCTCTACCCTGAGATTTGAAATATCAAACTCAGGTATGTTGTAGGAAGAATCCACAAAGAATTGATCTGTCAATACAAACACCGGGACTTGATATTTGTCTGCCAGATTGAATGCCTTCTGTGTGAGATAGAATCCCTCCTCATAGGTTCCGGGTGTCAAGACAATTCTTGGAAATTCTCCATGCGCGGCTCCCAGTACATGTTTCAAGTCTTCCTGCCCGGTTCTTGTCGGAAGGCCAGTTGCAGGACCCGGTCTTTGTGCAACATGAAGTACCATCGGAGTTTCCGTCATTCCTGCAAGACTGAGCCCCTCGGACATCAGAGCAAAGCCGCCTCCGGAAGTCGTTATCATAGCTCGTGCACCGGCATACCACGCGCCTAGTCCCTTGTTAATTCCCGAGATCTCATCCTCAACCTGGTCAACAACTATGCCAAACTCTTTTGATTGCTGGCTCAGAAATACAAGAACGCCCGTCGAGGGGGACATGGGATATGATGCAATGAAATTACATCCTCCTGCAATGGCACCTAATCCAATTGAGTCAGTCCCACTGATCAGGATGTCATCTTTCACTGCTTCTTTCTTTTTAACTCCAAACTTGAGCTTGCCTTCTTGCTTCAGCCGATTGCCAATTTCTACGCCTCTATTGTACGCATCGATGTTTTCGTTGACTACATCTTCTCCTTTATCGCCGAATCTTCTTTCAAGGTACTCCCGAACAATATCCAGGTTTACACCAAAGAGGGACGTTATGACTCCTGCCGCTACAGTATTGGAGTATATTTTTCCTCCCACTTCCTTCGCTATTCCCGAGAAATCAACCTTAATCACATTATCAGGGTCAACACCTGATTGCTCTCCTACAAAGTCTTCCTCGCCCAATACCTGAGTGTCTTCTTGGACCCTTCGATATTTACGTAGATGAGGTATTGCATCCTTGGTCAGCGGCACAAGAAGGTCTGTGCGCCGAACATATGCTCCTGTTCTTTGAGAACAAATCCGAAGTTGGAGTGAGTTAGTTCCTCCTCTAATTCTAGACATAAATTCGCGAGTCACAAAAACGTGATAGCCTGACAGTTTTAGTACGGTGGCCATAAAATCAGCAGCCGTTTCTATTCCTTGCCCGGCCGCACCGGCTATGACTATTGATACATCTCTCTTCAAGGTTCAGTCCCACTAAAATATAGTGTAGACAACCTTGGTTTTAAGACTATAGACATAACATTTCAGACGCCTCTGGATAGAATTGTGGCACAGGGCTGGTCTAAACTACCAAACTACACCGCTCATCCAGTAGCATTCTTGAGTGTGGGGTACTTACAGAGCTGTCCATCCACCATCGACACTGATATTCTCACCAGTGACATAGTTTGAAGCTGGAGACGCCAAGTAGATGATTGCTCCCTTCAGGTCAGAGGGCTTACCGGTCCTTCCAAGCGCTGTCCTAGATTTAATCAGTTCAAGGGTTTCCTCATTCTCGAAGATATCTTCTGTCATCTCGCTTGGGAAGAATCCGGGCGAAATCGAATTGACATTGATTTTATGTTCTGCCCATTCGATTGCATGGGCTCTTGTGAGGTTTATGACTGCCGCCTTTGATGCGTAGTAAGGTGCTGCATGAAATCGGTCTCCCACTTGACCATAGATGCTTGCAATATTGATAATCTTACCATAATCATTCTTGATCATCTCTCTGGCTGCTATTCGTGAAACAAGGAAGACACCAGTGAGGTTCACATCTATGACTTTTCTCCAGGTTTCGACAGGCATATTGACCGATTCTTCCATAGCTGCGATTCCAGCATTATTGACAACAATCTCCAGTGACCCAAACTCGTCTACTGCTGTCTTGACGAGCTTCTCCACCTGCTCTTCGATAGTAACATCCGCTTCCACAGGTAAGACATTGGAACCAGTTTCTTCTTCTATTCTATCTGCTACATCTTTGAGTTTCTCGAATCGTCGTGCACAGATTACTACGTTCGCTCCTGCTTCTGCTAATGCCTCAGCGAATGTGACTCCAAGTCCTGCTGACGCTCCCGTCACTATTGCCGTTTGGTCTTCTATTCCGAAACATAATTCAGTGATTGTTTTATCACTCATCTCTATCAGTTAACTATAATAAACAGGGGCTTATGAGTACTTCCATCTGTAAAAAATAGCTTCTTACTGGCTCGATTCAGGCAATACGTGATGGTAGTCCAAGGATTTTGGTCATTCTGGTTTTTTCGGGTACAGTTGCAACACAAAATTGCATGCCTAACTCCCGTTTCGTAGGACGGGCGGAGAAAACTTCCTGAGTTTTCTTAGTCCGACCACTTGATCTCGACGTCCTAGTTTCGCATCTTCCAAGACCTTCTCCAAGAATGAAATCGCTTCATCGTACGCCTCACGAGGAACCGGGAACGGGACGCCATCCTTTCCACCGAACGCAAACGTCATGCGGACAGGGTCAGACCACGAGGGTTCATCGCCAAAGATGAGGTCAGATATGAGCGATAGTCCCCTCACAGTTGCGGGACCCATCCCTTCCATAAGGATGAGTTGTTCGTAATCTGTAGGATCTGCTTCATAGGCTGCACGGACTGCTGACCATTCCATTCGGTGGGGTAACACCTTGTAAGAAGGTAGTTCGGTTGGCTGTTCAATGCCGTCAATCCAGGGTATCAGCGTTGTCCTCCCATAGGATTTGATATCATTGAAGAGACGACGAACCCGCAATTCGCCCTCCTTAGCAACATCAAGTGATGTCTTTCGGCACTCATCTGACTTCTTCGATGTCATATTCAGTGTGGAATTCTTCACACTTCCAGAAATCATGCCAGTATGGGGCTCTTCAATGAATCCGTGAAACTCCTCTGATGTCCAGTGATACCTTCGAGCATCATGAGATTGCTGATCCATTCCCTGTTGTACAACTGTCCAATTCTCATCCGAGTCAACAAAAAAGACGTGCTGGTAGAGGTTGTATCCGTCTTGAAGTGCAGCATTATCGATTTTGGCTACTGCTTTGCTAGTGTCTGCAAGTCCTGCTCCATCGAGTCCGTAATCTTCCAGGGCTCGAAGTTGTCCTGGTGTCTTTCTTGAAGCCATGCCCTTACCTCCAGCACCAATCATACCATGTTTCTCAAAGCTCAATGCTGCCTTCAACACTCCACATGTGACGGTAGTGCTGCCACTTGAATCCCAATCATATCCGAGGGCGTTGGAGAGGGCTTGAAACCAGACAGGGTCAGAAAGTCGCCTCAGAAGCTCAAGAGTCCCATACTCATCCACTATGAATTCGCATACAGCACTTGCCATTGGTATCATTCGCTTGACCAGCCAATGGGGTGCCTTGCCGGGATGTAGTTTGAGATCTGCTATACCCGAACGCTTCAAGTCTTACTGCCTCTGCTTGGTTATTGGGGGGGCGGTTAAATAAGCGCAACAGATTACCGAAAGTATTGTGTCTCTAGATGTCCTGTAGTTTCCTACTCCCCTCTCTCAAGACCAAAGGTGTCATCTTAGACCTATTTTCTCTAATGAACTCTCTAGCCTTTTCAGGTTCCCTCTTGCTAAATTCTCGTAGAGCCCATGCCGCCGCTTTCCCAACGAAGAACTCTTTGTCGTCAATATGTGGTTGGATTGCTGCCAGTATTTCCTCAGCGAACTCTTCTCTGTAGAAGGTCTTCTTTGCAAGATGCAGATATGGGAGGATGGATGCACGACGTCGCCAGAAGTTCTTTGCTGATGCCCACTCACGAAGAACCTCCTCTATACTTGACTGTCGGAGCAGAAGTGTTCCGATGCAATTAGATCCGAGTGGATCCATATGCGCCCACGTATCGATTTCGTCAATCCAGTGGGATGAGATTTCCAAGGCTGTTCCGATATCTCCTTTCTTGGCATATGTCTTCATTACATCAATTGCTGCGATTTTTGTCTCATGTTTCCCAAGTTTCCAAAGGTCTTCCATAACCTGAATTAACCCGCTTGTGTCGGCTCCTTTTGTACATTTATTGACTGCTTGATGAATGAACGGCAGATTGACACCAAGTATACTATCTAAGGGCATTTTCAGGTATCTAGCTATCTGCTTTGCTTGTTCAGTATCTTCTTTTCCTCTTAACTCTTGAAGAATACAGTCCACGAGATTACTTGGCATGGAAATCTCCCAATCCCTAGAAGTTATATTGTTTATGTGGCTTTTCTTGATGCTTACCAAGGAACTAAAAGGTCTTAGATGTCATCAAAAAAACCTTTTATTCGGCTAAACCTATGCTATTACACCGGTTCCTCCGGTAGAATTCTATTAAATCCACAATTGAAGTGAAAAGCATGACTGAAATCTCAGAATGGAACGAGGCCATCGAGTACAAGAAATTCCTCGAAACCGCCAGAGAACATGTAGAGTTGATGAAAGCACGATACGATGATCTCATGTTAGATGAGCAGGATGAGGAGCTTCTCTCCAGCATACAGCATGATATCAAAATTCTTGTAATCGGTACCGACAGATGCAACGATACTGCAGGTAATCTTCCGGTTATTGCTAGAATGGCTTCGTATTCCCCGCATGTTGAGGTCAGAGTGCTTGACAGCGATGAGCACGCTCGTTTCCATCAGAACTATCGAATAAACGGCAAAAGGAAGACACCAGTCGTATTGTTTCTGAGTTCTGAATTGATGGAGCTATGTCGATGGGTCGAGCGTCCGAATGCCGTCTACAGCATTATCAATGAGAAGGATCTTTCACTGGATGAGCGACGCGAAGAGCTCAGACAGCTGTACAGTGACTCCGAGATTTTGCGTCAGAGCTTGAGCGAATTGTCTGACCTTCTCCTGAGAGCAGATTTGATTTTAGGAAGAAGCTGAGAATGGACAATTTGGCAAAAGCTAACTGGGCCGATCCGGAGCGTGTACAAAGCCTCGCAGAATCGTACGACCGTCGTTATAATGAGGAGTTCTGGGCCGCTTTCTGCAATATTATCCGTAATTCCCATCCTGATGTTGTGGCAGACTTTGGCTGTGGCCCTGGTCTGTTTTTGGTTGATTTGGTCAAGAAGCTTGGAGCAACGAGGGTATATGGGTTCGATGAAAGTGGTGAGATGCTGTCACAGGCAGAGGAATTCTTATTGACAGTCTTGCCCAAAGATAAGATCACCCTTCACAAAACGAATTTTGACAATGACCCAATAGAATTGGACTCTGCGTTCGCAAACCTCGCATTCAGCGGATATGTGATTCATGAAGTTGAGAACCCGCTCAAACTGCTAAGGAGCGTCAAGAAACAACTGGCTCCGCTTGGTGAGTATGTGATACTTGATTATATTTCTGGAGACCCGGAGGCTTTCGTTAACGCTATGACTAAACGTGGAATGGATGAATCAAAGGCCAGAGCACGCTACCCACATATGTGCAAGAATTCTCTCGACGACTTGTGTGATTTCCTTATCGAAGGCGGCTTTGAGGATATAAGACATAGAAAAACTCATCCGTTCAAAGGATTATTGTCAGGAGTAAAGAATGTTGGAGCAGACTGACAGAGTAGATTATAATGTCATCTGGTCACTATAACTCACCATGAGCCTATGATGATACTGAGATAAAATGCCCCAAGTGTGGTAGCGAGAAAGGTGATAGAGTATTGGAACAGTGGTGCAGAATTCGTGGCATTCAAGCATTTCATTGTGCTAATGTGGAAAATGATTCTACAGCAGAGGGCATAACAACTACCCGCCTACCTATGAAAACTAAATACTCAAGTGGCTAAATATCCGTCATCGGGAAGAGGTGTGAATAACTGCCGACACGACTCCAACTCCTGAGATATCCGTTCTCAAAGGAGTCCAGATCAGTCACTAGAGCTATTGCCAATAACGTCGAAGAGCTCATTGAGAGAATTGAAACTAAAGAGGGAGAGTATGTCGTCGAAGAGGCTGCTAATAGGGTCTTGGCCGCATTGGATCAGGAAGAGATTCAAACAGTAAATACGAACCACGAATACGACCATCTAATCTATCAGACTGCCAGAATAATTGCTGAGAAAATAGGTAATCCTCGGTTAAAGATGTACCAGGCTGAAGCTGAGTCGAAGATGGTCAATAAGCATCTGCGCAAAGAACCGGCTAAATTTGTTATCGATCTTGCAACCGAATCCTTTGACTGGGGAATAAAACCAATTGGTGAGGGAATACACAAGGCCAAATTACCTTATCATATTCGAACATTTGATCTTGATATCCGTTTCGAGAATTATCTTGAAGTTGCCCCCTCATTTCACTCTGCCGAATGGAAACTGGTGAATAGGCATGTCAAGGACGGATGGGTGGCAATTAAGCAGTCTGAGCTGAATCGACTAATTTCAGGGAAATTCAAGAGACTGATACTTGATAGCTCTCTCAATGTTCCGAGCCTACCAAGCAATTTAACATTGCAGATTCAACGGATTGAGAGCGAGCTCAAGAGCAAGATTCGGAGTACACGACCTATCGAAATGTCTGAGAACATAGTTTCTGCATTTCCACCCTGCATGGCACAGATGCATTCAGATTCAATCCAAGGAAAGAATCTCTCTCACGAGGCCCGGTTTGCTCTTGCTGCCTTTCTGCTGAAGATTGGCATGACTGAGGAGGAAGTCCTGAGCGTTTTTCAACCGGCCCCCGATTTTGGAGGAGGTCAACTGGCGAAATACCAAGTCCATCATATCGCCTCAAAGGGCGGTGAGGGGTACACACCTCCTAGCTGTCAGAAGATGCAGGGCAACACACTATGTCCTGTCTATTTGGGTTCTGTCTTCGACCCACTATGCGAATATATTCTCCATCCACTACAGTTCTACCAAATCCGTGCGTGGGAGATATCAAATGATGTTGAGAACCATTCTTGGTACGCTGAAAAGAAGGAGAAGAAACAGAGTTTCTGAAACCGATCAAGACTTCTTCAACTCGGTCTAATACGAGATATACGTGCGGGAAATAAAACATTCTCTATGCACAATGTTCACCCATTCCAAGCTGGCCTGTATCGTAAGTGCTGCGCGTATAGAAATACAGGTACTCCTGAGCATACCCTGCATACTGACCATAGTATCTCCTGGCTGCCTCCGATTTCTTTGCATATGAGTTTCCGGCCCCCTCAAAGATATCATTTTGTTGCTGAATTGCTCTCTCTATCCAGACATCTATTGGAAATGCTTCTAGGTGACCCAAGGAAAAGAGACAGACGCAGTCAGCCACCTTGTCTCCAACGCCATGCAGTTTTTTCAACTCAGAATGCGCTTGCTCATAAGACATATCCGCAATGTTGTCTGGCTGAACCTCTCCGGTGAGAATTGACTCTGTTGACCGTCTAACGAATTTGGCTCGGTATCCCAGTTCACATCTCCTCAGCTCCTGTACTGTCACACCGTTCATTTGTTCGGGGACAGGCATTCCATAATACGAGGTGCCTCGAAAATCGAATCTAGTACCGTAGCGTTCCCTGAGATTATCGAGAATCCTCCTTATCGAGGGTATGTTCTTTCGAGTAGAAGATACGAAGGAAATAAGACATGGATAGAATGGGTCATTGACTATGCGCAAGCCTGGAGCATATTGGATGCTCTTCTGAATTAGAGGATCTTTACTGATTTCTTGTTGAATTTTTTGTAGCGGATCATTTAGCCTTAGGAGCCTCTCAATATCCACGGAAGAATCAGATGTATCGTAATAGAGGATGTTATCCTGTTGCTCAACATAGACAACCTGCCCGATATCCGCGTTGATGTAACCCGGTCCCGCCTTTTTCCAACTGAAGGTCTGTCCACATTCCACTGATGTTTGCAAATTGAAATTCTCAACTTCCAGACTCTTCATGGTTCTTTGGTTTTTTCTTGATGCAAGATGAGTATTTTGCTACAGGCGATTTGCTCGATTATCGTTTGCCACCTCTCGGAGTCTTCTCATCAATTGAACATCAATCTCCAAATCTTTAGCCCGCTCAACTCTCCTTATGACTTCTGCAAAATGTGCGCTTACCTTGTGATCGATTTTCCCCTGCAATAAATCCGAAGCAAGTTTAGATAAATTATAGATGTGGACCTTTAGGGCATCAGAACTCAGTTCAAAGACGTCCACATCCCAATGAATCATTTGTGAAATGTACTCTCTATTTGACAAAAGGAGTATCGAGTCCGTTTGAACTGCATCGTGACCTGCTACTAATGTCTGCCAATCCATTTCCACGTAGGAATCCAGTATTCTAAGATATGTTTCGAAGTCCAAAGAATTCAGGAGTGGTAACGGATGTTCGATATTGTCGCCGACAAAGAGAATCTGGTCTCTCTCATCATAACATGATGCAGAGTCTGCTGTATGACCCGGTGTATGAAAGAATCTTACTCCTTCGTCCACCCACATGATGCTATCCTCAAAAACGAGATTGGGTGGAATCAATTCTATTTTCCCCTGCGCATGAGAACCATATTTCTCCAGTGCCTCTTCCCCTTTTTCGATGACTCTTTCTCTGCAAAGCTTGTGACCCAAGATTGTGCTTTTGAAGAAGCTATTTCCCCAGATGTGATCGTAATCCGCGTGGGAATTGAAGACAAACAATTCCTCAGCAGGATTCTCGTTCTCATGCAACCAAGACATTAGGTCACTCATGGGATCTGGACCGCAGAAGGTATCACAAATATAGGTCCGATTCTCTCCCAAAATGACGTATACATTCGTCAGAAATGGCTCGGCAAATGAGAAGATTAAACCTCTCTGTCCGACTCTGGTTACATACATAGTTCACGCCTCGTAGACGATGTCAGTCCTATGCGCCACATTGTACCCACACTATATGGCTATTGATTTCAGCGACTGGTAACATTGGTTCTTGTGCGGATGAATGGGCGGTAGCTTTGTGCGGGTGAATTACTCTTCTTGTTCATCCATGCGCGTATAGAGATTGTATTTCATGAAGCTGTAAATGCCTGCTAGCATAATGATGCTAAGCAATCCCACGGGCGCCACCACCGAAATCCAGTGTTCTTGTGGATCCCAATCGATTCCATCAGGAATCCCATCACCATCTGTGTCGGGATTAGTCGGAGATAGGCAGTATTCAACCTCATAGGCATCAGACCATCCGTCTCCATCTGTGTCTCTGGAGGTCGGGTCCAACTGATTGAGTACCTCAAAGAGGTCGCTGAGAGAGTCACCATCCGAATCTGGAGATAAGGGATCAAGGCCGGCTTCTATTTCAAACCCGTCATCTAAGCCATCATAATCTGTGTCCTTTCGCGTTGGATCGGTCAGATATACTTGCCATTCGTCAAAGTCGCTAATCCCATCGCCATCCGTATCTATCTTTATCGGACTAGTTCCAAGTTCCGCTTCTTCTCCATCAGAAATTCCATCTGAATCAGTGTCGGTAAGTAAGAGGCTTGAGCCCCCTATGTATTCATCGTAGTCTAGTGCCCCGTCGCCATCAGAATCGGCTGCTGTTGGATCTGTTCCCAAGTCCACTTCAAAACCATCATCTAAGCCATCAAAATCGCTATCCAAGAAGAACGGATTAGTATTGATTAGACACTCATATTGATTTGATAGGGTATCCCCATCAAAATCTTCCAATTGCGTGAAATTGAGCCAGAATTTTGTCGTGTTGGATCCAATATTTTCTATATCGATTCTATGCGGCCCAAAGTCATTAGAGAGATATCTCAATCGGATGAATCCGTCAGATTCTGTTCGCTGATAGACCACAGAATCCGATTCATCCTCGATTATACTTGCTTGCAGCGTTGTATCATTTGTCCAGCTGATACTGGCATTCACAAAACTGGAGATTGATATCGTGAAGGTATGCGTGGAACTGTTTGTAGGGTAAAGCGTCCCGTGTTCGTATCGATAGCCTGCAGAACCCTCTTCTATCATCGCAAGATTAGCGAGAACACAGGCTACTATTGCCACCGCTTCCTTCGGTTTCTGGAAGCTGTAGTACTGACGGTCCCAAGTATCATCTTCGGAACTAGCGTACGGGTCCGGGAAGAAACCTTGCGTAACATGAATCGCCGGTCTACCAACCTGCCACATCTCATAAGCAAGCGAGCGCTCTGCAGTGTCGAGGTCGGTCACCTGTTGAATCCAAGAATGCCCAAACTTTGACGAGAGGTCTATCATCAAATCTGGGATCCAGCCATTTTGATGATACAACTCCTCTTCACTGAAGCTTCTCAAAGAAATAAGATTGCCATAGACGTACTGGGATCGATGGAAAAGCAATCTATCAAATGCGAAGGTGGTATATGTTTCTACATCATTCTCCTCTAACCACTCAACGAATGCCTTGCTTCCCAAATCTACGTCTTCCTCGATGTGTGCACCATTGATTAGTACAAAGTAGAGGTCATAATTCAGTTCATAATCACTAAGGACTCGTGCCAACTCCAAAACTGCTGCTACACTTATGCCCGCATCATTCGCTCCAGGATTGTTGTCAGAGTCAATCATTCCAGATACTACAATTGCTGGTCGCGGAGTAGGCCCCATACCGGTCTTGATTGCAACAAGGGTATCGTATTTTGTCACTGGCTTGAAGCCAAGCTCATTGTCTGTGTAATTTAGTAAGGTTTCATTAGCCCACTGCCATGCATCAATAAGATTCTGACTGGGCTGTAGAAAATCAGGATTCTGCGATTCCCAAACTCTGCTAGGGTACTGCTCCGTTAGCTCCTTCGTAAGGTTTCCGAGGCCATATTCAGATGTTTCATCCCACAGGAATTCAAAAGCCTCCGTCATGTTTACCATAGTCTGTTCAGAGAGCACAACGGTTCCTTCGGGCGATTGTCCGGTCCGGATAGAAACACTTGGTTGCTCGAATCCACTAAGCACTACTAGTTGACCCAGTGCAAGGAAGAGGGCGAAACCAACTACTACTCGGAGTTTCTTGGATCTCATCCTGCCTCTTCGACTATGAGTCCGATTAAATAACTTGCCAAGCCAGCATCTACTTATTGAGGTTGCTGAAAAAATCACAAGTCATCCTCTCCGTAGATACTCTTGGCGCTTCTTCAGCAGAAAAATCATTATTGCTATCGTGAAAATTCCGAGACCTATGATGGGCAAAGCAGTTATCCAGTGCTCTCTGGGCGCCCAGTCAGCCCCATCGGGAATGCCGTCCCCATCCGTATCGGGGTCGAATGGTTTCAGACAGTGTTCTACTTCATATGCATCAGTTAGGCCGTCAGAGTCAGTATCTGCAGATAAGGGATTGAGTCCATTCAATACCTCGAATAGATCGTTGAGTCCGTCGCCATCAGAATCTGGGTTGGCAGGGTCGGTACCGGCCTCAAGCTCAAGCGGGTCAATAAGACCATCTGAATCCGTGTCATTGGACAAAGGATTCCATCCGTTTTCGAGCTCAACGTTATCTGGAATAGTATCGCTATCCGTGTCATTGCTTGTGGGATCCATCCCTAGGTCGATTTCTTCACCATCAAGAATGCCATCAGAGTCTGTATCCTGAACAAGCGGATCTGAACCAATGATATACTCTATTCCATCCATTGCCCCATCCGAGTCGGAGTCTTGATTTCGCGGGTTTGTACCCAGCTCTCGCTCTAGGTCATCCCGAAGATAGTCATTATCAGAGTCCTCTGAGAGCGAGTTTGTTCCAAAGATGAATTCCTCATGGTCGTCTAGGTTGTCCTTATCATAATCATGCCAATGAGAGATGTTGTATTGGAATATTGCCGACTCATTGCCTAGATTCTCTACAGTTATATTATGCACACCCTTGTTTGTGGGCATGTATTCTATTTCAATATCCCAGTCAGATTCGTTTACAGAATAGGCCAAAGTGCCAAAGGGGTCAATGATATCAACTTTTAGCGTGGTATTTGCCACCCATATGATGGTGGCGTTAAGAGATGACATGCTTGATACAGGGACATTGTATCTTCTAGTAGCATCAACTGCAATACTGTTTGACCCGGAGAACAAAGGCTTCTTGCCATTCCCCATGTATCCTAGAAATGCCGCCAAACAGGCAGCAATTCCCGCTGCTTCTTTTGCTTGCGAGTAATCATATACAGTGATATCCCACTGATCATTTGGTCCTCCTCCCAACCCGGCTGCGCTATACTGGGAAAATGAGAATCCAGGTATTCCCCACACCCAAGCCTCCTCTGCTCCTGTTCCTGACCACAAGGCTGTCTCTGGGTCATGATTGCCATAGACTTTTCCCTGTCCAACTCTCGATGAGCCCTGCTCCGCCAATTGTACAACGAGTTCTTCGGAACTGAATCCACTCTCAAGTGTATTGTAGTGAAGTGGAACCATATCGCCGAGTGTTTCCCCGCTATCCCTGTAGAGAAGGCGATCGAACCAGAACAGTGCAGATGGCTTGGTCCCAGTTTCATTGAGGTGCTCCAACAGGCTCTGTATTCCTAGATTTCCGGATACAGAGCCACCATATGTAGAAGCATAAGCGTTTACAAGCACGTAGTAAATGTCGTTGGTGAAGTTGTAGCTATGGAGTACACGGGAAATCTCAAGTACTACGCCTACTGCCGCCCCCCACATATTCGCACCTGGAGAATATCTGCCTGCAATGTTTGTTGCGAAAACAATTGGTGCTGAATTTTGGTCAGTTCCGTGTTGTATGGCAACGAGACTCTTCTCTTCCGTCACAAAGCCAAATTTCAGTTCATTACCCGTATACGATTTCAGTGTTGAATTGGCGTAATTCCATGCCCCAATGAGTGGGTCAGACCCTTCTTTATGTAAGGGAAACCAGACACGATTCTTATAGTCTTCAGATAGCACCTTGGTGATTGATTGGATATTCGCTTGGCTGATGGAGGAATATATTGCGCTCCAAGTATCGTAAACTTCAAGCACTTCATTCTGAGCCAGTACATGATCAAGAGAATGCAATTTTTCAGCTTTTATTCCCGTCGTAGTCGGACCATCGAGAAACGATAGGGATGAAGCTATCATTACAAAAACAACAAAAAAGGCAAGCGTTCTCCTTCTCATACTAACTCTGTCGAAAGGCAAGCTCAGTTATATCTTACGAATCCTGCTGATTTTCATTGCTATTGTAGTAAGCTTAAAAATCACTTGAGGTCGTCAAGCTGGAGGAGCAAAATGCCCTTGGATAGCAACGTTGCAGTACAGTGTATAGACCTTTATCGGGAATTTGAGGATGGTCGAAGAATCATCAAAGTACTCAGAGGTACTAATCTTACCGTTAACCGTGGTGAGTTCGTTGCGATAGTGGGAGCAAGTGGTTCGGGCAAGACCACCCTTCTGAATCTCATAGGTGGACTTGACAGACCCACCGCTGGCGAAATCATTGTTAATGGGGTCGAGATAACCGACCTCAAGGACGAAGAGATGTCACAAATACGTCGACACAACATAGGTGTCCTGTTTCAAGACCAGCATCTTCTTCCCATCTTTACTGCAATAGAAAATGTACAAGTTCCTATGCTCCTTGATGAAGTACGTGCCAAAGAGCGGTACGAACGTTCCATAAAACTTCTTGAAGCGGTCGGTGTGGATCACCGTGCTCACCATATGCCACATGAACTCTCCGGCGGAATGAGATCGCGGGTCGCTCTTGCTCGGGCTCTGGCAAATAACCCGACAGTTTTGCTTTGCGACGAACCGACAGGAGATTTAGACCACAAGACTGGCGGAGAAATTATCAAATTGATGCGAGATTTGGCTAAAGAAGAGAATCGTGCCGTCATCACAGTCACACATGATCCAGAAACCGCGAGAATGGCCGACAGGATTTTGCTGCTTAGGGATGGTCAACTAGTTGACGAACTCATTGGCGAGTTCTTTAGAGCAAGTGGTGTAGAGGTCGAGTCTCGCCCCCAAGGCACGCCACCCGATCAGAAGGATACTGCGGTGGAGGGCTGATTCTTTGGCTAGTGGAAAAGGGAATTACCGCAAACTAAGAGGTAATCGTGCCTACTCATTCTCATATGCCTTAAGTTCCATGAGAGCCTTCCCCTTTAGGGCACTGAGTCTTGCATTAACTCTCAGTCTTGGATTTTCTCTTATTGGCTCAGCCATGATTTGGGCTGATACCGGGGTTCAGGTGAGTATAGAGGAGTACTTCGATGAGAATGGTTTCCAATTGCTTGTCACAAACCCTGCTGGGCGAACTGAGTCCGTTGACGCCGCATCATTGTATGCCTTGAGCAGCGATTTCGTTGATAGCGCAACAAGAGTAAACTCGACGGTTGGGCTAGTCTATGGTACTGCGCTTCCGGATGATACGCCGTACGGGCTGGATTTGCCCATCTATAGTAGTGGAATCAAGGATTGTGAGGTTATCTTTGTGGATAACCAATTTCTTGAACAATCCAAGGGCCAATTCGAAATTGAAGGACGCTTTTC
Source organism: uncultured archaeon (assembly GCA_964648855.1). Taxonomy (GTDB): domain Archaea; phylum Asgardarchaeota; class Thorarchaeia; order Thorarchaeales; family Thorarchaeaceae; genus TEKIR-14. The sequence continues at coordinate 20,802 of CAZYLT010000010.1, forward strand.
ATTAAGCGATGACGAAGCTCTGGTTTCAACACAGTTCGTTAACTATGTATACAAAATCTATGGTCAGACACTGACACTGAACTCAACAATTAGTGTGGAGCTGTTGACTCGGCGGGCAATAGGTACTGAAGGTGCTATTGGCGATATGGGTAGAACAAGCCTTGATTCATTGACCATAGTTGGAATATACGAAATTGAGGGATACACCTCAATAATCGAAACCGCTTTTCCATCGCAGTTACGTAGCAACTATGACTATGTCAATTATGACGCTCCAGTGCTCGGCATTCGAGACAGCATTATGGTACTTTCAAGTGCTGTGGATACGGGTGACCTCCCCGAGGTTGGCTTTTTTGGAGCAAAGACTTTCATTAGAGCATCAAGTGGCGCCCTTGTTGCTGCAGGGCTTGAAGATATTTCAAAGAATCTCATAACACTCAAGACCCGAATAGAGGAACAATTCTCTGTTCTCGTTGAAGGATTAGATGAGGTCCTATACCTCCAGAACCTTGTTGATACTTATATCCAAACCATGCCCCTAGCTCTGCTCAATCTACCGATATTCATTCTCGCGTTGTTTCTCTCGGTGTTTGCTGCAGACACCTTTATGGCAACACGAAAGACAGAGGTCAGCGCTCTGAGGTCAAAAGGTGCCAGTTCCCGTCAGATATATGGAATTTTCTTCGCTGAGTCAATCTTAATCGCGTCATTCAGTATAGCTATCGGTCTCTTCCTGAGTATGCTGTTTGCCGCCCTAATCCCCGCTGCAACAAGTTTCATGAGTTTTGATTGGGAAGTATACTCGTATTATCTGTCAGAAACTGTTCTCAATCCCCAAAGTGTCTTGATTACTATTCTCGTATGCATTCTTCCTCCATTGCTGTTTATCCTTAACTCTGCTAGAAATGCAGCTCTCACAGAGATAGGAAGCCAGCTTATGGAAACCGCAGATACAGAACCATCTGAGCAACCTGCTTATGGCTTTACTATAGGAGCTTCCACAGTGCTGCTCGGGCTGGTCATGGCTGCGGTGTTATTCGTCCCAGGAAATCCCATTCTGCTCCTAGTTGAAATTGGCCTGGGTACTGCAGCGTGGTTCTTTCTGTCCTACAATGGATCGAGGATTACCCGTGTTGGATTTGCCAAATTCACTTCCCGACTTTCCTTTCTCCTCGGCGAGAAGAATATGATTTCGTCTGGAAATCTGAGGATGAGAAAAGGACGTGTTGTACCACTTATGGTGGTTCTTTCCTTAACCCTCTCATCGACAATAGCTTTTACCGTCCAAGCCGAGAGCTTCCAAGCCGACTTACAGAAAGAAGTGTCCTATGCGCTTGGTGCTGATTTACGAGTAGGAACGACCTCTAGACCGTTTTCGTTTAGGGAAACATTGGAGGAATATCCTGGGGTTAATCGAGCAACCCCCATCCTTAGAACTTGGGCACAACTTGGAACCGAACGGATGACACTTGAAGCAGTAGATGCCATTGAATACTCCCTGATTGGGAAATTCGACCCATCGAGTTTCTATGGAGAAGATTCGAGCTTTCTCCTGTCCCGACTCTCATCAACTCCAAATGGCATCGTGCTGAGCAACTATCACGCAAGTAGATGGAATAAGTCAATCGGCGATAGTCTCAACCTTCGTATCGGTGGAAGACTCCAAGCAGTCTATGTCAGCTTCCAAGTAGTCGGTCTGGTGCAGAGTGCGCCCGGTTTTGGATATGCATCAGCAGAAGATATTCCACAATCACGGTTGGGGCCGGCATTTGGCTTCCAAGCCCGATACTCTGGATTTGCCATTGCCAATATTGACTATATATCTCAAAGAACTGACATATCTACTGCAGATTTATTCCTCGCTGACCTAGTTTGTGTTACCGACCAGGACTTAGTTCTTCGTGCATTAACTGACCTGCCCGGGGTGTCCGCAACTACACCAGAATCGTTCGAACTCGACCGGTTTTCCTTTGGAACAGCATTATTCCTTAGCACAGTAGAAGGACTATTCTCAATTGGATTTGCTATGTCATTGATTCTAAGCATGTTTGCTCTTACATTGTTCCTCGGCTCAGTTGTTCGAGAAAGAAAACGAGATTATGCCATTCTTAGAGCGGTGGGTGGTTCAAAGAGCCAAATAATTCGTGTGGTCATGTCCGAGTTTGCTGGGATTGTCTTTGCATCTCTAACTCTTAGTTTGGTCTTGGGAACCATATTTGGATATGTCATGAGTGCCGTGGTCTTTTCGATGAGCCCTTTTGCTAGAGTTCTCCAAGCAGTCATATCATTTCCGATTGGCTTTCTTACCGCCGTCTTGCTAGTGGAAATTGGAGCCATGATTGCAGGTGCTTACTGGCCAGCAGTAGAGGCGTCTAAGACAGATCCTGCGATAGTATTACGAAATCTATGAGGCAAAACTATGGCGAAACTATCAAACCCCCGACAACGGATGAAGGGCAGCTCAACATGGTCGTTATCATATGCCCTTTCTTCTCTAACAAAATATCCGAGCAGAAACATGGGCATTGCATTAGTCCTCGCCATCGGGATTGCTTTACCTACCACTGTATTTGTTTGGTCTAATACGGGCACCACCTTAGTCGTATCTGATTACTTTGAAGAACGCACGTATCAAATGTCGCTGCGTTTAAAGCCAAATGCACTTTACGACCGAAGACTGCTTGATGATATAATAGAAACAGCAGAAGATCATCCTCTTACAGACACCGTCCACCGTATCGTTTCTACAGCAGGCGTCTTGGCAAACGATACTTTTCCAGACTGGGAGTACTATGATGCCTATGGCAGCTATCAATACAACTATGTGGAGGGAGTGAAAGATGGTCGCGTGGTCCTGACCACTAATGAGATACTCGGGAATTGGTCGCGGGAATTCGACTACACAGGCAAGTTCACCTTAAATCCTGGAGAGTTGCTTGTGTCTGAGGGGTTCATATCCTATACACAAGATGTACTGGATATTGAACTTGAGATTGGAGATGAGGTGGACATCGACATTATTGCTCATGAGCAGAGAGCTGGGCAATTGCGTTCTCGTGAAGAATTATCCGTTGAACCCGCTCACAATCTGACAATCGTAGGAATTTACAGTATAAAAAATCTCAACTCACAGATTGGGAATGCTTTCGTTTCCATCATGCGCAAGAATTGGGACCCTCTTGGTTTTGCTGAATCAGTCCTTGGGATCGAGGACTCGGTGATTATGCTCTCGAGTGAAATAGGTGAAGAAAAGACAGAAGAGATTGCCAATTGGGGGTATTTCAAATCCGCTATCCTTGTTCGCGCATCTGAGAGCGAACTGATTGCTAGAGGCTCCCAGAATTTCGCTGACAATCTCATAACCTTCAAGTCACAATTTGAGGAAGAGTTTCCTACGTACCAGGTTAGCGGCCTGCTTGATATCTGGGAACTTGATTCGCAGATACAAACCTATCTTGATAGTCAAATTCTAACAATTGTGGCATTCCCTGTATTGATCATGAGCCTGATGTTGACGGTATTCACATCAGAAGCAGCCGTATCCCGCCGGAAAGGAGAAATCAGTGCTCTCAGGGCTAAGGGTGCATCTTACAACCAAATATTTTCAACATTCATGTGGGAATCTCTATTCCTTGCTCTAGCTGGTCTTTTGATTGGCCTTGGTCTATCGCTAGTGATGGGCCCATTGATTGGCTCCTCGACGGGGCTATTTGTGTTTAATATGGGGGTGTTCTTGGATTATATCACGCATCTTACCATGCCCAGCCTTGGATTGATAATTGCAGCAGTCATTGCTTTGTATCTGCCAGCGACTTATTTGCTCCATGTTGCTAGGCGAATTGATGTATCTGAAGTAGGACAGCCAATGGATAATCAACCCGATGAGGTTGCTGACACCGGGAATGGATGGCGATATGGCATTGGGCTTGGGCTCACTCTTTCTGCGCTACTATTGATGCCAACATTAGCATCCCCTCGGGGCATGGTGGCAATTCTTGAAACTCTAATAGCAACCTTGCTGCTGTTTGTCGCTTCATATTTTGGTTCTCGTGCGATGCGTCATTTTACTGCCCGTGTGTCTGGGGGCACGAATTTCTTATTGGGCGAAAAGAGCCTATATCTGAGCCAAAGCCTAAGGAAACGTAAGGGTCAATTCATCCCCCTCCTAGTTATCCTTACTCTCACTCTCACCACGACAACAATGATGCTTGTACAGACATCAAGTTTCCAAGCAACTGTAGACAACGAGTTAGCCTACGCCATCGGTGCTGACATGCGCGTTGAATGTGACCCAAAGCCATTCGACTTCAATAAAACTCTGAAGTCATATCCAGGCGTCATAGATGCGACTCCTGTCATACAAACATGGGGTCAAGTTTCCACTAGCAGGTTCTTTTTGGAAGGCATTGACCCACTCAGATATCTAGACATAGGACGTTTCTCAGCGGGTAGTTTCGTTGGCAACTCTTCTGAATCTATTCTAACGGAACTGGACCAAACCAACAACGGGATTGTAATCAGTGAATATTATGCAGACTTGTGGAATAAAACAACGGGCGATGGGGTTTTGGTCTACTATGGAGGCATTGAAGATACGCTATTATCTTCCTTCAAAATCGTTGGAATCATGAAGAGTGCTCCGGCTTTTGGGATTGCTTCAACAGATGAAATCAACGGCCCCTCCTTTGCTGCACAATTTGGATTCCAAGCAGGACAGGGCGGGTTTGCCCTCGTGAACCTTGACTTTCTCTCGGAGCGAAGTGGCATAGATAGAGCGGAGCTGTTCTTGGTGGATACAATATGCTTTGCGGATGTAACTCCTATCATTGAGTCTCTCTCTGAGGAAAAGAATACCCATGTCTTTACCGTTGAAACATTTGATATCTCTACACAATCATACTCGCTACAGTTATTCTTGTCAGGCATTCAAGGGCTGACTGTAATCTCATTTGCTTTATGTGCCGCCATGGGACTTTCAGCGATAGCTCTGTTCCTTGGATCCTCGGTTAGTGAACGGAGCCAAGAATACGCCTTGTTTAGAGCAATAGGGAGCACTGAGAAGCAGGTAGTCAGCATGGTATTCGGAGAATTTGCTGGTTCTGTTGTCGCTGCTATCTCTATCAGTGTGTTTCTTGGGTTCTTCTTTGGATACGCTATGAGCCTACTAACGTTTGGTGTTTCTCCCTTCTCACCTGTATTGGCAGAGGTTCTATCATTTCCAATTGCTATGCTGATAGTCATTATATCTTTGGAGAGCTTGGTTATGCTTGCCAGCTGCTATATTCCTGCCAAACGGGCAGGACGAGTAGACCCCGCGGAGGCCCTAAGGAATCTGTGATTAACATGCCACGACTGAACCAAGAAATAACAGTGTGCAGAATGCATAGCTCAATAACCTTATCTGAAAGCCCAGAAGGCTGTGGAATGATGCTCACATGACAACTGCAGAAGAAATCGACATTTACAGTGACTACCCTGATGATGTAGTTGTCAGTGCGGAGAATGTCTACAAGATTTACAAAACAAACGAACTAGAAACTGTTGCACTGAGTGGTGTTTCTCTTCAAATTCTTGAAGGAAAGATAATGTGTGTGGTCGGACCAAGTGGATCAGGGAAGACCACGTTGACAAATATCATCGGAGGCATTACAAAAGCCACAGTCGGAAAAGTATACTGGGCTAATCTCCGTAAGGACATCACCAAGATTTCGGAACGTGTACTTACTGAAGCACGACGTTCTTTCATTGGTTTTGTTTTCCAGGTTAACAATCTATTACCTCATCTCAATGCATGGCAAAATGTGGAGTTGGCAGCTCGAATAGCTGGCGTTCCGAAGAAGATTAGAAATGATCGAGTTGATAGATTGATCAAACTCGTCGGCCTGGAAGAGAGAAAACGGAACAAGGCAACCACCCTAAGCGGTGGTGAGCGCTCCAGAGTAGCAATCGCTAGTGCTCTTGTGAACCTTATCGATACAGAAGGAAAGGGCTTAGTTCTATGCGACGAGCCAACGGGAGATCTTGATCCTGAAACTGCTCAGAGGATTTTAGAGTTGTTCAAGGAATTGAATGAGACCCTTGGAACTTCATTCTTCATTGTAACCCATAGCCAACAGGTCGCTTCAATGGCGGATATCACCGTGGAGATACGAGACGGGATTGTTTCAGGATTTCATCGAATGGGTATTGACCTTGACACTCTTGGAGCCACGCGGGTCGTTAGACTCGATAACAATTATCGGCTGCCCATGCCAACTGATCTTCTCGAGCTCGCTGGAAACCCGTCACAATTCAGAATATCCTTCGAAGATGATAGGTTCATACTCGTGCCATACAAGGAGGACATGAGTGACACGATGCGGGTGAAAAAGGTCATTACCTGCAGGGTCTGCGGAGAAGAGATTCCACAAGGCAAGTTCATATGCCCCAACTGCGGAAGCACTGTATGATTGTGGTGCGGGGATAAATGAACAGAAATCAAGCAGTGATATTGACCCTGGTCCTACTCGTTTTCCTTGGTTCAGTGACATCCCTTATATTCTGGATTGGAAATCAATATCCTCTACGTCATTCTTCCCCTGCATCTGCTGACTTCTATGAAACCGATTATTGGGATCTCGGGCCGGCAGAAGATGAGCCACTGGATATCGTCAACATTTCAACCTCGGTTGTCACACATGAAACGAATTCGACACAAGTTGCACTAGAACGATGGCAATTCACCTATCTAAGTGAAGAGGTCAATTCGATTGAAGTAAGAATCCACTCGACGCTCACTATGCAAGTGAACCAAAGTGGTGCTCAGCCTGCTATCCTAATCCTTCACGGTTACGGTAGCAGTTCCTCTACATTCATGGGAATAATGAATGATCTCGCTGCAAACGGTATCGTTACTATGGCTATCGACGCTCCTGACTCTGGAGAATCCACTGCATATCCTCCTCTGAACTCGGACACGTTCTTGGATGTGTCTGAAGGTCCTGAGTCTGCCCATCTTTATCATTCTGTATGGTCGGCGGCTCGGGCTGTGACCCTACTTGATTCTCTCCCCTTTGTTTCAGATATGATTATTGCTGGAGGCTCTATGGGCGGGATGCAGTCTATCATTCTTTCAGCCATAGACGAACGAATCGATGGCACAATACCGATGATTTCAGCCGGCAACCTGGATGAGTCTCTTCGCTCAGGTACCTTCTTGAACAGTCTATTTCTTCCCGATAAAGAACTGGATTCAGAGGCAATAAATGACGCTTTAAGATGGTTCGATCCAATTGCCTATGCCCGGAAATTAACAGCCCCTGTCCTGATGTTTGCGGGCACCAATGACCCCTTCTTTCCTCTATTGTGCATCCACGATACCATTCATGCGATAACCGCCCCGCTGACTTTGAGTTTGTTACCTAATGCAGGTCATTTCATTGACCCTACTTGGACCACTGTCATCCTGGAGTGGGTTGATACAGTGTTTAGAAATGGCGGAGAGTATCCATCAATTACTGTCACTCAACGAGAAGAGCTTACAATATACGGTTGGACCTTACGAATATCTGCTAATGTTACTGCCGATTTGCCTTTGAGAGTATGGTGGAGGACTGGTGATCCTGGCTCGCCATGGCAAATGTCTGAGATGGAACTAACTCCTCATGGCTTCGTTTTTGATTTGACTCCAACTCATATAGGCAGAATCTCTTTCTTTGTGAGTGGAATGCGTGATGGCATTATCTATGCATCATCCGAGATTCATATTGCTCGGGGCGGGAGTTTTATAGTTCCGCTCATTAGTCTGCTTTCCGGGGTAGGGCTAATTGCAATGAGTAAGACTACGGGGTGGCATCCGACCCTTGCGAAAACAATCAGAGAACTCCCTATCATTGTCGGTATCGTCATGATGGTATCCGGTTTTCTACTTCCTTACTTTGGAATCAGTGGGCGAGTTGAAATTTCCCTTTTGGATTTCATGGAGATCTTCGGGAATTATCTTGGTTTGAGCGGATGGTTCCTCTCTCTCATCATAGTTCTGTTCTCTCTGATCATTTCATTGTCATCTACTCGCCATGGAATACCCCTGCAATTGACGGTTATTGTATGGATTCCTATTTTGGTTGCCCTATCAATTGCATACTTTTTCTTCGCTGGCGTATTTGCAGTTTCTGGAGTGCTATTCACTGTCTATGCAGGACCTGGAACATTTCTCCTACTTCTTGCAGTTCCAGTAATGCTGATTCTTGAGTCCTTGTTCAGAAAGCATTCGCAGTTTCTCAGTAGTCACTAGCAGGCTCAGGAGAATCCTTCTTCTTGAAGAGTGCCACCAATTCTTCTATGCAACGATAATTTCCCATCGCCCTTCCTATTTCTCTGCGTGCTTGTGTCTGTATTGGAATCTTCAAGATTTGTAGTTCTCTGGCAATCTCTTTCTTAATCTCTTTGCCTTCTTTATCAAAATCTGTTAGTATCAGAACGGCAGCACCATTCTTGACCATTTTCTCGATATACCTGAATAGCTGAACTCTACTCCTCCACGACTGTGTGCGTACTATTGGTGCCTCTACTCCGAGGTCTCTTAGAACCTGTTCGTCTCGCTTCCCCTCTACTAGTACTATCAGTGGTTCAAATCTTTCATCTAACGAATTAAAAAGCTCGATTAGTTGTCGCTCGTTCTCTTCCAATTTTTCTTCGCTTCGATATTCCAACGAGTCCTGCTCCTTCAACGAATAATCAGGGAAGAATAGCAATTTTCATGCTCCGGCCTTCTCCCATCATCTCCAGCGCATCAGTAATCCTGCTGAGAGGCATCTCATGCGAAATTAAGATATCAGTGCTTATGTCTCCTGCCTTTAGCAGATTAAGTGCCTGCTCCACATGTTTTGGTTTCAGATGAAAGACTCCCTTGATGGTGAGTTGTCCATAGTGGAAGCGACCCGTGTCTACCTCAAATGTTGTGCCTGATGCAGCTCCTCCAAACAGAACTGTCGTTCCTGCATCTCTGGTCATCTTCACCGCTTGTTCCCACGTGGCAGGAAGCCCCACCGCCTCTATTACCACATCTGCCCCATATCCAGAGGTTTCTTGTTTGACAATTTCAATCGGGTCTGTCTTTGCTGGATCAATAATGATGTCTGCACCTGCTTTCGTTGCCATATTGCGCCTGAGTTCTGTTAGGTCTGATGCAATCACAGTAGATGCACCATTCTTCTTTGCAAGCATGATTAGCATCTGCCCTATTGGTCCAGCTCCAATGATCGCAACTGTGTCCCCGAGTTCTATGTCCGCCTCTTCTATTCCATGAACTACGCAGGCAAGAGGCTCTGTTAATGCTGCTTTTTCAAATGGGAGAGAATCAGGTATCTGATGAGTATTCCATCTAACAACCGCTTCGGGAACCCGGATGTATTCCGCAAATGCTCCATTTACTAGGGTATTCTTAAGTTGTTTACAGAGGTTAGGATTATTCCTCTTACAGAAAAAGCAATTTCCACAAGGCGCGGAGTTGGTTGCAACAACTCTCATCCCTGGTTCAAATTGCTCTACGCCCTCTCCAATTTCCTCAATAGTACCAGCATACTCATGACCAAACAAAGCTGGGAGCTTTCTCAGGAGCAGGGGGTGTCCTCTCTTGTAAGTCTTAACATCCGTTCCACAGGTCAATGCTTTTCCGATACGAATGAGCAGTTCGCCTCTCCCAATTTCAGGAACGTCTGTTTCTTCATATCGTACATCTCCTATATCGTAGTACATCGCAGCTTTCATGCGCCGACCCATGGCATTCACACATAGCGAGAACGACAGTTCTGGTTTAAATGACTTGCTGGAAATCCGTATCAACCAAAATGCTTATGCTCTAATGAGAATCGCCTCATTCAGGGACCTCCGTATGAATCTCAAGTCGAAATATCCAGAAAAGATGGAGTATATTGCGAGTACTGAGTGGGATGGAATGACTGGAGGAACAGCCAGACTCAAAGATAGTGAATTAATCTTCGATACTCCAGAGGTTTACGGTGGTAGAGGTCAAGGCTTGTGTCCTTATAGATTGTTCATTGCAGGTATCTTGGGCTGTATCAACAATACATTTCTTGATATCCAGCGAATGTCAAATCTAGACCTCATCTCTTTCAAGCTTCACGGGAGGCTGCTGGTCCAATTCGATGGCTCAGGCTATTCCGTTTCCAAATTTGAAATCACCGGAGAAGTAGTGGTTGCTGAGGATGAGGTTTACCTCGGTGAGCGTTGCATTGAACAAGCAAAGAAATATTGTCCACTCACACGTTCAACAAAGGACTGTATACCTATCGAATACAGTATCTCAGTTCGAGAAATGAAATAAACTCCTCATCTCTATTTTCAGTTCATTCCATGGCTTCCATTAGTTCTGAGATATGGCTCACGTACTTCTGAATATTATCCCAATATCCGCCCTGGAAGTATACCGCATCACAATCAGAACAATACCAGAACACGTCATAGTGTTCGTAGGTCTGTTCATGCACGAATTCTCGGATTTTGCTCTTTTCCTCCATAGATATCCTGACAAGCTCCCCATTACATTTCGAACATCTTGCCTCATCCGGATCCACTTCGGGCGAGATTCCGAATTCATGGAACACCCTCGCAATTCTATAATCCACTGGGCCTCTCACCAGCATACTCTGAACTCCTTCTTTCAATGCCCTCTCATTGAGGTTGGCATCCGAGGTGAGAATGATTCGGTTCTCAGATGCTGCTATCTCTATGATTCTATCGTCTTCAAGATCTGTTTCGTAAATTGCATCGACACCTACAAGCCTTAACCAGAGTGCGAGTCTGCCAAGCATTGCATCGATGATGAAGCGGCTCATGACGAATCTCACCCGCTTTTTCTTATTCGTTCAGCTGCCTCATGTAACTCATCAATGACCGAAAGAGGCACCGTGACATCTCCTATTTGGCCGTGGGAGGGTTCCCCATGTGCGTCACTTCCACCAGTAACTATCAAATCCAGGCCTTTTGTGGCGGTCCTTACATCTTCGCTTGTGCCTTCCATATTAAGGTGACCATAGTCATATTCTATTTCAACCCCCTCGAGTCCGATTTCCGATAGTTCAATGAGGAGTTCTCTGAGATCCGTATTTGGAATAGTAAGCGGATGAGCGAGTACTGGTACAGCTCCCTCCATTCTCAAGAGTAGTATTGCCCTCTTCGTATCCATCCTCTCTTTCATCACATACGCGGGTTTTCCCGCTCCCAATATCTTGCTAAATGCCTCCTCTACCGAATCTACCACCCCCTTCTCAACGAGAAGTCTGGCGATATGGGGCCTCCCCGGGCTCGACGCATTTCCAACGGCATCTTGAACCTCGGCGTGATTTATGTCGTAACCAAGGTGCTGCAGCTTATCGATTATTTTTGGAATCCTTCTCTGCCTTGCTGTTGCAAGGTTATGTAATTCCCTAAGGAGTTTCACGGGTTTCTCTGGAATATAATACCCTAATACATGAGCCTCGCGGCCGTCTGTTTCAGTGCTAATCTCCACACCAGGAACTCGCTTCAACGAGTTTGATGCTTCCGCGGTCATGAATTCGCTGAGGCCGTCAAGAGTATCGTGATCAGTCAAAGCGATAGCCGCTAATGCAATCTTCTCAGCGCTTCTGACGATCTCAGTTGGGCTTTGAACTCCGTCTGAATAACTCGAATGCAGATGCAAATCTGCCCTATCTCTCAGCATTCCTTGCCTCACTCACTAATGTTTCTACTAGTCGTTTTACAACTGCGCAGATTGAATCGATCTCGGGTTGTGATATTGTTGAGCCAGAGGGGCACTCATCGTCCACAACACATTTGTCCAAAGCCATATCATAGACAATTGGGTAATGTCTACAGCCTTCGGGTCTGTGATGATAGATCGTACAGCTTGCGGATTTGACATCATAGAAGTAACAACAACCATCAATATTTCGAAGCTCTGCAAATCCGTCCTCTGCAATTCTTATGAAATCATCAGGATCATATCCCAATCTCCTAATCCGGTTAACATCCGCCATTGTCAAAGTCATCTCTGTGTTTATGCAACAAAGCCTGACCCTGTCACATGACTTATCATGATTGCATCGAAAAGGGCTCAGATTGTCAAACCTCCACATATTCTAGCAGAATGCATTCCCCCTTTGATTTCACAAACTACGGTCAGATTGCGGTTTATCGGTCATCACGCTGATGAGGCGTATTTTCCCTTCTACTGCTGTCATCATCCCGTGCTGAGAGTCATAGGCCCTATTCTAGGGTACCCCTTCTTAGTCTTCTTGCTGGAGAGAGTTTATGCAAGTTGTCGAGGTCTTTCTGATTGCGGGACAAACTGCTGCTGTCATAAGATGTCAACTGTCGTCCTGTTATTTTCGTGAAGAGCCTATTCCTGAGAAAATCAACTTGGGCCTTCAGATTCGATTTCTCAGTCATAGCTCCTGTCGCTGTTGTTCTATTTATGCCAAATAATTCTAGGAATCGATTGATGATGTCCATATCTATGGCCCAACTGGACCTTGTTTATTGCCAACAAAAGGTTTTGCAATGGTGCTATAGTTGCTGTATTAGAACTAACAAAGGAATCATCTAGCCAAATCGCTATAAAGCGGAGAGAGCTCTTCCTCTTTGAACAAGTATTGGTGTTGACCCCAGAATGCGTATCTCTGTTATTGACCGTGACCGATGCAGACCAACCGACTGCAATCATGAATGCAGACGATTCTGCCCCAGAGTTAGAACTGGGGATGAAACAGTCATATTTCCAGATGGACCAGACAAACCTCCAATTATCGTGGAGGAGCTCTGTTCTGGTGCAGGGATGTGTGTAAAGAAATGTCCTTTCCACGTCATAACCGTTGTGAATCTGCCTGAGAAACTGGAAACTGACGGTACGCACCGTTTTGGTGTTAACGGCTTCGAGCTATTCAGGATGCCCATTCCCAAGGAAGGAAAAGTCTTAGGTCTAATCGGACCAAACGGCGTTGGAAAGACAACTGCAATCCAAATACTAGCCGGCGAGTTAAAGCCAAATCTCGGACGAATTGATGCCCCTCCCGATTGGGATGAGATCATCCACCAGTACAGAGGCTCCGAGCTTCAGCCCTTTTTCGAAAGAATCAGGTCAAATGAAATCACTCCAATCCACAAACCTCAGACCATAACCGACCTTCCTAAAATGAAGTCGATTGCAGACCAACCAATCCATGAATTGCTTGAGAATGCTGACTCGTCCGGACGATTGACCGAGCTTAAAACAAGCATGAACCTGACAGATATCTGGGAGCGTCCCATCAAGGTTCTAAGTGGTGGGGAATTACAGAGAGTTGCCATTACTGCAGCAATTGTACGAGACGGAGACGTGTACTTTTTTGATGAACCGACCGCATATCTTGATGTGCGAGAACGGCTTCGTGTCGGCAGAGCTATCAGAGAACTCTCAGACATGGGCAAAACAGTAGTCGTGGTCGAACACGACCTCTCTATCCTAGATTATGTTTCAGATTTAATCTGCATGTTCTATGGTGATCCAGGTGTATACGGAATCGTTTCGCATCCACATGGAACAAGGGTTGGCATCAACATATTCCTCGATGGATATATTCCAGACGAAAATATGCGCTTCCGCGACACATCCATTTCTTTCAAGGGCATGACTGCGCAAGATGATACGTTTGCTGGAGCACGAACTTTGCTTGAATATGAAGATATGAAGAAGGAGTTTGAAGACTTCGAACTAGAAGTTCAAGGTGGCAGCGTGAAGAAAGGCCAGATTGTAGGGATCTTGGGGCCGAATGGTATAGGGAAGACAACTTTTGTTAAGATGCTTGCAGGTATATTAGAGCCAGATGCAGGGGAAATTCCCACTCAAACCGCTGCAGGGTTTGAACTAAAGGTAAGTTATAAGCCTCAATATATCGAACAGGACTACTCCGGCACCGTCAGGATGTATTTGCGTGAGGCTGGTGGTAACACAGTAGACACTGCGGATTTCAAAACATCAGTTATTCGCAAACTTGGCTTGGAACACCTGATTGACCATGGTGTTACGGATTTGAGTGGTGGAGAATTGCAGCGAGCAGCTATTGCAGCATGCCTCGCAAGGGACGCAGACATTTATCTTCTTGACGAGCCTTCAGCTTTCTTGGATATCGAACAGAGACTAGCCGTTTCACGTGCTATTCGCAAACTTGTCCAAGACAAATTGAGAACTGCATTTGTTGTAGAACACTCAATCCTCATGGCTGACTATCTCAGCGATAGTATGGTTGTGTTTGATGGAATTCCCGGAAAGAAAGGGAGAGCATCTCAGGTCCTTACCCTGAGGAAGGGCATGAATGCATTTTTGTCCCAGATGGGTGTCACATTCAGGAGAGACCCTCAGACTGGACGCCCCCGGGTCAACAAAGAGGGGTCTCAACTGGATCAACAACAAAAGGCAGCCAACGAATACTACTACGTAGGGAAATAGGGTAGAAATCTCTAGAGACCGCGCATCCAGTATTTTTTGCCTTTGTTGTCTCTGTCTTCGTCCATCTCGTGCAGAATCTTGACAGCTTCATTCCCACACTTGATAACGTCTTTTTCGCCCTTCACTTCAAATTCGTTTCTCACACGATTAGCATAGACTGCACATACAGCTCCAGTCCTGAATCCGTAGATGTTGCCAAGGGTAAAGAGTGTAGCAGCCTCCATTTCGAAATTCGCAACGTTTGCTTTAGTCAAGTTCTCAATGAGTTGCTCACTGAAACTCTGAGTATACCCGCCAAAACCGGGACGTGACTGCCCTAGGTAGAATGAATCCGTGGATGCAGATATGCCAAGATGATACGTGGTACCCAATGACTCCGCCGCTTCAATCAGGGCTAGTATGAATTCGTACGATGGAGTTGCTGGATATTCCAGTCTGACATATTGCTTGCTTGTCCCCTCTAATCGAACTGCTCCTGTAGAGATGATCAAGTCACCTATTTCGATGTCTGGTTTGAGTGTGGCTGTAGATCCAACTCTGAGAAAATTGCGAGCACCCACATTGGCAAGTTCTTCAATCACGATTGCTGTTCCTGGTCCTCCAATCCCTGTCGAACATGCGGAGATTGGAGCATTCTTGTATTTGCCAGTATGAGTGACGAATTGTCTATGTCTTGCAACTTCTGAGAATGAGTCCCATTGCGAACTTATCTTCTCAACCCGTCCTGGGTCGCCGGGAACAATGACTGTCGAAGCCACATCTCCCTCTTTGACCTCAAGGTGGTATTGCTCTCTTTCCTGATTGACTGGTCTATCTGCAGATACTCTCTTTTCAGGCATTTCTCTCACTAAATGTCCCATTGTAGTACTGCAATTTGTGGTTTTTGTATCAAAATTGGAGTCTGTTTCTACTGTCTAATAATTCATAAGGAGCTTAAGCAGATGCTCTCTGTAGGTAAGATAACATGACGGACGTTCTGGATGAAATGGAGCAGCTAAATCTTGGCAAACGGGTTCGACTACACAGGTTGATGTATGAACATGGACCGGGGAATGGGCATCTTCTCATTCTTCCAGTTGACCAAGGAATGGAACATGGTCCGGTGGACTTCTTTCCTAATCCTGTTTCTGAGGACCCAGACTTTCAATTTAGTCTGGCAAAGGAAGGTGGATTTTCTGGAATAGCACTCCACTTGGGCCTGGCTGAGAAATATGCGAAGAAGTACGCGGGAAGTGTCCCCATTGTTTTGAAGATAAATGGCAAAACAAAAATTCCTCCTGATGATAATGCCTTGTCGCCGATGACAGGCTCGGTTGAAGATGCTGTGAGAATTGGTGCTGATGCTATTGGATATACATTGTACGTTGGGAGCCCCAATCAGATTGCAGACTTCACACAATTTAGACAGGTGAAGAAAGATGCTGAGAGATATGGCATGCCAATTATCGTGTGGTCTTATCCCAGAGGCTCAGCGATAGCCAAGAAGGGCGGCCGTAACTCACTCTATGCAGTCGATTATGCAGCTAGAGTCGCAAATGAGTTAGGGGCGGACGTTGTCAAGCTAAATGTCCCTGAAGATGACGCGGAAACCCGAGGTGGTCAACCTGCTCCTTACGATAGTTTGCAGCTAAATTACGAAGAACGTGTTAGGAAGGTCATCAAATCAGCAGGACGTACAAAGGTGCTCTTCTCCGGCGGAAGCAAGATTAGTGATGAGGACCTATTGCATCGCGCGAGAGTCTGTCTTGAGCAGGGCGCTACAGGTTTGATATTCGGTCGTAATGTATGGCAAAGAGAGTGGGAAGATGCGCTTGATATTACGAATAGATTGAAACAACTAATGCTGGAGATTAAATAAAACCACGTTGAAAGAATGCCGACACTATTATATAGCTGTATAATATCCCTGCCAACTTAGGGGCCTCTGACATCTTCAGGAGCCGAAACTTCTATTAGCTTCCTCCGGTGTCCGCGCTTGTAAGAGAGCGAGAAGAGGCTCTCAACGGAAAAGGATTGGAGCAATTATAAAATGGTTGAAACTACAATCAGCGTTATCAAGGCAGACATTGGTTCTCTAGCTGGACATGTTATTGTTCCCGATTTCATTTTGGAATTCGCTCGAAAGGAAATGAAAGAAGCAGCCAAGAAGAAAATCGTTAATGATTTTTATGTCACTCACGCTGGTGACGATCTTGAATTAATCATGACCCACTTCAAGGGTGAAGATAACGAAGAGATTCATGAGCTTGCATGGGACACATTCATGAAATGTGCAGATTTGGGACGAGAGCATAAGATCTATGCCGCAGGGCAAGACCTGCTCTCAGATACTTTCAGCGGAAATGTCAAGGGCATGGGCCCTGGATCTGCTGAAATGACTATTACTGAGAGGAAGTCGGAGCCTATTGCCGTTTTCATGGCTGACAAGACAGACCCCGGCGCTTTCAATTTTCCACTGTTTAAGATGTTTGCAGACCCATTCAACACAGCAGGCCTAGTAATCGACCCGAATCTTCACGAGGGATTCACATTCATCATCCAAGATATCAAGAAGGAGATTCCCTGTTACATTGAAATGAAGTGTCCCAAAGAGATGTATGACGTGATGGCGCTGTTGGGAAGTACCAGCAGATACACCATTAAGAAAGTCTACAGAAACGACGGCCTAGTATGTGGAGCGGTAAGCACCGATAAATTACACATGGTAGCCGGAAAATATGTTGGCAAAGACGATCCTGTAGCCATAATACGTGCCCACTCCGGGCTTCCTGCCATGGGCGAAGTCCTAGAAGCATTCACACTCCCACATCTCGTGGCTGGTTGGATGAGAGGCTCTCATGTTGGTCCTTTGATGCCTGTTGCAATCAAAGACTCACGTTGCACACGCTTTGATGGTCCGCCAAGAGTTCTTGGTCTTGGTTTCCAGGTTTGCAATGGGGACCTAGTCGGACCTGTTGACTTGTTTGAGGATGTCGCTTTTGATATCACGCGGCAGCGTGCTATGGAGATAGCTGATTATCTTAGACGCATTGGGCCTTTCGAACCAGGGCACAGACTTGAAGAAACATCAATGGAGTATACTACTCTTCCACGTGTCTTGGACAAATGCGCCACTAGATTCTCGGAAGAAGAAATAGTTCCAGAAGATAAGAGCAACGATACATCTGGTTCAGCCGAATAGAAATCGTAGAAGAAAGGTGGGACATTTTTGTCCCCCCTCCTTACGTATTCTAATGAAGGCCGTTAGATGGCACTCTAACCGGTTCTCTTTATGACATGATACCCAAACTTTGTCTTTACGGGTTCATGAGTCATTTGTCCTACATTCATATCGTAGACTGATTTCTCAAATTCCTTGACCATCTGACCACGTCCAAACCAACCTAGGTCCCCACCCTTTTTTCTAGACGGGCACTCACTATGTTGTTTTGCCATGGTTTCGAATTTTTCGCCCTCTTGTATTTTCTTGATGATATCAAGTGCTTTGCTGTGTTTGTTGACTAGTATGTGACTAGCTCGAACTTTTCCACCTTTTCCCAAAATTTTCACCTAACTTGGTCACAAATCAATTGGTTTTATCTTTGGTGAAAGCTGAAATGCCATGTCTGACTTTTTGCTGCTAAGTGGAAGGCTTTATTGTCATTGTACACCTATTGGATGTAGACTGAGGCATAGAAATGAAAGCGGTATTGTTTCACCAACACGGTGGACCCGAAGTACTGAAATACAGTGAAATGGAAGATCCAAGACTTCAACCCTCTTCTGTCATAATTGATGTACAAGCAGTAGCGCTGAATCATCTGGACCTCTTTGTAAGAAACGGAATTCCGGGAATCAAACTAGAAATGCCTCATATTCTAGGAAGTGACATCTCAGGAATTGTCAAAGAAACCGGCGAACAAGTGCCATCCTCTATAGAAGAAGGCCAACGAGTCATAGTTGACCCGGGTTTATCGTGTGGAACTTGTCATGCTTGTATCAGAGGAGAGGAATCACTATGCCCCGACTTTCAGATTATCGGAGAACATGTTAGGGGTGGATATGCTGAGCTGTTTGAGATTCATCATGAGAATATAATCCCTATTCCTGATTCTTCGAATTTGACTTTCGCAGAAGCTGCCGCGGTGCCATTAACGTTCATGACTGCATGGCGATTGATGATGACCAAAGCTAGAGTGAAACCGGGTCAAAAGGTGCTCATTATTGGAATTGGAGGTGGTGTAGCGCTTGCAGCCTTGCAGATTGCCAAACTCGCAGGGGCAACTGTCTTCGTGACCAGTTCATCCGATGCAAAACTGAAGAAGGCTGAAGGAATGGGTGCCGATTATGGAATAAACTACATTGATCAACCGGACTTCCATAAGCAGATATATGCCAAGACCAATTCAAGCGGAGTGGATGTAGTTTTTGACTCTGTGGGCGAAGCGACTTGGCAAAAGAGCCTTCGTAGCCTGAGAAAGGGTGGTCGTCTGGTCACTTGTGGAGCGACCTCGGGTCCAAACGCAGTCACGAATATTAACCTCGTATTTTGGAATCAATTGGAGATTCTGGGCAGCACGATGGCTAGCCGTTCTGAATTACGCGATGTACTCGAACTGGTTTGGGCCGGTAACCTAAAACCGGTCCTCGACCAAACGCTACCGCTGTCAATGGCTGCTAAAGCTCATGAAATCCTAGAAAACGGCGAACAGTTTGGAAAAATTGTTCTTGAAACACCATAAATGTGACCTAGTACCTAGTATTACCCCAGTACCCACAACAATCAGACACCGTTTAATTATACATTGCCCCCTTCACAAATTTGGTCTACATGAAAGTCGTAACGATATGCATGCCTGAATCATATGTCGAAGGTGTTGACAAGTTGATTAATGAGGGCATGTATCCCAATCGATCAGAAGTCATTCGAATTGCTATTCGAGACCTCCTCGTAGATGAGCTTTGGGGACAGAATACTAGAACAAGCACAGCGCCATTAGTGGCACAGTTGGACAAATTGTCTCCTCTTGAAGCCCCATCTAATATACGTCCTGTGAAGTAGATTCTCAAGTGAGTACAACTGAAGTACATTTTTGTGCAAGCAATTCCAACTCTATAATTGTTGAAGAAGATCCATGATTGACAATACAATTTGGACTGCCCCTCAATTGGACATAAATGGAGTAACACCGCGATGCTAAGAAGACTATTAGGACTCGGAAAGAAGGACGACGAAGAGAAAGATGAGGAAAAAGAGGCCGAAGTAGAAGAAAAGGAAGATAAGGTAGAAGAAGAGAAAGCTATCGAGCAAGAAGTGCCACATGAAGAGGCACCCGAGGAGGAGGTTGGTACCCCCGCCGAAACCATTCCCTATCATTCATCTCTACAAGATCGGCTGAAGTATTTGCTCACAGAACCTGTTTGGGCAGATAGCATTGAGGCGCCTGATCATTTCTCACTCGAATTCATGACAATGGGCGAGAGATTCAATGTCACAAAGGAGTCGATGGGAGAAGTAATAATTGAATCAGGTACATCCCCTGATGAGGATGTATTCATTAGAATTGCCAACGATGTGACGCAGGAACTTCTTGATGCCCCCTCATTTGAGAAATTCTCGGAGATTTACCTTAAGTATTACAAAAATCCAGGGCCGGGCAAGTTTGTTAAGATAGAGCTCCGAAAGCCCATCACCAATCTCAATCGAAGAGGATATGCAAGGGTACCGACACTCAAACTACTCATCGGTGCTGCTAGATAAGGAAAGCAACTTTAATAGGTACGCACAGGTCTACCTGAATCCCGAAAGAATTGAGTCTTTCGTGCATATTGGATGGAGTATCATGGTAGACATAGACCTCCCTGTTATTGCAATCAACTTCAAAACATATCCTCAGGCTACTGGTGAAAAGGCTGTTCTAATTGCACAGTCATGTGAGAGAATTGCGAAGGAATACGATGTATCTATTGTTGTTGCCCCTCAGCCCTCCGATTTATATCGTGTGACGAGAGCAGTAGATATTCCTGTATTTGCACAGCATATGGATCCTGGGGATCCGGGACGATTTACCGGTCATGTACTGGGCGAGGCACTGGTTGAATCTGGATGTGCAGGAACTCTTCTCAATCACTCTGAAAATCGTATGCAACTAGCCGACATTGAGGCTAGTATAAGAAAAGCTGAGGAACTGCACCTATACACGATTGTCTGCACAAATAATCCCGCGGTCAGTGTTGCCGCAGCGGCCATGAACCCGTCTGCAGTAGCAGTAGAGCCACCAGAGCTAATTGGAACCGGAATATCAGTATCTCAGGCTCAACCGGAAATCATCAGTGGAACGGTAGAGCGAATCCGGAAGGTCAATGAAAAGACTGCTATACTTTGTGGAGCGGGGATTGGTTCGGGTGATGATGTAGAATCTGCTCTGAAATTGGGCTCACAAGGTGTTCTATTGGCATCTGCAGTAGCGAAAGCAGACTCACCTGAAGATGTCCTCAAGGATTTGATCCGTCCTATTCAGAAGTAGCCTCTTCCACATGATTTTTCAGCTAACGCCTCTGCATCAACTCGGAGAAAAATCATGAAGGTATCGCTTCAGTGCGCTCATTGTCTGCTCGAACGAGCAATAAAACAAACCAAGTTAGCATCAGATGATCCGGAGCTTCAGATGCAGGTGACATCTGAAATGCTCAAGATGTTGGGCGAGAATTTTGGCCCCGATTCAGTTCCCAGTCATATCGGGACTGATAGGGATCTTCTTGTGCAGAAGATGACTGGCAAAGACCCCTATGCAGAACTGAAGCAACTATCCAACAAGATGGCATTAAGCATCTTGCCCGAGTTACAGCGAATTGTCGATGACGAAGGAGATTCAAGAAGTAAGTTCAGAAAAGCTGCATTGATTGCTGCAGCAGCCAATTCCATTGAATTCGATGTATCTGGTCGTGATTTCAGCCTTGATGAGCTAAAAGAAATCGTTCACAATGTAGAAGAGGACCTTGCAGTCGACGAGGTAGGGGAATTCTATGAGTACTGTAAGAATGCAGATACTGCATTATATCTGATGGATAATGCAGGAGAGATCGTCTTGGACATGATTCTGATTAAAGAGATGAAACGTCTGGGCACAGAAGTATTTGCAGTGGTTAAGGGAGGTCCCATTTTGAACGATGCAACAAGAGAGGATGCTGAAGCAGTAGGTCTCTCAGACTATGCTGACGCAGTAATCGATACTGGTGCACCCGCAATTGGTGTGAATCGTGAACGTAATTCAGAACCATTTTTGAAGAAGCTCGAGAATGCAGAATTAATCATCGCGAAGGGAATGGGCAATTTCGAAAGCATGACCGAGTTTGAACCAAAGGCTCCCACTGTTCATATAATGAGAACGAAATGTGCTCCAGTTGCAGGGCATGTGGGTTGTGATGAGAACAAGAATGTTGTCATGATTCGGAAACCATCTTGATAGCTAGGACAGGATTAAGCCATGGATTCAGAATAGGGCCTGAGTATATCGGTAAATGGTTCAGATTCTGAGTACACTATTTTCAGGTCGGGAAATTCCAAACTAAGATGATGTCTGAGGCGTTTCATACCAGGGTTTTCTGTTACAAATGGGAGAATCTCAAAGAGATTTAGTCGGCTTTCATGTGCCAATCTTCTGATATTCGGTTTCACCTCGCCCGTGAGAACGGTATCAGCACCCTCGTGCTTTGCCCTATAGATGTCCTGTTTTCCAAAATGGTTTCCGGCTACTATAACCAATCGATTTACGTCAGCATCCAGGTCTCCTGTGAACTGCACATTGCTAACATCTAATTCTGATGCAACATAGTTGGCAAATCCTGAATGATTTGTTTCTTCAGGCGGAGCACATACTGAACCAGCACGAACAACATCCATTTTTGCCCCCTGAGATAAGAAATCACGGATACTTTTCAAACCCAGTTTTTGTATTAAAGCATCACTAAGACCGTCCTGTGCCCCAACAAATGAACTACTCATTGCATACACCGAGATATAATTCTTGGAAAGAAGTCTCACTTTCACCAAGTCAGTCCCGCTAAGAGACGAGATTGGTTCAGCAAAAAGAGGTCTATAGCATATAATGAGATTCGCCTTATCTTGACTAGCCATTGCTGCGATTCTTGATGAAGGATATGTTGCGATAAGAACTCTGTTTATTGTCGTCTTGGATTGATCAATTCTGGTTTGCGGTCCTACCTGAATACCCCGCAATTCGCCCTCCAGAGCATGATCCAAAGGAGCAATCCTCTCCAAGTATTGAATGATATCGGCAAGATTAGTCAATTAGTTTGCACCATCCCACAATCACCAAATCAAACACTGACCCCTGGTTTGAATTAGTATATTGTCTACATTTGGGTTGCCAATTGGTTCACTAAAGGCTTGCTGTCTTTGTAAGCTTGGAATCTAAGTCTACACCTCTGAATGGAAACGAAGCATTAGCTTCGTTTCTTCCAGAATACCACTATGATTGCCACAAGGGTCACAATGCCAATGCCTGCAACTGCAAAAGGTAGTATATCCGGTGTTACTGCCCCTGCTGTGACTTCCGTGATGTATTCTCCCATCACATAGTTATTACCAAATTTGTCTGTCACAGTTATAGTGTAGCTGACATTAGTCCCTGCCGGATATGGCCCTACTGTTGCGGCATAGCTGCTTCCTAGATTCTCCATGTCTAGGGTTTGCTCTGCATCTCCATCGCTATACGCCAATTTGACGGTGGAAATTCTTGCAGAACCTCCGCGATTCATTAAGAGCTCTAGGGTTAGCTCATAGCCCTCGGTAACCGCTTCTGTGCTTTCCGTGATGTTTTCTATAAGTCCTCCGAATTCCATAAGAATTGGTCGAATATCTGCCGTATCATTAAGGTCCCTAATATTGAGCATTGTATAGGTATACCCGAAGGCTGATGTCTGTGCGGTCATGTCTGTGGTTTCTATTGTTCCAGCGCTAGCAGAAATAGGATAGCTTCCTTGGTCGTATTCATATGACTCGGTCACAAAGGGTGTGCAGTTGACCTCAATCTCGTATCCGTGTCTGTTTTCCAGCTGAATACTAACACTGGTTTCTGCGTTTGGATTCAAGGGGCCAATTGAGCCTGGAAGGGTGATGTCAATACCGAGGATAAAATCAGACACAGCATTTTCAGCGAGTTTTATTGCTCTTGATGGATTCCAATCAGCGAACGCATCTTTTGCCTTCTCCAAATAGCTTCTAGCCAAAGAAACTGCATCATCGCCGCTCTCCAGTGCAGATATGGTGGCTTCGGCCGCCTGAACTGTGCTGTTTGCTTCGTCCCATAGTGCGAGGAACTTGTCAACCCATATGCCTTCTCCTAAAATCAAGTTATTGACCTTATCAAGAACAACAACTCTTCTTCCTAAGATTGCGTCTATAAGTTCATCATTACTTATTTTGCCATCCTCTCTTGTTGGGTTCTCAACGAATAGCACGTTCATGACCGTCGCAACTTTTCTCGCAGCGTGACCATCATTGGCACCGTAAAACGGCATGAAGTATGCTTTCTCTCCTAAACCGTGCAAGAAGCCACTATTGTCCACCTCGAAAGCGTCATAGCCATATTCTTCCATATTCTCCCAAACAGGAACATAGGTCTGTGATATTGTGGGGTGGCAGAAACTTGCGATTCCTCCCTGTGCGTGTATGCTATCTACCGCCACCTGCGTGTCAGTAGTGTATATCTGCTCGGTCAAAGGAAATCCAAGAGTGTGGGGTAGTGCCGAAAGCTCGGCTCCAACTACCATGCGCACATCCAGTCCGTACTCCCTTTCCATCGCCCTCATGTCAAGACCGCCGTATATCCCGTTTTTCGCCGCATTCTCATAGGAATGGTCTGTCATGACGCTGTAATCCAAACTATTGTCAAGCATTGCTAATAGCATGTCTAGGGGGCTGTCCTGTCCATCGCTTCTTGTCGTATGGTCGTGGATCTGTCCTATGAAAGGTTCATAATCCTCTAATTCAGCAGGACTGAGATTAGGCCCATTTCCTATTTTGATTACCGCTCGGTCAGGAAGGTCAACAGTACGTTGTTCTCCTTGCATCAACCAATCTATTATGTTCAGAGACAGTTCAAAATGATCCATCCCATCCACGAGCCAACCCCCTTCAGTATAATACTGCATGAAGGGCGCTGGAGAACCGACAGCAACAACTCTTCCTGTGCCCGTATCATGAATCGCAAGCATGTCTTCGTCCTTGATTGACCCCAGGCTTGTCGCTGGGCTAGTTACATCCATTGAACACCCATAGAGCAGGTCATTACTTGACGTGAACGAATCAACATTTGTAGTAATGAAGTGGTCTTCAATCTCTCCCTCACTTCTTAGAGCTCTTCCTAAGATGTGATTCTCGTTGAATGAAATTCCGTAGTCCTCTGAAATTAGATTCATGTAATCTGCTGTATAGTTGCTGACTGTTTCTCGATGGTCTACGCCCACTAATAGGAGCCCACCTCCGTTGTCAACGAAATCCTGTATTGCAGTCACTTCTGCGGATGTGAGTTCAATCTGGGGGAAGAACAAACATAGGATGTCATATCCGGATAGTATTCCGCTATCAAGAGTTTGGTCAAAGTTATTTGATACATTGTATCCATGTTCCTTGAGAATCCATCCAAATATCGATGCATTCCCTGGTGTCCACATGTCAGATCCACGGTCTGTATGAAACTCGTCCACAAGCACTTTTCCCGCTACTATTTCATCCGCCAAATCCAATGGGGTTGATTGGGGTGTATATCCTTGAATCCCCTCTGTCGGAACAAAGGGCATGATTACCATACTCAACAATAGAATCAATGAAGCAGATTTAATAATCTTAGACATTTTGAAGCCTGCCCATTTTTTACTACAAAAATCTCCTTGATAAGCTATTCCCAATGGTATAAATACACGTTAGAGTAAATGATAGGTGAACCATATTTGCTGCTCTCGAAAGAAAGCAGGTCTATTTTTCGCTTCGAATCATTCATCAATTACTTCAAGCTCAGGTTCAGTTTCCTTTGCTTTGCTCTCAGCGCTGGGTGCCTCGGGAACTTTTCTCTCTGCCTTTACCTTTCTCAAGTTCCAGTACTTGGACTTGAGAGCGCGAGTCCTTCTCATATGGCGATAATCAATAACGCTAGGATTTTGTCTGTTTCTTAAAATCGCTCTCTTACGTTCAAAATCTTTCATCTTATTGGCCATATGGTTCACTTCTCTCTACGTTTCGTCCAATCGGGTTTCATTTTATAACTGTGTCGCCGAGGACTAAGATAAGGAAAGGCTTTTTCCTATAGAATGTACTTGGTGATTTGTCATAGCAGTTGTAGTTGAGGTGTGCCATTGTCGAAGGAAGCCAGGAACGAAATAGTAAGTGTTAGAGTCCGAATTCCACGCGATGTGTTAGAGAGGATTGACCTCGCTGCTGGACCGAATGGGCGTCAACGATTCATCTTGGAGTCTCTTCTCTGGCGACTTGACAAAGAGATTCCTCCGGTTGTTCTTGACCTGCTTGATGATGTTGATGAACTCAAATTGCGCGTGAAACACTTGGAAGAGGCACGTGGAACAAGTATCTACAGACAAGACCTCACTGAAGAAGTCCGAAAAGAGGTCTGCAGAGATGACTTAGACCGCCAGATTCTCGCCTACTTTCTCCAACATAAGGGTGCAACAACCCCTGAGTTGGCGGAAGAGCTCTTGGATGATGAGAGTAAGAGACGTACTATTCATGACAGGATATCCAAGCTAAATGAAAATGCAGAAGAGATTCTCGGGACTGAAATCCTAGAATTCGAGCGGGGAGAAAGAGCAGGTAAACGTGGTGCTTGGTGGATCAGCAACATCAGCGCCTTGGTGGACTAACCAAATTCTTTAAAGACAAATCAACTTGCAAGAGGTGGGGTCGTAGTCTAGCCTGGATAACTCGAGAAGGCTTCCTTCTCCAGTTCGTTAGGCACAAGCCTCCGGAGCTTGGCATCCCCGGTTCAAATCCGGGCGATCCCGCCACTTTCCAATTTTCTGTGCCATTTATAAGATGCCGTACGACATAGAAATTCGATTGAGACTGCCTATTATGAGGACAAGCAAACCAAGATCGGCTCGATTGGAAGGGGTTTTGATCCGCTTCACCAAGTATCTTAATGGTCCCTTGGGTGGGATTGTGATGGATAACTTGGAAGAGGGGGAAAGCTTCGTCTTGCAGACCGTTGATCATCTATTGAGGATAAGCAAGAGGAACTGCAAAGCCGTTGTTGAGCCAATTGAAAGTCCCTTGGTTCCACAATAGACTGCCATCAATGTGCCGGGTTTTTCACTGTTTTTCTAGGACCGAAGCGAAGAGTCTATAAGTTTCTTCAAATCTGCTTCTTTGGGGCGCGTAGTCTAGTATGGACTCCTCGTAGTTTCTACTGCGGGAGGTGCGTATAAGGCACTGGCTTGCGGAGCCAGGTATCCCAGGTTCAAATCCTGGCGCGCCCGCCATTAGTCATTCCAGTGTTTTTTCAAATTCCTTCCCTCGGCGAGAAGCTTAAATGTGTGAAAATATCGGCCCCTGTTGAGTTAGCAACTTCTTTGATTCAATGCCGAGAAAAGCAACTCAAGAGATATCAATAATGCAATTCACGCCTCAACGCCTCGAGAAATTAAACCGCTTCATGAAGCACGAAGAAGTAGATGCAATCATAGTCACTCGAAGCCAAGATGTACAATATCTCACAGGCTTTCAAAGCCCACGGCATGATGTTCCCGTTGGCTGCCTGATTCCTGTAGATGAATCGCCAAGGCTTTTGGTGTCCGAGTCACAACAGGAATTAGTTGCACAAGAGAACCTCTTATCGAGACTGGTCAGCTATGAGGATAGTAGCGAGAAGACGTGGCATCCCCTTTATAATCAATCCTTCTGGAAAAATGTGATTGACTTGATTGCTGAGCATTCATTATCCGACGCCATGATTGGTCTTCAGCATGAATGGATCACAGTCAAGGAATTCGATTTGCTGAAATATATGCTCCCGAAGGCGGGATTCAAGGATTTCTCCAATGTACTATGGAGAATGCGTGAAGTGAAGGATTCCATCGAGATTGATGCAATCATTCAAGCCGTTAGAATTGCGGAGATTGGTCTGAGAACAGCACTCGAAGTGGTGGCGGCTGGGAAGACGGAGTCTGACACATCTGTTGAAATTGAAGCGGCTATGCGTAGTGCAGGAGGCCAATTGAGGGGAATTAGAGCAGCTGTTCTGTCTGGTCTGAGAGCTCCTTATAGATTTGCACAGCCCACTTCTGCTCGAATTGACAAAGATTCGCCAGTAATCGTTGATATAACTGTGAGTCATGCGGGATATTTCGCTGAAGTTGCAAGGACCTTGCATACCTCACGCCCAACAAACGAACAGAAAGACATGATAAAGAAGAATCATGCAATCTGTAACTTGCTTGAGGAAAAAATGCAGCCTAATGTCAAGATTTCCGATTTGATGGAGAAGGTTAGCGACAAAATCAGTCTTGAGAGAATAGACTACCGGCTGGTTGGATTTGTTGGTAACTCCATTGGGCTAGATTTACGTGAGCCCCCACTATTGGACTCATCAAATCCATCTTCACTTCGGGAGGGTATGATCTTTTCTGTCCATCCCACATTCTATGATGAAAAATCAGGAAGTGTCAAAACTGCAGACGTATTCCGCATCACTGAGGATGGCTGCGAAAATCTCTCAAGCCTGTCTCGTGAAACCATGTGACTATATCGCGTTTCTCCACCGACGCAGTTTTTGAAAGACCTCGGTCATCACTTCTGCGCGAAGCGCCTGCTTTTCAACTTCATCTCTTGAGAGTTCCCTCACTTGTGCTGCTGGTGCTCCCGAATTAAGAGACCGAGGTGGAATGACTACATTTGAAGGGATTATACTGCCACTAGTTATCATTACTCCCTCGCCAAGAGTTGCTCCATCAAAAATCACACAACCTTCGCCAATCTTGACAGTATCTCCTACATATACACCATGGAGAACAGATGCGGTGCCGATTACTGTTTTGCTACCAATAATAGCTGGATTCTCTTCATGATGGGCGTGGATTACAACGCTGTCCTGAATACAAGTTGATTGTCCGATTCTGACGGATGCTTGGTCCCCTCTGATGACTGCACCGGGCCAAACACAGGATTTTGCTTCAATCTCGACATTTCCAACAATTGTTGCCTGCGGGCTAATGAAGGCCTCCGGGTCAATAGTCGGATTATGATCACCAAATGGAAGAATAGGCATTATTTCTTACCTCAGCGGAGCTGTTCAATAACATTTTCGTAGTATTCAGCAGGTCTTAGACCGATAATCCTGTCAGTAGTCTTTTTCTCTCCGGTTCTTGGATTCTCTTCCTCAATCTCAGCAGGCTTGCCATCCTTATATACGAGGACACAAGGGATTGCAACAATGTTGTTGGCAGCTGCAAATGACCTATACTCTTGGGTATTTATCTTCACAAATGAAATGTCATCATTGTCTGCGTGTTTATTTTCGAGTTCTTCAAGAATCGGGCCGAGTGCCAAACAGGGTCCACACCATGGGGCCCAGGCATCAACAAACAGGATTTTCGTTTCTGTAATCCTCTTTTCTATTTCTTCTGGACTAAAATCGCTTACCACTACTCTTCACTCCATGACGTATTAACAAATGAGCTGACCTATTCAATATTCCTACTATGAAACTAAAATAAAAACGAATACTCCGATTCAGGTATGTTGGTCTGAATCCGGAGTGTATGCTCGACATCTATGCCGGTGCTTCTGCCAGCAAATTCTCTGCGACCTGTTCATAGACTTCAGGAGGCATTACTCCGACCAACTTGTCGGTCTTGTTGCCCTGTCCATCATCAAAGACAACTTTCTTGCCCTCTGCATATACAAGCACGCTTGGAACACCAGTTATTTGATTCTGAGCGCTGAATGTTCGATTCTGATCCACGTCAATCTTTACTACTTTGAGCCCCTTTTCGTTGTATTTGTCATGAAGCTCTTCAAGAATTGGTGTCAATGCCTTGCACGGCCCGCACCATACGGCGTGGCAATCTACAAACACTACTTTGTTCTCGGATACAATATTGTCCAACTTATCGGAGTTGATTTCTTCAACCATTATGTAATCTCCCTTATCGGTTGTGATAATTTCATTCACAACCGTTAAAAGGCTTTTGCTAGCTCGGTGCTTCTTTCTTCGGCAGGGAAAAATGAAATTGTGATCCCACTCCAACTTTACTCGTTGCCCAAATCTTCCCGTTGTGTTCATCAACAATTCGCTTGGAGATTGCCAAACCCAAACCAGTGCTCTTTTCTCCCCCTGTCGCCTTTACAGATGTTTTTGTGAATGGCTTGAACAAGCTTGCAATTTCTTTCTGGGGAATTCCTTGTCCCTCATCTACGACCTCAACAATCACCTCATCTTCCTCGTATATGATTCTCACCAATACTTGGGACCGAGGGTAGGAGTACTTGATTGCGTTACTCACGAGATTCTGAATAACCTGACGTATCTTGTCTTTGTCAATCCTGATTTTTTCTTGTTTTCCATCCTCCTCCACTTCTATCTGAATTGACTTCTTTTCAGCGATTGGCTTCAGCATAGTCAAGACTTCTTCAACCAACGTCGATAAGCTGGTCACCTCCTTCTCCAATTGCACTCTTCCAGACTCAATGGCCGAGAGATCAAGAGCTTCCTCCACGAGATTCCTCATATAATCAGTATAGTTTTCAATCTGTGCGAGGAATTCAACTTCAGTTTCATCAAGTCTTTCGCTTGCAGATGTTCGCACATATTCACTTGCCATTTGGATGGCCCCCAGAGGGTTTCGAAGGTCATGAGCAAGCATTCCAAGAAACTGGTTCTTCAAATCAACGAGCCGTTCAAGTTCTTGATTCTTCTTTGCAATCTTTCGCTGCATTGTAGATAATTCATTATTCAAGCGCATCAGTTCATTGTGGATTCCATGGATGCGTTTACTTCCCGACTGACTCGTTCTCGCCGCCTCTTTCAATGCCCTTCTGAACGTGTTGATTTGTTCATTGTCAATTTCTATGAGTATGTTGTAGTAGGTATGCAAATCCTCAATGCTAGAGGCAGCGATTATCAATATCTTGTCTTCCACCAAGATTCCTGAAAACAAGAAAGTATGAATATGCTCCTCATAGCTAATATTCATCTCCCAATTATATGCTGTTTTTTCTTTAGCAATTTTCGAGATGAAAAGGTCTACCTTCTGCTCACTACCAGAATCTACGATATTTTTGAGATTGTTACCCACTTTCAGACCGCTCATGCCGCGCGCAGCATCAACCAATCCTATAATCTCTCCATCGGGTGTACAGAGAATGCTAAATGCCATGGATTTCTGCTCCTTGTGCGCCTAGTTTTACCTGATTATTTCTTCTGCCATTTCAACGGCCTTCTCTGCAGTTTCCGCAGTGCCATCAGCACGTACTCTTCTCCAGAGGTCAGGATCAATGAAAAACGGATTTCCACCAACAATTATCTTCAAGCCATTTAACTCAGAGTCCTTCCTTACTGCTTCTATCAGGTCCCTCACACTTGGGATATTGGTTGTAATGGTTGCTGAGATTGCAAGAATGTCTGCATTTCGTTCCTTCAGTGTTTCAATGATACTGGATGTTGGAGTGTTAGCTCCCATATAGTACGAATTCCATCCACTCATTTCAAAAAGGTCTGCAACCATCCGAACGCCAATTTCGTGAAGCTCGCCGGCAATACAAGTGGCTACGATGGTTTTTGACGATTTTCCTGTGTTCATGACTTGAGGGTACAACTGTGACATGATTAGTTGTGTGGCCGCAGTGCAATAATGCTCTTCAGCGACAATGATTTTATTTGTCTGCCACAGGCGGCCAATCTCATGCAGGACCGGCTCAAACACCTTAAGGTAGATGTCTTTAATGCTTATACCTTCCTCCACTGCATCAAGAATCATTTTGCTTGCAATCTGCCTGTCTCCCTGAAGAAGCGTATTGAGATACTGGGTAGCCAAGACAGACATTGAAGGGTCATCTCCCATAAACGACGGGATGTCCTCCGATGCAGAATCCAAAACGCGAATGCCCTCTTCGATGAATGAATGCAACTTCTGTTCTTTATCTAGCGGAAGAGTTTCACCTAGCGCCATCTCGGAACATTGTAGGGCTATTTTGACATTCTCTATAGCTATACCTATGCTTGACATAAATGCCCTTACCCACTTCATATACGATTGGAACAGCGTCATGCTGTCCATTTCCATGGCAGAGAGAAGATAAGAGATGTGATACTCGATATCTTCCTTGCAAATCTCCCAGTCTCTCTCATTCATCTTTTCTTCCAATTCGGGTTGTTTCTCGAGCTGGCATTCAAATACCCTATCTACTAAGTCTATCATGTTATCTTGTTTCATTATCGAAATTGGCTTGATTCTCGATGTCATGTCCAAGTACCTCTGATGAAATGTGGTTTTCAGTGTATCTGTTCAATTCATTTGATGGATTTATGTAAAATTCTTACTAGATAAATTGACGGTGAGTGCCAAAATTTGATAAGCTAAGCTCTCAGGTTCAATACGCTTGTCTTGGTGATATCGGTGCCTGTCCTTCATTGCCCTAAATGCGGATCTAAACTCGACATTTTCAAAGGTGGTCCGATATGGACGGTTCGCTGCAGGGCGTGTAGCAGAGAGATATCAGTTGACGGGCGCAAGAATGACCTTTTCGATGCGTATGACGCCTATGTCAAGGCTCTAAATGATGGTACATTACTTGCAACTAGTGGAACGGTAGCCAAAAAGAGTCGAAAGCCCTCCAAGAAACCTAGGATAAGGTCCTCGGGCGACCGGGTACAATCAGAGGATCAAATCGAGAAAAGGGTAGAGGATGGTGGATTAACTCTCGAAGATTTACCTGAATCTCTCCAAGACCTTCTGAGAACAGGTCGGGACTATCTAGTATCCTATCGGTTTATGGAGGAAACTGATGCAGTCTATGGCACTGCAGTGGAAGACATGAAGATATCACAGAGATTGAAAGAGTTGCTCAAGGAGAAGGGGATCCATCGCTTGTATCGCTTTCAAGAGCGGGCGTTCAAAAAAATAGGTGATGGACTTAACGTTGTAATTTCAGCTCCAACCGCTCAGGGCAAAACTGAGGCTTTTGTTCTTCCAATAATCAAACAAATCCTTCTCTCGATTCAAGAGGCCATGTTCAACCCTGGTGTTCGTGCACTATTGATGTACCCCACCAAGGCCTTGGCTAGAGACCAATATGATAAGATAAAGGAGATGTGTGAAGCCTCAGGGCTATCTGCTGCAATATTTGATGGAGATGTTTCTCAACACGATAGACGGAAGATTTACGAACGCCCCCCAGACATTCTGTTGACAAATCCAGATATCTTGCATTATCACTTGGGATGGGATCGTTCTCGCCTAGTTCCACTACTAAGGACAGTCAAATATGTGGTTCTTGATGAGATTCATCTCTACACCGGTTCTATGGGGTCAAACATATACTATATTCTGAAGCGTCTCCAAATACAGTGTGGTACATTTCAAAAAATAGGTGCATCTGCTACCATTTCAAACCCCAAGGAATTTGGTGACCTCATCTTTGATTCCGAAGTAGAACTCATCGAATCAGAGAGTGCAAAACGCGGCCCTATCCATTTCATGATGTATTATCCAGGGGACAGAAGTAAGTATTCCATGATTGTAGATCTTGTCCAAATGCTTTACCAATCCGATTTTCAGACTCTCGTATTTGGAAATACTCATTCTGAGGCAGAAGTACTCAATATGCTGCTTCGAGATACTGGCGTGAACTCGATGGTTCATCGGGCAGGCCTCTCTAAGAAATATCGAAACAAGGTTGAAGAGCAGTTCAGACAAGGCGAACTCAAGGTACTTGTTTCAACCCCCACCCTTGAACTTGGTATCGACATTGGGGATTTGGATTGTGTAGTGAGCATAATTGTATCAATAACTCGCCTTACGCAAAGGATTGGGCGTGCGGGACGCAAGGGGCAGGAAAGCGTAGCAATTCTTGCCTTACGAGACAATGACCCAATCTCCTCTTTCTATAGAAGCAAACCAGAGAAATTCTTCACAGATATTGATGCAGCTTATATGGAACCCGACAATGAGGTTGTGGCTCGGTATCAATTAATCGCTGCTGCAATGAGTGGAAAGATGACTACGGAAATGTTTCCCAAACAAGAGAAAGTGCTGCAAAGCCTAGTCGATGAAGGCGTCCTACGAGTCACTGATCGAGGGAAGGTGCAAGTTGCAGATTATGAAACCGCTCGGAAGCAATGGAGAAGCTATAGTATCAGGGGCATTGGTGATACAGTTGAAATTCGCCTCAAGCGTAAGAAGCTAGGTGAACGCTCTATGCCCATGGCCGCCCAAGAGCTTCATCCCGGAGCCATTTATCTTCATGGTGGCTCAAACTACCTGTGTGTTGATTTCAAGTATCGAGAAGGGCTTGGCAAGGCTGATGTAGTGTCTCTTGCCGATCGAAGTGCATATACTAAACCACTCTACTCAACAATGCCAAAAATCATAGAGATACATGAGGAACGGACCGTACTGGGAGCAAAACTATCCTATTGCACTCTAGAGATGACCCAGACCGTTGACGGATATGTGAAGAAAGAAACACGTTCGGGGAGAATACTGAGTCATCATAATCTTGGCGAACCAATTGTATACAAATACAGGACCCGTGGTTTTGTATTTAGAGCGCCTGAGCCGAGTAAGTTGATAAACGAGTATCTTGAAGGCAAGATGAAGCACACACATGGTCGTGAGCTAACCCCAATCGAGCTCTATGGAGGAGCTTTTCACGCTTTGGAGCATGTGATTATCGAATCGAGCGACATGCTTACTGGTGGAGGAACCCGTGAGATTGGAGGCGTTTCCATGGGTGACTCTGGAATCATCTTTGTATATGATGGAAGTCCCGGCGGAAATGGTGCATCCAAGCTACTCTTTGGTAGATTCGAAGAGGCTCTTGAACGGGCAAAGACAATCCTTGAAAAATGTGAATGCAAGAAGATTGATGGCTGTCCCCTTTGTACATATTCATATCAATGTGGAAATAATAATTCACCTCTCTTCAGATATGGTGCCTTGGAGAGTGTAGACCTTCTGTTGAAGAGTGCTGAAACAAAGGCTGATCTTGAGAACTACCAAGGATATCAGCCATTGGTGTGATAGATGGAGGATGCTGGAAAATGCAGTATATGATTGAACGCGGACATGATGGGCCTGCCAGAGTAGGTAATCTTAGTATTGGAGCAACCAAGTTAGAGCTACCCGCACTTATGGGTACCACAATGATTCCTGATGCTGACTGTGAATATTATGTTCCTAATCGAGATTCACCATCCAGCAATAGACTCAGTATCATGGCTCCAACGTTTGTTTCACTCTCAGACATCAGTGATTTTGACTTGCCAAGCACAACCGAACCGATTTTATCCCCTGTTTCTCCTGCGATACCTAATTTGGGCAAGGAAGCGAGCAGGATTGTTCTAGATGAGCAAATTAACAGAATCAGGGATTTGAAAGATGAAGCGACTTCAAGTAACTGGATTCTTCGAATACCAAGTTCTCTGCATCCTCATGAGCTAAAGGAAGGGACATTCAAGTTCCAAAGGTTGGGCATTAGGACTGTTTCCTTCTTGTTCGATGGAAATCTTGGACCCACCTCTCTCGACAATCTACGACTTAGAAGTCTGATTCCAAGAAATTGGGCTGTTGTTGCACTTGGGTGCGTCAAACCCGACATGATTCCTATTTTGTACTATTTCGGATTCGATATCTTTGACATTGGCTATGCGGAGCATGCCGCATCCCGAAATATCCGGCTTTGGTCAAACCATGAAGAAGACCTGTCCAAAGATGGTCATCCCATTGACTGCAGATGTCAATATTGTACAGATGCGAATCTCATGAGCGGGGAGCTTCCTAGCATGGCAGCACTTCTTAACCACAATGTGAGCACATACATAACCCGTTTATCGGAGGCGGTTCATTTTCATTCAATGGGACAGTTGCGATGGCTTGTTGAGAGCAATACACATAGTCGTCCTGCATTAGCAGCTCTTCTGCGACGAGCTGATAATCAAACCTACGACTTCATCGAGGAGTTCACACCAACCATTGGGGATGAACCCCAACCTCTTATTGGACCCGAATCCTACAATGCTCCTGCAATAAGACGCTACAGAGAACGGCTTTCGGAGCGATACACCCCTCCTGAGGACCGGGAAGTCGTACTTCTCC
The DNA here is from genome assembly GCA_964648855.1 of uncultured archaeon. Classification (GTDB taxonomy): domain Archaea; phylum Asgardarchaeota; class Thorarchaeia; order Thorarchaeales; family Thorarchaeaceae; genus TEKIR-14. Next base: position 56,593 of record CAZYLT010000010.1, read on the forward strand.
TTCCTTGCTCGGCCAGAAAGCCATATTCCGATTCTCGGTCCCACCGTCGATTTGGCAGGTCGGTTGAACGTGCCCTAGGCTCAAAGCGAAGGAACGTGGCTGAAGTTATTGTATCTTCACCAATTGGCATTGTCCCACGGGCATTGGAGAGAATGTACCCCGTGAAGAACTACGACATACCTGTTACTGGTAGCTGGGATGCTGAAGAGATTGAGATTGCAGCCTCTGCACTGACGACACATTTGGCGAAGTTTCCTAAATCTGCCACGGTTGTCGCTCATGTTTCTGGGGGCTACCAAGAGGTTGTGCAAGCTGCAGAGGGTGACATCAGTCAGAGCCTTATCTACACAATCGAGGATGGTTCTGCAACAAAGAAATCTTCTTTGGAGTCACTTGAAGAGGCTCTCCTCGACCTCTCTGATATTCATGAACTTAGCGGTGGCGTTCCTACGCTGCTTGAAGATACCGTGTATGCCACACTTGACTTCCAATTTGGGGCAGGAGCAGGCAAACTAGTAACGGCTGGAAATGCAAGTTACCGTGGGAAAGTATACGGAAATATCGTTTGTGAGGTTGATGATGTTCAGATGTGTACTTTCGTAAGCGAAATTGGAACTGCATCCTTGACCCTTGAGGGTGGAGAGCGCCTCCTACCGCTGGAGAGATATCAGGTTCATTTTGATGGCGAGAAATTGAGAGGTGGCTCATTATTTGCCGTGGGCATCACTGAGGCTGATTCGATTATTCGTCCAGGGGATGAGGTTCTCATCATTGGGCGTGACGGAGATTTGATTGCAGTTGGAAAAAGTGAGATGTCAGGAACCGAGATGCGTGACTTTGACAATGGAATGGCTGTCAATATCAGACATAGCAGGAGCTGACAATCATGAATGAGCAATTACTGAGGATAGTTCAGGACGAAATTATGAAATCACGCGGGTCTTCAATCCGACGGAGAAGAAGCGGTGATCTCAGTGCGGCGTCGTCAGCTTGGGTTACGACAGCTAATCTCAAAGACGAATTAGGAAAGGCAATATCTGTTGTTCTGAATACTATAGGATGCTCGCATGCCCGTGGAGATGCGGGTGGCTGCACTATGTGTAGCTACTTGCTTGATGGTACCGCCAGAAATCCAACTCCTGAGCAACTCATCTCCCAGTTTGAGGGTGCAGTATCCAAGCTCGATGGCGAATCTGCACCGTTGTCAGTGAAGATATACACAAGTGGAAGCTTCCTCGACCCAGAAGAAATCCCTTCAAATGCGCGAAAGCATATTCTCGACAAGATTGCATTAGATGATAGAATTGTACAAGTTGTCCTTGAATCGCGCCCTGAATATGTCTTAGATGACACGATGTCACAAATCAGGAGTATTCTTGGAGAGCGCGACATAGAGATTGGGATCGGTCTGGAAAGCAGCAGCGATGCCATTCGCAATCTGTGTATCAATAAGGGCTTCTCATTGAGGGATTTTCAGAGAGCAAAAGCCATCGCTAATGAACACGAAATAGGGGTTCGGTCCTATGTCTTGGTCAAGCCCCCCTTTCTGACAGAACGCGACAGCATAATTGATGCTGTCAAGACCATCACCGATGTGATTGAGATGGGAGTTACCACAGTGTCTGTGAATCCTGTCAACGTGCAGAAGTATACTCTTGTTGAGTATCTGTGGCGAAATCGAGAGTATAGGCCTCCCTGGTTATGGAGTGTTGTTGAGATACTAAAGAGGGCTTACGACGAATCAGAAGGTGCGGTTCCAATCATTTGTGACCCCGTTGCCAATGGAAAAGAACGCGGAACACATAACTGCGGAAAATGTGATGCAGAATTTACCCGAGCTATCAGGGATTTCTCATTACATCAGAATACTGACGTATTTACGCAACTAGACTGCGATTGCAAAGAGAACTGGGAGCACATCCTAAGACATGAAGACGCATCCAATCTAGTCCACGCAACGCGAATGAAGTAGAAACCTGAAAAGGCTTATAGCATTTCAAATGGCGAATATAGTATTCGAATAAGTTGAGGTCTGTTAAAAATGTCGTACATTACACGAGTATCAGTTTGGTTCAGTAGTGAAGGCGCAAGTCCTTCGACAGTAATAACGAAATTGCTGGATATGGGCTTCTCACCTATCCGTGGCGCCTATGACTTCGCATATGAGCATGAGTCGAATGGGGACATGTCGGAGTCGGAGATTACCAATGCTATTCTTGAGATTGCCAATGCAATCCACGAAACATTGGCAGGCTTCAACGTCATGTATACTTTGGATACGCATTCCAAAGATGAAGCAGGAGATATCCTGCCGCTTGAAGACATCGACGCTGAACTCGAGCAGACACGAAAGGAGCTCGAGGAACTTGAGGCAGAAGAAATCGATTTGGATTAGTAGAAGGGCGAGGGGTGAGTAACACTCACTCCTTGTTTCTCATTCATTATCTGCATTTAGTCACCATTTTTCGCTGTCTAGTCGTCCCTCGTTGCTTCCGAGTGCTATCTTTTTATGACCTCCGCAGTACCAAGTATTAGAAGACTCAGCATACAGAAAGGGGTCTCCCGGAAGAGGGGCATCATGCTAGACAAAATACTCACTGAAAACTTCAGAAGACTCGTTGAATATACTATAAAGGATATTCACAATGAGCAGGATCGAAGGGATGAGGAGGAATTTGCTAAGGATGAACTGAGAATAAAAGAGGATCTTTTGGACTCGGTTGAAACCTATCCCTCAGACATTGTATTAGATGATGACTTCATTGTGGCTGCAGTGGATGGGTCGGGATCGGATAACTTGGTCACTTTGGACGATATCCGTGTGCATATCATCAGCACCTCAACTAGTGTTCTCTATACAAATACGCAAAAAGGCAGTCCTTTCGATCCCATAGATAGCAAGCGTATTGAAAATCAACTTGGTGAGCAACCTAACCTTGATTTGCACTGGCACTCGGGAGTCAGAGGAGATGCCAAAAAAAAGCTGTCCGAGTCACTTGCTAACATCTACCCACAAAAAGACATTCCTGAACTGATTCTTCCGTTCTTTATGGACTTTAAGCCAGATGAGATTGAATCACTACAGGATATTGGCAAATCATCGAGATATTCTCCCTACGTTTCTGAACTGAAGGGCATGAGTTCCTTGATAACACGCGCACAGATACTCACCAATCCCATCGTACATGAGGAATTGCGAACTGTTTCTGAGTATGCTGCGGCACGTCGCGTGCTGAATAGTGAAATAGGTCCCAAGTATCTCTTACTCGATGGTGCCATGTCCGTCTTCATGCATTTCGTGCGTCAATACCCCTCTATGCCCAGTGGATTCATGCTGAGAGAGCTGTCTAAGCTGGCAAGAGAAAACGGAGTAGTCCTTTGTGCTGTTAGTAAGAACCATACCATCCCATTTGCTCACAGAATAGCGGGGATGGCTAAGGAGAAATTTGGTGATACTGCAAAATGGTTTTGTCAACTACCTTGTAGCGAGGATCCTGGAGGTGGGTTGCATATCTACGAAGACCGAACATATATTCCACCCAAACTGGCTGTGCCATATCTCTACAGCTTCTCCGGTGATAATCGGCCTTCACGTATCGACTTTGACAGAATCTGGTGGCTGGAGAATATTTTTGTTGAAGGAAATCCCAAAGCCACTCGAGAGAATGAGAAGCTCATATTCCGTGACCTTGAATTTATGTCACGGGATGCTCGATGGTACGGGTATCCGGTCCCCTTAGCACTTGCGCATCAATCATGCAAGCTTGGATACGAGGACCTTCGAATCGCACGCGAGATTACAGGTGATATTCTGAAGCAGACGACGGAGCCTCTGCGTACTGATTTCAACCTTTAGGAGAGTATAGGGAAAAATGACAATACAAAAAGACAATCTCGGAGAACACTACGGGAAGCTAGGTATTGGTAACCAGACCAATCTTGGAATTATGGGCAAAAACCGTGATATTAGCGTGGGAGAGATATTTCTAGTCTATTCTACAAGAGATGATCAGGAAAGAGTGTTCTTCTTTCGAGTTCTCGGGCTTGAGAATTACTTGAGACAGGTGGATGACTTAGCACGAGTTGCAGGCACACTCATGGTAGAAGGCGATTCGTATCTTTCAGGAATTGAGAGAAATATGCTTCTCTCTGTAGAGGGAAAGATGCTTGGGTATGCTGAAGAAACAAAAGATGGATGGAAATTCCGGGCGCCGCGAAGGTTGCCCGATCATCTGGCTGATGTTTACCGACCAGTCCCTGGTACATCTGACAAGGTGGTTAGAGAGATGCTTGAGAGCCAAACGGGCGGCCACATGTATGTTGGAAATCTCCAAGTGGGAGAAGAAACACTCGATGTTCCTGCAAAAATTCCATCAAAATTCCTTCCAATGCATTTGGGAATCTTTGGGTCTACAGGTGCCGGCAAGAGCAACTTGATGATGGTTCTAATCAAATCTATAATTGACAATAACCTTCAGGTGAAACGAACCGGACAGGGTCAGACAATATCTGCATTCTGCATTGACCCGCATGATGAGTTTGCTCAAGGTGTTGACGATTATGGGATCCAGCATATTGTAGAAGAGATGAGCCCAAGTACTCGTTCAGAGGTATTGGGAGATTTCTATTACTTAACAACCCATGCAGGCGCCACAATGAGGGAGATTAAAAGATATGCCCGACAAATTCGTATCTTATGGAGTGAGATTAAGCCGCGTGATTTGTATTCTATAATGGACTTCACATCCCAAATGTATTCTTTTATTGATGCTCAGTATGCTCAACACCGCGAGAATTGGATTAGTGAAATCTTACAGATGGATGAAGATCCTCATGGCCATCCTAAAGGGACGCTTCGAGCTGTTCAGCGACGTCTGAGTTTTGTTCAGAGGTCACCGATATTTATCGAGTCAGGCCAATCAATTCTCGGTGAGATATTCAAAGCCATGGAAACTGGTCGCATTCTTGTTGTCAATACCAGCCTTATGAGTGACATGGAGCAATTCCTTCTCACGACAATAGTGACTCGTACATTATCTGATATGCGGCGTGCGTTGAAGAGCAGCGGTAATCTTGGTGACTTTGATACTCAAGGAAAAAGCAGACTACCATATCCGTTCTTCAAAGGAATCAAATCTGCAGCGAGGTCTTTCTACGGGAAGGATGGCAGTTCTGACAAGTCAAGCGTACGCGACCCCCGAAAGCTTCCAGTTATTCTCGTGACTGTAGAAGAGGCCCCCTCTATCTTGAATCCCGAATTAATGCGAGGTCGTTCCGTATTCAAGGATATCTCAAGGCAGGGTAGAAAGTTCAACATCGGCCTACTTGTTGTGAGCCAACAGGTCAGTGTCTTAGATAATGTCATCCTCTCCCAAATGAATACTGAAATAAACCTCCGGCTTGGAAACGAACGCGAGATACAGGCATGCATAGATAATGCAAGTGTGAATATATCAGGATTTCAGAATGAGTTCAGAGTTATGGCTCGGGGAGAGGCATTACTAACAGCCTCATACAGAGAAATGCCGCTTCCAGTAAGGATACCACTATTTGATGACATCTTTAAGCGTGACAAGCATACCTACTCATCAGACACAGAGAAAGAAGAAAAACACATCCTATGAGGAATATAGATGACAGCTCGAATTGCTCACATCTCGGATACCCATCTTGGCACACGACCAGGTACAGGGGTACGGCAGAATGTATGGGCAGTCGAGATGAGAACACGGCTTCTTGAGAATGACTTCTATGAACGGTTTGAAGAACTCTTTGAAAGAATCGGAGCACTTGAACCAAAGGTTGATCTTGTGGTTCACTCGGGGGACCTCTATAACTCTCCCTGGGAGGGCAATCCCACACAGCCACCTGTGGTTGCACAGGAGACCGCGATTAGAGTCCTGAAGGACTTCACTGAGCGAACCGAAATTCCGGTGTTCATACTAGAAGGAAACCATGGTATATACCGAACGCTAGAGGTCTCCTTGCTTGATACTCTCAAAATGGCAGTCCCTCGATTGGAAATCGCAACACAACAGGAATTGAAACGCGCTATTGCGAAGGGCGAGCCGCTCGTTCGCGAGTACGAGAATTTGAATGTGTATTGTTTCCCGTATCTTGACAAGAGTGTTCTTGATTCGGCTGGACTGGTGGATGCTTTCATTGACTGGATTAGGACCTATCAAAAGCCGTCTTCCGATAAGGCTTCTATCGCTGTTGCACATGGCATGGAGCTAGACGAGAGTCTTTACTCTCCGATCTTTGACATGGGCTACGACTATATAGCGCTTGGACATGACCACCGACAACATGCACACTCGAAGAATACGTGGTATGCCGGTTCCCCTGAACGCTGGAGATTCGACGAAATAAAGCATGAGAAGGGATTCATCGTAGTGGACATAGAAGAAGATAGTACTCTTGACATTACCCCTGAGCATTTTGATTTTGTTCGCCCTGTCTATAATGAAATGATGACAATTGATTCGGATGATACTGTCGCTACGATGATTGAAAAGGTGCGCGCCTTTCTTGATGAGAAAGGTCTCAAATCGGAATGGGATATATCAACTGCTGGACGAGTCAGAATAGTGTTTGAGGGCTCCGCGAGTAGAGTCAAGCCAATGGACCTTACGATTGCATTGGAGAATTTTCGCCTTGAGGCATTTACCACAGGTTCAGAATACAACCTGGCGCAAATGGTATGGACCATAAGACGTGACAAAGAAGAATTTACGGAAGCTGCTTATCCTGAGATAGAATCGGAGTATCTAATTGAAGACCCCGAACAAGACTTCAGGGAATATGTTGAAACTCTAGATATCGATGAACAATTCGACATCACCAAGCTCACCAAGGTTGCTGTCAAGGCCCTCAGAAAGGCTGTAAATCGGGATGAAGAAAAACTAGCCTTTGTGGACCTAGCGGAGGGTGGTGAGGAATGAAGATTCTGAGTATTGAACTCACTAATTTCAAGCCCTTTAGAGATGTTCGCCTCCCCTCCGATGGTCATCTCCCGGACGGTCTGATAATTATCAAGGGCCCAAACTCCACAGGAAAATCATCGATATTCGAGGCTGTTCTGTGGTGTCTATGGGGGTCAAATGCAGTTGAGCTGACGAATGAGGAATTGATCAGCTTTTCGTCCTCATTTTGCAAGGTTATTGTTGAGTTCGAAGTAGCAGGCCGTCAATACAAAATAGACCGCTCCTATGATCCAGCTAGTAGACTATCGGTTGTGTTCTACCAACAGACCGTTGATGGTTGGAAGCGAATTGCCGATGGCAGTAATTCAGTCGAGTCAAAACTTGAAGAAATCATCAACTTGGGACTACGGCAGGCATTAAACACGCTTCTTGTACGGCAAGGTGAAGTCGCGCTAATTGCGAACGCCACTGCATCGGTTCTTCGAGGTCTGTTGGTTGACGTGTACAATATTGAGATTCTGGGCGATATGTCTGGACACATATCGCATCTCGAAGATGACTTGAAGACTCGAATAGGGGTTTTGGAGAAAAAGTATGTTCGACCTGAAGTGATTGAAAAGCAAATTGAAGACATGGAAGAACGAATTGAAGAACATAGAAGCAATATCGAATCGAAGAAGGATGAAATAGCAGGAACAGAGGACTTACTGAAGGATGTACCTCAACCTCACCTATTGGATGCAATTCAGGATATGTCTTCTAAATTAGAACGGAAGGAGGTCCAACTGAAGAGTGTACAGAAGACAAGAGACTCCTACCTGGAGGAAGCAGGTCTACTCACAGCAGAAGAAGAACTGGTACAAGCGCGTTTGGACACATTATCCAAAAATGAGGAAGATGTGAAAGGCCGAATAGAGGAATTAGGCGAAGAGAAATCACAGATTGAGCGGGAGATAGGATCAATTAGAGGAACAGAGAGAGACCTGCAAGAGAAAATCGAAACCCTTCAAGAAGCAAAGGACGTGACAATCTGTCCAACATGCTCAAAGCCTCTAACGGCAGAGGAGCGCGATGACATTCTACAAGAATATCAGGACACTATCAAAGAAGGGACAGCGAGGATTAGCAAGCTTCAGGCGAAGAACAAGAAGGTCTCTGAAGAAGCTCAGAACCAAAAGAAGCGCCTGGGAGAAATCCAAAAAGCTCTCCAAGCCATTGGGCAAATAAAGAGACATCAGAATGACGTAGCTGATGCTGAAAACGAACTAGATGAAGCCCGAGAGGATTTGGAGAAAGCAATTGCAAAGCTGGGAGTAAAGGATCTTCAGACTCTTCTTGAGAAACATGGCGTAAAGAAACTAGGTGAACTGCAACGACTTGTTGAAGCTTGGATTAGTAAATTAGGGTCTCTGAAGAATGAGATTGAATCCATAAATAAGATGATTGAAGGCGAGAAAAGGCGCATAGCAGATGCCAAGAAGAAAATCGAAAAAATGGATGAGATTGGCTCAGAGATTGACGACCTAAGATCTCTACATGAGCATGCACAATATGTCCGACGAAAGCTAGTGAGTGGCTTCTTGGCAGACTACGTTATTCAGAAGCGTCTCATAGGAATAATTCGGGGTGCTACCAATCCCTACGTACGTGCGTTTACGAGTGGCCAATACTCTGGTGTTGATTTGGTACCTACACCTGGTCGTGGTCGTGGTGGGGCTGGACTTGAGCTCAAAATCCAAGATGTTCGTGACAATGCCGTTAAGAAGACATCCCAACTCAGTTTTGGAGACCGTACGGCCATCAGCCTTGGGCTACGGCTAGGTATCAGCCGGACAATGAGCGCAATCCGTCCTCTCAAAGACAGCCCTGCATTGTCACCCCGAGTTAGATGCGTTCTGCTGGATGAGCCATTGGGGGGCTTGGATAGTGCACGGAGAAAATCAGTAGTTCAGAATCTAGTGAATGATCAATCATTCCGACAAATCTTCCTCATCACACACACGGATGTCCAAGGATGGGAAGGAGTGCCTGTAGTCGATGTTTCAAAGACAGGTACAAGCAGTGAGGCAAACTTGGTTCAATCATCGGATATGTAAGAAATCATCGTAAAAGGAAGTTTCATTGTCGAGGAAGCATTAATGAGCCACGATACAAGGACAATTTTCTATGGAGCTCTCCCGGATTAAGCGAAAAATTATCAGCTTACTTCGCAATTACCTACTTTTTATTGTTGTACTTGTAATTGGTTTCTACGTTTGGGGGAATGTTTTCTCGCTCGCCATCAAAGACTATATGGAGTCTGCTCTTTGGAGAACCCGTGGAGTCTGGCTAGGCGAGGGGACCTTTGACTTATTTGGCCTTGAGATATATTACCAGTTTGAGGGCTACACCGATCACTCATTCTATTACATTCACTGGGGCCACAATATGCTTCGTGGAGTCATGCCCTATTGTGAAGAATTCGGTCACATCGTACTGGATGGATATGAGAACAATAATGGGCTCTATATCTTCCCCCCGCTCTACGCCTATCTATATGCTATCGGTGTGATTCTACCCATAGAGGGATGGGGCATTGGGTTGTTATTGGTTTCTTTTGGGTTCCTAACAGCATTCCCTGTTTTTGGTATTGCAAAGGAACTATCTGAGAATCACGTCATTGGAGCTGTTGCAGCTCTCACGTATTTACTTAATCCCAATATTCTGTATCATATCACATTTGCCTGGCTTAACCCAGCTCCTTTCATCTTCTTCTTCTTCTCTGGTTTCTATATGCTCATCAAAGGAAGAAGAGATGTTGGGACGGTACTGATAGTTGCGGCAGCCTTATTCAAGCAAACTGCATGGTTTTTGGGCATTCCATTAGTAGTGTATCTCCTTGTAAAACCCAAAACTCAGGGTCGAAATGCGACTGCATCTGGTGATGATTCTCCAGATTCAGACGGGGAACCAACCAACGCCCCTGACTCCGAATCGGAAACTAAGAAGAGTTCTTGGCAGTATCTAAATGATATATTGGATCTCCATGGATTTGCAAGAAGCTCCCTCTTGGTAATAGCTTTCGTGTTAGCTATAATGTTCCCCTTTTTGCTTGCTCAGCCAAATGTGCTGTCCCAAATGCTCCTTGGTGCTGGGGGCTTCTCCTTGGATTCATTTACTGAGGTCCCGGGATACTCTGCGCCAATGACGGTTCAAGTGCTCGCTGTTGTTGCGGAGATTCCATTTCTAGCTGAGATACTGAATTTCATTGTATATCCCGGCTTCTTGTTGTCCTTTGGTGTTATTCTACTCATGGGAATAATGTTTCTAGAACCTCGACCTGAGGATGACAAACTGTATCTTCGCAGATTGCTTTTCTTGACATTACTGTTAATGCTCTTTGTTCATCTAGCAGGTCCTCGAGGCGTCTACAAGTATTACTTCACTCTCTTTGCACCCTTTTTCTCCATATTCTCCTCAGAAAAAATGGTCACAAGCGACAAGAATCGTGTGAATTTCTCTAGCTCTATGCTATGGCTGCCCATTGCTCTCTCCTTCTCAATACTTATTCCCCCGCGAGAAGTATATCTCTTCTCTGTTCTCCTTATCCTCATTGGATATCTTGCTGTGAGGCAAGTTGGGGCATTCTGGTCAGTGATTTCATATCTCTTCCGATATGCAATGGGAAAACTTAGGCCACTGCTTACTAGAATTAGACAAATAACAAATCAAAAAAGCCAGAATCTCAATTGAGCATGGACTCATCTGCTGTCTATTTTGCCATGCCCTTAAGCTCTTCCTTCTTTTTTGAAACTCTCTTTTCTAGCGACTTGATTTTTTCAGCTAGTTTTTCTGCTTGTTCTTCGTAGGCGTCTCTAGGCATTGCCCCCGATGAATGTCGCTCTTCAATATGATCTTGGAGTTGCTTGACAGACTTTAGTTCTGCATTCAATGACTTGATGTCTGCTTCTAGGTCAGCCACCTTGTTTTCGTCTTCGGTCTTGAACTGTTTCGCGGGGATAATCACACCAAGCTGATCTTGTGTCTTCTCTGCAAAATCTTGAAACTGATTTCTGAGTGCATCTATGTTCTTCTCTACTCGCTCTACCTTTTCTGTGGCAGTTTCAATATCTTTCTGCAAGTCGAACACTGCATTTACTAGTCTTCGTAGTGTATTCTCAAATTCTTCTGACACGACACCACTCCCTGATTCTCTCATGCTCTTTTGTGTTGAATCGTTCCTAGTCTTGTCTTCAGCCCTTAGAGGCGTGGACTGCATTCTATTGAGCCAAGAGAATGCATTAAGTGCAAAATTCTTGTTATCTTCTTTCTTGAAGCCGCCGCCTCTTCTGAAGACCTCATAGCTGCTAATACAAATCACTCTCCCCTTTCCATGCTCCGCAACAGCGATAACAGGTTTGCTGGGTGGGTCTGCGGTTCCTCCAGTCTTTGCCAAGACCTCTGCGTTGCTCTCCACTTCGAGTGTGCAACCAGATGGTAGCAAAATTTCATTAATTCCTTCCATGATAGGATGGTCTTCTAAATCCCTAATAATAGGCATAGTAGGTAGTCCATCGTTGTGTTTCTTATCTTTGATTGCAGTATTGTCGAAAGTTATTCCGAAGGATTTGGATATATCGCTCATGTTATTCATGAGACCTCGATCCCCGCCCGAGTGGGAGAGGAGCATAAGACCGCCTCCGTCTTCAACGAACTCCATTAGTGCTGTTATCTCTGCCTTTCTTAGCTTGGAGCTGTTCGGACAGCCAAACACCATTATTGCTGCTGACTTGATTTCCTTTGGAAGAAGCATAAAATCTGTGTAGGCCTCAACATCATAGTCGTTATCTCGGAGTAATTGGCGTAGTTCTGAGTATGTTGTATCAAGCCTACCCCTTTCATTTTGAGTCTGGTCGAAGTAAATGAGCATTCTACGTCCGCTCAATAATCTCACCTTGCTATGCCGAGTTATGAGAGAACTCCAGATTTCAACTAATGAGGCTTCCTTGGATGGCCTTTTCTACGATTATATCTCTTCCAGGTCCAAAAGACCTAACTATGTAATACGCTCCTCGAACAATTTATCAAAGCAGATAGTCAATCAGAAACTCATGACAAAAGAGGATTGCACCTTTTGCAAGATTGTGAGTGGCGAAATTCCAGCCTCAGTGATTTTTGAAGATGAGGTATGCATGGCATTCATGGATGTCTTTCCAGTGAACGAAGGACATTGTCTACTTATTCCTAAGGATCACTTTGAGAACATGTTGGATGTAGACCCAAATGTCGTATCTCACTTGGCAGTACGTCTTCGTGAGCTTACAAAGCGAGTTTACGGCATATATGCTCCGACGGGAATAATCAATGCAATCGCAAATGGCAGTGCAGCCGGACAAGAAATTCCTCACTTACACATCCATGTCATTCCGCGCAAGGCGGGAGATGAATTTGGCTTCCGTTTTCCCGAAGGATATCGAGATGAGATGGCTTCTAGAGAACACCTTGATGACACTGCCGAGAAGCTTAGAAATGTCAATCTTCAAGATTGAGTAGATGTAGGCCTGTAGATTCGTCCTCCGTACGGGTTAGTGTTCCCGCCAGAACGGTGATGAGAATCTCGATTGTCACGGAGACAGTGCACCCCCTCATTAAGTGACCACCATAACACCTTCCCGCTTTATCCGCCACAACCGTGTGGGCATGGACAACGGGTGTGTTATCTCCCTTACGAGATATATTCCCCATACAAGAAACAACTTCCAAGTCCTCATCCACCTCAAAATCCATGTATTCTTTCTTCTCGACATTAAAGTATCCGAGATGAGCCCCTCCAATAGCCCCAATTAGATTGAGCTTGCCTGCGTGAATATCGTAATCTAATGCAATTTGCTCAAGCGACTCAAGAATGTCTTCACCGGGAAAGAGCCTAGCCACTATTACTTGCTCTGTTTGGGTCTCCTTGATAGTTGGCATACTTGAGAAATGAATACCTGCTTAATGAAGATACGTGTTGCACTCATCATGCCGATAGGAAGTGCTTATCAATACTTCACTATGCATGAACAAATGAGTGCCTCAGTTGAATCGCGAACATGATGATGAAAGCAACCAGTCTTCATTAGAGGACTTCATGTCAGTCCAAACTGAGTCAGAAAAAACGGGAGAAACAGAATCAAAACCTGCGTCTGAGGGCAAAAAGATAGCAAGAGAGAACAAAACAGAGAAAATAGCCCCTTCTCGCGAAACTTCAGCGATAATAATCAATCCAGAAAGCATGACTTTCGAAGAAGATGAAATGATTCCAAATGATTACATTGCCGGACTGAGAGAAGAACCGGAGAATTTGGACCCCTCATATCTTTTGTCTGTAGATTATGATGGTTCTCAAAAGAAGGCTATAGCTCGGCTTTACAACCCGGAAACAGAGAAGGTATACTTCTGGCATGACAACACCGGTCATCTCCCTTATTGCTTTACTGACCTTCCTCCACAAACAGCTGAGAAGAAAGTCAGAAATCATCGTGGGTTTGTTTCATTAGAATCTGAAACAGTACAGGATCTTCTGCGAGATGAATCTCGAGAGATGACCAAGATTTACGCCACTGATCCATTGAGCATTGGAGGAACTGCTGGTGCAATTCGTGAGCTCTTGACTACCTCCTCTGGTCCAATAGGCGAAACCATAAGTCATGCGTGGGAAGCAAATATCCGTTACCATAACAACTTCTGCTATGACCGTGAACTTGTATGTGGAATGCCATATAAAATAGAAAATAGTGACCTTGTTCCCTGTCCTCCCAAACTTGACCAAGCAACCTTAAACGAATTCAAGAAAACAATTGGTGATGCTGAGTACTTCGGAGAGATAATAGACAAGTATGCACCGATGTTCTTCACAGAAGTTCCCGACATAAAACGAATTGCAGTTGACATCGAAGTCTATTCAGAGAAGGCCAATAGAATCCCGGATGCCAATCGGGCACCGCAGCCAGTCACAGCTGTAGGTCTATCAGATAATCTGGGAATGAACAAGTGTTTTGTTCTAAGACGGACTGATTTAGAAGAAGGCGAAAAGCACGAAGAATTTCCGGAAGAGCTGAATATTGTCTTTTACGAGGATGAGCGAGAAATGCTCATGCAAACATTCCGAATGCTGGACAAATATCCAATCGTCTTGACATTCGTCGGGGATGCCTTCGACCTCACCTATCTCTATAATCGTGGAGAACGTCTGGGCATTGATGTGGACAAGCACTGCCCAATACGATTGGGTAGGGATATTGCATTACTCGACGGGGGGATTCACATCGACCTCTATAGGTTCCTCAAGAACCCCTCAGTCCGACTCTATGCCCTATCAGGTGCCTATGAACGAAACAATCTCGAATCCATCGGACGAGGCCTTCTTAATGTTGGTAAACTTGAGTTAAGTGATGAGATTTCTAGGCTTGGATACTACGAACTAGCTCATTATTGCTGGCTAGACTCCAGTATTACTCTGAGAATCACACAATACAATGAAAACCTCTTATTGCGCCTTATTGTTCTTCTCATGCGAATCTCCCGGTTACCAATGGAGGATGTGACTCGCTTTGGAATATCAACATGGATACAATCTCTTTTCCGGCAGGAACACCGTTCACGAAATGCGTTGATTCCAAAACAGCGTGAGATTCGAGAACTGAAATCGAGTGATGCTCATACTGAGGCGATGATAAAGGACAAGGCATTCAAAGGCGCAATTGTTATTGAGCCCGTGGCAGGGGTCCATTTTGGTGCTACTGTTCTTGACTTTGCTAGTCTGTATCCCACAATCATGAAAACACACAACATTAGCTACGAAACGGTGGATTGTCCCCACGAGTCCTGTAAGAACGCGGAAGACAATCGGGTGCCTGAAACAAATCATTGGACCTGTAAAGAGAACGTGGGTATGATTAGCCAGACCATCGGCTTCTTTCGAGACACACGAGTCAAATGGTTCAAGGGAAAAAGCAAGGACACAAGTCTGGATCAAGGAATACGAAACTGGTATTCTGTTGTCGAGAAGGCACTAAAGGTATTCGTCAATGCGTGCCTTCCTTTTGACGAAGAAGTAGTGGTACGGGATTCCCGCGGTCTTGTATTTAAGAGAGCCATCGGCAGTTTGGAGGATGAATGGTGCGATCTTGAGATTCTAAGCATTGATAACGACTGGGAATCTTCCTCCTTTGGAACGCCAGTATTCGTTCCAATTGTCGGATTTCGGAAGAATGGAAAAGCACCAATTCTCGACATCTCCCTTCGGGACGGACGAACTATTCGATGCACAGGTAACCATGTCTTGCCGAAGCTTCTTCCCAAACATACACGAAAGAACCGAAAGGCAATTGCCCAGAAGCCACTCGCGATCGAGTATGTTGCCGCTGAAGACCTCCAGATAGATGATGATCTCCTGATGTTGGAGCAGACTCCACTCTCATCAAGTCCTCCTGAAACATTGTTTATTCCGGACCTTGTCCCTCAGGAGTCAATACATGTGGGAGTACGAAGAGAAGACTATGTGAAGTTCTCGTATCGACGTTCCCAACGAACAGAGAACCCTCTGATAGCTGTAATAAACGAAGAATTCAGATATTCAAAGGCGAGCAGATGGTATCGCGCACGATGGAAAGACCTGTCCACTAAAGCTAAGAATATGATTAGAGAACATGGTTCAGATGCACCAACTTTCTATCTCAAATTGATTGAAAGAAGTGGAAAATGGCGTGAGGCTGGTAAATGGGAAAGCATCAGAATTGAGCTTGATGAAGATTTCTTGGCATTGATGGGCTGGTATCTATCTGAAGGACATGTAGGCGTCAATCGGGTATCTATTTCACAGTATCAAGAAATCAATCCCGTTAATTTCCAACAAATCGGGGCATTATTACAACGGATGGAACTGCCCTTTGCAGTATATTCGGAGAGGGAGCATGTCATCCACTCGAAAATACTTGCAGCAGTCATGGAATCCCTCTGCGGTAGCGGATCCAACAACAAATCTATTCCTCTTCATCTACTTAATGAAGAAAGAGCACGCATAGTTCTAAAATCGTTCTTCAAGGGTGATGGGAATATCACCAATCATGGCGCTATGCGATATTCGACATCGAGCAAACAACTAGCTTATGATATTCTATACCTGTTGGGGGCAGTTGGGAAACATGCATCTGCCCATCGCGGCGAATCAATGTATCGTATTGTGGAAAGCAAAGGGCTAAAGTACCGGCGAACGGGCCGAGGATTGATTGATTTCAATGGTACACATGCAGTAAGGATTCGTTCGATACACAAAAGTTCGCATTCAGAACCGACTTACGACTTGGAAACAGGGAACGGATTGTTTGTATCGACGAACGGAATTGTGGTACATAATAGCTACGGTGTCACAGGAGCCCAACACTTCGAGCTCTTCTGTATGCCTGCCGCCGAGAGTGTAACTGCCTATGGTAGAGATGCAATCATTCGGACCAAAGAGAAGGCTGAGTCCATGGGTGTACGAGTATTATACGGGGATACTGACTCTGTTTTCCTTGATAGTCCAACAGAAGATCAACAACAAGAGCTCATTGAATGGTCTCGAAAGGAACTGGAAATAGACCTAGAAGTTGAGAAGACATACAAGTATGTTGCTCTCTCAGACCGCAAAAAGAACTACATCGGAGTCTATGATTCAGGTTACGTTGAGGTAAAGGGGCTCAGTGGTAAGAAGCGAAACACGCCGGAATTCATTCAGGAAGCATTTCGAGAGATGCTAGAAGTCTTAGCTCATGTGGACAGCCCTGAAGGATTTGAAATGGCAAAAGAGGAAATCCGCGAAATCGTAAACCGTGTCATTGATAGGCTTGAGGGAAAAGCGGAGCCCTATTCCCCAGAGGAACTCGCTTTTCGTATTCAAATGACAAAACCAATCTCACAGTACGGTAGTACCCTCCCACAACATGTGAGAGCGGCCATGATGATGGAAGAAGCTGGACACGAAGTTGAAGGCGGAACCATCATTGAATATGTTAAGACAAAGGATGCAGATGGCGTTTTACCTGTTGTGCTTGCGAGAGAGGGAGAATACTGGTTGGATAAAGAGAAGTACATAGATACATTGAGATCGGTTTTTGAGCAGGTTCTGGAATCAGTGGGAATTGATTTTGATAGCCTCTTGGGAATCACAACATTGGATGATTTCTTCTAATAATCATCATTTTTTGATGAGGGGTTTGAAGAAGAAATCCTTTTAGCGAGCCATTGACTAGATGCAAACCAGCTCTGAGCTAGTATTATGCTACACAGAGAGGCTCCCAATGATGAAGGTTAACTACCGCGAATTGTTCATGCAGAAGATGGTCATCCTTCTTAAACCTGAAGACATTGAAACTTCTGCCAAAGAATTTCTTTCTACCTATGCATCATACATGGAGAGCGTAGGGATATATGGTAAGGGTTCCGATGGCCATGCTAATTATCAAAGCAAGACAGCTCCTGTTCATGAAGAGAATCTGGATTTCTTTGAGGAGTGGGTGGAGATTGCCAACGCCTTGGAGATAAACACAGCCGTCGGTATGGACCTCTATACTGATAGACTATTCGCAAAGGATCCCAAGTATCAAAGCAAGAATGATAAAGGTAAAGAGATGGACCACCAGATATGCCCCAATTCGCCTGAATTCTGGCAATATGCGTCTGAAATAGTGTCGGAAATTGGACATTACCCTGTTGACGAAATCTTCGTTTTTGGTGCAGGCTTCATTAGAGATAGATTCTGTTTCTGCGAAAAATGCAGGAATGATTTTGCTCCTTTGGTTAATCAAGAACCTGATAGACTGAATCATCAATATCTAACAGAAAATCCCGAATATCACGAAAAATGGCATGAATGGCGAAGTGGAATAGTCCATCAAGGTATAGAGCAATTGCAGGCAGCAGCCCGTGACATTAGTGATAGCACAGAGAGAACAAAACCGTTGAAACTCGGTATTGAGATCTTATTGGATCCAATGACTGGTCTCACAGAAAACGCACAGGATGAGTATGGCTACGATTGGAAGAGAATACTCGACATTACAGGTAGCATTTTGGTCAATCTATATCCTTGGTCTCCAATTCTCCCTACCAAAGGAAGTGCAGAATATGATGATTTAGTGGAGTCTCTTTACTTCTCAAACGAATTCAAGAGGCGTGGAGGCGATGTGACACTATTTCGCTGGGGAGTCGATTCAATAGAGGAAGTAAAGGACCTCAAGGATTTGGCAAAGGATACTGCTATTGAAAGAATATCTGGTACATTTGACTATCCAGATGATTATTCGGATCGCCGCGAAGAAGCTATCGGTGACTAGTAAGAGGACATATCAACGATTATTGGCGCGTTCCGCAGTAGGGGCATAGCTTTGTTCCCTTTTCAAACGTCCTACCACAAGAAAAGCAAAATGCGCGTTCCTCAGTTCCCTCCGGCGTATTGTCTTTGAAAGGACTAAGTTCTCCTTGTGAGAATAACGCACCAAGCCCCTCGACGCTTGGCTCACTGTTTGTCGAGCAGGATGTTCCCGTATCGATGTTGCGAGTAGATTTTCGCATCTCATCCATCAAGCTGTCATTTCTGTGCATTCTGGAGACTGACCCAATAGATCTCTCTTCGGTACTACCTCTACTGCGTTCATTATGCTTCGATGATCTTGGGTCGTTTCTCCAAGAGTTGCCTCTGCGACTATTATCTGGTTGAAAAACTTGGTCAAGCTTGTCAAAATCTCTTCTATAGTCGTCTGAACCAAAACCCCTATCAGTTGCCGGGCGATTTGCAGTTCTCCCATCACTAGTTCTCTGCCATGACCTATCGTGTACATCATCAACCTTGGATGAATCGAGGAATTGGTAGTGTGAGTTGCCCTTCAACTGCTCATAGTCCCTTTTTGTCAAACCCAAAACTTCGAGGGCGCGGTCTCTTTCCATGCATCTCTTCGAGAGCGGACAGCAATATGCCAAGCTTTCATGACATAGCGAAGCCATAGCTCTCTCTTGGCGTGACTTGAAGATGGGCGAAATTCTCTTGCGACCAAGAATCAATTCATCTCCTGCATGACGGATATCGGAATAACCTGATTGAGCTAGTGCCTCTACAACTTCCTTCGCCGGATACGGTCTGCCTTCAATGACAACTGTTCCTTCTGTGCGATCCAGCCGTACAGGTTTCTCACGGTTTCGTTCGTCATCATAACTAGAATATCGCGTTTTGACCACCCCGGAATGGAATTAATTCTATTTGATGGTCATATTCTCGAAATACAATCCTATGTATTACCTGCGTAGTTTCGCCTTTGAAGGGAATATGTGACATCAAAGAGCAGTACATGGACTTAGTAGGGTTTTTATCTGACTCATCCATTGTTTTCCTTGATGTGCTATCGTTTCCGATTATGCAGATGAGATGGCACAAAGAGGATGATATACATGGGTCTTAAGGCAGTTGGAGCTGCTCAAGGTTATACGGTACTCGGTGGAATAGTGTTGGCTATCTTCGCAGTACAAATGGTTCTAGGTGGACTTGAGAATGCAGCAGGCGGAGACGTAAATGCGCTAATTGACGTAATTCTAGGAATATCCCTCATAATAATGGTAATCTTGGCATTCGATGCCTGCGGATTCATTAATTTCAGAATTGAAAGGTCAGGTCTCTTGCTTGCCCTCATCGGATTCATATCAATCGTAATAGTCGTACGCGGTCTAGAGATCAATATTATATCTTGGTTGACAAATCTAGGCACTCTTGCTGGATTTATGATTCTCCTTGCCGGACTACTCCTAGCGCTCAGAAAGTAGCATTGGAATGGTAACATGTCAGACGATTTGGAAGAGACCAGCAGGCTATCGACTTTTCTGATTATCTTTGGTGCTATTCTCACGGGAGTGCATGGTATCCTCTTCGTTATGAACTTCGGCAGGTGGCTAGAATTTCTCCCAACAATTGAACTTGGAAGCGTCCTAGGCAATCTGACGGGTTTGTCAATAGGGGTTCTTTTGATATTTCTCTCAATTCTTACCCTCGCGATTTCAAGTTCATTGATAGAGTTACCAGTTTCAAACAATCGAGAATGGATTCCTTTTCTCTTGCTTGGTCTATTGATGTACTTCCTTGGCGGGACACTTGGCGGGCTTTTAGTCATCATGGGTTCTCTATTGAAATTGATCTGACACGTTACAATAGCTACAATGTCTGCGGGGCCTCAATCGCAAATTAGATAATGAAGAGGGAATTGCCTATGCCTAGAATTCCATGAGGATTGTTGGCGATGGACGAGAAAGATATTGAGCTTATCAGAGAATTAGGATTTGGAGAAATCACTTCTAAGGAGCTTTCAAATGAATATTGGAAAGAGAGGGCTGCAAAGGCACTCGCAATAACTACGCAGGATCGAGAAGTCTACGGCTGCCTTGACCATACCCGCGGTGAGGGTGTGAGGATTTATGATATTGAAGGAAAAGAGTACTTGGATGTCACGGGAGGAGTGGCAGTAAGGGCTCTTGGTCTTAGATACCCACCTTATCTCGAATTTGAGAGTCGTATAAATGATGTAGTCCGTGAACTCCCCGGAATGGATTTTGACGCAATTCCTCAAACACTTCTTGCTGAACGTCTAAGCGATATCGCACCTGGTGACCATAAGAAGAGAGTCGTCTTTACAACTTCTGGAGGACGAGCAGTTGAGGGCTGTCTTAAATCTGCAATGGATCTGTCCGGGAGGACGAGATTCGTTGGATTCAGGCCCGCATTCCATGGTCGAACTGGATATGCCTTGGCTCTTACTGCTTCAAATCACAAACATAAGAACGGATATCCACAAGGCATCGACGTAATCCGTGTATCATATCCTTATTGTTATCGTTGTCCGTATGGCAAAAAGGTCGAGTCTTGCAATGTGGAATGTGTTGAGGCTCTGCGATATGCACTTCAAGTTGAAGGGACGGATATCGCCGCAACTGTGATGGAACCACTGTGTGGAGAAGGTGGTCTCATTGTACCGCCATCCAAAGCCGTGCAGGGGATGTACGATGTAACAAAAGAGCACGGTGCATATTTCATTTCAGACGAGGTCCAAGCAGGCATGGGACGAACTGGACAATGGTTCGCAATTGAAAATCATGATGTAGTTCCCGACTATATCTGCATGGCAAAAGCCCTCGGCGGAGGATATCCGATGGGTGCTTCAATAGGTCCAGCTCCGATGTTCACAGGCGGAAGTCGTCACTCTGAAACTTTCTCTGCGGAACCCAAAATGTCTCTGCTGTCTCTTTGGATTCTAAAGCAAATTGAAGATGGCAACTACCTAAAGAAGAATGCTGAGAAGGGAGAGTATCTGTTCAAACGATTAGAGGAGTTGAAGGAGAATAATGAGGTTGTTGGTGATGTCCGAGGAATGGGTCTCATGGTGGGCATAGAACTTGTAAAGGATAAGAAAACGAAAGAGAAGGCTCCCAAACTACGTGATCGCGTTGTCAAGAATGCAGTTCAAAAACAGGGGCTCTGGATATTGGGTTCAGGACAGAATTGCCTTCGACTAACTCCAAGCTATGTCATAACAGAGGACGAGCTGGATTCTGCTGTCGATAAGATAGAAACCGCAATCAAGGAATCTGTCTAGATTAGATGATAATAGAAGGCCCTTGCAAGAAACGCGTGCAAGGGCATTCATGGTTTATAGTGCTAGTAGAATAGCTCCAATGATTACCAGAATCCCGCCCAAGCCTGAGCCAAATATATAGATCAGAATACCCAGAATCAGAAGTACTATCCAGCTCTTACCTAGTTTAAGGGCCGGTATATTGATAACTCCGCTGGTAGCCAGCGTCACGAGTGAAACAACAATCAGTATTATCCCACTAATGATTCCTCCCAAAATCCCTCCCAATTCCCAACCAATGGGGTCGAAAAGCGGAAATGAGAGCACGGCTGCTATTCCATAGATGATGCCCACAATGCCGCCGATGAGCACTAAGAGTTCTCCAAGTTTTGTCATGCTGCTTTTTGCCATGGTTTTTTCACCTTTAAATGAATTAAAGCGGCTTTCTGGACAGAAAGAGTCTAATGAACCTCTAACCACAGTTAATTCATCTAGATGTTCCACTCATCTTCCTGATAATCATTTTCATTCTCCAGATGGTTATCTAAACAACAGACCGTTTCATTAACAAAAATCATAAAGCTTGGTAATATCCGAAGGATGATGCTGCTCTTCAGCTAAAATACGAAGTAGGCCACATCAAAATGAACAGCTCCGCCAATCACAAGTTTCAGAATGATTCGGTCAAAAAAGAAGAGATTCTAGAATTTGATGGAAGCATTAGCCCAGAAATTACAATTCCAAATAACCGGGCAATTCTGATTCTCAGTAAAGACCAATCATTTCTATCTCATGGTATTCACAAATTTCCTGCGAAGTTCTTTCCAGAACTTCCTAGATATCTGATCCGGAAATACTCGCAGGAGGGCGCTACAGTTCTGGATCCAATGTGCGGCAGCGGCACTGTTCCACTAGAAGCAATGCTTGCGAATAGGGTCGGCATCGGGCTAGACATTGACCCTATTGCACGACTTATAACAAAGGTAAAAACAAATCCGCTGCCATCGTCAGAGCTTAGACAAATTGTGGCTCTTTTGAGAAACTGTATCCATCAAAAGACTCGGGACCCGTCCTATTCGCCGGCAATTCCTTCATTTCATTATCGCGACAAGTGGTTTCGCGATTTCGTCCTCTTCGAGCTTGGGATGATATTGGAATGTATCAATGAAACATGCGAAGATGAACCAAGCTATAGCCCTGAACTACATGATTTCCTCCGGGTTGTCTTCTCGTCCATTGTGAGAGATGTATCAAATGCAGACCCTTACTGCACAAGAACCGTTATCCGCAAGAAACAGATTCGTCGAATACAGCCCGGAGAAACCATTGGATTGTTCTTTGAATCTCTATGTCAGCAGAAGGAAGCAATGTTGGAACTTCTCGATTATTGTCGAACTAACGGCGTTTCTCGAACGCATCTCCCATTGGCAACTGCAACTCATATTCCTCTGGCTGATGACTCTATTGATTTGGCTATTACTTCTCCTCCGTATATCAACGCAGTCGATTACACAAGAACCCATCAACTTGAGATGTATTGGTTGGATATGCTAGATGACGCTCCACTATCGGAGAGAAAGAGGAAATACATAGGTACAGAAACTGTTTACAAGAGTGAGTACAAGGGTCTAAGAATCTCGGGATACAAATCCTTAGATCCATTGCTTCATTCTATTCATGAGGTGGATCCTCGACGCTCTTTCATCGTGTACAAGTTTTTTGAGGATATGAGAATCCAACTATCAGAAACGTTGCGAGTCCTCAAACCGGATGGAAAATACTGTATTGTTATTGGAAATAACACAGTCAGGGGGCATGAGGTGAACTCTCATGAGATTCTCTCTGAAATTGCCACATCAGATGACATTGGATTCCAGCTGGAGAAGAAGTTCTTCTCTCTGCTGATTCGGCACTTCATTAAAATTCCTCGACCCGAAAGAATGAATGGGGAATGGGTCTTGATCTTCCGGAACCCCAAATGAAGCTGCTGCATACTTTGAGGCCAAAGCTTATGTGTCCACAGGAGTCTTGAAAGCCACTCAACTAAATGGAGGTACAACATTTATGGCAACAAATCTAAGGTGGGATCGCGTTTGCCAAGCGCTCATTCTTAGCATTACCTCCGTCTGCGAAATTCTTGTACGTTCTTCTGAAGCGTAATCGCCGCCTTTCAAGGCAGCAGCTGATTACCAGAACATTTCTTCCTCCGCGAACTGTGAATTATGCTATCAGTCGCTTGAAAGAACTAAATCTACTGGAAGAAGAGGAACATGATACGGATGCTCGTGAACGGATATATGTGCTAGCTGCTGCTCCAATGTAGGATTCAAAGGCGACGGACAATTCGGATATTGTAATTAAATATCCATATGTATAGTGGTAGCCAGGTTTCTCCAAAAGCCTCATAACCAAGTCCTCTGGCATTGAAATAACAGGAGTTCAAGGACGTATCAATGGTGGACTATTACAAACAGGCAGATGTACGCCCCATAGGCGAGGATCGAAGAAACCACTATACATATGAAATAGGAAAAGGTCTCATTGGCAAGCAGGTTACTTTGGTTGGTTGGGTACATATTCTCAGAGATAAGGGAAAAATCAAGTTCCTTATTCTTCGTGATGAGCGAGGAACAACTCAAATCACCATTCCTAAGAAGCGAGTACCTAAACAAGTCTTTGAAATCTCCGAGAACCTGAAACCTGAAACAGCTGTACTCGTCAAAGGAGAAGTTGTTGCGACTGATTTTCTTCCATCCGGTGCTGAAATCATCCCATCTGAAATCCGCGTGCTAAACTGGTCAGAAACAATTCCTATAGACATAGTTGAGGGAAAGGTCGACATTGACCTTGACACGCGACTGAACTATAGAGTCCTAGACCTCCGGAAACCAAGAGTGAATGCCATATTCCGGATTCAACACTCCCTAGTCAGATTCGCACGTGAATTTCTTGAACAGAATGAATTCACTGAAATACACACTCCGAAAATTGTAGCAGCAGCAACCGAGGGTGGCGCAAACCTCTTTGAAATAAAGTACTTTGAAAAGCCAGCCTATCTAGCTCAGAGTCCTCAATTCTACAAGCAGCTTATGCTCTTAGCGGGCTTTGGAAGGGTCTTCGAGATTGCCCCCGTATTTCGAGCTGAGAAACATAACACTCCAAGGCATATGAATGAATATACTTCATTCGACTTCGAAATGGCTTGGATAAGCGGAGTTGAAGATGTGATGAAAATGGAAGAGCAGATGCTGCATCATGCCTTCAACAAGACAAAGCAAGTGGCCAGCAGGGAGCTGGAGCTTCTGGAAATTGAACTGCATGTCCCCAAACTACCCTTTGAGCGAATCAAATATGCGGAAGTCATCGACTTACTGCAAGATGCTGGAAAAGAGATTACATTGGAAGATGACTTAGATCCTGAATCGGAGCGAATGCTCGCAGACATATTTCCTGAGAAATTCGGTACCGATATGGTATTCATAACGCACTATCCCACGGAGCTTCGCCCTGCTTATACCATGCCAAGTGTCACTGACGAGGGCATGACTGAGAGTTTTGACCTAACATACAAGGGAATGGAAATCACCACGGGCGGACAGAGAATCCATCTCTATGATCTACTTCTGGAGCGGTTCAAAGCCAAGGGGTTTGACCCGGACCGATTCGTCTTCTATCTTGACCCATTCAAGTATGGTGCTCCTCCACATGGTGGGCTGGGTCTCGGAGTCGAGCGACTTACCATGCAACTTCTCGGCATAGAAAATATTCGAGAGGCTAGTCTTCTCCCGAGAGATCGTGACAGGATTACCCCCTAATAGGGTATGATTCTAGTCGGATACACCGGTACTTCGGACCTCAACCCAATAATACTCTCTTTTAAAGGAGCACACAACAAAATTCGTTTAGTAGTCTAGACTAGACAAGAAACCAGTCTGAAGGGATATCTGGCGATGCATGACCATATTCACCAGGAGCTTTACGCTTCAATAGCTACCTTAGATCAACTCAAGAAGATGTATGACCTTGGTGCGGTTGATATCAGGTCATTCCAGCGGGAATCTGATGCTCTCGTAAACGAAGTAAAAGGTCATTTGGATGAGATGAGGCGCATGGGTATTGATGTTGGGGGATTCATGGCAGAACAAAGAATCTTAGACGAGTTTCCAGATGCAGCAGGATTAATCGAATTCTACCAACACAGGTCCAGACCGGCATTAGATGGATACACAATGGATGAATATTACGATCATCTGGGGTTGGCTGTTCTAGATGTTGCTACTACACACTCTGCGAAAGGCTTGTTGGGTCTAGCGGACCTGATAGTTGAGGTTGTCAACCGTGTGCCGCAGTTCAAGTCAGTCAGCTATAATGATGTCATAGAGGCGGTCAATAGGGTCGCAGAAAACGGACTGATTCCAGGGATACGAACTCTACGTGGTGGTGTGAAAGTTGTAGAGCTTCGTCCACTAGAGCTACGCGGCGACCAATCGGATGTGGTTAATCTTGCAGCTACGAAGGGATATACCTCTGTGGAAGAGGTCATGATGGAGCTCAAATGGTCTGAGGACCACGCTCGTCAAGTGCTATCAAGTCTAGTTGATGCGGGAATGGCTGTTGCCGATATTCGGTTCAGTACCGGCGGTAGATACTATTTCCCTGGGTTGCATCACAAGTCCTCAGATAAGGCAAATGGTCATGAAATGCTAGATAGAAGAAGAGATGGCCGAGACTCTCCCCCAGCTCATGGCTTGTAATTCTATATTCATGCCTAAGAAATACGAATTTTTATTGCCGCCCTTTTCTTGTCTACCCATTCAGCGAGTTCTTGTTCCACTAGAATCCCTAGGACTGTTTTGATTTCATCTTCAGGGAGACCTGCAAAATCTTGGTTACTTTCTTGGATTACGAGCGTCTTGACATCCAACCTAGTCTTACCTGTTTCAATAGCCCATGCATAAACGATATCCGCCCAGTCTTGTATGGGTCTCCAGTAGATCCGAAGCTGTCCATTGTTTTTTCCAATCCATTCAGCAACGTCCTTTTCAACCAGCTTTTCGGCTATGAACCTGAAGGCCTTGACTTTTCCAAATATGTCGCAAAAGGGCGGTTCAGTAATGAAGGTTGCAAGTGATATTTTGTGTGCCGTATTCCTCTGTGCCCACTCCAAGAGGAAATCCCCCCATTCATCTGCCCAGAGATTTCGGTCATCTTCTTCGATAGGGATATGGTACATCAATTCATACTCTTTGACGCTGCCCCATGATGGCAAGAAAATCTCGGGTTCAGCTGATACTTCCTCGACAACCTGAGTTTTGAATTCGTCTTTGATGGTCGTTATGTCTTCTTTCTCGTCGATACTGTCCACTTCAATGGCTTCGACTTCTTGCTCTTCAATTTCATCTGTTCTTGATTCAACTGTTTCTTCTTCTGAACGATCTTTTTCTTTACTCTTCTTCTCTTTTTTGCGCTCTCTGACTCCCACGAACTATGAACCCTCCGCCCATTCTTTGTATCTACGAATGTCTTCAGGCGATGTTGCCGGGCGAATATTTTCAATCGCATTGAGAAAGTCCAATCTTGACACTGGTCTTAATCTGAAGCCAGCTTTCTCTGTAGGAGGTATATCGCTCTGCAATTCTCTGATAGGTTCCATCGCGGCTTCTCTACATACAACGCTGATATCTCTCCCGCTGTATCCCTCTGTCAGGTCAGCAAGCTCATTGAAGTCCACATCTGGTCCGACTTCAATATCATCAATATGTATTTTGAAAATCCTGACTCTTGCGGCTTTATTGGGGAGGGGAACATTGATCCTTTTCTCAAATCGGGATCGTAAGGCGAAATCGATGTCCCATGGTAGATTTGTGGCCCCAATGAGTGTAACTCTTTCATCACTCTTACTTGTTAGTCCTTGAAGTTCCGTCAACAATTGGGTCTTGAGTCTTCTTTCGCCACCAACATCTTCTCCGCGCCTTGAAACCCCTATAGAATCAAGCTCATCTATGAATATGATAGATGGCTGGTTGTCGCGCGCAGAATCGAAGAGGTGTTTAACCAATCGCTCTGATTCACCAAGCCATTTACTCACTATATTTGCTGCTGATACATTGAAGAAGGTGGCATTTACTTCGTTTGCAACCGCCTTGGCAATTAAGGTCTTTCCACAGCCTGCTGGTCCATAGAGTAGAATGCCTTTCCAAGGCTGCCTAGCCTTGCCTTTGAACAACTCGGGGTGCTTCATGGGTGATATGATGGCATCATGTATAGCCTGTTTTGCATCATTGAGTCCTGCAACTTCTGACATCTTGACATCAGGGCGCTCGGAGAGGATTGTATCAGAAATCATCTCGTTGAGCCTTATCTCATCCTCATCTTCCTCTTCAGGCGGGCTACTTGCTGGTTTCTCATGTCTTATACTATCATCATGGATTGGTTCAGGCGGCCTGGCGAGACCCTTTTCTTGTCCCCTAGCTTTTTTCTTGATGCCCGAAAGATAACGAACCCTATCTACACACTCTTGAGCCCGTTTGAGGTAATGCTTTCGGACTGAAGGGAGACTCGTTGCATTTGAGAGTTTGATCAATATCTTACTGGCTTTGAGGTATTTTTGACAGGCCTCCTTCTTCAGTCCTCTCTGGTCCAGATCGATAGCTCTGTCGAGGAGTTCTCGTAAGCCTTTATCGAGTCTAGTTCCATTGGTATCGCTCATTGTTACCCCGTTAGAAAAATGCTGTATTGGTTGTTAAGAGCTTCTGTATTGCCCACAAACTACTGAGTTTTTCGAAAAGGATGTTTAGAACCGCGCCTTAGAAACACCCGCACAGTTTCATTCCAGATGACTGCGAAGTGTTAAAATGGCATCCATATTATTGAAAGTGAAGAAGAATCTTACTTCTTCAGGGTGAGCAAATTGGGTATCTTCAAGAAAGCCTTCTCGTGGGGACGAAAGAAGCCTGATATCAATGAAGTTACAAGTCAGCTTCGCGTTCTATCAAAACAACTTGAAAGACAGAGAAACAAGTTGGAAAAAGAAGAACGAGATACAAAGGCAAGAGCCATC
Source organism: uncultured archaeon (assembly GCA_964648855.1). Lineage (GTDB taxonomy): Archaea > Asgardarchaeota > Thorarchaeia > Thorarchaeales > Thorarchaeaceae > TEKIR-14. Next base: position 85,188 of record CAZYLT010000010.1, read on the forward strand.
AACGCACGAAAGAACGGAAACACGGAAGCCTTTCGGACCTATGCAAAGGAAATGGTGAGATTCAGACGTTTTGCTCTCTCAATTGATAAGTCGCGTCTTCAGATTTTGAAGATACTGGCTCATATAACTCGAGCACAAACCACCGCAAAAGCATCCAAGGCCCTTGACGATGTAGCTGATATTTTGGGTCTTCTTGGAGATGCCACGGACACCTCGAAAGTAATCGAAAATGCAGATGAAATAGCCATGCGGCTGGAAGAGTTCGAGATTGAGAGCGGAATTGCAGGTGAAGCTTTCGACTCCACAACTGAATCTGAGGTGACTTCAGATGAATTGAGTGAAGCCATGAGAGAAATAGAGGCTGCCGCCCAAGTAGAGGGTTCTACTACAGGGGCGCATCCGATGACTGAAGCAGAGGAATTGGAAGAAGCCATCAAGTCATTAGAGAAAGAACTTGGTGTTTGAATCACCATCGACGATATTCATGGGTGTCGCCATACTGGTCGAGTTCCTTTCTAATACCATACGAGTCCCGCATCAAACCTCTGTATCTTCTTATGAAGTCTTCAGGTACAATTCTTCCACTGCGGAGTAGGTCTACCGTTTCAGAGAGAGCGGATTGCAGTTCGCGTTCATTTCTCCTTAATTGCTCGAAACCCATATCGTATCCTTGATTCCTTCGTCTGCTATCTCGATGCCCAAGTGTTCTTCTGAGCTCCTCAGCCAATTCATCTTCGTATTTCTGCTTCTTTTGGTATCTACTTTGTGGGCTCCAAGGACGGTTCACCTCATCCCGGTATGGCACATAATATCCTCTCTTTGTTTCGGGAACTTGACTCACCTGATCAGTTGACAGAATCGAGTAGATCAGCTCCTCAATCTTCAATCTCACATCGCTGACATTAACACTGGTCGCCTCGATCTTTCGTACCCGGTGCATGTCGTCCTGCACGTACCTATCAAACTTCTTTGCGATCTGTATGTAATCTGAGAGGACCTGTTCCGTTTGTTCGTCACAATCAACTCGAACATCACCCTGCTTTAACTTCAAAACCAATCGTTTTCTGAACCTTCCATCCTCTTCAAGAGATTTGAGATAGGCCAAGGGGAAGTCGAAGACGACCTCTGTCTTTTTGCGTACTAGTCCAGTTTCTGCAACGAATATGAGACGCTTGTTCGTAATATACAAGATCCCTGTGGTCTTATCATGCTTCAAGAAGTCGCTCCCACTGAGTTTTATCTCGGGAATTGCACATACAGGAAGCTCGTTTACCGACAGGTCTGAATACTCGTAGAATCCCGCGAAATGCTTCCTATAGTAGTCAAGACCTTCTAGATGCTCTGTTAGTTCACCCAAATCTAATTCTAGTGCTTGGAGTGAATCGTCAATATTGCTCTTGTATTGTCGTCCGATATGAGTTACGCGATTGGTCACGCCCTCAACAAATGGGAATTGACCTGTTTCCCATGTTTGGTAATCAATGAGTCCTTTTGTTTCTGCGAGCATTTTCTTGGCTACTATCTCGGCTTGGTTTGTAACGCGATTCTTGATAGCTATGAACTCATCTTGAATCTGTTCAACCCTATCTTCGAACCACTTGAAGCCAAGAAAATTTGCCATTCTTAATGAAACAAGAATCCTTTTCGCGGAGGCGAGCCTAGTATTGAACTCTCTGAGTTTGGTGTGGCCGTAGTGAATACTCATGACTGCATTACGCAGTTCGTGAGCTAGGTTTCTGCGTTTATCTTCAATTCCCGCAATCCGAGTTGAATAGCAATTTGGACATATCTCTTCAATACGTTTTGCAGTAACAAAACTCTGTGATTCACACTCAGGACAATTTTCCGGTTGCTCGCCCATTGGAACCCTCCCAATATTATGATGGCACTCTGCGCACATTGTGTATTCGCTTGATTTTGAATCAAGGCAATTTGTGCATAGCAAAGCGCCACAGTCCTCGCACATATGCGTTGAGCGATTATCGCCACAAAGGCTGCAATAATTCGATGGTGAACCTTTTGTCAAATACGTGCCTCCGGCTTGTCACGTTATTAGGAATATACCCTAAGAATAACGTGTGTATTATTCTACTAATACTTGCATGGCCAACTGCACAGTACGAATTAGTTATAATATCAGGTTTTTCAAGCAGAAATCAGGACGAAAACACTATGGAGGACTTGGCAAACGCAGCGATTGCTGCAGCTCTAGATGAGGGCGTCGAATTTGTTGATGTTCGTGTAGAAGACACTCAAACAACAATTATTGAAATCAGTGATGGCGTTACAAAACGGTCCATGGCCGCCCATCTGAAAGGTGCGGGAATACGAGCATTTGTTGATGGCTCATGGGGATTCAGCCAAACGACGGATTTGACTAGGGCTGGCATGAAGAAAGCTGGTGCATCTGTTGCAAAATTGGCACTTGCTACGCGAGAAAAAGTATCTGCTCATTTTGAAATAGACGGCCCCTCAAACAAGGCTAGATCTCCCATTTCAGTCAAGATTCCATTCTCAGATATCCACTTTGAGGACAAAATTGGGTTTGCTAAGTATATTGATGAACAGGCACAATCATACGATGATCGGATTGCTAACACACGGACAATATATGGCGACCTCCAAACTGAGCTCTATATTGTAAATTCATTTGGAACCTCCGTATACACCGAAAACTCACTTCCAAGAATCATTTCGTCATTGACCGCAACAGATGGAAAAAACCGAAGAAGGGCGTCCGAGTCAATTGGCATTAGAAGCGGATTTGAGTTCACAGAATCCGAAGAGGCCCAGTCCATAGGGTCTTCCACTGCAGAGCTTGTCATAGACTTGCTTTCTTCAAAAGCAGCACCTGGTGGAGTCTTCGATGTTGTCGTGGACCCCGTGCTTAATGGCGTGATGGTTCATGAGGCATTTGGCCACGCCTGCGAGGCTGATAATTGGCCAGCACATACCACCGTACTTGAAGATAAGATTGGAAAAGAAGTAGGTCCTGAACAATTGAATATCACGGACAATCCAAAATTGCGTGGCAAACGAGGGAGTTTTGATTTCGATTGGGAAGGAACCCCGACAAGAAAGAGGACTCTGGTCAAAGATGGTGTTCTAACAGAGTTGCTGCATGATTTAGAAACCAGCTCCAGGCTCGAAATGGACGTTAATGGTGCTGCTCGAGCACAATCGTTTATGCATCCTCCTGTCCCTCGAATGAGCAATACATACATGGAGCCCGGTGATTGGGACGTAGATGAACTTATAGCTGATACAGAATCTGGCATATTGCTTTGTAGATTCAATTATGGCTATACTGAACCAGCAAAGGGTCAATTTATGTTTCAGGCAGGTCATGGATACATGATAGAGGGCGGCGAGCTTGGTCATATGGTGAGAGACGTATCTATTGCAGGTCATATCTTAGATATTCTGGCAAAGGTTGATGCCATTGGATCTGATTTTGAATTAGACGCAGGAAACTGTGGAAAAGGCGGCCAGGTTGTACCTGATATGAGTGGAGGCCCACATGCACGAATTCGTAATGTCCCTGTTGGAGGGATGTGAATGAGTTATCTCTGTGATGTGGCAAACAGAGCTCTTCAAGCTGCTGAGAAAGAAGGCGCTCAACAGTCTGAGGCCTATGTGTCATCGACGAAATTGTTCCAAATCGAGGTAGAGAATTCGGCGGTAAAGGGTGCAGAACATAGCTTGGACCAGGGCTGCGGTGTTCGCTCAGTAATAGACAAGAGAATTGGTTTTGCATATGTGACTAATCTTGATAAACAACAAGTAGTTACTGTAGGAAAGAAATCTGCTGAACTTGCAAAATGCTCAATTCCAGACCCAGATTTTGTTACGCTACCATCCGAACAAGAATCCTACCCAGAAATCGCAGGATTATTCGATTCGACTATGATGAAACTGGATGCTGAAGCGACAGCGGATTTATTGATTGCAGCTGTTGATTCGACGTTGAGCATTCTTGAGGGAAAAAATCCTGCTGTTGAAGGAAAAATATCCATTAGAGTCAATACAAGAGCTGTTGTGAATTCGCTGGGCATTGAGAGTAGTACTAAGAGTACGATTGCGTACTTGTATACATATCCGACAATAAAGGAATCCGGTCAACAAACATCAGGATACGAATTCCAAGTAACCAGAAAGATGAAAGACCTCGATCCTCGCTGGGTTGGACAGGAGGCCGCCAAATCCGCGTTAGCCAATCTTGGTCCAAGCACAATAGATGGAGGTCAATTGCCAGTCATACTTACTCCTCTTGCTGTCAGTTCTATAATCGGTTTAGGATTTTCAGGTGCACTTGATGCAGAAGAAATCCAATATGGGCGATCCTATATCTCTGATGATATTGGCTCAATGGTTGGTTCTTCTGAGTTAACAATCACCGACGATGGAACCTTGGAATGTGGAATCGGTTCAAGGCCATTTGACGCAGAAGGCGTTCGTTCTCAAAAGACTCCTATCATGGAGAAGGGGGTTCTCAAGAGCTACCTTCACAACTCCTACACTGCGAACAAGGACCAAGTAGAAAACACAGCAAACGCAGCCCGCGCATCATATGCTGGGCTCCCAGCTATATCGGCATCAAACTTCACTGTAGCACCAGGGCGTGGAACAGTTGAGGATTTCATCTCAGAAATTGACCGAGGAGTTCTCTGTCGTAACACGGCTGACCGCCCGAATATGACTACTGGCGAGCTAAGTGCAATGATCATGGATGGATTCTATGTTGAGAATGGAGAAATTCAACACCCTCTGAAGAACACCCTTGTTGGAATTAATATGTGCGACTTATTGAAGCGGATCTCTCTTGTTGGAGATGATAGTCGCACTACGTTTTCAATTACGAGTCCGAGTATTGTTTTAGAATCAGCAAGGATTACTTCCGGATAGACTACATTCGCTCGATAATCGGTATTCCAAGCAAGCGAAGACAGTTGGTCATGGTGATTTTGAATGCCTTGACGAGATGGAGCCGAGCATGCTTCACGTCGCCATCCGCTTGTAGAACCGGACACGTGTCATAGAATTTACTGAACTGCGTGGCCAACTTGTAGCAGTATGAAGTCAGCCGACTGGTCTGGAAACTGGTCCCCCACGTATGCTTCTTCAATCCGTCAACAACCTCTAGAACCTCATCTGCCAAACGGCTAAGTGATTTGACCAACTCAAATTCAGCCTCTTCGGACAACAATGAATAGTCTATATTCTGAGCTGTATTTGCGTCCTGCTTCTCAAGAATTCTCTGGGCTCTAGCTAAGGAATACTGCAAGTAGGGGGCTGCATCACCATTGAAATCTAAGGCTTCAGACCATCGAAACGTGATTTTCCTGTCGGGTGAGGCATTGAGTAGAAAATATCTGACTGCTCCTGCAGCTATTTTAGATGCGACGTCTTTGAAGAATTCCTCCTCCTCTTCGGGATTTCTCTTAACCACTTCCTCTCTGGCAAGAGTCTTTGCCTTTTCGATGACCTCGTCAGCAGAATAGCCAATCCACGTGCCTTTTCTTCCTGAGAGATCTTCATCTTCAAGACCCACAAACTCATAGGCCACATGATGTGAATTCTTAGCCTCTTCTTCGTGGCCTAGAAGCTCAAGAATTGCATAAATGAGACGTTGGGGATGCGCTTGTGCTGCACCTATCACGTTGAAAACGGAGTCAAAGGTTCCAATATCTCTCTCTTCACCTTCTAAGGTAGTTCGATACACTCGTTTGCCATTTGGTTGCTTCTCAAATACCGAGTACCGGAAGGGATCGGACAGAATACCAAACTTCCACATTTGCAGTGCAACATCGGCTCCTGTATATGTTCTTGTACCATCTGATCGAAACAGTACCTTGAACGGGTCCTTCATATCTTTGAATTCGTCAAGGCTGTCCAATCGTGCCACAATGCATCCCTCTTTCTCACCGGATTCCATTACGAAAATGTTCTCAGTTTCGAGCATCAATTTCCTAGCTTGACTTAGTAATCCACTGTGGGAAATCGCGCTTTCCCAGACCTGGTAATCATGATATATTCCCAGTGCGTAGGCCGTCTGATTTTGTGCCTTCACGCATTTGGTCACCATCTCACTACTAACTTCTGAAGCCTTAGAGTTCAAATCCTCCAACTGGCGAGCAATCTCACGAACCTCTTGTTCCACGTTAGGATCTTCTTCAAAGGCCTCCTGGACATCCACATATTGTCTTCCTAAGTACCAGTCGTATTTTTCCTCTATATCTGGGCTAGTTGAATGGAGAAGCTTCCATGTAAGCTGTGCAATTTGAAGACCAAGATCATTGATATAATCAATCCGGGTCACATCATGCCCAGTTGCACTGAGAATATTTCCTAATGTATCGCCCAGTACTGCATTTCTTGCATGACCAATATGCCAGGGTTTTGAGGGATTGACGGCAGGGAACTCGATCATGACTCGCCTATCGCTGAATTTCTGTGTAGTTCCATACTCTTCCTTCAGAGTCACGACAGATGGTAACACCATCTTTGAAAAAATCTCTTTGTCCAAGAAGATATTGATATACGGGCCCTTCACTTCAACTCTTGAAATATAGCTACTCTCTGGTTTTTCTTTCCTCAATTCATCCGCGATATCATTTGCTATATGAGCGGGGTTCTTCTTCTTACTCTTTGCAAGCTGGAACGCGATGGTACATGCCAAGTCGCCCATCTCTGAATCGGGTGGGATTTCAAAATACTCCGAAATCTCCTCTCTGGAAACCTTGGCAGCTGCAGCAATTTCTCCTTCGATAGACTGAACCATCTCATCCCATGGATTTCTTGTATTCGTTTCACTACCCATCGTCAATCGCCCAATGCCTCTTTGAAGTGAATCTTCCTTCATAAATAGAACGCTACGTCTTCTCCCAGCACGAATTCCAACTACAATCTCGAAGAAATACAATAAAATGGTTTTAACTTAATTGATGAAGAACTAACCCGTCTATTGCTAAATAATTCAACAGAATGTTATTTAAATCTAGAAAACCCTTATTTGCTTCTGGTAGTCATAAGCCAAGGCGTCCTCTACGAAGGATGGTTCCCACAACGCGTCCCAACTTACGACGTGTTTTCTCATACGCCATGAGAAACACTGCATTGGTACTACACTCTGACGGCGCTACTACTCTCTCCCAGTAGAAGCGCAGGGAGATGATTGGACTGGCCAGCAAAGAAGCAAAGACACGAAATGAAAGGGAGCACCCCAACTCGTCTGATTATATTTGCCCATCTTGTAGATCTACTAAGATGTATGTTGATGAATCTCGCGGTGAAATTACTTGCGCTGAATGTGGCCTTGTTATTTCCGACCACCATATCGATACTGGTCCTGAATGGCGTGCCTTCACTGCTGATGAAAAGAATTCCCGACAGCGCGTAGGAGGTCCAGTTGATTGGAGCAAATTCGATCAGGGGCTTTCCACGGTGATAAGCAGGCAGAATGTGGATGCTTCTGGCAGAAGACTATCGTCAACAAGACGAGCACAGATTCACCGATTAAGGAAGTGGCAGATTCGTTCCAAAGTACATTCCTCTAACAAACGAAATCTCGCAGTTGCCATGACCGAGCTTCATAGGATAAGCTCCCAGTTGAGTATTCCGTACTCCATACGAGAAACATCCGCTGTAATCTATAGGAAGGCTCTACGAAAACGTTTGACGAGAGGTCGTACGATTCTAGGCATGATTGCAGCATCTCTGTACCTCGCCTGTCGAGTTCACCAAGTTCCTCGTCCCTTGGAAGAAATCACAGATATGATTCATATCACTCGAAAGGAACTCAGTCTATGTGTTCGTTTGGTGATTCGATATTTGGACCTAAAGGTGCCTCTCGCAAATCCCGTCGATTTTGTACATCGATTTGGCACTGAGCTAGGAATTCCGGGGTCGGCAAAGAAGAAGGCCATTGATATTCTACAGCAGGCTAAGGAGGAACGTCTCACCATAGGCAAGGATCCGAAAGGCATGGCAGCAGCTGCTATTTACGTTGCAAGTATTCTCGTCGGTTCGCGGCGGACACAATTGGAGATTGCCCGTACTGCCCGAGTAACGGAAGTAACTGTGCGCAACAGGTACAAAGAAATGGTTGAAAAACTCGGAATCTCAACTTCATAAGCTCCTGATACTGTATCGGTGGTGTCCTATGTATTAACACCATATTCTTTGAAATATGGAAATCCTACATAATCTTATGTAAGCATTTTTCTTGGAACCCCATGGTCTGAAAGAATATGTCAGAGAGTAGAGACATTCAAGGAGTCTGGTTGATGGAGCGTAAGACTGGTCGGAATCTCATCTCTAAGGCATATAGCGGCATTGAAATCGACATGGACTTGATTGCTCCGTTTCTTTCTGCCACTCATACTTTCATCGATAAAGCATCTCATGAAAACTTGAAGACAATTGATACTGAGAATAATCGCTACGTCTGGGAAGCAACGGACGACTTGCTTTTCGTCATGGTTGTTTCCAAGAGCGCTCGTTTGAGTCATATGCGATTCTTGGTAGAATATGCTCTCAAGGAATTCATGAAAAACGAAATACCACAGGACCAGAATTTAGATAATCTCTTGAAAGGTTGGACAGGTACTTCAAAGACCTTCAAGCGTTTTGGCAACTTTGTTGATGAGCTCATAAATCAATATGAGGTCACTGACGAAGCACTCATTGCTGGAAAAGCAATGGACTGCTTAGAGGTTTACAGCCACTTGATAAAATCCATTCTCTGCGTTGAAATCGACAATAAGACGCGAAATCGGCTCACAGATACCCTCCTTGAGAGAGCTAAAGATGTCGTTGGGAAATTTTCCTGTTTGGCTGAGGTGCCAATTGATGAGAATGGAATTGACGTTCTCTGTATTGATGTATACAACACCAGTTATCGTCAACTGAGAGACGCCCTCGAGGAACTACTGAGAGTGGTTGCTATTGCAACAAAGGAAATCAGCCCTAAAGATGCGTTCAGAGAAATGATTTTCGAGGAAACCATGCCGTATGTGAAACGCGATATTTCCCGGTTACAAACATATGCAATTCTCGATGATGTTGTGCGATATCTATTCTAAGGCCTGCCTAGCATAACGATTGATCGTTGAACTATTTGTCCCCTTTTTCGTTCGATAAGAGCGGTTCTATTTGGAATGATTTCAAGCTGTTCACTGCTTACAATCGAGTCGTGAAATGCACTATCTGGCAGCAATTTATACACAACTAGATTTGTACCCTCAAGTAGCTCATCCACCAGTACCATAACTTCACCGCTTTTTGTCTGGATGTTAGGCAGAGTCATAGCAATTCTTCCTCTTGGATTCAATATCTTGGAGATTTCCTGAATGGCATCGCGATACAGTTCAGTAAGATCCTGGATGGTTTCGAGTGCCCTAGCCTTTTCGGGACGCTTGGTGTATATTGGTCCAAGGTCTGGTTCGAAGGCAGCCGCGTCTACCGGTGTGGTTACAGTCTTGGTGAGATTCCTGGCATTTCCGTGATAAATACGAAAATCGAGAGGCATATTGAGATCTTGTGATAACCATCTGAGATTAGATTTGGTCCCTTCTACCGCATTTCCATCAATATCGAGACCAATGCATTTCATACCCAAAAGGGCAGCTTCCATCAGGAGAGTTCCAGTTCCACAGAAGGGATCCAACACCGTATCTCCTTCCCGTGCTCCTGATAGAGTTAGTAAGGTTCGACATAGCTTTGGACTGGTGCTGATTTCACTGGAGATATATGGTCTAGCTTCATCACGATAACGTTGCAACATTGAATCATATACTGCAACCGACTTTGCCAGATACAAATCTCTCTCGGCAATGATGGCTAGGATTTCCGCGTTTGGCGGAACGAGTAGATTATGCTTTGCTATAGCCTTTGGCCACAATGCAGTGTTTTTGCTCGCACTATCTCTCCTGTCTGGTTTTTCATAGATAATGTAGTCTACACTCTTGGCTCCCCTGTCTAGTAAGTCTTTCTTGATATACTGGTCAAGTGATCGAGTTAGTCGCTGGAGATGGACCCTGAAACCCCTTCCAAATGGAGGATAGGTCGAAACGCCAAAGCTGATACTCTTCCTATTTGGTTTCGGCCAAATACTCTTAGTCCATTCAACTTCAGCCAGCAATTTCCGGGCTTCCCTATCGCCCTTCCCCCTGTCAGGAAAAGCATCACGAATCAAGTCAATAGTATAGGTCCGGATAAGTCGGCCGGTTTTGTAGCAACCCCCTAATTGGCTCTGTAGGTGCACAATCTGTTCATCCGTGATATTTCCGTCAATCTCCACTATCATGCCATTCCTGGTATTATCGATTACCTTAGGATTGTAGCCTTTGTCTTGAAGGAGTGTGATGACCTCTGCAATGGATAGAATCCAATTTTTTCCGAGAACAAATACGAGTCTGGTCATGTTTCTGTCCCCTGTAATTTCTCAAGCAGGAATTTTGTATAGAGTGCACCATGCAAGGGATCCGGGCTCTCGGATATAATGACAGGACTATATCCAACTTCGTCTACAACTTCCATCAGGGGAAGAATGTCGGGGCCCCACTCATCGCCAAGGGGTCTATGTGCCGCTTCACCCTTATCAGTGAATTTGATGCCACTGACATGAAAGTGCATATTATTGACGAACAGATCGCCCAGTGTATCTTCAAATCTCGTCAATATATCAAGGTAATCCTGCTTAACACCAAAATTTCCAACACGACGAGCGTGAAGATGTGCCCAATCAATGGTGGGAACAGTTCCTTCTACATCGGAACATAATCGAATTATCTCATCAACGGACCCATAAGCATTGATTTTTCCCGCAATTTCCGGAGCTAGCAATGCTCCACTACCGTTCCCTGCAACTTCCCATACCTCCTGTAGTGCATCTCTGATTACCATGTATGCCTGTTCAGGTGATAGTCCTCCATACGTGCCGGGATGAAATACAACTTTGCTAACCGCCATTAGTGGTGCAAATTCTAGGGCTTTGATCAAGCGGTCTTTCGATCTTCGCCGAGTCTTCTCACTCTTCGAGGCAAGGCTGATGTAGTATGCTCCATGGATACTCATTGAGACATCGTACTCTTTGGCCAATTCTCCGATCCTGCTTGCTCTCTTCTTGGAGGTGCGTAAGCCATGAACTGCTGCATATTCAAGCGCATTAAGGTCAGCCTCTCTGAGAATCTCGAAAACTTTCTCAAGTTTGCCTTTGGAGCCTGATGGATAACCCGCTGTACCAATTCGAAAATTGCTCAGTAAAATCACTTCTCCAGCGTGAACTTCCATTGGCAATATGCGTCCGCAGGGTGACTATCTGGCGGGCAAAATACGACCTCTGTTTCTATTCTTGGATCAATTGTCTTTGCAAACTTTTCGTATTCTATAACCCCTACTTGCTTGCACGGAAAATCAGTGAGTCCTTTTCTATTACGAGCAACTTGAACTCTGCATGTTTCCATAGTGAAGATCAGGGTGTCCTCGTCTATCCGGTTGATATCTTGCTTGTTCAAGGCTGCATATACCCTGAGCTTTAGAGCCTCTGCCAGCGAGTCCAACCCACCGCCTTCGGGTATATTGAATTCTCTCATAATCCGCTTGGCTTCTATGGGTGAGAAGATACGCCAAGCACTCTTGTCCATCTCTATGGCAGTTTCCATGCCATATTCACGCTCAATACTGAGAAAGTATGCACCATCCATTGCTTGCCAAGCCTTCGCATACATCTCCACGACTCTCAATAATTCCTCGCGGCTGAGCTCATCAAACAACCCTATCACATTCCTGTATAGATTTCGTGCTTGAGATTGGCATAAGAAACATTGGGTGTAACATTGTTTCAAGCGAGATATGAACACGATTGTTGGGGCTAATTGGGGAATCTATCCCGGCGTCAATAAATATGGGAGAATCGAATACCCACTAATTAACACCCCAGTGAAATTGAGATACACGTGAATGATGCCAAGGGGCCACATGCTTCCCGTTCTTCTGTACAGGAAAATGTAGCCTATTGGCATGATGAATTGGATGAGGAAAAATAGCTCGGTGAACGGGAAAACATAGCTGCTCTCCAACAGAAATTTTGCCCAGAACAATGCATGAATGAGACCTATGAGCGCGATGTATAGGGCTCCGCCAATGAATACCATTATGGATCGTTTTCTTCCTTCTTTATAGTACTCTGCAAACGAGTCGAAAGTATAAAGCCAAATCAACTGCTCCGAGAATGCATTGACCGGCGCCCAAACAAGCAATGTCAAAGACCAACCAATGAGATTGGGATTCTCCACTCTAATCAATGTGAACCAAGAGCTGAATACAACAACCGTTTGGAGAATGAATAGCACAAAGAATAGCGGTGTCATATAGCTCCTGAATTGGTCTACTATATTGCCGTTCTGTATGTCATAGTCTAAGCTTCCTCTACGCCATCTGACGATTAGTATAGCAAAGAGACCGTAGTATATTGCCATAGGGACTAATGCGCCACTTAGGTCAAAAAGAAGTCCTGCCACAACAGGCATCGCAATTGCTGCAATAGATGCAAGCAATAAATCGAGTGGCTTAGGGTGATAATTCTCATAGACGTAATCAGAAGACACCGATTAAATCCTCCTCTCCCGTTCATTGTTGCTACTTTATAGAGGTTACTAGCCTGCTGGAGGGCTTCACTCATCCTAATAATATCTGCTCCCCGAAATCCTTAATTCAAGTTCAAAAGCCGATACCTACTAGGGTTGTGACTCAGTTGTCAAATGATGCATCCGAGAAAAGAATATCCAAGTCAGGAATAGACCCAATAGCATTTCTCTCCATTATTCGTCCTCAGAACTGCATCATTGGCGGATTGACAGTTATCTCGGGAATAGCCATGTCCTATAGACTGAATCCAACTGGCGGCACCCTTCTGATTCACATAATGATGATTGTTTTTGGATACATTACATACTTCTTTGTCGCAGCGGGCGGCAATGTGGTCAATGACATATACGATATAGAAATCGACAAAATCAATAGGCCTCACCGAGCTTTGCCTAGCGGTCGTATGACTATCAGACAGGCATGGGTCTTTGTTGTGAGTCTTAGTGCTCTGGGAATCTTCTTTGCACTGCTAAACGGAATTATAGGTGCAATTGTGGTCGTTATCTTCTTGCTTGTAGGCTATGCATATGCATCCAAGGTAAAGGAATTGGGCATAGCTGGCAACTTTATGGTGGCATTTTCTTTTGCCTTTGGTGTAATCTACGGTTCAATCATCTACGGGGAAAATGTCGGATCGATCATGCTACCTGTGCCAATTTGGTTGTTCTTTATAACTGCGTTCATGATTCTCCAAGCCCGCGAGACAATCAAAGGATCCGAGGACGTTGAGGGTGACAAGCTTCGTAATGTGCGTACAATAGCACGCATCTATGGATATAATGTATCAGCTGCTGTTCAGGCAATTTTGAATATGGTCGGTGTCATATGTTATGTACTCATATGGCTCCTTGGCTTTGCCAGCTACGACCTCTGGCCTCTACTAGTCACCGGAGCTGTATTAGTTTCAGCTGCTGCAATCGTGCCACTCACTGGTCCAAAAGATGAGAAGCGCCTCATGATTGGAAGCACACTTGACAAAGTCGGCGCACTGGTTGGCCTCATAGCCTTTGTAATTATCCCTCTATATGGTGGCTTCTAGCAACTAGTGGGCTTGCCAGAATGTCCAAGTCAAAACTAACATACATGCTATAGCCACGATTGTCGCCCATCCTGTCGATGTATTATGCGCCTCTCTGATTCCAAATATCAATAGGAATCCCACCCAAACAAAAGAGGCTGTGGTGAGGTAATCAATGATCAGCCACATATCTGATTGGAATATAGAGTTGATAATTTCGGGGCCTGGCGTCGCTCCGAGTGTGTATGTTGGCATCACTATGAATACGTACAATAAGGCAACAAGACGAAATAGTAGTAGAGGTAGCATGCTATACCCGACAACTGCAGCCGTCTTTCCCTTTCTTCCCAGACCTCCAGTCACCTTAAATGCTAGGTGTGCAAAGGCCGTCCCTACAACGAGATAGACAATGCCTAGGATGGTATTTGGAAGAATAGATAGTAATCCAGTTATCAGAAACTCGAAGCCTGCAGGGGCAAGAAGTACGCTCACTGTAGCAGTCTGTCCTGTGGTTGCATTCACAATCACTGTAGTAGTAAACTTCGAAGATATCGTCAAGAAAAATCCGGCAAGAATAAGCGCGTTTGCCAATATCACAACAAACGGCCCGAAATAATCAGGTCTTTGTGCGATGTCTCTGTATGCCGCATTTGGTCTCCTTAATACACCCCATAATCTCTCTGCTGTACTTAGAACTCTGACATCTGGGGCTGCCGGTCTCTTAAGCATCGGCAGTACTCGTTCCAGTGTTTCCTCTGCAATATCCTCTCCACAGACCGGACATACGGTTGCATCTGCGGCTACGGGTGACTCGCAGAATTCACATCGTCGCACTATTCTTCCTCCATCTCAGAGAGGTTTACGTATGCCGCTATCTCTCGACGTTGGTATTTAAGCTGTTTCTGCTTGTGTTAACAGATCCATCTCACCATAATTTGAAATTATCATAGACTGATGTTGGGTACACCACAATATAGGGTATCAAAGCATCAAAGAAAGATGTTGAAATATTCAGAACAATGGTATAGATGATGATGAAGTTGATATCAGTTACACCATATAATGTCGGGACAACAGAAAGATTCACCGGAATTGTTATAGCAAGCCGAACAAAAAGGGCCAAAATCATCATTAGCACAAAGAATTTTGGCTTCGAGAGAATGCGGCCTGCCGCTTTTGTGTCGGTTTCTTCCTGCGAGTCCTGAAGAGAAGGGTCCCCCCTCGACCTCCACTGCACGAATTTCGTTCCCAGCCATGGAATCACTATCATTGGGAGTGTAGCCAATAGCTTCACTAATGGACCAACTGGTGCAAAAGGGTCGAAAAAGTTTAGCAAGAGTATACCAGCACTCATACTAACCAACCCTACCCATATGCCTCCTACTAGAAATGCTATAATCCAGAAGATAGAAGTGGGGTCAAACAGTGCGATGCCCCAACTTAATCGTGGGACATATGCCGCAGTTGGCGTGACCGCAATAGATAGTGCGGCAAGAAGCGCAGCAACAACAACTCTCTTTGCTATCTCATGCGCATCATCAGAATATGGCAGAACCCAATCATTGTCTGAATCTTCTTGGGACGCTTGCTCTGTTGTCGTGGATTTTCTGCTATCTTGCATGGATGGAGTCAAGCCACTCCACTTAATAATCTTACTCATATATGACATTTTACTCAATTATGAGTAAATCCCGTCAGGGGTTGGAATCGAGTAATCGTTGAACCTTATTGTGTACGGATTCCTCCGTCTTTCTAACTCTGGTTCTTGAAATCATCTGCAACAGCTTGCGCGTTGGTTGGAGCCAGTCTGGATTTATTCTCCATTCCGCCCAATCCATCCCGGTGTGCAATGAAGTTCGGCTAATAATTAACCTTGATTGTACCAGTTCGTTGAAACCATTGAGAATTGTACCAATTGTGACTGCACCTACAACCGACCGAACCTGTCGTGCTGCATGAAGCAAGTCCGTGGTGGAAACCCAGGAACCGTCTTGGATTAGAATGGTGAGAATTTTTGACCTAGCTGGGTCTGACTCTAGTGCGCCTTTTAGAGGTGCTAGATTGATCGTGCTTCGTCTGGAAGGTGGATGTTCACTTCTCTCCCAAGGCTTGTTTTCACACCCGTTCCGTATTGTATTAAAATCCAATATATTCTCACCAATCATACGGTGGAGTGTGCTCTTTTGAAACAAAGTATTATGTTCCGAACGGCTGTGCTAAATCATTGCACAACCCTTATCTTAACACACTGTCGAATATAGACAGATGAAAAATGAGAACTAGAAATCAGCTGGAGGGTCTTTTCAACAAGGGATTTAGCAGACCGTCAGACTTGCTCTGCTGTGCATTTGGTCTCCGAAGTAGTGAAATTGATGCCTATTTCTCACTGTTGTCTGAAGCAGAAACTGTTGAAGAAGTCGCATCAAAAATCGATCGTGACAGGAGTACCACTCAAAAAATCCTGGGCGAACTTCTCAAAAAGAGACTGGTCACACGTGATACTAGGTACTTCGACAGGGGTGGCTACTATTATGTGTACAAGGCGGTCTCGACAGCTGAAGTGAGGAAAGCAATTCTCAAACAGCTAGATGAATGGTACGAGGAAACCAGAAGATTCTTGTTGGAATCATGGTCCGAGCAGCCTGAAGAATAGAAGGTTCGACGAGGACAATATGATGGACGCCGTGCCGCTCAAGAAGAATACCGTAGCTCTGACCACGCTTGCAATGATTGCCGCTCTAGGAATTGTTGTAAGGCTCTTTGTGAGATTCACAGTGATTCCTGAGCTTGTAGAAATAACACCTGGCTTTCTCTTCTCAGAACTTGGCGGGGTGATTGGCGGTATACCAGGTGGGATTTTTGTAGGCACTATTGTAGGGATCGGCGGTGTTCTCGGTGGAGGCGAATTCAGCATGTTGCCTCTCTTGGGTAATATCTTTCTAGGAATTGGTACTGGATCTGCGATTTATATCACGCACGAAAGAGATAGCCTGAAGTACCTATTATTGGCTATCTTGGGCGGTGGCATCATTGGCGGATTCATTCCTGATATGACCGTTTTTCTCTACCTAAGCGAATCCATTGAAGCTGCAGTGTTGATTGCATTGATTGACACCGCCCAAGGGTCTGTATGGGCTGCTGTCGCTGTTATGGTAGAACGCACTCTTATCAGACCTCTAATTGGGGATTATATCTATAAAGAGGAAAAAATCTTGACGCTTGAAGACAGGGAGGTTGCCAACTAGATGGAAGAAAAAACTGTGAGCATTAACATTCGGAAGGATCTCTTTGGAGCCAATGAAGACGCAGCTGCGCTCAATGCAGCCAAATTCAAGGAACACGGAATCAAGGCATTTGACATCATGGGGTCAGTTGGAACCGGGAAAACCCAAATCATTGAGGCCCTCTGTGACCTTGTTGCGGACGAATACAGGATTCTGATGCTTGCAGGAGACCTAGCGACTCGTATCGATGCAAATAGGGTGTCCTCTCATGGAGTTGATACGGTTCAAATCAACACCAGTACTGCCTGCCATTTGGATGCCCGAATGGTTAAGGTAGCATTGAATGAAGTCGACCTCTCGGATTATGATGTGATATTCATCGAGAATGTTGGCAATTTAATATGTCCAGCTGGTTACTCTCTAGGCGCGAAGAAGAAGGTGGTCGTGGTCAGCGTGACTGAGGGGCCCTATATGATTAGAAAACACCCTCTAACAATAAAGCGTGCCGACTTGATTGTCGTAAACAAAATAGACTTGGCTGAAGCCTTGGAATTCGATGTGGATGCTCTAGTAAACGATGTCAGAGAAGTGGATGCCAACATACCAGTTTTGAAAGTCAGTGCCAAGACAGGAGAAGGAATTAAGGAATTAGCAGAAGAACTCGAAATCTAACTTGCGGATTTTGTTTTCAGAACCCTCTGTAACGCCTTCCTCACACCGTCAATATGGCCTGCACCCAAAACCACAACCACTTTCCCATCGACGTCCTCTAGAATGGTAAGTATTGCATTTGCAATGTATTCATCACGATCCTCAATGAGAACCTTGGCGATGTTCGGGAACTCACCCCTGAATTCATCCATGAGTTTGTCAATGGCTCCCTCTTCCTTCAACATGGACATAATATCAACTGCCCCGCCATTTTCAATATCCTCAGTGGCCTCCGGGATGAGATTGGTCATCTTGTATATTTCATCTAATGGGACCTTCAATAATGCATTGGCTGTTGCCTGCAGGGGTCTGTCTATCAAGGCGATCTTCGCCCCCGTTTTCCTTCCTGCTTCGATGGCTGCAAGCATCTCCTCTCCGGCACTTGTTCCGCTCAGTGACCCAAGACCGTCTTCAAGTAGAGCGATTTGATTCAAGAGCTGAGAGATCATATCTCCCGAATCAGGTATCATATCCTCTTCCGAAACACCGGGATTTGTCAGCTGAGCATACCTAGCACGGTCGAGTTCGACTGCCACAACATCCGGTTCAGTTTCTAACACAACTCTTCTGGCCTCTTCAAGGCTCTCAGTATCCGTATGAATTACTGAAACGAAAATTACCCTTTCAATAGATGTTTTCACAGCCATCCCTTTTGTATAGAATTGCCTTCCGTCTTTTCTTCTTTTCCCATTAGCAAAAGAAATCACACAATATTCATGTGTTGTAAACGCTAATTTCTGGCTCTCAAGGATTATCTGAAACAATTTGAGATTTAAGTCGATAAGAAGGTTTTTGACTTAGTAAACGTTTACAGAGGACCAGTACCAAAAAGGTAGCGAGGACAGATGAAAGAAGACCTTGAGGATGCAATGGCCAAGTTGATGAATCCCAGGATGCGTGTTGGACTGAAGGTCATTCATGCTCTTCTGGAACCTCTCCAAGGTCCCCCGGTAGCTCCCGGTGACGTAAGAGAAGTAATCGATGACGTAGTCGAGAGAAGAAAGGTATCCAAACAGTCGATTACGAATGCGGCACGGCGACTTGAGGAGGCTAATATCATTGCACGAGAAGAAGGATATCAAATCAATTATGGTGTAATGATTTCGATCTTACTCAATAAAATGCTCGAATTGACCAATGATGTGCGGGAACTGGAAGAGGAGATTGACAAGATAAAATCAGGAGAGACCACCATTGGTTAGGGCGATGCTATTGTTGCGGTCACAGCGTCCAAATCATTAAAGAAGGCATTTATTGCCCCCTCTGTCACATGGGGCATCACAACGAGTCTCATGGTGGGCGGGACTGGTGATGTGGCCATTCTCCAGCCTCTCTTTTCCATTTCTTCCACAGTTTCATCGAGGCTACCTTCTTTGCTTATTATTCCTAAGATATTCATCACGGGTTCTATCGCTGCTTCTATCATGGGGTTTTGTCTAACCCGATTATACGCATGTTCAGTTTGTTTCATGCATTCTTTGACCAATTCTCTATAGCCTTGTCTTCCGAGATGTCGCATAATCGCCCATGTTGCAAGAATCGAGGAAGCTGGGCGTGTGCCCAAGAGAGACGCCTGCTTTGCACTTGCTCCTCGAAGATAGGGGACGTTTCTTGTTATCATGTCCAACATCTTTGTACTTCGGAATAGTAAGCTACCAGCAGGTATTGGAGCCATCCCCATCTTGTGTGGATCAGTACTTACCGAAGTGACGCCCTCTACTTCGAAATCAAAACTGTAGCTACGATAACCAACGTCTTTCAGAAAGGGTATGACAAAACCGCCAAATGCCGCATCAACATGAAGTGGAATATCTCTCTCCTTTGTAATGGCTCCTAGCTCCGCGACTGGATCCACTTGGCCTAAATATGTAGTACCTGCTGTGCAGAATACTGCAATCGTATTCTTGCTTATTTTTTCTTCAATCCGGGATGGAATCGCTTTGAATTTGTCATCTACCTCTGTCTTAATCAGGCGAACTCCCATCAACCATGCTGCTTTGTCTATGGAAGAGTGAACGGTCTTCGGTGCTATAACTTCAGGATTCTTGACCTCTTTTGATGCATTTTCTCTTGCGGCTAACATAGCCAGTATATTGGATTCGGTGCCGCCTGATGTGGTTGTACCCACTGGAGAATCGAGATGCAACAAATCTCCAAGCATTTGGATTACTTGTTGTTCTACTTTTGCAGACCCCTTGAAAGTGTGAAGTCTACCCGCGTTCTTCTCTAATGTTTTTGAGAAGACGTCAACACCTAATTGGTGTGGAATTGTTGACATCGACGCAATAGGATGGCCTGATGAGTACGTGGCATCACTAGCCAGAAGCTCTTCCAGAGTTCGCAGTACCTCTTCTGTTGCTATTCCTTTCTCTTCGAACATTTTCTCTGCCCCGACTGAGGTCTGAGTAGAAGAACCCCAATATGTAAGGTATAATGGTTTTGGAACGTTTCAATTCGGACTATTTTGGTGATTCAGTCCAGTAATAGACAAAATCGCAGAATTCGTCGCCTTCCATCAGCGTCTTTGTCCGCTTCAATGCTACTTTGGGATGGATTGCGGGTGCTGCTGCGAAATCGTGCTTACAATATAGGAGATAACCTATGTCTGCAGCGTCAATATCCCGAAACACTTTAGCATGGATACATGCATCAACCATACATGTCGATGATGTTGCAGTCTCCTCTGTAATGGAAACATCTTCCAGATTGTTCTCGTTTATGTCTCGTATCCATTCCCTCACTAGAATTCTCACATCCTCAAAGGCCTCGATCGGTTCTTCTCGCTTCCTTATGAGCTCTCGAACACTCTCAACTGACTCATTCTCAGCCCAGTCTGAGAAAACCTCGTGTGCTTTCTCTTTACCTAGCTCGTCCTCTAACCATCTTACGAATGAAACAAGTTTTGTCGCAATCGCTTTGTGGTGTTGTTCAACTGTGATGTCCATCTTTTTCTTGAATTTGGGCGACTCGGTCATATCAATTTCAATCCTGAACATGATGTTATTCTACTTGCATGCCAGCACACCTAAAGTATATTCTGCAAGGGCTATGGCGTAAGTGGATTGAGAACCTTCATCGTACTACGATAGTCAAAACTTGGTAGTATTCATAGACTTATTATGTTCTCACACTTATTGGTTCCATGCGATATCAATGAACGAGCATCAAGCAGAAATACCTAGTTTCCTTCAGATAATTCTCTCGGGTTTTTTAGTCCTTCTCACTGTTTCTGCAGCCGCGCTCCTTCATACCAATGAACCGGAATTCATCTTAGCACGATTCCCGGAAATTTCCGAGTTTCAGTATTCTCTCTTTGATGCAGTGCTCTATTTGTCCTATCTGATTTTTGGCATTGCCGCAGGTATTGCTTCCGACAGATTCGCAAGGAGGAAGCTCTTCATAACAGCAGGTGGCTTGGGAGCCTCACTGTTTTATTGGTCCATGACTATTACTCTGGATTATCAAATACTCTTGTTGATGCGGTTTGTTCAGGGGGCATTCACAGTATTAGCTTGGCAGACTCTGATGACGCTAGTCCTCGATAATTCTCGCTCATCAAATCGAGGAAAAAACATGGGTATTTTCGGTGTGTTTCTGGCGACAGCAATGGGACTGGGCCCTGTTCTAGGTGGGGTATTGGCTGAACAGAGCGTCTTTCAACCATACTACGTCGCCTCGATTCTCAGCCTTCTTGTTGGAGTTCTCTCTATTATTGGTGTCAAAGAACCAGTCCATTTAACATCTCAGCCATCCTTGCGTGAGAGTATCTCTCTAGCTAAACGCAATCCGGAGCTCACAATCCCCGCCACAATCAATTTTGTTGACAGATTACATATGGGGTTCATATTGACCGCTCTGCCTTTGATGCTTGTTCAGGTGTTGGCTGTTTCAGAATCTCTGAGAGGAATGGTCTTGGGATTATTTGCCATGCCCTTCATTTTGTTACAATATCCTGTGGGTAGGCTTTCAGATAGAATAGGGAGATACAAACCAGTAGTTGTTGGTAGCCTAGCCTACGCTCTAATTCTCACAATCATAGGAATAGCTGCTCAACAAGGATTGGCTCTGCTCGTTCTTGCTCTCATGCTACTGGGCGCTTTCTCTGGACTGACTGCTCCACCCACTCTTGC
>CAZYLT010000011.1:0-97999 GCA_964648855.1 uncultured archaeon
GTGGTAAGAACTGTGGAAAGCCTCCCTGTGGCTGAGTGTGATGCCTCAGGACATATACACAGGAGGAAGAGACCAGGACCGTGGGAGGGATCCCATCCCGATGACCACAGACAAAGCCCCTGCTGACTCAGTGGCCCTCGGGTACGCTGGGGGCGGTGACGCTGGCAGGGGACGGGTGGAACACAGAAATTTCAGACACGTTGAGGTCACTCAATCTGTCAGAAATAGTTTATCTAGACTACACGCATGAGATTGCTGCATATGACAACATTAGAGAATTATTAGCCAAGGCCACTGGTCCGTTTATGGTTGCTAACTGTATCTGCCGACAAGCAATGGATGCAATTGATAATCCGTGTAAAGCGACTGATAGAAGGGAAACCTGCATAGCATTTGGGGAACACGCCCAAATGTATATCGATGAAGGCTGGGGTCGAGAAGTCAGTAAGGACGAACTACTGGATATCCTTCGGCAGAATGAAGCAGATGGTCTTGTCCTACAACCCAGCAATGCAAGAACTCTCGATTTTATTTGTAGCTGCTGTGGTTGTTGCTGCGGTATTCTATTTGGATCGAAGATGTCACGGAACCCGGTCAAGTTCTATTCCACAAATTATTTCGCAGAAGTAGATTCCGAATTATGCACACTCTGTGGGACGTGTGTAGAAACGTGTCAGATGGAAGCAATTTCACTTGGAGATGATACTGCAGTCATCGACCTGAATCGATGCATTGGGTGTGGAGTATGCGTTGCGAATTGTCCTTCTGATGCTCTCTCACTACAAAAGAAAGAGGAATTCAAAGTCCCCCCGAAAACCTCTGAAGAGTTGTATTCAATCTTGTTGGAGAAGAAACAAGAACACGGGTGAATACCTCGGATTATGAAAAGAAGTGGTGCGCTCGCCGGGATTTGAACCCGGGCCCGATCCGATCTACGGCATCGAGGACATGACCCCGGCGCAATGGCAGGGATCCATCATAGCCCCTAGACAACGAGCGCTACAAGAATTGTGCGAGATGGTGAACATTAAAAACTTTGCCGAATCATACCAAACGGGACGAACTCTATTTTTAAGCGGAATAGGGAGGTGTAACAGGAACTTGCAGGACAGAATTAACCATGGTCGTCGAGATTGGATTGACATAGCCAAGGGCATTGCTATACTCTTTGTTATCCTGGTTCACGTGATAATCCCAATCATTAATCCCATAACGACGCATTTGAGTAGCTTCACTATTCCTTTATTCTTCATCGTCACTGGATTAACTTACAATAATAAAAAACACCGGCAGAATATTCGCACATTTCTGTCTACTCGCGGTAAGCAACTGATGATTCCGTATATCAGTTTGTATCTCCTCATGATTGCTTTGTATATACCACTATCTGCAGGTATTGATACTTACCTCTCTGGGGGTCAACTTCTTTTCTGGTTCGCTTATGGAGCTGGCCCACCTGACGCATCAACTCATCTTTGGTTCCTTCAGGTGCTGTTCTTTGCCTTGGCGGTATTTGCTGTGATTGACAAGGCCGTGAAATCCCTCCCCTCAAAATCCAGATGGGTTCTGATTATTGCATTGCCGGTAATATCCATGGCAATCCGCTCAGTGTTCTATCCGATGTTGGTTCCTTGGAGATTCAGTGCTGTATTGGTTGCTGTTGCATTCATTTTTGTTGGCAATGAGATACGCCGCGTGAAGGGAGTCAACCCTTGGACATTAAACTCAAGGATGTTAGACACTTCGATCTTCTTCCTTCTAGGAATAACCCTAGTTTTCACGTCAACCCTGAACGGCTTCACAGATATTGCCATGGACCGATTCGGAAACAGCATAATGTTGTACATGGTAAATGGCGTAATCGGCTCTATCTTGGTCTTTGCCATGTCCAATTCATTGGCAAATCTATCTCTGGTTGGTCACGCGCTCCAAGATTTCGGGAAGCGAGCTCAAGAAATCTACGAGATTCATCCCATAATCTTCTACCTTTTCCCCTTGCTTTCACTTATGATTGGTGTTCCATTTCTGGCACCGGTTGAGTATTTGCCATTTGTATGGGGTATTGAGTTTCTGATTGCATTGTCGATCTCACTTGCTGTCGCAAAATACGCCGTTTCAAGCAATCGATTCTTGTCATTGCTTTTCAAAGGCACAATTCCCAAGAAAACCACAAAGATCACGATACCCTCGCCTGATGCTTCAGCTTCAACATCCTAAACGTTGACTCACATTCAATTACCCTTCGATTCCTTCTACCACTCTCAAGTGCCATATACGCACCATTGATCCAGTACCCCAATCCTTTTTCTTGAAGCCAATCTCGGGGAAAAATGTACGTGTTATATCGAGTCCGATATCTTTCCAGAAATGAAATTGCATTTCTAAACCAATCACTCTGAGTTATTATGGGAAGCGGCGAGAGAATCTCTAACCATAGTAATAGTCTTGCACCATCAAGCGTCTTATTTGAGTCCCACCGGCTATTTATGAGCATCGCGAAACAAGGCAGATGTGCGCTCCACCCGCTTACATAATATCTATCGTTGTCTATTACGAGTCCGTAGCCAATCGGTAGTTCTTGATAGTCACTCTGTATGATGGCCTTGCATATGTTGTTGATTTTTCTGACTGCTTTACTGTCATTCAGCAAATCTTGGGACTGAGCAAAGCATACTAAATCATGTATCCAGGGTAGAGGGAATGCGCTTTCACCGTAAAGAACGGGATGAATGAGTTTCCATTTCCTTCCAGCTTCCGGAATCATATATTCTGAGCTATCAACATAGATTTCGTTCCAGTCAGATGAACTCACGAATCGGTCAATCGTTTCTAATCGTGATTTGACTGCTGCTTGAACTGGAGTGACATCCCCGTATCCTGCATTTGCTAGTGATGCTGCTATAACAGTCCGCATTAATTCCTCATGAAATGAAACAGCTGGACTAGGAATTCTTTCAGAGAGCCACGTCCTATATGAGAGCGTACGGCTATCAAATGGCTGGAGACCCGCCTTTAGTCCAAGTTGCCCTAGTTTGTAGAGTGTATTCTCAATTGACTCAGGATCGCTCGAATGTATGTTTCTGAACTTAGTGCCATTGTTAAGTCGAGGGAGCCACTGCCTCACAATTTGACTGAAAAACAGCTCCTCTATGGCTTGACTGACTCTAGCAACATCCTTTGATTCTAACAGTTCCGTGATGGCTCGAAATCTGATGATTGGCCCCGAATTGGATAGCAACCATTCCATGACATCAGATCTCGACATATGCTCAACCCGCCCGAAAGAATGTCTACGCCCTTTATCTTGCAGGCAGAGTTAAGAATATCGACGTAATATGCTGCCATGACTCAGACAATGTCTAGCGAATTGAATCTTTTAGACCTGAAGCGACAGATAATGCATGATATCTATGAGAAAAGAATGCTTCTCACGTCCACCAGGGACTGTGAAGAGGGGTGGAAGCTTGTTTCAGGGATGTGGAGTCCCTTCTATATTCAA
Source organism: uncultured archaeon (assembly GCA_964648855.1). Classification (GTDB taxonomy): domain Archaea; phylum Asgardarchaeota; class Thorarchaeia; order Thorarchaeales; family Thorarchaeaceae; genus TEKIR-14. The sequence goes on from CAZYLT010000011.1 coordinate 3,500, forward strand.
TTACGTCTGATTAGCTCCTTTCCCCTAACATTGCGCCGAGTTGGTCGAGCCATGTCGGTATTCCTTAAGAACAGGGCTCCTGCAGTGACCAAGCTCGTAGGCATTGCTTTTGCAGGCATACCCATTGCTACTGCTGTTTCTCTGGAATCGGACATTCCAGCTGTCCATACTAGGAAATTAACCGGGATAAAGACATCTGATGAGCTAAAAGAAGCACTTGCAGAATACGGTCAACATAGACTCGTTGAAGGCGTCCTCGAGGACGGTGATGTATTATGTCTGGTTGACGATCTTGTGACTGGGATGGAGAGTAAGCTAGTGGCTAGAGCCCAAGTCATGGCTGAAGTAGAGAATCGGGGTCTGACAGATGTGAAATGTGATGACATTGCCGTTGTCATTGACCGCCAGCAGGGTGCAAGAGCCCGTGCTGAAAGTGAGGGAATGAACCTGCATGCCCTCATCGATTTTGTTGATACTGGATTACCTCTCATAAGAAATGTGATGGATGAAGATGAATTTAGTCTCATAAAGAGGTACCTCGAAGCCCCGAAAGAGTTTCAGAACAGAAAATAGCTTTTTTTTGCGTTGAGCTAAAGTACTTATTCAAATCACCTCATTATAACCAAACGGTTTCGGGTGGTTTTATGACAAATAAGCGGAATTCCTTAGAGAGCGTGCTAAACGAGGCTCTGGTGAAGGAGCTGAATCACTTCCAATTCTACTATGATGGTGTACGGAATCTGGAGCACCCTGCCGTCAAGAACCTTTTCGCTTACTTAGTTGAGTCTCAAGGGGATGTTGTGGATAGAATCGAATTGATGCTCACTTCAGGAAAACTTGAACCCGTCGCGGATGAAGATGTCTTGAAATACCTCGAAGAGGAACCAAATGTGACACCATTCAATCCTGCCCGCGCGGAAGAAGATGAGAGCATTGCTGCAGTCAATGAAGCTCTGGAGATTGAATATGAATCATACAAGATGTTCAAGGACTTGGCTGAGAGGGTTCCCAAAAAGGGTATCAGACTGATGTTTCTATCATATGCCGGCCTTAAGGGACAACGCATTGATTGGATTCGAAATGTGTTTGATGGCCTATAGTCACATACTCTAATGATAATAACCATAGAAAATCCTTTCTAGTACGATTCCATATGAGTATCGAATGGTTATGAGCAATAGACAGCAAGAAATCAAGACAATGCTCAGATTAGCCCTTACTACTACTGCAAATCACTATCAGTACTATCATAAAGCTGCTATGGGGGCTGAAACTCCAAAGGTCAAGGCTCTGTTGATGGTGTTGGCAGACGAAGAGGCAGAGCTCATGGACCGAATCCGGGATATGATGGCAACGGGCATTACTGAAGAATTAGAGGAACTGTCCAAGACCTATGATCCTGAAGATCTCCCTGATGAAATGCCATTTGACCTTTCACGTGAAGAAACGGACCCGCGAATTTATGTGTGTAATCAGGCTCTGAAGAATGAAGTCAAAGGGTATACCTTCTTTTTGTCAATTGCTGCAAGGGCAAAATCCAAAATAGTCAGTCGGCTGTTCGAGTATTTTGCTTATAGAAAGCTGGGACAGATAAGGAAAATCCGACGTGTATGTGAAACCTTCTAACACAACCATTTTCTGACAGATTTTTTGCAATTTTTTATTAGAACACGTGGTCCAAGAGGCTTTATATAGATAATAGACTATTAAAATAACAGTATAGATATATTTATATACGATGTATTATATGGTGGTAGTGGCGTTGGCCAGGAGGCCTGCCAGAGGCTATACCCGCTATCTCCTCCATCGGAAGCGATGGGGTGTGTGGGGATGGCAAAAGGAGCAAATCGGTGAAGAAATTGATAGACACAAAATGCGCATTCGTTCCGCCAGTATCGCTGGAATGTTACGAAGACTTCGAAGAATTTGCGAAGAGAGCTGCTGTGGTCACTTACAGCACAGAATATTTCCAGAGTCCATTCAAGAGTGACAAAAAACGGCTCAGGAGACTGATTCTATCCGCTATTGGCGTCAAATTGGATGAAATCCCCCTGACTTTTACGTATACGATTGATTATTCGGACTTCGGTGCTTCAGCGAATGATTGGCAAGATCAGACAGAACTGACAAATGATGGAATCTCAGCGATTCTTGATGATCTAAAATCAAAGTGCAACCTCATTCGAGGAACAATTGATGGAGGTCCAGCACTGGGCGAGGCTCTCGTTGCCAGACCATGAGTTAGGACCAAACCTGTAACGAGCTCCTACTCACAAGACAGCTTGCTACATGTCGCTGAACAAATCGATATGCTCCTTTATCTCGATACCAATAATCTAATGAGCCGAAACTTCAGACATAGCTGTGAAGGACATTGACTGAAATCGAACCGGCTGAGCAGATAGTTCCAAAGATTATGGACAAGTATAACGAATCGCCTAGAGGCTGGCGTATTCTATCCACCCCAACAGGTGGTATGATCTTTTTAGGACCACAATCAGCTTTTCAACTGAAACTGATATCACTTGGCCCACAGAAATTCACAGGTGCAGGCATGGAATTGTCCGACAGAGATGACTCTCTTGATCGTCTGGCGAGCTCACCAGAATTTGGTCTTCGACCGCTCATGAAGTCTGATATAGAGGGTCTAGTGGATGCCATCGGTGATGCTGAGAAAGCAAAACAAAACATTCGTGCTCTCCTTGAGCGAGACCCGTTATCACCCGCTGAAGCAAAAACGAATCGTGCCGAACAATTTCTTAGTGGTCCAGTGCTAACGCGTCCCGAGCTCTCATCGCTTGGCCCGGCAATAAAGAAAGCAGAACTGACGCTCGACAAAAATGCCCAGGATATCTTTAGAAAGAAATATCCCATGAGGGCAGGAATGTATATGTGAATTTTCTTGATTGAAACATCTTGAGTGTGCTTGAAAAATGACGATAAGGGAAGTCATAGTGGCTGACTCTGATGGACGCGCAGTATATTCTCAGCGATTTGGTACGCATCCAACAGATAGGCAATCGATTGCATATAGCAGCTTGGTGAGTGCAGTTCATAGTTTTGGGAAAATGCTCTCTCCGCACGATGTGAACGAGATTAAACTTGGCGAGATATGTCTACTCATTCATTCAGCCAACGAACTGCTGTTTGCAATCGTGGTTGACGACAATAGAAGAGAGTCAAATGAAGAGAAGCTGAAAAGTATCGCTGACTTATTCTTGGAGCACTATTATAGAGAAATCTCACCTTCACAACCAGCTCTAAGTGAGAATTCAGCTAGCGAGTTTACCGGAGTACTCGTGCAGCATAATTATGTTTCAAATTGAGCAAATAAAAAGAAGTGGTGGGCCGAGCCGGATTTGAACCAGCGAATCGGCACCTGATGGGAAATCCATCAAGCTCCACCGCACATTTGAAGCCCCTTGGGACTCAAGGGAATGTGTCAATGCGGTATCATAGCCGGGCTAGACTATCGGCCCCGTTGGATAGATGAGCCTGTTGAAGCGATTAAAAAGATTGTGACAGCTCCAGTTTTTTACGAGATTATTAGGGGCAATACAGACCTTATCTCATGAAGGAAAAGAAGTGGCGTTTGATTGCAGGCAGAGTCTATCGACTCTTGGGGACTTACACAGACAAACATGAGGCAATCAGGAAAGCACAGGAGATTAGAGAGGATAACTTCATACACCTGACGATTGATAATGATGACACCATAGCAGTGTATTGGAGACCAAAAGACTTGGCAGAGCGCTGCGAACCTACACAGTATAGGACAATCTGAGTCCTTCATGAAATGACTCACAGGAGGTTATCATATGAAACAACTGCCCCTATTCCCAGAATCGGATCAAAGCCAATTGAAAATACGCATAGAACTCCTTGGCAAAACAATCAATAAGGATACTTGCGGTCCCTTTGAACGGTTTCTTGAGTTGAAACCTCTTCCCCAGATTATTGATGTGACCGGATGGAGCCGTCATGCCATACTTGCTTTGTTAACGGTCTGCAAGAAGAATGGAAAAATCATAGGACTGCAGTCAGGGACAAATTATCTCACTCCCCTCCTTGTATCGAATGGTCCACTCCTCGAACGTCTCATCGATACTATTCTTGAAATGCAGGAAGATTCCTGAATCGCCCCTTATTTTCCTGAACTACCGAAACCGCCTTCGCCTCTCTCAGTATCCGATAACGCATCTACTTCTGCAAAGATGATATCTGGTACCTCTCTTATAGCCAACTGAGCTATCCGCATACCTTGAGTAACAACAAACTCCTCAGATGAGAGATTTATGACGATAACCTTGACTTCGCCTCGATATCCACTATCAATGGTGCCTGGACTGTTGAGAACTGAAACACCGTCATGAAGAGCTAGACCACTGCGAGGTCTCACCTGCCCTTCGTAACCCGCTGGAATCTCCAATGCAATACCCGTTGGGACTGCACATCTTTCTTGTGGCTGCAGAACGTGTTCTTCAACAGAATAGAGGTCAAAGGCAACATCCCCATCATTAGCCACATGCGGGACCTGGGCGCGTTCTGAGAGTCGTTTAACTTTGACAACCAGTCTTCTCTTGGGCTCCCTTTTAGTCATTGTAAGAAATCCTCTCTTTTCCTACAGTGTTCGCTGCCTTGACACAAATTATAGCTTTCTAAAATTCTTGGGCAGAAAGAAGTGTGGTGCCGAGGGACGGATTTGAACCATCGACAACGCGGTATCTGCATTCTAAAAGAATCCTTCAGCCGCGCGATCTCCCTGGCTGATCTACCTCGGCACTTGTAAACAGGCGCTTTGTATTGTATGTTGATATAAAGATAGTGGCAAAAGAGCTTACTGTAGCTTGTTGACCGCCTCTTTTACCTCGTCAAAAGGTGGCATGTTGGTAGGATCTTCGCTCCTCCATGTGTAGGTCACCTTTCCATCATTATCAATAACGAACACAGCTCTGTTTGCGACATTCTTCATTCCGGCGAGGTCTTCCCAGACAACTCCGTATTGTTCAATCACTTCTTTTTGCCAATCCGAGAGAAGTGGAAATTGGAAGTCATTTTGCTCCTTAAAGGCGGCATGGCTGAAAATCCCATCAACTGATATTGCCAGCACATTTACGCCCATTTTCTTGTATTCTTCCATAGAATCCCTGAATGTCTTTAGTTCCGTACGACAGGGGGTAGAGAAGTCTGCAGGATAGAATGCCAGTACAACAGGTCCTTCTTTCAGCTTGTCGGATAGGGTGATGCTCTCGCCAGGTTCGCCAGTCCACTCTCTCAGGAGAGTAAACTCTGGTGCTTTATCGCCAACTTCTACTTGCTTAGTCATGGTTACACTTCAACATAGTTAAGGGACACTGGCCTATTAAGGCTTCATGTGTGTTCACGTGAGATGAAAAACTCAGCGTATCTTGTAATTCATGTAGCTGGCAACAATTGCCGTTAGAATGGCTGCTGCGTTTACGGCAAGCGGGTAAACCAGGAGAGAGTCAAGGAATGACAGTGTTGCTACAAAGGACGGTAGCGTATTTGACTCAGCAATCCCAAATGGCACGAAGTAAAACATGAAGAAGATTGCAGTCATCAATCCCACACCAAAGAATGGAGGGCGATCCTGTTTTGACCGGATAAATTCAGACATTCTTGAGATGATTCCATACTGGGCTCTCTGGCGTCTCCTGACTTTCCTTTTCGATAGAATATAGGCCCATCTGTACATAGCCTCGCCCATAATCACGTAGGCACCTCCGAGGACTGCCATTGCACCCAGTGCAACAATCAGCTGAAGTTCTGTACTGAGTACTTTCACATACGTAGCAGCATGCCACATCAAGGGAATTTGAACGAGTCCAGCAATGCCGAGGAATATTAGGATTAGTCCCGGTTTGCTTCCACGTTTCCACCAAACTGCAAGGCTCATCTTTCTCTACCTGCTCAAAGACGATTGGCTCAGAAATTGGGAACTCTCTTTAACCTTTTGGAACAAGTGAATGTCACCATGTCCTATTTTCTGCAGACAAGGTGAAACCAATATTCGTACTCTTCAAAGTATTCTGTTCTCAGACCTACTCGTTTTGCATATTCTTCAATAATCTCCAAGGATTGTTTTTGCTGCCCTCGAACCCTGTATGTGATCCTACTAGAGTGTGCATCTGGAAACGCAAAAATAGCATTGAACTCCAATGCGGAAACATTGTCAGGAATCAGGCATCCGAGTATCGACAGCACCCCCTCCTGACTTAGTACTCTATGCACCTCCTGCATGACCAACCTCTTCGATTTCGCATCCGTGAGGTAGGCCAATGAAAACCACAGTGTGACAGTCGAAAAAGAAGCATCTTTGAAACAGAGATTCCTTCCATCAGCTAGAATCCAGTTGGGTTTTGTGGTGTAAATTTGTCCTTCACGAATTTTGACCATATTGATGTCAACAGCGTAGACTCTCTTGCCCTCGATCCTAGACACAAGTGCCTCCGAACCTCCTCCTATATCCAGTATCCTTCCCTCTCTTTTCAGTCCATTCAATTCTATTTTCTGAATTGGTGTTTGATACGTGGAATTTTGCATATCTGTCAATTTTATCAATATACTGTGGGCTCTTTAGTGTATAGAATCAAAGATGGGAATTGAATTTTGATTCGACAACATATATACGTACATTAAATAGGGATAATAACCATAGTTAATTGATAACAATGAAAGACACCAAGAAATGGGAATGTAAGGCCTGCGACATGACGTTCTATACCCCCGACGAGTTTGAACGACATGTTATGGATAAGCACCCCGAGAAAGCAAAATCGAAGTAGACATGAGTCAGAAGGGAGGGATGCTGGGCGTCAGTGACCTTCCTTCCTCTCATCTTATCTGCTATGCGCATACACACTGTTTCCTAATCCCTTGGTATGACATGACAGATTCCATGCCGTCTTTGGTTGAATATCTCTCTTCCAACAATCCCAAAAAGGAGTGTTTTCTATGAACGAAACTAAACTGGTTTTTGTATACAACGCTGATAGTGGGATATTGAATACTGTAAAAGACTTCTTTCATAGAATAATCTCACCTCAAACTTACGAGTGCAATCTTTGTGCAGTAACTTACAGCAATACCGGAATGAGAAGCGAGTGGCGAAGCTTCATAGATGAGCTTGGGTATGAGGTGGAGATTCTCCACAGAGATGAGTTCAAGCAAAAATACTCTTTTGAGGATGCTGAGTTTCCCTCCGCATTTCTGGCTCAAGGTGGAGCCCTTTCCTATTTCATTACTGTTGATGAGATGAATAGTGTAGCATCAGTGAATGAACTAACCGACATTGTACATGAGAACGCACTAAAGCTAGATGTTCAAACCTAAGATCTGGCAACCCAAGCCGGAACTAGCCAAGTTAGTTGCTCCACAATTCTTTTAACTGTGCAAATGTCGAACCAATTTGAACATGACTGGGCCGGTAGTTTAGCCTGGTTCTACAGTCCGTTTACGGCCTGTGGCGGGAAAGAATGCCTCCTTGGCATGGAGGAGGTCTCGTGTTCAAATCACGACCGGTCCACCACTCACTCTTCTTTCCAAGATATAACTCGTTCTCCAGAAGGCAATCCCTCACTTAAGGATTAGCAGAATCGAAAATCTGTTGATATTCAATTTACAGAGTTTGCTAAACGAAAATCTCCTTCACAATATCCTGCAGAATCAAATAGTCAGCGAAATTGCCACTTCCTCGCTGCAACCCCTCCGGATAGACTCTCTCCACTCGCTGCTTGAAGGCATTCAACTGCTGTCTTACTTCTGGAACCTCAGAAGTCACAAGGGCAGTGAATACCATATATTTGCCGATTTCATGCATCATCTTCAGCTCTTTCGAGCGTATTTTCTCAGGGATCAAGGATGGATTTTTCTTGAAATCAGCATCAAAAAAGTGAGAATAAAGCGGTTGACCGGTGTTCAACTCAAGAATCAGACAACCAAGTATGTTCGAAGGCATTTCTGTTCGAAATGAATCATGAAACATCAAGTATTATTTCTTCTCTCTGGAGTAAGAGCATCCTCTTTTTCTTAATATGGCAGTTAATTCTACCAAGTGTTTACTTAATCCGACAATCAACGCAATAATCTTGTTGTGCAAACGGATTCATAGGAACACATGAAAGACATATAGCGATATGCGACATCATCTTTGGATGTGATTTCATTGAGTGTGACTATTCGTTTGCTGGCGCATGCTAGTGTCCAGATCAAAACTGAGAATCAGAATATCTACATAGACCCCTCAACAAAAGGAACAGGTCTCAAGAAAGATGATTTCGAATCAGCAGACTTGATCCTAGTTACACATGGTCATCAAGACCACTTTGACAAGGGGATTATCAAGAAGATTCGGAAATTGGGGTCTCCTATCATAGCTCCTGAGAATTTGAAAAAAGAGATGGGCGGTGGTATTGTGTGGGGTATGAGCGCTGGCGAGCACATGGTGATTAATGATGGAACAGTCATCTGGGCAGTCCCAGCGTATAATGTAAAGAGATTTCGCAAACCAGGAGAGCCATTTCACCCACTTGGTCAAGGCCTCGGTTATATCATAAAAGTTGAAGGTAAGAAGATCTACCACGCTGGTGACACGGACCTAATTCCACAGATGAAGGAGCTGCCTGAACTTGATGTTGCTCTGGTTCCCAGTGGGGGAACATATACCATGGACATGACAGAGGCATCACAAGCAGTCCTCTTAATGAAACCAAAGGTTGCAATACCGATGCATCTGAGAGGTGCTGACCCAGAAGCGCTAAAGACCGCTGTAGAGAGAGAATCATCCACCAAAGTCTTGATTTTGGACGAAAGAGAGAGCTATTCCCTGGAGTGATTCCCGTTTATTCGTTCACCAGTATAAGATGCCAAGACTTCTTATTCGTGCCAGTCCTACCTTAGTTAGGTAAGTAGCCATGTTTTTGGTGGTTGTAACAAGCCTAATTGCATGGTTCGCTATTCGACGATGGGGAGTAAAATATGCCTTAGTCGCATTCGTATTTGTGGGTATTGGAACCTCTTATGTGATAGTCAATAATGTTTGGACAGCTGGCGTTTATAGTCATGACGTTGCCCCTCCGCTTGATACGGAATACTCTATAACATATTACAAATCAACTGCATTGTTTCCGTTTGTCATTCAGAAACAGCATAATTGGACTGCAAAAACGTTCGTACACCAGGTTCGATTACTGAACCATGACGGCCAGCTCATTATTGAATCAGGTGGTGATGACCAAAGTGAGATCATGCATCTTTCTCTCATCGGTATTTCATTATTATTCTGTCTTTTTGGTATTCAGTTGAGTGTAGTGCTTATTATCTTCGCCGAAGTCGCCCGATGGCTGCTTAAAAAGTGATGAATATCGCGATTCATCAAAAAGATAGAGATGACTGCTTCTTGAAGAGTGGATTCCTCTACGAAGTAAGTCGTGCCATTTTATCCGCGAACACGTTTTCCATTGACCTTTTTCTTTGCCCAGCTATACTGCCTAAGTTTAGCTGACGCTCCAAACCCACAGGCTGCACATACCTTCTTTCTCACATGATAGGATCTCCTACCGCATCTGCGGCACCTGATATGGTGTGGATTATTTTTCTTGCCTTTTGATGGAGTTCCTTTACCCATTATTATGCGCTCCTGTTACTTCTTAGCACTCTTTGGTGGCGGACTTACAATAACCACATTGTCACCACGTACAATGACTGTGTGAATGGCTTCAATGCTTTCTGTTTCGCCTTCTGATTCGGGAGATATCTCGTCTGCATCCTCGAGAATGAGATTCAAGTGCTGATCATATCCGCGAAGCTTTCCTTTGATTTTTCTATCTCCCCTCAGTTCAACTAATACTTGTGATCCAATTGATTTCTGGAGGAGGTCCATAGGTCTACCTGCGTTCACTTACTTCACCGTTTACAGAATCTCAGTCGGAGCAGGGTGCTCTCTCGATTCTTCACGAAGCTTTTGAGCTTATCTTAAAAACATGACGATGTAATAACCTGTTTTGGACAGATATTGCGAATTTGAGGTGCCTCAATCTTTTGTTTTCTAAGCATTCTTTTAGAGAGTCTGACAGGTCGTACAATAGAATGTTCGCCGGTCATATTCTCCAATGTTCTCTCTTTCAATCTTCGTGCCACATTCGCATTTTTGTCGATATTACACCAAGTCTTGGTTTGAATGAGGGACAAAGGTGTTTGTCCTACTGGCACTTTCTGGGATCGGTCTTGTCCAGCCAAATAAGAGAATGATTGAGGCTGGGTTCAGAATTAGAATGCACAACTACGTCATCTTTGCACTGGATATCTTCACAAGCTTGGCGAAGGATATACCAAGAGCAATCATGACAGTGCAGACCGTTTTCTTTTAACGACTCACCTCCGATAAACAAGTTCTGTTCCGTAGCTTTGAAAAGGAAACGATAGACAGCTATTATCAAATGCCATCTATTGAACGCATCAAAAAACGGCACCTCCTCAAAAAGAGAGACCATCGAGAAGAGGTTGAAAGAATAGAAGAGCGACTTGGTATCCTGGTCGGACTAGGCGAAGACGATAGATTCGAAGAAGGAATCTTGGACGACGGGACAAGAATTTTGATTCTGGGTGATGATATTCTTTTCTTTGAGAAAGACAAAAGATTGTTCCCGACAGTACACGCCTTGCTGAAGGACATGGTGAAGATTCCTGAAGTTACTGTTGACATGGGCGCAGTACGTTTCGTCATAAACGGTGCAGATATCATGCGTCCCGGGATTACCAAAATCGATGACGGAATAGAGAAGGATTCAGTAGTGGGCGTTATTGAAGAGCGGCACGGGAAGGCCTTGGCTGTCGGAGTGGCTCAGCTAGACTCTCAAAACATGCGTGCTGCAGACACTGGCAAGGTCATTCTCAATGTGCATCATGTGAATGACGAGCTTTGGGACTTCAGCAAGGACTAATCAACTACTCCTTCTGCATTTCCTGTCGCACATGCTGTAGTGCTGACTTGTAGATTTGTTTCGCCAACTGAAACTCTAAGCCACAGTTCTTGGCGAATCTGTTTCGAGCCAGCCCCTTCTTGCTTGCGTCAACATCTTTTTTCAGAATGTCTGAAATGCTTCGGTATCCGTTACCATAAAGCGTTCTCATTTCTTGTTGGGAGAGATGTCGCTTCTCATTTTCACTCAACCGAATCACAAGATTTGGAAGAGTTGTTGCTGCCATATCTGATCGTAAGCCATATTCCATCTGCAGTGAGAGAGTTCTGAATCTCTCCATCAACGGCATATTTCCAAGCTTCTGTTGGTAAGACTGGAAGTCTGCTGAGAGCCCTTTGCATATGTCGGCTAGCGCCATCAGGTCTCCCTCTTCAATGTCGCTTCCTCCTGATGGTCTATCACTTGAGGATTCCTCAGTCGCCACATGCAAGGCTTCGTCCAATATCTCGGGAACGCTATTCTCCTGAGTCCATCCCCTCAGAACTGCTTGTTTAATGAGCTGTCGTCTACGTACAAGCTCTTTATACCAATTTTCTACTTCATCCAAACCTGTGCTCTTCAGTTCAATCTGGGTGGGGAGATATGTTCGCGGTCTGGCTGCTTGAGGAAGTGGGAGCTCCAATAGAATATCGAGAAACACTTCGGTGTCATTATCAGCGCCCAATGCAGTGATCTCATCTTCATGCTCAGCATAGTGGATCGAATCGAGTCCTGATTCTGCAGCAGCACGCATATTTTTCGAGAGCTTGAATCCCGACTTTGTTCTTATGAAGCAGTTTCTATTTTCAAACCATTCGACCAAGCTATCGAACATGTTCGAAATGTAGGTCTCATAATCCTCGTCCTTTGACGCCCTGTAGCTTCTTTGTAGAATTGAAAGAACTCCAGTCTTGATTTTGGACAACATGAATGTCCGTTGCTTCAATGTCTGGCGGATGATTAGATTAGCCAGGATAACTGGATAGATGGGCCCTGGTTCAAGGGGTCTGAGTGGTTCATGGAGTAATGTTTTTGCTAACTGGTCTGCTGTATTGAATTGACGGGTGGGCGATTCAAAAACAAGGTAGACACTGCCACCCCGCTGTGCCAAGTAGTATTCACCTATTCGACCTGCAATCTGCAAGTATCTTGACCTTGTCACCAAGAATCCCATGGACCGGTCAAAAAGGATTACTACAGCATCAAAGGGGAAACTGGTACCAGCAGTAATTCCTGTCGTTGAAACGACAAACCTAACATTCTTCTTTCTAATCTCATCTTCCAATCGCCCTCGAACCCCAGAGTCAAGTCCTGCGTGATGAAATGCGATGCCAGAATGCAGAACATCTCTCAAACGCTCTGCAAGCGGTAATCCTTTGGATTCATCAATGATACGATTTGTCACTGATTCATCAAGAGAACGTGCCCATCTTCTAGTTGCAGCTCTCGCTATCTGTTCTGCTTTGTATCGATACCCGACCACTACAAGTATTGATTTATTCTGTACGTCATCAATGTGGTCAATCACGGCTTCAAGAGGATATTCTCTTCGTATTTCGTCGACGTGGGTTCCATCACGGCTTTGAATCTTGACGGTATCATCAATTTTCTCTACAATGAACTCATCGGGACATAGTCTAACGCTTGGACGAAATACCCGGGCGTCCAGCCACTCCGCCATTGAGTCTGTATCACCAAATCTTGACGAGAGGGTGACGATCTGACTTGATTGTTTGAGGAGTGTGACTAACATATCCACCTTGACGCTTCTATCGCTACCTAAATTGGATGGTCTTAATGTATCAACACCTGAATCCAGTTGAGTAATCTCATCCGCAATAACGAGTTCAATACCCTCTGTCCAAGTGGCTTTCTGCAAATGCGATGATAGAATAGACTCATAGATTCCTACTATAAGGTCGGCTTGCTCTAATTCCCCATCTGTCACTGTTGTTGTGCCATCTAGTCGAGCTACCGAATATCCAAGTTCTTCAAAGAGATCTCCATACTCATTGAGCACTTGCCTATTTATCGAAATATATGGGGTGACATAGAGCGCACGCGAACCACGTTGAAGCCTGGTCAACATGATAATCATGGCCAAAAATGTCTTGCCAGAACCTGGTGGCATCTGGATAATCAAATTCTCATCAATATCCCCAATCTCAAGGAGAAATTTCTGTTGGGCGGGTAGGGGGCGAATGAAATTCTTGTGTTTCAGAAGCACTTTGGCGGCTCTCTGAAACTCTGTATTTGCAGCAGTCGGTCCAAGCATGCTTCTCAAGGCAGACAGAACGAGTCTTCCCTCATGCGTTATCATGAAACTTCGCTGTTTTTTGCCCCTTGCGCCAAGAGCCTGAACAAACCCGGCTTTTACCAGCTTGTTCATTGTTTCGTAGAGGGTCCCTCCAGAAGCGAACCGTTTCCTTCGTTTCTCGTATTCGGCTTCTTTTTGTGATCGAGAGTCATGTTTGCTAGGTGGGGGTTTTGGATACCCCATTAGTTCTAGAATACCCTCTACAATTTCATCCCACCCTACTTCCGGAACCATTGCGCCCTCAGTGGGACTAAGCACCTCAAGAATCTCGATGGAGTAGCGATTTCCGAGTACTTTCAAGTGCCCTCTTAAATCACTGTAGACGTAATCATCTGCTTTTGGCTCGGGCATCTATGACACTCACCTATACCGAGTGAAGGAGTGTAAAATTTGTTTCGAGTCAAGGGACATCATTCAGAATCCTTAGTATGATGGCACTGAATAGAAGTTGCTCATTGTCTACCCATGTATTACTCGGTCTTTTCTAAGCTTCTTGAGAAACACAACAAGACACGAGGCGATTTCAAATGCGGTTCCTATTTGGTCGGAAGAAGAAAGAGGATGAAGAAGAAGCTGCCGATGAAGGAGAACGGAAGAAAGGTCTAGGAATCTTCTCACCTGCTGTTGAAAAGAAGGAACTTGATCCACAACACGAATTCAGACGTCTTGCTGAACTCGATAGCATATTCATCAGATCCAAGCGTTTGGAATCTCTGGACGACGTTCCTTTCATTGTGAATCAGGTGAAGAATGGTAATATCGTTTTGTTAGATATTCGCAAACTTAATGATGGGCGGGACCAAACCCATTTGGAGCTAAAGCGAATCATTGAACGTATCCGTGGAGAAACACGAAGTTATCATGCAGACCTTGCTTTAGTCAATGATAACTGTGTGATTGTGGCGCCATCGTTTGTGAACTTCTAATATCCGTATGACTATCTACTTGAGTTTCGCTGACTCTGTGACCATTAGAGCTTTTGTTTCAATCTTCAAAGCCTTATGAATGGTTGAGGCCAGATTGAGGCATTTTGACGCCTCCCCATGGCATGTCAAGACTTTCTCCGGACTAGGATTCACTCTTTTGACGAAGTTGAGAATCTGTTTGCGGTCCGAGTGACCCGAGAATCCCTCAACCGTTTCCACTTGAAGATTCACCGGAACTGATTGTGAATTTCCCTCTCTATCCCTCATCTGAATCTCCTTCCATCCCTTCTGGATTCTTCTGCCAAGTGTACCTTCACCTTGGTAGCTTACAAAGATGAGAGTATTTTGTTTGTCCGGGGCCAACAGCCTGAAATAATCAACGCTAGGACCCCCCACAAGCATACCAGATGTTGCCATGATGATACAAGGTTCTCCCTCCACTATTTCTTCACGTTGGTCGGGAGTGTCAACCTGCACGAAAATATCATTGAGGAATGGATTAACTCCTTGATGGAAGATTAATTCTCTGATTTTCTTGCTCAACGCTTCAGGGTGTGTTGTATGAATGGCTGTTGCTTGAGCAATCATCCCCTCCAAATATACTGGGACTCTAGGTATTCGATTCTTGGTCACCAAATCCTCAATCACTAGCATAATCTCTTGTGCTCTTCCTACCGCTAGAACTGGAATCAGGACCTTGGCTCCCCGTTTGATGGTTTTGCGTATGATTGAAGCAAACTTTCTCTCTACCTCTTGTCTAGGAGGCATCTTATCGGTTGGGTGGCCATAGGTGCTTTCGACTATCAATGTTTCAAGTCTTGGAAATGTGAATGTAGCCGGCTCCAATAATCGAGTTCTCCCAAATTTGAAGTCGCCCGTATACGCGAGATTGTATTGTCCATCGCCAATATGGAGATGTATGATTGCTGACCCCAGGATATGGCCTGCGTTATGAAGAGTCAGTCGAACATCTGGTGCGATATCAGTAACCTCACCGTAATTCAGTGCGATTGTGTGGAGTATTGCCTCTTTGACATCTCTATCTCTATAAGGCCTGGCTTTTCCTTCTCGTTCTGCAACATCAAGATAATCAAGCTGCAGTAAAGTAGAAAGATTAAGCGTAGGAGCAGTCATGTAAACCGGTCCACGGTATCCGTACTTGAAGAGGTAGGGTACCATGCCACTATGATCTAGGTGCGCATGTGAAATGACAACTGCATCTAGTCCCTCGATACTGAACTCCGGCATATCGAGCCGTGGAAATGCTCTTGCAGGCGTACCGACATTGACCCCACAATCAACCAAGATATTGCTCTCAGCTGTTTGAAGGAACATACATTGTCTTCCAACCTCGCGGAAGCCACCCATAGCCGTGAGCCTAACCCAACCATTCTCAATCAGTGTTGAACGATGAATCCGTCTGCCAATCTCTCGAAATGCTTTCTTTCTCTGTGCAGCCTCGGATTGAATGATATAGCGGATTTGTTTTATGAGTTTACTCTCAATAGGTGGAGTTCTTTGAACACTTGGCCTCCATAACGTCTGCCTCGTAATCTCTCTCAGAGTACTGCCGCCCCTGCCGATTACTAAACCAGGCTTCTGTGCTTCTATGATAATCTCACCACGCGACTCGTCAAAATCCAAGGATGTTATCTCCGCTTCATCAGGCACTAGCTTTCGGACTGTACTCTCGGCTTCATCATGAGGTAGCCTGACCTCCGGTGCAGATCTGACCACAATCCGTTTTCTCATTTTTCTGGCCAATGACTTGATTCTGTCACCATCATCAAGTAGGATTTTTGGTGCCTTTGAGTAGATGGCAATTTCGGGCCCTTCATATTCAACACCGCTGATTGCAGCTGATTTGGGCAGAGCCTTCATTATTGCCTCTCGTATATCAACCGATTCATTGTTATTGTGAGAAGTCATCTATTGTCACTTCTTGAGATAGGCCGGTAATTAACTCGTACCGGTTTCATAGTCAACCTTACCCAGAGGGCAAGTACTGTGTTTTCTGCGATAACTTGCTGTGCTAGAGAAGGAAATCTCTATTTCTTCCAAATCTTATCGATTGCTTCTTTTGGAATCTCTTCATAACCGTCCTCGTCAATGACACTGACAAGAATTGCATTACCGCTCGCGGCATCGCGCTCAATTGCTGATGCTATGGAACGCACTGCAAGCTCAATCGCTTTTTTCCTTGGAAGATCCTCCTTGTAGTCGGCTTCTAGAACACCTAGAGCCACAGGAGAACCTGATCCAGTTGCTACATAATCATCTGGGATGACAGATCCAATATAGTCAGTATAGTAGACCTGAGCTCCCTCGTCATCAAATCCTCCCACGAGACACTGCAACAGGTAGCTCCCTCTGGCTTGGAACATGATATTGCTCAATAATCTTGTGAGTGCCTTTACGCGCATAGGGCGTTCACGCTGGATTTCAAAGAGCTTTGCCTCCGCCTGTAGAATGTCCATGATGTTTTGGGCATCTGCAACGGAACCCGCAATAGTTGCACCAATTCGGTCAGTGATTTTATAGACCTTCTTTGCAGTTTTGCTTGCAATTAGTAGGCCCATGGTTGCGCGCTGATCACTAGCTAGGACTACACAGTCTTTACCTTTCAGGCCAACTGTAGTAGTACCAGTCTTCAATTCATCGGGTTCCTTTAGCGAATGTTCCATGTTAAGTAACTCCCTTAATGAGAATAGGTCTCGGAGAACTAGTGACGATTAAGTCGGTTCGACACAGAGTATTAAAAGCTTTTTACATCGCACAAGTTTCTTAGTACTCGCCTTCGCAGAAATGCTAATCTATTCCTCGTCAGAATCTTCTTCCTTTGGCTCTTCCGGACGTTCAAAACTCACGACCATCTTAACCTCTTCTGCTTTTTCAAAGACCTTGAGTAGATCCGCTGCGATTCCAATCTCTGCATATTGGATATTTTCAATATACCTCGTTTCCTTTGGAAGCTCGACAGTGACAGTCTTTCCTCTTATGCCTCCACTAAACTTCTCATCAGGAAGTGCAGGAATGCGACGTTTCACCACTGCCTTCATTTTCTCCTTCTTGCCACTTACAATTTCACGAACAATGACATCGAAAACCAGGGTCTTGCCTGCTAGGGGGCTATTGAAATCCACTCGAACCGTACGTCCCAAAACTGATGTTATTACGCCTCGCTCCTGTCCGAATGTTATTCTCTCTCCCTTTATCGGCTGAATACCCTGCTTGGCGAGTTTGGTAATTGCTATCTTTTTGATTTTCTTAGGATCTCTGGTGCCGGCTCCTTTCTCTGGTGGGACCTCGATAGTTTTCTTCTCTCCTACTTTCATTCCGACAAGCTCATCCTCGATTGCCTTCAGAAGCCAATTCCATCCAACCGCAACCAACATCGGTTCATAACGGTCGTCTTCTTTGTAAACTCCCTCTTCTTTGGCAACATCCTCCATAGTCAGGTCGAAGACCTCACCGTCTTCTTTTGTTCTTCCTACATAATCAACATAGACCAGGCTATTTTCTATAACAGCATCTTCAGATTTCTTGCTGGTCTTCTTTTTGCCAGATTTCTTATCGGCCATATTAATTCCACTCGCAAAGTAAAAACTGCGCTCAGCGGCTCTCACTATTGAGGTTATAAAACCATTTCCTTGTAACAGTTACTTTGGTGATGCTTTCAGAATCGACAACTTTTCAAAAAACAACTGTATCTGGTTGATTATCTCAGCGGATAGGTTCAAAGCTTCCATCGCATCCTCAATGTGTCCGACATCTGCTAATGATGACACAACAACAAAGATGACACCTCCCGGCTTGAGACGCCTAATTGCCTGACTTAGGAATTCTTCAGTTACTTCAGTACCTCGCACTCCTCCGATATACGACATATCCTCCTCTGTCACAACATCGTCTGCTGGAAGATATGGTGCATTGAATACGATAAAATCGAATACATGGTCGTCGGCTATTGCTAAGAATAGATCTGTCTGAAGAACATCTGTTAAATGATCCATTCTGTTACGAACTAGGTTCTCTTTGGTGTTCTTTACGGCTGATAGCGAAATGTCACAAGCTAGCAGCTTGTCTGCCTTGCCTGCTAAATGAACTGAAAGATAACCAGAGCCCGAACCCATCTCCAACACTTTTCCTTCTATTTGGGAATATATTGAATCCAGCAATAGAAACGTGTCTTCCGCTGGAGGGTATACTTCCTCCCGCACATGGAAATGAAACTTCTCTCCTCCCATGCCTATTCCCCTTTCAATGCATCAATTATGCCCTCTTGCTGTAGCTCAAACAAGACATCTGATAGCCCTATAATCTGCGAGAGTTTCAGTTCTCGCGGACGGGTTTTCCCCAGTCTTTCGTCCATTTGTTCAAGAATTCTCCATGCAAGCTCTTCCTGTTCGCCCAGATTTCTTAGCCAAATTCCCAATGCGTTTCGGAGATACTTGTTCGGATATGAGAATATCCCTCGGACGACTGCATCAAATATCTCATCATCCTTCGCCCTCGGACCTGACTTCTTTTGCTTGATTTTCAATACAGTTGAATCAACTGCCGGCACTGGGTAAAATTCGTTCGCCCCAACATCCATTATCTTTTCAGCTGTTGCCTTATACTGGAAATTCACGCTTACGCGAGAGAATGTTGAATCTCCTGAACTGGCTAGAAAGCGGTCTGCAAATTCCTTCTGATACATCAGAACCGCACACTCAAAATCCAATTCCGAGAGAAGTCTGAAGGTTATTTGAGATGCAACATTATATGGTAGATTTGAAACGATCTTGTCTGCATCAGGCAAATCCACTTCGAGAGCATCTCCTTGAATAATCCTAATATTATCTGTCTTCTCAAACAAATCCCGGAGCGCTCTTACAAGTCCTGGCTCAATTTCAACTAGAACGACCTTTGCACCAGTTCGTACTAGAATCGATGTGAGTACACCCAAACCGGGACCAATCTCGAGTACGATGTCACTAGGCACTATGTTTGCATGCTCTACAATCTTCCTAGCGACTTGCTTGTTCAAGAGGAATGTCTGTCCAAATTCGCGTTTCAGTCCAACTTGATACCTTTTTAGTAGAGATCTTATTTGATGCTCTGACAAAATCGGTCACCAGATTGAAACTGTAGACTATCTGCCTGAATGGCGTGGCCTATCCGAATCAGTAATTGGAGGCTTTACGAAAAGCCAACGCTTTACATCTCCCTTCAATTCGTCCACTATCCGTCCAGTAACAACCTTCTTTGGATTTTGTAATTTTGTTCTGGACGCGATATCATCGAAGCTCTTGAATTTTCCCTTCTTTCGTTCCTCTAGAAGAGCCCACATGAGTGTCTGACCTATACCCGGCAAAAGCTGCAATGAATGCATCCTCGTTGTAATGGGGGGTGCCTCATTAAAGAACTTCACAAATCTAGTCTCATGTTTAGTGACTATTATCTCGATTACTAGCGGTAGTTCAGCAGAACTTTCAGGAGCAAGGTCGTCATAGGAAATACGTCTTTTTACATGATCTATCTGTCCACGTGCGTCTCTCTCGATAACTACTCGATCCTGTGGACGTAGCTTTGCTCCCCGCTTAGGAACAAGCTCTAAGAGTGTGAAGTTGTCTTCTCCAATGGACTGGACTGTTGAACCTGAACTTCCCCTGCCTTCCCTTAGAAAGGTCTTTGGCGGAATGACTGCCAAGACATAGGCATGTGTTTCGTACGCTCGATTGTCAGGTTGTTCCATCCATAATCGCTCCTAATTGGTATAGACAACATTGTCATGAATTGTGTTTTGAGGGATAAAAGTCAATCGGGCTAGGCTGATGGACACATATCGCATCTTGTTCATACAAAAAATCCATCGAGTAATGATACTACCTAACCTTACTCTCCATTATTTCTGCTATCTCCTCAAGCTGTTCATCCGTAAGACCCGTTGGCCGGAGATCAATGAGGGTCTTAAGCTCCTCTGGTGTGGTTGGACCAATATTCACTATTTGAACTGCTTGGAATCTCGTGAGTTCGTAATTCTTCATTAGCCTCTTCACAAGACGTTTGGAAGCGGACGGTGTCATCTTAGCAAAGGTGGTTGCATGCTCTAGAGTAATGGTTTGCTGGAAAGATAACTCGCCCTGTTTCTCTCTCTTCTTAAGAATTTTTTTGACTTGAGGTAACGTGACCTCTTTATCATCAATTATTTCTCGTGGCATCTGTCAGCACTTACTCCTTGTTGGGCCGTAGATGCTCAGGGCGCACAATCAATGTCTTGGTTGCTTTTCCGAGACTGACTTCGACGATAACTCCTCTGCCTCTCATCCCCTTTACAATTCCGGTTCTGCCTTGGTATCGTCTATGTGGCATGCCCTTATGCATACTAGGGTCGATAACGATGTTGACACGTTGGCCCTCTTGGTATTCAATAAGCATTGAGCCCAGTGGTGAAATACCTCGATTTCTAGGCCTCTTAGACATGAGGCTACGAGTTCTTGCACGGTATCCATGACTCTTCTTTACCATGACCATCGACCTGTTGTTAATTGATTACCCCGGAATTTAAGGAAGAAGGTATGCACACCCACCCGAGGCTCAGCATCACGTCTTTAGTGACCACTTAAGGATTATGGTGTGTTAAGCACGAATTGCTGTCACATTTAGCTTCAGGCATTTGCATTTTATTCCAAGGAGACTACTCAGTGAGGGAGTAGTTCTTCCCTCGTCTCCGGAGATCAACTCCTTGACATAGGTGCCCCCTTGCACGACGAAATCACCACGCAATTCGAGCTCATCAGTCTTTAGTAACCTAACGCTATGAATCGTCTTTTTCCTAATGCGGTCGCTTCTTCGATGTGCCACTCTATGTGGTGTTCTTTGCTTAATTTCAATGTCCTTCAGCTCTGTTTCAGCCCTTCGCAGCATATCATCGGACACTTCTTCCTCGGTTGATATCTTCGCCACATATTCCTTGATATTCGATGAGGCATCACTCTTCAGATTCTGCATTACATCCCTTGATGTGAACTCAAGGGAATCAACTTCCACTTTTCCGCCAGCTTTACTATTGATTGTCGATTCAATCTCATCAAGGTCAATCTTGCGTTTTTTTGGTTCAGATATTTCTACAACAAATGGTCGTCCTGACCCCAACATCAAGGCATCCACGTCTTCCCTTCCTGCTGCATGAAACTTGAACTTGGTACCTTGAGCCGCTTCTAGTATTGGTTTACTTACATATTCCGATACAGAATCAGGGTATCTCCTGCCTGTTCCATTGCACTCTTCACAGCCTTTACCATTGCAGCTAGTGCAATCCCACCTGCTTTGAGGAATTCCCCGCTCCAGCTTTCTGTAACGGCCGAAAATAAAAATGGGGTTGATTTGAAGGCGGAATGTATCCTCTCTCATTTCATAGATTACTACAATATCTGGGTTTTCGAATTCGACTCTTTTCTCCACAAGTTGCTCAAGACATTTACCGAGTTCTCTATTAAAGTCTGACTTCAATGCCTCAGCATGAAGAAGATTCAGTTTTGCGCGTAATTCATCCTGTCTTTCTGAAAGAGTTGGGTCTGGTACAGAACCTACGAGAAATGTATCAAACTCGTAAGAGCGCACTCTCTCTTGGGCTCTCCTTGCTATGTCCGGTATTTGTTTGAACAGAGGCTCATTTCTGACTTCACAGAGATAGCAGTTTTTATGGCCATCAACATCAATTCCATGTTCCTCACAAAGCGAAATTGCAGGTTCATACATACCATGATCTGCTAGCTGAGGTATTATTGTGTCCTGAATCTTTGCATCTCCTGTCCTAATTCGTTCGTCTGCAATCATTGTCAATAACAGCTTAATGCTTCTTCCACGTTCTTCATTTGTGGAATCAGTGCTAAGCCATGCAAACTGTCTTCCAAGGCACTGATCACATACTGGGTGCAATGTTAGTAACTCGACTGACTTCTCAAGAACATCCTTTCTGGCGTTCATCTTCATTGCCTCCAGTGACAAGTTTCTCTATTAGGAAAATGATAAAGATGTAGCTATGTATCATATCAATGGCGACAAGTATCTTATCGCCCTGAGCCCTGCGATATACGCCATGGGCTTTTTCATAAGGTCAAGAATCACCCGTTTCTGCTTATCCATATCTCCTGATTTTTCAACCACTTGTAATAGTCCGTATTCTGATATGTCATGAATCAAGGAATCAAGCCCTTTATCGGACAAAGATGTGAGAAATTTCTGAGCGATAAACATAGCGCGAAATTCTCTCTCTAGATTTGCTCTCCATTGAGCACTGTACTCATCGAGCCCCCGCTCGAATTCGGCCCTAAGCAGTCTGTTCCTTATGACTTGGCCAGCAATTCTTGCAGCAATACCTCCCAGAATAACACCCCCACCAGTCGTCGCCTTCACATGCCCTGCGGCATCACCCGTGACAACTGCATTTCCTATTGATGTTCTTTCTATAGGCGTCCCAACTAATACAATTCCTCCAAATCCTCTTCGGATTCTTGCGCCCTCTACTCTTTTAGATATCAAGAAATGATGTTTCATGGCGGATTCCAGACGCCGCTTTGCCTCCCCTCTTGAGGCTAATCCCACACGTGCTTTTCCTTCTCCAAGCGGAATAATCCATGCAAAAAAGCCTGCAGAGAGCTTCCTCCCATAGAACATCTCCACATGTTTCTGATCAATATCGGCACCTTCCATTTCAAATTGAAATGCAGGATATTTGCTACTCTTAGGAACGGTAGGAAACCCCAGTTGCTGCGAGATTTGGCAACGAGGACCCTCAGCTACACAGACAAACCTCGATTGTATAGATTCAGCTACAGATCTCAAAGATAGGGTGTACTTCTGCCCATCAATGCGTATCTTATTCACATGGGCGTCAGTCTTTATCTGTACACCCTTCTTCTCAGCCCTGTCTGCCAACCACTGGTCGAATAGGCTTCTGTTTACCACAAGTGCCTCCCTTTTCTTTCTCTCAATGAGAAGAGAGTGACCTGACGGGGAGTAGATTTTGGCACCCTCTATCGTGTTTTGAATTACTGAATTGGGGGGACGCAGCCCCAAATCATCCAGACCAGAAACACTCAGTAGTCCTGCACAGTGGTCCGGAACGCCTACTTCTTTGTGCTCTTCCAAAACAACAACATCGAAATCATGCTCAGTTACCTCGGTGGCAGCCAATAATCCGCTTGGTCCGGCTCCGACCACAGCCACGTCATACATCATCATGTTTCGAATAAAATGGACGCAAAACACCCTTTTTATAATCTGTTCCCGCAAAGTGAGTGAACTCAAATCGTGTGAAACTTCTGTGTTCCACCCTTCCCCCTGTGGATTTTTCTGAAAAGTCACACTCAGTCACAACGAGGCCTTTCACAATTCTTACCACGGCGGGTTCATGATCGCCCTTACAAGCTTCATTACCGAAGGTAGCAAGGCTCGTCGGAGCATTGTTCATCTCGAGGACTGAGGGGTTTTAGACCTAGCCACTGCTAGATTGCATTAATCTTTGAGAGTATCCAACCACCACACCTTACATAGAAGAGCCACAACTGGCTTGTTGTTGCGGTGTACCTGCATCCTGACACAAGAATTGTATCAGTATAGGAGCGGTAATGAAATGCCAGAAAGACCAAGTTCAATCTAGAACTATTACAAGAACATCTTATAAATTAAAAAAAACAATGAATTTATATGTTATAAAAATAAGAACTACGAGGTTATTGTAATGAAGTGGGAGAATAGGATGAAAAGAGAGTTCCTTGTATTCCTTCTTGTTTTTCAGATTACTCTTCTGTTGGTTCCGATGGAATCAATCGCCATGAGTACCGCTGCAATTTCCAGCCCGAGTCAAGCTACGGTCGAGAGCAGTCAAATACCTGAGAGTGTTGTTTCTGGCTCATCGCAAGCAGATACATCTAAAGCGATAAGTGACTTTTCCGTTCGTGCTGTCGGAAGAGTAGAGGAATTCAACCAAATAATGTGGGAGGGAATCGACTGCAGAAGGCCATTACTGGATGCACCGTGGATGCCGTTCGAAAACCGATATGGTTCGCCACCGGCAGAAGTAGCTTTGCCAACAAACCACACTGATGTGGACGGGCCGATTTCCATAACTGGAGATTACATCCCTATAGATAATGCAGAGTCCTCGATTTTATCGAATGCTGAAGAGGCTCAGATGGATACACGGACCGAGAGCGATGGTGTGGATTGTGATGACACCGGATTCTATCCGTATACGATCACCAATAGCTACGCCGCTCCCGAGATGTCACCTGCAAAAGATGCACACTGGTTCATCAAGAAGAGCTACTCTGTGTTGGCATTTGAATTCATCAATCCATCGTTGTCGGAAGTTCATCTCTATATCGATGTTGAACGCGACCAAGATATCTACTCTCGCTACTTGACGTTCTATCTTGATGGCAGTCTGACCCACCAGTATGTGATTGGGTCAGGTGGGTTTCACGGGGCAGTGGTCTTCTACAATGTGTTTGAGGGACCACATAAAGTAGAGGTTGCAGTGAATTATTGTGGCTGGAAAGAACATCAATGGGAAGTGACATATGTCTCTCCATTTGTTCCGGTTCTATACGCCAATCCAATGCCACTATACCAATTTTGCGAGTATTTTCCGCATGGGTCATACCCAACATTAGAGTGGCAAGTACAGGCGGGTTTAGACACACACATACATATCGATACCGATGTGATGGCAGGTTCCACCTTTAGTATCAAACTGTACATAAATGACCAGCTACGGGCTATTCTTAGCGCAGGTGGTGGATATGATTTGGTCATGGGGACGTATGCAGATGACGAGCTCTTGAACATGAAACTGAAGATACTGTCCTCTTCCAACACATACTATGGAACGAAGATCGATTACCTGGCAGTGAGCCACCGTGTGGTGATGCTAGAGATTGACTATATGGTCGACCAAAACCAAGACCCTCTCGTTCCGCTCTCAGACATCAATAGCATGGCTAGCTACGTGAGGTCGTATTATATAATGCATGGATATGCAAGATGCGACTATGTAGTTGATGACCCGGTTCCTTGGGACCAAGAAACCACATTGTTTGACGAACATCGTGATACCTATGATGCTTACTGCAATCATCAATTCGAGGCGGCATATGAATGGGTCTTCATTCTAAACCAGGTGGCGGGAGAGCTTTGGGGAGGATATCATTACAAACATGATTCAAGTTCTTGGGGGTGGGGAATGGGTATTTGTGCCAAGTACCTACCTACATTGGACCATCTCAAAACGGTCATGCTGCATGAGTTTGGGCATCATGCAGGTATAATAGACCGGTATCCTAGTGGCGACGAGCACTATTGTGACAATTATTATTGCTGCATGGCAAAGATTCGAGATTGGTACAATGTTGGGCCAAATCCATGGTATTGCATATTCCACTGGTCCCTTCGAGATTATCCATATACTCCTCAAGATTAGCAAAAGCAATGAATCTTACTGAGCGCGAAAATAATCGCTGGAAAAACTTAACTCTATCAAGTATGGTATAGAGATACGGATGGGATACTATTGAACGGATTTGAGAAGTTGAAAAGAAGCCTCAAAATGCAATCACACGCATCAGTTGGCTCTCTCCTCCTCTTGGGCATACTGCAGGTTCTTCGTGGGGTATTAAACTTCTTGTGGTTCGCTCAGCTGGGCGTTCCAAATCCGCCGACACCTCCGGGCGTCGATGTTGCAGTGATTGTGAACACGTTATTCTTGTTTCTTTGCATAATCGATATTGCCTTGATAGTGATGATACCCCTCGTCATAAGATACAGGATTGCTTTTTTCGTGCTATTCTCTTTCGACATCTTGTTGGCTTTTGAAGGGGTCTGGTTTCGGACTGCTGCGTACCAACACCATTTTCCATGGTATTTTATCGGTGTTTCTCTCGTTTCAATCCTTCATCTTGCTCTCCTGCTTACATGGGACCTTCTCATTATGAAAAAGTTCCATACTGCTTGAGCTGAACTTTGGAAAGAACTCTGCAGGCTTTGTATTTTCTGCAGCTAGTAGCCTTCATATCGCAATGACAGAGTTACACGCATCAAATAAGCTACAGAAACTGGCCACTAAAATAACATAAAATAGAGAGTCTTTTTGTGTCTCGCAACCATTTACGTGCTTCAATTCAAAGAAAAACTATAGTCAGTGCAATCTGACTTACACTCGAAGTTCGATTCCATTTGAACTGATATTGAAGGGGATAATATCCATCGAGTGAATGATTCCCCTCATTTTGATAATCCGCAACCGCCGTTTTACCGAGCCTTCAACTCTCTCGAATGACAACTTGATGATGCCTTGACTTGCATACCTTTCGACCATAATTCCTGCTTCATCCAGCTCGCTTGTGAGCAACGCAGTCACGGAGAGTCTTGACAACAGAGCAGCAATCTTCATTACTGCCTCTCTTCCTTCCTGTAAGCCCAAATCGTTAAGGGATGCGGCAACTGAATCTAACACCAAACGCTTCGCTCCAATTTTCTCCTGTCCCTCTGAGATTCTATCCAGGATGGTCTTGAATCAAGTTTTCCAACGGGGATTGCGAACGCCACAACAAAAAACCATTCTTTCACTATTCCTCAAACTGTGCCCAGCCGTCGCATGCAGAGTAAAACATCCACCAGTTCAGGGCCTTTGGCTCAACTCGCAGCTTGACTCCACTATCGGCATAGGCCCAGTCCTGTCTTCCTTGCTTCCATGGTGACCCGCAGAGTGGACAGACCATGAGCATGTTATGGATTTCACTTTTTTAAAGCTCGTTGGGATTTGTTAATACTAAAGCAGGGAACAGGCGTTTTCTAATTCTTTGGGTGTAATTATGATTGTCTGTCCTCCTATTCTCTTGGGCAATGAGCTCATGTCCGAGAGAAATGGATAGATTCAGGTATTCTGACGCTCAGTGAGAGGATTGTAGTGGACTGGCGATGCCTGCTATCGACAACGGAGAAGAGGGGCTTGCAGATGGTGGACTGGATCAGAATCCCCACGATGTCAATCCTGCGCATGGCCTCTTTCGCGATGTTACATAATCAGAGGACAGGTATTCGATCTGAATTCATCTCTGACTAACCTAGCTAAATGAACTAGAGGATTTAGGAATAAAAAAAGGATCTGTTGCCCTCATCCATGGCTGCTGTTACTTCAGTATGGGGGAAAATTTGGGAAAAATCTAACACTTTTATTGGACATTTGAACTAGGAGACAGGAGATATTACAATTCTTTGCAAATGAAGAACGTGATTAGAAGAATGTCGTTAATGAAAGATAGGTTATTTGCCTATAAGCAAGTAATTGCTGTAAGAACTGACTTGGATATGAGCTCGGGAAAGACTGCAGTACAGGTTGCACACGCAGCGGTAAGCGCAGGAGAACGTACGCGCACTATGAAGCAAGAAGTCTACAAGGCATGGCTAAGAGAGGGTCAAAAGAAGGTTGCAGTGAAAGTGGGTTCGCAAGAGGAACTTATCGAGCTAGTTCGAGGTGCAAACAATATGGGTCTGCCATATGCCTTAGTGAAAGATGCAGGACTAACAGAGCTTCCCGCTGGCACGGCCACGGTAGTCGGTATCGGCCCTGCTAAGTCTAAAGAAATTGACAGACTAACTGGACATCTCAAACTATTGTGAGTGACAATCGATGGAAACCCCATTCCCAATTGAGAAGTCTTTGGGCATCGAGTTGTATAGCACCTCCTGGTCCGGGCTAGGGGGCTCGATAAAAAAACGGTATGAAGATTTCATTGTGGAAGAGATAACCCCAAGTGGCAAAGTTCTCGAGGTGCTGAATAATCCACATTCGCTCCCTCCCATCAACGAACAGGCCCCCAGCAATCCCGAAGATAGCAAGAAACATCTGCATTTTACGGTTCAAAAAATGGGATTGACGACATTTGATGTTGCCAATATCCTTGCCAGCTCGCTTGGTATCCCACGTCACTTGGTCACGCATGCTGGGCTAAAAGACAAGAGAGCCATAACTTCGCAACGTATGTGCGTTCCGGGGAGTCAATTTGAGAGATTGGGGTCAGTCGAACTGTATGATATATGGCTAAGAGATCCTGAATATTCACGAGGGCAGATTCACATCGGAGACCTCTGGGGAAATCGCTTTGAGATTGTATTGAGAGATATAGAGTCTCCTTGTGAAGGCAGGTTGGATGAAATCAATTCACTGAGAAACACCCCCTTGTTGAATTACTACGGCGTCCAGAGATTTGGGGTAGTAAGACCATTTACCCATCTGGTAGGAAAATCACTCGTCAAAAACGACTATGAGCAAGCTATATCCTATATGCTATCAACTCAAAGCGAGTACGAATCTGAACACGTTACCGCCCTAAGAGAGGAGATTGCCGCTGGAAACTTGGATGAGAATCTTCTGGAAGAACTCCCCAGTGACTTCCGATACGAGCGTACCGTTATAGAGTATCTAATAGACCACCCAGGTGAATACGAAAAGGCATTTTTCCGCATTCCTTCTCGCATGCAGGCTTTCTTTGTTCATGCCTACCAATCCTTCATATTCAATCAGCTCATCAGTCTTCGCGCAAAGAGGGGTCTCTCAATAGAAACGCCTCAAATTGGTGATTTCATTGTTAAGCAAGATATGACTCATAGTGGGCGGGACCATTGGTTGTATGTGAACGAACGAAGTCTAGAAGAGCGAAGACATCTTGTGAGGTCCGGTCGTTATGGTCTTGCTGCTCACATACCCGGATATTCAACGAAGTTGCCGCCAGGAAAACCCTCTGAAATGTTAAGAGAGATACTGACGAAAGAGGGGGTTCGTCTTATTGACTTCCGAAATCCTGCACGGAAACAACTCGATTCAGCTGGAGGGCTTCATCTTGTTTCAATAAGAGTTCCCAATCTCAAAGCAGAATGTAAATCCAAGTCTCTAGTTCTTTCCTTTAGTCTGAAGAAGGGCTCCTATGCAACCATAGTTATGCGGGAATTAATGAAGAATCATCCCATAAACAGGGTCTAATTCATGGACGCCGACGAGTGAAATCCATCATTTTTTCTTCATATGCATCGTCGTCTTTTGTTTTCTCTTCCTTCTTCTCACGTTTATCTTGGAACTGGAAAATTACAGGATCGCCCACTATGGCAGTAGCAATGTTTCTTAGTTGTTCTTTAGAATAGGGAATTCTTTCTCTGTCCTCCGGCCTAAGCATGACTATGCTCTCTTTGACACCAGTTGGCAAATATAGGCTGTTCACTCCAACTTCAACTGCGGGTTTGATGAGTGACCGAATTGCAGCATGAAGCTTGGCTGGCCCTTCTACAATCATTGTTTCTCCGTATTTCTCTTCAATCTCGCTCATCAAAGCATCATCTGAGGTCAGGACCTTCTTGTTTCCTTTCTTTAAGACGAGAATAAGGAGGTCATCAGTCTGTATTGCCCTTAGCAACTTGAGTTCTTCGAGGGATGGATAATCCTCTCTCTTCTCCAATAGCCATTTGCAGAAATCAATCTCAAACTTGGTTATTTCTCCCCTATCAAGTCGGTCTTGGCAGTTTGGACATAACATATCAGTTTCGAGGTCAAATACACAGACTGGTAGTTTCATTTTCTTCGCCTAGCAAAGCTGTGACAGCTCAATAGGTCTTCTTAGCCAAGGCAATAAGAAACTTGCCAAAGGTCACTTTGAAAGCGTAATCTCTATTGTCGACACATTGAGATCGCTGCCTTTGTCCGTCTTGACAGTGGTAGTGCCTATGATAATATCAGCAACTTCCAGCTCCTGAATGAATCTATTCCGAGTTATCTCTGCCACATCAACAGCTCTACTAATCAGTCTCCCTCTGGCCTTTATCTCGACCTCTGTGGCTCCTTTATTGAATAGAGTCACACACGCCAAGACATAGCTCATCACATTCTTAGAACCTACAAGAACTGTTGAGTCACCGATATCATTGTCTTCGGAACGTTCCGAATTCTTTTCCTCCGCCACGTGAAATCTCTCCACTGGGTAAATCCAGCTCGATATATTTAGTTGAGCGTGACTCATATAGATTTCGTTTAATATGGATACAGCGCATACCATCAGCTCTGACGAAAGATAAGAGAATTAATCTCCCTTTTCCTAGAATACGAACCGCATCTTCCTATTTGTCAGGTCACAACACTTTTCTTGATACCCGCGGCGATTTGAATTGGATGTTTACAAATTGGCAGATATTACTTTCTTAGGAGCCACAAAGGAGATTGGGAAGGCTGGCTATCTTCTAGAAGAACAAGATGAAACCCTTCTAGTTGATTATGGTGTGAAGTTTGGTAACCCACCAACATTCCCCGATATGGTTGATACACGCAATCTTCAAGGAGTGGCTCTCACTCATGCACACTTAGATCACACAGGTGGGGCACCATGGATTCTCTCAAAGAATCCCCAACTCTCATTGCTCTGTACTCCAGCTACACGTGATATAGTTACTCTCCTTGTTCACGATATGTACAAGATTTCGCGAGGAAGGTTACCTTTCTCGAAGAAGGACTTGGCCCGCGTCAACAGACAGTGCCAACCATTGGCATATGAAGAAACCATGCCCATCGGCCGCCATTATGAAATGACTTTGTTTAATGCCGGTCATATCCCCGGAAGTGCCATGGTATCCGTTAGATATGATGGCAAACGTATTCTATTCACAGGCGATTTTAACGCAACCGAATCGAGATTATGTGCTGGAGCTCGGAACAACCTTCCAAAGCATGACTTTGTTGTTACTGAGAGCACATATGCTAGAAGAATAAATCCCGCCCGTGAGGAGATTGAACAAGACCTTGTAGATACGGTTGTTGAAACTGCCGAGAACGGGGGCACTGTTCTTATCCCTGCGTTTGCTGTGGGCAGAAGTCAAGAGGTTATGTGTATTCTAGAGAATTATGGTGTACTGGATAATTTTCCAACTCATGTTGATGGTATGGCGAGAGCTGTAAACAAAATTCTCCTCAAACATCCCGAGTATGTTGGAGCTCCCAGAGATTTCGAAAGTGCCATGAAGAAGACTCATGCGATTCGTAACAATAGGGACCGAAACGCAGCTGTGTCACCTGGAAATATTATCATATCCCCTGCAGGAATGCTCAAGGGCGGTGCTTCACATATTTATTTCAAGAAGGTTCATGACGATCCTCGGAACGCCATTGTATTGGTGAGTTTTCAAATACCTGGGACGCCTGGGGCCGAGTTGCTAGCAAAGAACATGGCAACTGTGGGTAACAGGGTGTTCAAGGTCACTGCCAAGGTTCGTTATCACCATCTCAGTAGCCACTCTGATGCAAATGGAATGCTGGAAAAGCTATCAGGAATACCCGGAGACCCAGAGTTCTTCCTGATACATGGAGAACCCGAGTCGTGCGAAGCCCTTGCTCAGAAACTGAGAGAACTAGGACGCAGGGCTACTGTTCCGGAAAGAAATGAAACGTATCAAGTCTAAAGTACTTCAGCCTCTTCAGTAGGTCGAGCCTCAACTACTTGACATTTGATATTTTGAAGAATATCCTCGGCCTGTTGAGGTTCAGCCACTAACGTATAGAGATATCTTGTAGTGCGAAGTTTGAGCTTTACCTGCTTGCTGCCCCTCTTAACACGACACTCAGTTGCGTCTTCGCTCATCTCAATGAACTTGTCTATATCGTGGATTTGTTTAGGCATTATTTAGGCCTCTTTGAATTGCTATTTTTGTGGTGGGCCGGGGGCGATTTGAACGCCCGACCTTCGCCGTGTGAAGGCGACGTTTTCTAGCTGACCGGTTAATCCGGCCAGTACATAGCCAACTAGACCACCGGCCCAGACTCTGTCGGCTATATAGTATCTCACTGCCTCTTTCGTCTCTTCGGCCGGAGGTCCTTACCTTTGCACTTGCGACACTTTTTTGCCTTGATTGGGTTTGTAGCTCCACAGTCTCTACAGACTGATTTGTAGAGCAAGTAGTGCTGCGCAAGTCTTCGCTTCTCAATATCGGAAACTGGCATTGGTATGACCTCTTTCTAAGCGTGATGACTCTGTAGTAGTCAGCCCGCTCAGGCCAACCCAGACACTGAGAATTTAAACCTATTCTTTCAGCCGCAAGGATCCCTGAGGGCAGGAATAACCATTCCGCCACCTAGTATCTTATTCTAGACCATCTCATCTAATAATCTGGCAATGTCACTGGGTTTCTTGGCAACCTCGACT
Source organism: uncultured archaeon (assembly GCA_964648855.1). Classification (GTDB taxonomy): domain Archaea; phylum Asgardarchaeota; class Thorarchaeia; order Thorarchaeales; family Thorarchaeaceae; genus TEKIR-14. Next base: position 35,946 of record CAZYLT010000011.1, read on the forward strand.
CCAGCTTTATTGAGAGCTTGAATCTTACTAGCTGCCGTCCCAGTGCTACCGCTGATAATGGCTCCTGCATGACCCATCCGCTTTCCCGGTGGAGCAGTTCTGCCAGCTATGAACCCTACAACCGGCCTGTCATAATGGTCTTTGATGTAGGCGGCTGCTCTCTCTTCAGCATCGCCACCAATCTCTCCCACCAGAACTAGTGCCTTCGTTTCTCTATCTTCCTGAAACAGTTTCACCGCCTCAATGGGTGTCAATCCCACGCATGGGTCTCCTCCTAGACCAATAGCTGTTGAAATCCCCAAATCTTCGTTTGTCATGCCAGCGGCGATTTCATAGGTAAGAGTTCCACTGCGTGACATGAGGCCAACTTCTCCATGCGAGAAGACATGGCCGGGCATTATCCCTAGCTTTTGTTTTCCTCCTGGCGTGATAATGCCTGGTGTGTTGGGTCCAATCACAGTGACCCCTCTTCTCTTAGCAGCATGAATCACTTTGATCTCGTCTTTCACTGGAACATGCTCAGTAATCACCACTACGGGATCTAGTTCAGCAGCAATTGCTTCTAGTGCTGCGTCAGCTGCAAAGCGAGCTGGAACAAAGATGACTGAGGAATTCACTTCATGATTCTCTTTCGCCTGTTTCACACTGTCATAGACCGGTATACCATGAACTTCCTGTCCAGATCTTCCAGGGGTGACACCAGCAACGACATTTGTGCCATACTCTAGCATTGCACCCGCATGGAATGTCCCTTGAGAACCCGTTATCCCTTGAATGAGGACTCTTGTATCTTTATTGACCAGTACTGCCATCTAACTCTCCTCCTTTACTAGTTCAACAACCTTCGCAGCTGCCTCTTCCATCGTTTGCAGGAAGGGAATTCCAGCTTCATTTAGTATCCTCTGCCCTTCTTCTTCATTCGTTCCAACCATTCTGATTACCAAGGGCACCTCTATTTCCCTTTCTTCTCGTGCAGCAACTATTCCTTTTGCAACCTCATCACAACGGGTTATACCTGCCATGATATTGACTAGGATTGCCTCCACTTTGTCATACATCAACGCAATCTCAATGCCTCTCTCAACTCTCTCAGCATCAGCGCCTCCTCCAAGATCCAGAAAGGTACTGGCATCTCCTCCATGCAGAGCTACTGCATCAAGAGTTGCCATGGTTAGTCCAGCCCCATTACAGATACAAGCAATGTTACCATCGAGTTCAACATATGCCATTCCTTCCTGTGAGGCCATTCGTTCACGTTCATTCTGTTCGGCTTGTTTCCTATCGAGCTTGTCAATAAGCTCCCGATGACGATAAAGCGCATTGTCATCTATGTTTAGCCTTGCATCTGCGGCAAGAAATTCTCCATCGGTGGTAAGTATGAGCGGATTAATCTCGGTCAGTTCCACATCGTATTCCTGGACTATATTCCATAATGTTCTGAAGAATCCAGCAAGCTTGATGATTTGTTTTCCTGAGAATCCCATATCTATCGCCATTTGTTGAGCCTCGTAGGGCTGAAATCCCATCAAAGGATCTACATGCTTTTTGACGATTTTTTCAGGACTCTCCTCGGCAAGCTCTTCAATTGACATTCCCCCTGCTGAGCTGCCAATCACGACATACTTACGTTGATTTCTGTCAATAGTAATTCCTGCATAGATCTCCTGTTCAATGTCAAGTTTCTCTTCAATCAATATCGCTTCAACAGGCAAATCATTAATTCTCATCTCAAGTATCTCTTGAGCGTACTTCGCAGCTTCGTCAGGTGTATCGGCAAATTTGATACCTCCAGCCTTTCCTCTTTTACCTGAGAGTACCTGTGCTTTCACGACTACAGGTTTTCCAATCTCACTGGCAACCTTCTTGGCTTCTGCAGGCGTGGTCGCTACACCCCCAGCAGGAGTTGGCATCTTAAAAGACCGGAAGATATCCTTTGCTTCATGCTCGAATAGCTTCATCGCTTTCATTCCTTCTTGGAGAATGGGGGTTGAGTATTTTGTCCCCCGGGTTAAGCCGCCTTCGCGAACTGCCACATAAAAAAGTTAACTGAAATGGCTAAGTAGACGCATAAACCCTTCCCGTAATGATTGGATCTCTTGCCTTAATTGCTTTCTCTCTCTGCTCGTCAGCCCAAGAATAATGGAACCGACATAATGAAGTTCCTCAATGACATTCTCCAATATCCCTGGAGAGTCATCCTCACAATATGGGATTCCTTTGTCATGATTCTCTTCTGACGAGGCAATCACTCTTCTTACCAAGTCCCTTGGTGCCCCAGTCCGGTCTATAACAACCCGTTCTAAAAGGTCGTTCAAATTCACTCGCTTCTTTGAGATAGCTTTAGTGACCAGTTTGGCATCTTCGACTGGTACTCCCAGAATCGCAACACTCTCTCCAAGGCTAGTGCATTGGAGACCGTCTTTTGCCTTTCTGATGAAACTTTCTGATTCAAGATTATCTATAACTTCCAGCCCAGTCAGCGCTTGTTGTACCACGGCAGTGGCATACGTCGATGCCTCCGTCTTTAAGGCAGTCCTAATGAACTTCACAATATGCTTGCAGAGCCTATGTCTTTTCGCACCTTGATATTTCCAGGCTTCACATGTACATGAAATGCCCTCTCCCGCTCTGAGCAAGACATGATGCCATAAATCTCTTGATTGACTATGCACTAGCCCTTCAATTTTGTCTGGGCGTGTACTGACAATCCTAACGCTCTTTTCTGGAATCTTCTCTGCCCTCTCACGAGCAGCCTTTGTTGATCTTAGAGCAAGAAGGGTGTCAACTGATGCCTCGGGCTCAATATACCCTTTCCCAGTCAACTTCGCAGCCGCCCTGTTACTATGTGCCCAGAATGTTCGGTCCAGAATACCAAAGGGATCCGTTTTGTCTCCGAAGGCCGCACATAACTCTGCAAGAATGAGATCCTGCATGTGTTCGCTCTCATCAAGCATGCTATCCACTTCTCCTGCTCTTGGAGCGATATTACCCACTGGATCTGTGATGAAGTACCTATTAATCACACGTGTCTTTTCTGATTCCGAGTCGAGTACAATAATTCCAAATGCTTCAATATCCAGACCCCGTCTTCCTGCAGATCGGAGTATTTTGTCCAGTTGCCATTCAGATAGCATTGTGAGACCCTGCGTGACCGGTTGTGTCTCCTTTTCCTGCATGAAAACACCGAGTAGAAACACCACTGTGGCTCTCAATCCGCTAGCTATGGCGAATTTTGATGGCATAACCAAGACAGGTAGAAGCCTATCCTCCCACGCCTTAGATATGGCACGTCTCTGTGTTCTAGAAACACCCTGATGAAAGAATGCTATGCCCCTAGAAATTGTCCGTCCAAGACTCTTGGTCATCTTACAATCCTTGTAATGACCAGTGACCTCTTCAGCCAGTTCCCTGAGTTCATCTCTATGTCCCAGTGTCAAAGGCAGCTCGAGCCTTACACCGCCGTTCTTCCCGACCCCAGCCAAGCCTAAAGCCAAGTGGTTTGCCATATCCCGATTCGGAGTCATAATCATGATTTGTCCCCCGCGTCGATGGACGAACTGAGTCAAATCCTTGAGTGACTCGTTCATATTCTCGAATACCTTTACGCTGAATATTCTCTTGACATCCGCCTTTTCATCTACAATCGGAGTTGCATCAAGCCAGGTAACGAGTTCGACCAAATCCTCTACTGGGGGACAAATGGCTATATGTTGTAGGTCCCGCCCTCTTCGCATAATTGTCACGAGTATTGTTTCAAGGCGGGCACCTAAGTCCGGTTCGCCTATGAGGTCAAGACGCTCCGTGAGCACACACTGGATATCATTAAGAATCTCTGGATGAGTGCGAAGAGCAATTCCTAGGGCACTATATGTTGCTACGATAACTCTACCAGTAATCTCCTTAGTATCTAGGGCGTCCCTTCTTCTCGAAATCATTTTGGCTTCTATGCCCAACCGCGTACAGTGCCTACTCACCGATCTGAATCTTTTCTCAGCCTGATGCGGGTTGGGAGACAAGACAATTGCTTTTGTTTTGAAGTTCGATGTCACTCTATGGAGAAGTCCTACCTCGGCTATCTTATATGCCTCATCATAGTCATAGGTAACAAGAATTTGACTGTCCCCAATTGAAAGCCCCTCCCGAACAGAGGCTCTTTGGAAATTAGTGAGACTAGCCCAACCTTCTCGCCTCAATATCTCTAGTAGACGAGGCGAAATCCGAGCTAACTCGAGTTCCCGCAGACTACTCAAATCATATCCACTCCCTGACTTCAAATGCGCAAATGCACTTCCAGAGGTGTGTATTCTGTCCTATTATCCCTTTTTATGTCAAAACTATCGAAAAATAATCAGAAATTGCCATAATGCGTTACCGGAAGACATTGAGACTGTAAGACATCGTTTGATAAGGTGTAATTGCATTTTGATTTGCTTTTAGCCAAGTGATAGATATGGAACTAACACGCTCCATCTGCAGTGAGAATTGCTTAAATCAGATGTACTCCACTCCTCTGGAAAGAAAATTGGTCATATTGATGATCTGACATTCAAATTCGATGGTGCACTGAAGCTGTCCAAGTTCATAATTGCTGGGTCTGTCTTTGAGGAACTCTTAGAAACATTCGGAGTTCGTCCTGACAAGGATCGCATCTTTGACGCTTCGCTAATAAAGAAAACTGATGGAGAAGAAATTCATCTCAACACCACGACGAACAAGTCATACTAAGTGATTCTAAGGAAAAATTCGACAAAGCAATGTAAGATGCCCTGAAATCCAAAGAGCAACAATCCACAAAAGATTCAAAGGATGTTACACGGGATATCTCTACAGCCCGGCTTTTTGCGCACCTGCCCTACTAGGATCCACAAGAAACTTTTTGCCACAACAATACCTCTATCATATACCAATTGAAAAGCAATAGATGGTGGATGTAGTATTGTCATCTGAAGTTGGAGAATGTGGTAATTCCAATCTCCTTGAGGACTGAAAGTCATGGCTTTCGTAGCAACCAAAGACAGTAGTTTCGAAATAATCCTGAAAAAAGGATTCAAAGTAAAACCCGGCTCCATATTCATATCTGGATTTCATGGGCTTGGAGAGGTCGGTTTCCTTAGTACAGCACATCTCACACGTACTCTTGAGGCTGAACGTGTGGGTTTTATCAAGAGTGATATGCTGCCGCTTTTCGTGTCTATGGAAAATGAGAAGATGGTGCTTCCATTTGAAATCTATTTCTATGAAGAAAAGAACATGATATTTTTCGTTCCACGATTTCAACCTCATCAATCTGAACAATGGGGATTCGTTGAGCATCTAGCAAACTGGATTATGGAACAGAAATTCGACGAAGTTCTCCTGTTGGGTGGACTCGATGCTAGCTTCAAAGAAGGCGAAGAAGATATGCGTACGGTTCCGACTAACGCATATAGACCAAAGCTTGACAAATGGAATGTACCAATATTGGAAGAAGGTCTCTTTGTAGCTGGCCCTCTAGCCTTGCTATTGGCAAATTTGGAGATGAATGAATGTCCAGCCATAGGATTACTTACTTATGCCACCAGAGGGCGTCCAGATCCCCGCTCTGCAGCGAGTATGCTTGAAAAAATCAATGATGTGTTTGGTGTTTCAGCAAACGTGGATCAACTCATCGAAGAGAGCAAAGAGATTGAGCGCCTGGAAAAGATGAGGAAATCAATCGAGTCCGATAGTGACCCATCGCAGATGTACCTGTAAGGCCGGAAGAAGCTAGCCCAGTTTCCTGATGTACCAGCCGATATCGATGAGATTCTTGGCTACTAGGTCCTCAGCCTTCAGATAGGGAACTCGTGTTGCATCGACCGACAGTTCAGCAAGACCCAATACGTCATCTCTTTCATTCAGAACTATGACTCGCTGACGTCTTTTCAGTGACTGGTCAATGTCAATCACTGACTCCTTAATGATACTCCTACCATAAGTGAAAGATTCTGCAGCGATTTGTTTGACATGAATTAGATTCGACGTCAATTTTGCCAGTGGATTAAGAATAGGCAAGCTAAGTCTTAACCTACTCTGATAAACATCAACAAACCATAGTCCAAGAGAATAGACATCGAGGCCCGAGATGGTATTTTCGAAAAACCTCATCCACTCTCTGGGAACAAGGTAAATTGAATCTAGTTGTTCACCTTCAATTTTTGCGGGTACCCGTTCTTTGATCAAAGCCTGTGTGACACCATCTCCGAATTCTTTGTCAATCTGAGCTGCAATCTTGTCCCAGTATGTAGACTCGACCAACTCTAACTCCATTTACAAAGCACCTACCTTCCTCATCCTGCAAATGAAGAATCCTTCCGTCCCATCCTTTTGAGGGAGAAACCGCTTTGCCATTTTCAGTGATTCGTCCAGTTGTACACCATAAGGCTGTGGATATCCCGGTGACCCAAAATCCTGAGTTATAGGTCCAATCTCCATCTCTGGATGATTTCGCAGAACATTATCCACAACAAACTCGTTCTCCTCTGGTGCAATAGAACAGGTTGCATACACCAGCACTCCTCCTATTCTAAGCTTCTCCACGGCAGCCTCAAGCATATCTCCTTCTCTGGTTGCACAGTAGCGAACATCAGCCATGGACTTGCTCGTCTTTCTGGTTGGGTCAATTGGAATGAGGCCCTCTCCAGAGCACGGCGCGTCCAGCAGGATTCTGTCGGGCTCAATATCAATCTCTTCCAATCTTCTTGCATCGCCTCTTATGACAAGTGAATTTGTAACTCCACAACGTTGGATATTACTCTCAAGACTCTGAATCCTTTTTCGATCATTTTCTATTGACACAACAATGCCAGTATTGTTCATACGTTGACCAATGTGAGTAGTCTTTCCTCCCGGAGCAGATGCAAGATCCATAATCACTTCACCAGGCTGCGGGTTTAGGACATCTACCACGGTCATGGATGGAACTCCTTGGACATAGTAGTGACCTAACATATGTTCCATCAAGGCACCCGGGGATAATCCTTGGAAATCTGCAACGTAGCCAAGGTCTATCCAATCAATCGGATCTAAATAGACCCCCTTCTCACTAAGACGCTGGATTGTCGTTGAAGGGGATGCAAGCAAGGGATTCAATCTAATGGCAGTAGGAATGGGTTTCTCGCAGGCTTCAAGGAAAGCGATTGTTTCAGACATTCCCCATAGCGTGAGATAGCGCTCCAACATATAGGGAAGGTACCCCCACTCTTCCGCAATCTCTTTTGCCTGTTCTCTTATCTTTCTACTCGCCAATATTTCTAATCCCCTTCAATTATCTAAAATTTTCAATCTTCTCCAATATCTTCATTCCATAGGCTTGGGTTATCCTCGATGAATCTAGTCATCATTTCTATACATTCGGGATTATTTTCTACCTTCAAATCAACCCCGCGGCTTTTGAGATAATCCTCTGGTCCCTCAAATGTCCGATTTTCTCCTATAACGACGCGTGGAATTCCGTAGAGAAGTACCGCACCGCTACACATGTCACAGGGTGATAGAGTTGAATATAGAGTGGATTTTCGATACTCGACAGCCGTCAACCGTCCTGCGTTCTCTAGGCAATCCATTTCTGCATGAAGAATAGGACTACCATCTTGTATTCGCTTGTTATGACCGCTACCTACTATTTTGTCGTCAATAACTAAGACAGCTCCTATCGGAATCCCTCCCTCCTTCAATCCTCTCTTTGCTTCATCTATAGATGATTGCATAAATCGGTTCATTATCTCACAATCTCCTTGCTATCATTGTATTTGTGCCAAGGCACTCTGTAGCTCATTTACACTGGGCATTATGGCTTTCACTTCAGGTGTGAGTCTATCTGGCGTTGCAAGGTCTTTGAATCCTGATCCAGTGATGGGGACCACAACCCTATCCCTCAAGTCAATAGTTCCCTCATCAATGAGAAGTTCAAGTCCCGCCAACGCGGCAACTCCACTCGGTTCAGCAAAAATACCCTCCAGCCTTCCCAGTTCTACAAGATAGTGTTCAATTAGGGAATCTGGGACTGAGACCGCCTTTCCGTTTTCTGATTCCAAATACTTCAGTGCGGCATCGCCATCCCATGGAAACGGATCCGCAAGTCCTCCTGCGACCGTTTCATTTGAGTCCCATGGCTTGATGTCTAAAGGAGGTTGATCCTCTTTGAATGCTCGAACAATGGGTGCACACCCTTCAGGTTGAACTACAACTGGTCTGGGTATATCATCGATTAGTCCCATTTGCTCAAATTCGGAAAATCCTTTCATAGTCCCAGACATCAGCCCTCCGCTTCCGGTGGGGAAAAGGATCCAGTCGGGAGGCTTCCAATTCATTTGCTCGGAAATTTCGTAAGCTATGGATTTTGTGCCTTCATATTGGAAGCAATTGAATGGACCAAAAGATGGACATGGCACCCAATCTAGTTGGTCACATGCATTCTTGAGAAGGGTTGTAGTGGGATCGATACCTTCCTTCTCTTTCTTAACTCTGAATACATTAGCGCCGAGGGTTCTAAGATGGATTAGCTTCCCTGCGGGGGCATTTTCGGGTACAAATACCATGGCCGCAATGCCAGCTCTAGCTGCATATGTTGACATTGATGCAGCCGCATTCCCGGAAGAGGCTGCTGCTACAGTTTCTGCACCATCTTCAACGGCTCTACTAACGCCCACGCAGATTGGTCTATCTTTGAACGAACCCGAGGGGTTAGTAGTTTCATCCTTTAGAAAAAGATGTTTGAGATTCATCCTCTCTGCTAGTCTTTTACTCTGCAGCAGCGCAGTACCTCCTTCTCCCAGGGTCACGATATTCTCTCTTCTGGTCAATGGCAGAAACTCGAAGTATTTCCAGAGCCCTGGCTCTCTATTTGCCAATGTGGTCTTATCCACTACATCCTTTAGTGACTCAATATCAATTTCAATATCAATACGTCCACCACATCCGTCATTGGGCGGCACGTCTGAATTTTCATACGTTTTGCCGCACTTTGCACACTGGTAGGTACTGACAAAAGACACTTTTACATCAACCACCATCACAAAGTATGCCAAGGTTATGTGGCTTGTGGCTTGCACATTAATTACTGGCATAATGGGCGGATATTCATTCGACCGCTTGGGTACTCGATGAGGCTATCAATAATGAACAAGACCAGCATTGAAGTGGAAATAAAAATCAAGATTGACAATCTGGAGGCTGTAGGGCGACAATTAGAATCAATGGGGGCTAAGCTGAAGAATTCAGAAAAACAAGTCGACTTGTACTATAACCATCCATGTAGGGACTACTCGGTGACAGATGAAGCTCTGCGCATTAGAAGAAGAATCCTCGTTAAAACAGAGGGTGAAGAGAGCAACCTAGATAAATTTCCCCTCATCGAGATCACATACAAGGGGCCCAAACTTGACGAATCTACTAAGACGCGGGTCGAGCACTCGGTCGGAGTCAATAGTTACGAGAATGCTAAGCTCATATTCTCCTCTCTCGGTTTCATAGAAGTTGCTAGCATTGAGAAGCAGAGAGTCTTCTATACACATGGCGACATTACCATCAGCCTTGACAATGTACTCGATGTTGGGTGTTTCATAGAGCTCGAAAGAATAGTTACTAATCCTGATTTGCTTGGCAAGGCCCGAAAAGAGATTCTAGAGTTGGTTGAATCCCTCGGATACAGTATCAAGGATTCAATTCGAGAGTCCTACCTAGAATTATATCTTGCAAAAAATCAATCTTAGCTAACTAGACCCATTTCTTTCTCTAGCTGAACCACAAATTCCTCCAGTACATTATGGCGATCTTGAGCCATCTGTTGTCCAATATCTGTATACATGAGGTCACGTAATTTCAGGAGTTTCTCGTGCGCATGCTGAAGAAAACCTTCGATGCCACGATTATCAACTGATGATTGCGCAACAGCTCGAAATACTCCAATAGCTCCTATTGCGTCTAGCTTATCAGCATCACTTAGAATCTTTCCTTCGACATTTACGGCTTCTAAGCCTTCACTGAACCTATGTGTTCTAATCGTTTGAATAACAGACTCAATCTCTGAGTCCGAATAGTTAAGGGTCTCCAGAATCTCTACACTCATTTCTCCTGAGAGTATCGAATGAGACTTTCCCGCCTCCTTTTCGAAAGGTCTACCGATGTCATGGAGCAGTGCGGAAGCGCCTAGTACTCGAATATTCACTTCCTCCTTTTGCGCCATCTCCAGTGACAGACTCAGGACTCGCTCAATGTGAGCATAAGTATGTGCTCCTATTTCATCATCGCCAAGAGTCTGTTTCACGTACTCTTCAATAGGTTCCCTCGGGAACTCGGTGATGTCTTTGGAATGATTCAACTGTAGTGTCTTCCTATATCGATTTATTGAAGGGAGCCATGCAAGAAATCCTTTAAACACTACCCTCAGAAAGTCTGAATACCACCTGAGGATTTGCCTCTGTAGTGAAGTTTGTGGCTTCACAGATGCACGCCCAAGGAAGCCTAGAGGGACGCCATTGAGTGCCAGCAAGACAGAGACCAAACGAAAAATGGGACTAGTCACAATAGCTAGCTCCTTATTCATTATTGCCACTATCGTTTGGGGGACTTATACCCTCATCATGATCCAGAGTGGAAACGTTAGAGCATATCAGCCACATCAACCATTCGATGAGATTCCTCCTTGGGAATATGACCTTGATTGGGCTGGTGGACGAACCAACTGGTTTGAGAATGTGAACTACACTGATATTCCACTAGACCAAGAATTACCAGAGAATCTTCTTGAACAGATGGAAAATGTTGTATTTATCGCAGAACCGGACCAACCTGCTCAATTATGGCGGAATAGTGCTTACGATCAATACGACGGCTCAGGGTGGTCAAAAACTCAGGCTTCGCAATACACATTTTCTGGCATCTCACAAGAAGACGCGACAAATCAAGGTAATACTATCTATACAATTTACCTCAATGTTTCTGTTGGACCTAATGTCGGTGAGATTGAATTGCCGACGATTTTTCCAGAGGCTCAGGTAATCCAAGGCTCATTTCAGAGTGAACCTGCAGGACGCATTGAGAGTTATGAACTCTCTACCGATGATTATGGCACTGTACGATTTAGCCCCATGCTTTTGGGAGATACAAATGAAACTATTGTCGTAAGCTACGACGTGACATATACAGAACAAAATCAACAGAATATCTCGGATAATGCAGTAGAAGGCAGTGCTGCCCCAGCTAGTATCTCCAGTCTCTATACTGACCTCTCCCTAGTGGATGAATTGACTCCTCGCGTTCAAAATGAAATAGACCCATTCCGTGATGTGGGGGACAATGCGTATCAGAAGGCACGTGCAGTTGAAGTATACTTTCGTGATACTTATGACCTCATAATTGATGAGGAGCGCATAAATGAGAGACCTCCAAGTGACCGTGAAGTAACAGATTGGTTTATAGAACGAGGCGGGGGGCTGCCTATGGACTTCGCTACCGCCTATTGTGTCTTCATGCGCGACTTAGGAATCCCTGCAAGAATGACAATAGGTTATGCGCTTGGGGATGCTCAAGATGGCTATCGAATCGTCCGAGTACGTCATATGCTGTTTTATGCAGAGGTCTTCATTCCTCTTCAGGGTGGCGGCGGTGAGTGGATACAGGTCATACCTCTAAGTCTTCCCGATAATATGGGCGGTGGTGAACTCCCTGCAAATGCAGGAGAGGGAAATGTTTCACTGTACGTGTTTCCACCTCAATGGTCTCTCATTGGGGAGCCATTCAACTTGAGTTCGCTCCTCCTAGTTAATGACATCCCTGTGGCTAGGAATGAAACAATTGTGTTTCATGATGAAACAGACAACGTTCCAATGGGCACAGCAGAGATTGAACAGGGAACTTACTTACCCTTGGCGAATATCACCTATACATTCCCCGATAATGCAACAGTTAGCGCCCATAATATATCCGCAACTTGGAATTCTGATGCCTATTCGGTGAGCAATTTCACCATAGTATATGCTGTCGGTGAAGCTAATCCATTGTCGCCACAATCCGTTAGAACGAGCTCGAGTTTTATGCCAAGCGAAACAACCGATGTGAATATCAAGCTGGGACTTGATAATTACACAGCTCATTGGGAGGATATCCTTCACGTCTATGGCACCCTTACTGTCAATGGTCAACCTGTGGACGGCACAACACTGGATAACGATCAGATGCAGATAATGTGGGACGAATTGTTCTATGGAAATGCCACAATTCAATCGGACGGTTACTATGAGATCGATATCTATGTTGACCCTGCTGATCTCCTTCGCATGACAACGGGTGACCACTTGCTATGGGCTCAGTATGCTGGTGAATACGACAGCGAAACAGGATTTCCCGTCATATTGCCGGGTCGATCCCAAGATAACTCCACGGTGGAAGTTCGTGGCCATCCAAGCTTTGGCCTCTCAGTGTCTCCGACTGATACCTATGCTGGTTCAACCCTCACATATGAGGGGGTGCTAGAACTACTGAATGGTACGCCGCTCGTAGGTGAAACAGTTGGTATTATTCTAAATGGTACATTGGTTGATACGACCACGACTAATAGCTCAGGAGGATACATGTATGACTACAGTATTCCATGGGATTATCCTGCAGGCACTGTTTACGCACAAGTCAATTGGACTTCAGGACTCACATTGATAGATGGAAATACAAGCGCCTCGATATCCGTGATTATCAGAGCCGGCCTAACCGACCTCACCATCGATTCATCACCGCGTTCGCCCGACCCAGTACATATCTTTGAGAACATAACCATCTATGGATATCTTACTGATGCCTCAAACGGAACTCCTTTGGCTGAACGAACAATAGACATTTGGTGGGAGGAAGATGGTTCGCCAGTACAAATCGGAAGCAATACTACAACAGCGACCGGTTATTATGAACTTGTATACACAGTTCCAAGCGGTTATGAAGGTGAAGTGACCTACTGGAGTGAATTCTCATCAACGGAACCATATTATCAGAGCAGTCGCTCAGTGAACCTTTCAATTATCGTGAAGAAGTATGACGTCACCATCACTATCTCAGCTACTCCTGACCCGGTTAGCATTTCAGAGATTGTTTGCATCGAAGGTTTGGTAACTCTGCCGGAAATCCCTGCCTTGCTTCGAGATGCTCATCTAACAATCTGGTGGCACAACTCAACTGGTACCTATAACATTACTGGGATATACACAAATTCAACTGGTGGCTACCTGTTTGATTACCAGGTCCCCATAGACCATGAATTGGCAGCTGTGGAGGTCTGGACACAATTTATCTCTCCGTCTCCAGCACTGGCAAGTAACGAGTCCCAACATATCTCATTGTCAGTTTCAAACTACGCCTCAATTATCTCAGTCGATTCAAACTCAACCATTGTGCATTTGAATGAGTCCATTCTCATCTATGGCAATCTGCATTTGAACAACGGAACTCCGCTAGCGGGTTATACGGTGCAGATACAGTGGGACAACGGGTCCGTATACTACTTCAATGTCACAACAAATGGTGCAGGAGATTACTCATTCGTTTACAACTTCTCACTGAGTCAAGACTCAGAAGGCATAGTAGAAGTTCAGGCAATTCACACCTCTATCAATCCCATATACAACAGCTCATCGGCATGGTTAAGTCCATCTCTTATGGTGCAGCTCTATCAGCTGGACTTAACCGGCACTGTGAATGCAACCCAAGTTCATCAAGACGAAGTCCTCCTATTCTCTGGGACCCTTTCGTTTGTTGACAACGGTGCGCCAATATCCGGAGAAACAATAAGCGTCTTCTATGATCACGGTAATGGAACAGTTTCTGAATTCCTCAAGATAACAGATTCATCTGGCGGATATTCCTTCCTCTACAATTACTCATTCGCCGATGCATTGGGAGCTATCTACATCTGGGCAGAGTATACGAGCACTAACCCTCTTTGGGATAACTCAACGTCTCCTACAAGGACTGTCCAAATAATTCTATACTCTCTCGACCTAACAACGACAACCAATAGCTCCACCTACTACCTTGATCAGGCTGTCTTCATCTCTGGACAGCTTTCGTTCACAAACAACGGAACAGGGATTTCGAACGAACAGGTTCGTGTATTTTGGGATAATGGTACTGACGTGATTGACCTTGGTTTCCATACAACGAATTCAACCGGCTATTACAATCTGACGATTGATTTGTCGCCCCAAGATCACTCTCCGGGAGATTTCACGATATGGGCAAACTATTCCAGTTCAAATGCGCTTTGGGATAACGCCTCCTCATCCCCAGGCACTACCATCACACTACAGCTCTATCAAGTTGTTCTTGATGTCAGTATAAGTCCAAATCCGGTATACCTCAACGAAACTGTGACTATAACGGCACATCTCTACTTTATGTTAAACGGGTCAGACATTTTCGGTGCTGAGATTACTCTGTGGTGGTATAATGGAACCGATTTCAATCTGGTGACACTCACAACAGATCCTACGGGAGAGGTTTCTTTCGCATACGATAGGATGGACAGGGATACCACCCTCTCAGTGGAGATTTTTGCAAACTATTCGGGTTCAAGTCTTATCGAGAGCAAGGAGTCCACTCATCAGTTGCTCACCTTGTTGAGATGGTCTACAGTATTCTCTTCCATCAGTACGGGCGGGACAACCTCTTATCACCCAACGGAAACCATCGTGATATCGGGAATCTTGTATTATGATGAACCAGATCCGGATGTGCCCTATGGAGGAGTCATAGTGGAAATCCTGATTGATGGATCTGTGGTCAATTCTACAACGACTGCCTCAGATGGATCCTTCACTAGCTACTATACAATACCTGCATCAATTTCTCCTGGTACATACGATTTGACAACTAGATTCACTTCGTCGAACAACTGGGTGTCTGGTACGACATCAGCCCCTGTATCCATAGATATTGATGCCTATCAACTCGTTTGGACTTTAACACTGAACAGCGCAGTATCATATCCCATCACACTGTATCGGAGTGAATGGCTAAACATATCAGGAACACTAGAATTGGACGACGGAACTCCGTATGGGGGACAGACTGTAGACATCTACTGGATATTAGTTGGCTCAGACGAACTCGCAGAATTCATTATTTCAGTCGTCACTCAACCAGATGGCTCATTCCAATACCAGTTTAGAATTAGTGATACTGAAACGCTTGGTCTCAAGGACATCTGGGCAAATTGTACTCCCACAGACCCCTATGTTGCATCAGGAGAATCCTCCTCTCGAAGTGCATTTATTGAACCGATTCCAGTTTCACTCACTGTATCCGCCGACGTATCTTTAGCATACTTGGGCGATACTATCACAATAAACGGTACACTCACTTTTGGAAATGGTACACCTATAGTCAATGAAGACGTAGAGATTTTCTGGAATGGTGGACTGATTGCCACTATAACAGTGGAAGATGGCATAAACGGCTCCTATATTCACTATCTGGATTTACCATACTTTGAAGATGTTGGCCTGATTGCCCTCTATGCGAGGTTCGTTCAGCCATCAGAAGCCTATTCTGAAGCCGAAACACCTGAAGAAATTATCGAGGTACGCGATCTCATCACAATCAGTTTCGATGCTCAAGAAATCTTTGTGGTAAATCGAGGTGACTCACTTGAAATGAGTGGCGGTGTCGCCAACGACGGCCGTGGAGTTGGAGACCTAGAGGTCGAACTGTTAGTCAACGGCACATCCACAGGGCTAACTACCACGACCGATTCAAGTGGCAACTTCCTCTTCACCATTGTCGTAGAATCGGACCAAGAGGCTGGTTCGTACAATCTCAGTGTCATTGCAGTATCTAGCTACCGTGAGGTATCGGCGGCATCAGACTACTGGATTGTAGATGTACACCTCCGTTCAATAGTTTCAATTGTGATTGACAGGGGTGGCGTTGTTCTTGTCGGTGAGAATCTTACAGTTAGCGTCAATGTAGTGGATGAGGATGGAAATTCAGTAGGTGGAGAATATGTTGAAATCTACCTAAACAACACGCTCATGGAAACAATTACACTGTCTGGAACTGGGCTCTTCACCACCAACATCGATATCACTAGTAGCTGGGATGGCGGGAGTGGTCATTTTGTTGCTAGGGCTGTTTTCGCCGGTGTAGGGCTTATTGACGCATCAAATGACACAAGTGATTCAACGGTACACATTGTTATGAATGTTGAAATCATTGATCTATCCCCCTCATCCGTCCTTCCTAACTCACCATTCTCGATATCGGGCCGATTAGTGGATGAGGAAGAGAATCCAATTGTTGGGCGAAGTCTTCGAATCTATCTAAACAGTTCGTCAGAATATCAAACCCCTTCAACAGATGAAGATGGTGCTTTTACGTATTCTATTAGAACTGGGTATCCAGACCAATCTCGTTTGAACTACATTATTGCTCTTCATAGGAACGATGGGACTGAGTTCGACAGAGCATCGGGAACAGTTCTGATCCAGGCATCTTCTCCGCCCACCATAGATACTGTTATGATGATGTTTTGGACTATTTCTATTGTTGCCGAGATTGTTATCGGGTCTTTGCTACTGACCCGCTATCGTTCTTCAGGTGGCCCATTCAATCAAGGAATAACGATGGAGAAGAAAGAATCTATAGAATATAAGAAAGAAACAAGGTGAAAAAAACATGCAGCTTGAAACAATAATGCCAATTGCCGCCGTTACTGGCGCCATCATAGTCGTGCTGCTATATCTCTACTACGTAAAGGGATACTTCAGAAATAGTGAATCCATCACAAGTGTAGACATGCCCCAAAAACTGCGAAAAATAAAGAAGATGGCTGATTCTGGCAAGTACGACGAGGCTATTATTCTAGCATATCGAACGTTTGAAGAGATGGTTGGAAATAAGACACGTTCGAGTCGTGCGAGCTCGGAAACAGCTCGTGAATTCACTGACCGCACATTGAAGATTCTTCCACTTGACGCTGAGAAAGTTGATACCTTTATCGGCATCTATCAGAGAGCCCGGTTCTCAAATCACAAAGTATCCCGCGATAGCTATGAATCTGCAATCAAGATATTCACAGACATCTATCCTCGCATAGAAGGGGCAACACCATCGGTTGCAGCAGCTTAGATATTACGGAGTCGGAAAATAAAGGAGTCAACGAAAATGGGTTGGAAAGAAGCAATGCAAATCACGCTCTTCATTCTAGCCTGGATTCCGATTGGTTTTCTAGCTGTCACAACATTCTCTGGTGGCACAGAAGCCTACCCTCAAGATTTCTCGGTATTCAACTCGGATTGGAATGGGTTGAGTGACTATCGGATTCAGATTGAAGAACAAGGTTATGACGTTAGTGTGATTCAGTCTACAATGAGCACAGTCACTCGCTATGATGGAAATGCAGTTCTTTTCATAATTGGTCCTGTGAGGGACTTTACAATCGATGCAACATTGACGATCTTCCAGCATATACTAGGTGGTGGTACGGTTGTTATTGCAGATGATTTTGGTACAGCCAACACATCATTTTCATTGTTGAATGAATACCTTCTCGATGTAATCGGAGCTCAGTATCTAGAGGCACTAGGCGTTGATGGGTTTGTTTCCTTTGCCGATGGTGTTCTTCTAGATTTGGACTCCTATCACATGACGCCTAAAGTTCCTGTCATTCGCAATTTCGTCTTGCATCCCCTTACTCAGGGAGTCGATTCTCTTTATCTCAATAATGCCACAGTGCTCTCTCCAACCAGTGCACTTGGATTCGCTGGAATCGCCCGTACAACTTCTCGGGCTTGGTGTGAAACAAATATCTCCGACCCGCGTCCTTCACCAAATGAAGGTGAGCTGTCCGGTGTATTGCCCGTTGTTGGAGCAATTGATATTGGTTCTTTTCGCGACGGTGCCGGAAAGCTGGTGGCAATATCCGACCCAAGCCTTTTCATAAATGATATGTACACCAGGTTTGAGGGCAACAGAAGGTTTGCTATGAACGTTATAGATTGGGCAACAGAGGGTTCTAGCAACGACACAATCATATTTTCAGAACAGCTTCTTGCAACCCCCATTTACTCTTCTGAGTTCTTTTTTGGGGCATTTCTCGGGAGGATATTTTGGGCATCCACCAACCTGTTCCTAGCACCGGTATATCCCTTGATGACTGCAATTGGCATTAAGAAGTACTTACCAGACATGAAGAAGCCCGAAGTTAAAAGCGTGTCAGAGGTATTCATGAGGAAGGGGCAGACATACTTCAGCGAGCGCATGTCTTACTATAGAACAGAGGGCAACTATGGGCGAGTAGTGAGGATGCTATATCGTCGATTGCGACGTGGATTACAAAAACAATACCATTGGACACAGTTTGACCCCCGTGAGTTATGGGAGATTGTGAGCCATAAAATGCCCAACATGGAGAAGGAAACTTTCTTCGAAACAATTGATAGAATTGAAGAAATAAAATCGAAGTCGGACATCAAAATTAGTGAAGACGAAATGATGAGTTTGTTCTTCTGGATGCGTGACATCCAAACCAAACTGATTGAAACAAAATGAGGTAGAAGATAATAATGACTGCAGAATCGACAGATACGACCATGGGAAACTCAGAATCTCCCATGTCTATATCACAGGTACATGATATTACAGACGAAATCATCCGTGAGTGTGGCCGAATCATAGTTGGAAAAGTTGAAATCCTTAGAGACGTTCTGATTGCGTTTCTATCTGACGGACATGTTGTACTTGAGGGCGTTCCTGGCTTGGCAAAAACCTACATGGCTAGAACATTTGCATCAATACTAGGATGTGCGTTCAAGAGAATTCAACTAACAGTTGATACATTGCCCGCTGACCTACTGGGAACAAATGTTTTCAATCAGCAGACTGGCGAATTTTGGTTCCGAAAAGGGCCAGTCTTTGCGAATCTGGTTCTTGCTGATGAAATAAACAGATGCCCTCCAAAATCACAGAGCGCTCTATTAGAGGTAATGGAAGAGCGTCAGGTTTCCACTGAGGGTGTCACGCGGAAGCTACCTAGGCCGTTCCTAATCATTGCCACACAGAACCCGGTTGAGCAAGAGGGCACCTATCCACTTCCTGAAGCTCAGCTTGATAGATTCATGTTCAGATTAGTTTTGGATTACCCTACTGGAGCTGAAGA
Source organism: uncultured archaeon (assembly GCA_964648855.1). Taxonomy (GTDB): domain Archaea; phylum Asgardarchaeota; class Thorarchaeia; order Thorarchaeales; family Thorarchaeaceae; genus TEKIR-14. The sequence continues at coordinate 55,105 of CAZYLT010000011.1, forward strand.
GGCAGAAGTCATTCGTCGTAAACATAGAGGTGAAGTTGATGACCTCCGAGTACTGGTGAATCCACAAAGCATTGTCAAACTGCAAGATGCTTGTAAAACTGTGTACATGGATGAGGATATCATTGAGTATATTCGAGATATTGTGGTCAGAACCCGCAACGACCCACAGATCTTGCTGGGAGGGTCTCCTAGAGCGTCCCTCGTTCTTATGAATGCGTCTAAGACGCGGGCTGCCATGCTTGGAAGAGATTATGTGATTCCTGAAGATGTAAGAAAACTCTCGTTACAAACCCTAAATCACAGGCTCATTCTCAAGCCGGAGGCTGAGCTTGAAGGACTCACTGTTAAGCGAGTTGTAAGCAAGATTCTCGGAGAAGTCGACATTCCAAGATAGAACCCAGAGGATTGCGAATATTGATAACACAGAGAGGTTGGATTGTTCTCTTTTCCGGCGTGTTACTACTCACTAGTGGATTCTCCTTTGATAATTTCTACCTCACACTGGTAGGAGTATATTTACTCGTTGGATTAGTGGTGACGCTTCCTCTCTTCGCAATGACAGCAAATCTTTCGGGAATAGAAGTTGAGCGCTACATCGATAAGACGAAAATTTTCTCAGGTGATTTTCTCAAGGTCAAAGTAGTTGTAAAGAACACCTCAAGAAGACACTTTGACTTTATCGAGGTACATGATCAATATCCCGAAACCTGGATATTGGCGATCGGCGAAAATTTCATCGCATCACGAATCGAACCCAATAGCAGCATTACTTTTTCATATATTGTTCAGGTCAGAATGCGCGGTTCCTATTATCTAGGACCAACTGAGGTCATAATGAGGGACCGACTGGGCCTCCATTTCTACAAGCGCACAGTTAGAGAAAGAACCCAGATGCTTGTGTACCCAACTTGGAAGGATGTACGAAGACTCGAAGCTATCGGGAAGCAACGGCAACTGGGACTGATGTTCGGAGCTCATAGAACAAAGGTCGTTGGTATGGGTACTGACTTTGCAGGTTTCAGAGATTATGTCCCAGGTGATGCTTTCAGGGTAATTGATTGGAAAAGCAGTGCTCGACGTGGGGATATGATTGTCAAACAATATGAGATGGAGAAAAACGTCCAAATCATCTGCATGGTTGACTCCTCGGGAAGTATGGGAAATGGCTATCCTGAAAACACCAAACTAGAATATGCGATACGTGCAGCTGTACTTCTAACTAATCTTGGGCTAGAACGCAAGGACCTTGTGGGCACCTGCGTCTTCAGCAATCTGGTGCATTCATATGTTTCCCCCTCTTTGCATCCGAATCATATGTACGACGTTTTGGAGGCATTGGCACGTGCGGAGCCCACTGGCTGGAGTAACTATGAGGCTGCCATATCTCATGTGACCAGTCAGACAAAGAATCGTTCATTCATAATCTGGCTCACAGACCTGGAGGAGTCTCCTGCTCCACTGCTCAATGCCATGAAGAAAGTCGTTGCGAATGGGCACCAAGCTATGGTCATCAGTCCCTTTGGTCCGTGGTTTGAGGCACCAATAGGTCAATTCGGCCCTGTTGAACGAGTGTTAGCTGAAGCGGTTTCAGAAGAATTATGGGAGCGCCGCCTCAAGATTTCTAGAGCGCTTGCCAGATTTAGCATAGATGTTATCAATGTGGGTCCAGAGGATTTCTTGCCAACAATAATCAAACAATACGAGAATGCAAAGCAACGGGGGGTTGGAATGTATTGAAGACAGTCACATGGATTCTAAGAGCACTTTCAACGTTGGCATTCATTGCCATGTGCTGGATTGTCTATAACATTATGTCTGGCTTATGGGATTGGAACGCTCCGTATGTCTTCATAGTCACGACCTTCAGATTGCTTTCAATGGTGCTGTTTTTTGTTGCGTCTATAGTTATTACCGGATTAGTAGCTGGCATCACAGGTTCCCAACCAGGCCCACTCGTAGTTGGACTGTACAATACACTGGTGTTGAGAGGATGGTATCTGCAACCGTTTGGTGTCAGCGGTCCTTTCACCTCTGTGGAGGCAATATTTCAGAACTTCATTTTCAACTTGTTCAATATTTGGGAGATATTGCAGGTTAATACTTTCATCTTCATCTATTTCCTGTTCGCCGCACTGGGTGTCGCATTATTCCTCCAATCTCTCGTCAGAATGAATCACAAATTTGTTGGAGGGGCATTTTTGGCTATTCAGGGAATCTTGGTGATGGCCGCATTTGCAGAATTTCTTGTTAGCCAAGGTATAATCACGGCACCACTCTTGGCCACTGCAGATATTCCCAACTTCGAGCTCTTTCCGACTGACATTCTTGTATTTCTCACCAGCAGCCCTCAAATACTTGCACTGGTTTCATTTGCATATCTAGAGTTCAGTTACCAGATGCTGTATAGCGACTCGGTAGGAAAACCAGTTGAAGAACGAGAAGAGACCCTGAAGAAACAATTGCTGGCACTTCGACAAGAAACAAGGAAGCAAGATGAGATTGAACGTGATGAGAAGATCAGAACAACAGGAATGAGTAGCGTTTCTGGAGCCACCGCATTTTCTTTCTTGAGAGAGGCAATTGAACGCAAGGTTCTTGGTCGAAAAGATGCAATCGAGAATCTTGATGTAATCTCTGACGTAAGACGATTACAGATTTTTGTCGATGAATTGCTTAGTTCTGACCCCGAAGCAAAAAACAACTTGACTGCTTCTGCGGCAGCCCCCTCAGAAAGTTATGTCATCATATCTACCATACTGGGTTCTACAATTCGTTTTGCTGGTGTCATCATGCTATCGTTTGTTTTCATGAATCCCGCATTCTTCATAGCTTTCTTCAACCTGCCTCCTGGCATACAAAACAGTGTCGAGATTGCACAGCCTGAAATGGTTGTCTTCTTCCTTCTACCTATCTTGTTATTGTTCCCCCTTGTTGCCATGATAATCGTATTGTTTACAAGAGATGAGGTAACCACCCCGGACAAGGAAAAAACTGAGGTCAAGAAGGAGAGCATAGTCCAGAAGCCGGCAAGAAGAAGGAAACGAGCCTCAAAGTCGAAAAGGGAACGCAAGCCTGAAGAAGATGAATGGGACCGAGCTCTTGAAAAAGAATTCAAACGATGAAGGAATGAGGTTCTATATTTGATGCAGAGTGTTGTACTTACCCATGGTGATGTAGATGGCATAACAGCTGGCGCAATAGCCTTGCTCGTTTCTCCTGGTGCTACCTTCTACTTTACACGACCATCCCAAATACACATGGATTTATTTCGTATAGCAAAGGATCGTCCCGATAAGGTCCGTATAAGCGACATAGCAGTCAACAGGAAGCGATTTCCGGAAGTTATTCGGGCCCTTGATAGGTTTCCCAATCACACCGAAATTACTTGGATTGACCATCATCCAATTCTTAGCAAACATAGGAAGGAATTGGAAAAACGAGTTGACTTCTTTCATGAGAAGGGCCCAAGCGCGGCTGAATTAGTTTACAAAAAATACCAAGAGAAGCTTCCTGAACACGCCATCCATCTCGCACTATATGGAGCGATTGGTGATTTTTGTGATGACACCCCATTTGCAAGAGAACACCTGGAAGACTATGACAAAAGAACACTCTACCTTGAAGCAGGGCTTTTAGTACAGGCTCTGCAAGAAATAGACTATCGCAGAGAATCCAAAGACCTTGTTCGAGAGCTTACATTGGGAGTACCTCCCAGTTCTATGAACAACATCGTCGAGCTTGCAATGAAAGCCACAAGAATTGAACATGAGGTCTTCAATTATGTAAAACAAAACGCTCGGAAGATGGGTGAGGTAGGATATATCTTGGATATGCCAATTTCAGGATACCGTGGGAAATCCGCAAAATTTGCTGCATATGTCACACAATCCCGTGTAGGAATAAGCGCCAGGTCTTTCGCTGATGTGATAGATATGAGCCTGCGAAGAAGAGGTCCACGTGTTGATTTAAATAAGACTCTCATCGAGATTCTTTCTAGAATCGATGATGCACATGGTGGAGGGCATCCTGCAGCCTCCGGGGCGACGATGAAGAAGGAGGATTTTCCCGGATTCCTTCAGAAATTGACCGAGTATGTTTCCGAGAGGACCTAGACAAAGAAACTAATGGCGCTCCAAAGCACCCAAATGACAGTCACAATCGCTTCTCCGGCGACGACCCCACTCAAAATCCTACTTACTCGCTCGTAGCGAGGCGCGTCTTTCGCAATACCACATGAGTCTATTTCATTCGAACCGACCGTCTCTTTACTCATTTGGTAGTTAATACATCCACCAATGAGCATGGCCGCTGTTGTTGCCGGCGGAATCAAGAGGCCAACTGCAAGGCTCATTGGGCTCATGCCCCTTCTGTTTAGTTCTCTTCCTGCCAAGAATCCTATTGCTCCAAACACAAAGAGATAAGCAAAAGCGAGAAGAGGATGAAGATTAGGAAGTTGATCAAGACCTGGCATCTCCAGATTGCCCAGGCCTGCCAGACTGATAACCAGGAATCCAAAAAGTTGTGCTGCAGGACTTGGAAAATCGGCTCCGCCAAACCCGTAGATAAGAAAAATCATATACGTAATCAATGACCCTACTAACGTTCCAAGAAGGGCTCCAACAAACACTGCTTTGAAAATATCCCTCCCATTTACTCCAGTTAGGGTGCCCAGTTTCAAGTGAACCAATACTGCGATGGCAGCATCCTGAAGTGCACCTAACATCGACATGAAAGTGATAATTGCTGCAAATGATATCCGGAACAAGAGAATTGCTGGAATTGCCACCATGTCGGAAAAATAGCCAGCAAGCATTCCGGTTTCACTTATTGATCTTGCTGTGAAATAAGCAGAAACCAGTGCTAGGGGTGAGCCAATTGCAAATAGGAGCCAATGTATTTGCAAACCGGAAAATAGCCTTAACACCCCAAAAACAAGGATTCCAACTGTCATGAATATTAGCATAGAAGTGACAGCAACCCATGGGGGAATCTGCCCCCTTCTAGAATCCAAGTACGCTCTGGGGTCAGACACCATTGCACGAATCTCCTCTTTTATCGCCTTAATTGAGAATAACTGCCCTCTTACTCTCATGAGCCTATCAAGTTCAGAGGGCGAATGTGGGTCTTCTATGACTACACCCTGATATTCATTGAATTCCGTATTCTGCTCATTGACCGAACGTTCAAACTCATCGCGTGATAATTCGTCAGGACTTCTACTCGTGACAACATCCCCAAGAATAATAGATGCAAACACTCCTAGCGCAAGATAGAGAATCTCTGGTCTAGTGAGATGTTCTCCAAAGGGAATGAATGCAGCACCCTCAATAGCCAGCCATATGACTAGAGAGGCGAGGCTTCCCGCTGCCATGACTAAGACCCGCTTCCATCCAACAAAGAACCCAATGGCTGCAATTAATGGTGAATTGCTAATCCCTATCCAATCCGGGACAATGGGGTTCACTGCATGAGGAAAAGAGCTGAACGTGGCTGGTGCTTGTGTTCTAGAACTGACTACATACTCTGCAGCTCGTGTGGCCGCAGTCCAAGATGCCGCAGCTCCAAGGCCTGCTATTACCGCTGTCTTTGTGTCTACATCTGCACCAAGGCAATTGATGCACTCCGCCTGAGGCAAAACTTGCGGCCAGGGCTCATTCATGAATCTATCCCTAAATGGCACCATTAGAATCAGTCCAAATATCGCGCTCGCTCCTGTCACGAAGGCTATAAATTGATACGTAATTAGCGATGAAGCGATACTCGGCTGAAAAATGGCGATGGCCGGAAAAGTGATTAGAACGCCAATGGAAACCATGGACGAGCTATTGGCTATAGATACGACCACTGCATTTTCTTCCGGAGTGTATTTTCCAAACATTGTCAAAATCAAGAAGCCCAGTAATTCCGCCCCAACGAAATAGACAACACCCAGCTTCAGCGCGAGATAAATGCCCAAGAAAGTCATGACTACTCCAACTATAACGCCTGTAGTCAACGCTCTCTTAGTCAAGGGAAACTTTGGCTTACTGGTAACAAAACCGTATATTGCCAAGCTACCTGCAGCCATTACAACAATCTCTGAAAACGCACCCAAGACTAGCGATAATGAAACATAAAGCACTACTCCTAGGCACAGCAGACCTAGGCTCTTTTTATCAAGGGGCCCCGTAACCAAAGAACCGACCAGAAGCACAGATTCGATCACTATTGTGGTGATGACACCATAGTCCGTCCTACCCTGAAAGAGAACGATAAGTGCATAGAAAAGCCCTGCAATATATAAACCTAGCAAGAGAGCTCGGTCTGACTTGGGCTTCTTCATCCTTTAATCCATCTCCAAGGAGAGCATGACACCAAACAGAACACACTCTCTGCTGCTGAATAGTCATATCATGAATGGGCCAGAGTTCAGTGGTCAGATGTCGTTATTTATTGTTTATGCCCATCCGTAGTTTTTCCTCGACCTCCGATGGGGACATCCCGTGTATCACTAACGTTTTCTCCTTCGATAGATGACCTGAAGCAATGACAACCTCACTACTAGAAACTCCCAAGAGATTGGACAGTCTTTTTACCAGCTCTGCATTGGCTTTTCCTTTTCGGGGTGTACTCCTAAGATTAAGAACGATAAGGTCTTCGGCCATTTCTCGAACGAGATTTTCTTCGTTCGAGTTGGGTCTCACGACAATGCGCAGGAATGTTCCCGTGTCAGCTTCCCAAATGGTTTTATCATTCATATCTCTCAAATCATACTTGGAATATTTGAATCTGTTCCGTCGTGAATTGTTTTTTATACAATACCTGCGGCTACAACTACGGAATTGAACAGATATTCTATGGAGTAAATTCGAAATGTCTGATCCTATTATGGAAGCATACACACAAGCATATGAAGCGTCGAACCAGATGATTCAAGCCTTTGGAGTAATCAAGTCCGATGGGTCTGTTCTCTGGCAAAGCAATAACTGGGATTTGAGTGGTGATGCCCAGCAGCTAATCTCTGCTGTAAACAATCAATCAGCAAGTGTGAAACAGAATGATGTGAAATATAGTACCATCAGAACAAGTCCTGAGAGCTTGGTTGCTAGGAATGTCCAAGGAAATGGAACTCTTATCCTTGCGAAGATTGAAGACGATAAATGGGTTGTTGCATGGGCGGGTGCTGATGCGGCACCTGACAGTGTCTATGTGGATGTGGATCGCGCAGCCAAAGCACTGAAAGGACAAATATAGAAGCGCCTTGCAGACCGACTATATGGCACGTCTTTCTGCGTACATGCAACCCATTATCTATCTGATAAGGATGTGAACAAGAAGTTTGAGCTCTCGGATCGAGGATATTTGGAGTTCGTTATACGCTAGCAATCCTAAGATCAAAGCTCTAGCTGTCATTGAGTCTTCCAGTGTTGTTTGGCAAACATCAAATTGGAATCTTGTTGAAGACGGCCCCACAATTGTCGAGATGGCAAATAGTGGAGCTCCGACAATTATGCAAGGTGGAATGGAGTACTCTCATTTAGAATCGTCGGAAGATTACTACGTGGCTACAGCTGGTGAAAAGGGGCACCTACTAATCTCGAATGTCGATAAGAATCGGTCTATGGTCGCGTGGGCCGCGCCGGATTCTGACCCGGAGCTTGCCATAGTTGACCTCCAGTATTATGCCATATCCTTATGCAAGCAAAGCTAGAAGACTGCCTAATTTGGATACCGGCAAACGGCACTGTCTATTCATTGGCGAAGATAATCTCGCGTATACGTCTGTGAAGATTTATGTAATCTTCTTGACCAACCGAATGTATTTCAATAAGAAATTCGAACAAATCAAGCAGGTCTTTGTCGGCTAAATCGCCTCTAATCATATTTGCGACTTCTTTCCGTGGTTGCATCTCTAACTTGTATTTCTTAAGCAGCAGCTCCACTAGTTCTTGTTGATGCTCCTGACTCAAACTCACATCAAACTTCTTTATGAGTTTCTGGACATATTCTTTGCTTTTCTTTTTGAGCACCTTTTCATCGGCGTCAAGCATTCCTGTTGTGAGCACGAACCCCTTAGCTGTCCTCTGATAGTAATCCGTAGTTCGTTTCCCTGTTGTGACCGTGCCATACTTGATTACGTAGTCGGCATCAATGAGTTTAGGGAGGTGGTGATAGACTTGATTCTTGGTTATTTCTTCCGCTCCCTCCACCTTCGTTGACTGTTTCACGATTTCAACCACGGACAAAGCATGTCGCTGGACTTCACGTTGGCGGATGATTAAATCCCCCGTCTTCTCATCCCGTTTCTCTGTCGTGACAGTGTCAGGCATTCCCTCCCTCAGTACTCTAAGAATTGAAAGCCTTGCGCTATCATCCAGCTCAGCAGCTCTCTCCGGATCCTTTATGAAAACGATCTCTTCCTGAGGTTTCTTCCCCTCTTCCGTTAATTCGATACCTTCTAGGCTATCTGGAATGTCTGCGTTCAATGTCCTTCCGTCCACTTCTACTGCAGCTAGGCACAATTTTCTAGCACTTAAGTATAGAAAACACGGATTATAAGGTTAACGATTGAATTACAAACGTACATTATGTTATTTTGTTGTGACACAAATAGTTTTGTGTATAAAGGTTTATACAACAAACCATGCGTAATATTTATATGTGTTTGGCACACTATAAAGTACGTGAACAAAAATGGCTGAAGCAAAGAATGCAACCAAAATGAGTCATCTGAAAACCAGGCCAATGGGCAACGTGCAAAACACTGAAGCTCTTGGTTATGCATACCAATATCGGAGGTAAACTACATGGCTATTGCTAAAGACAAAAAGAATGAGAGAAAACACATCTCCACCAATGCAATCCTTTACTCTTACTTCAGAAGGTAGTTCGTAATGGTATCCCCATATCAATCAAATCGACCGGAAGACAGAGATAACGATTGTCACTCAGTAGACCCCAATAGAGGGCGTGACCTCTCATGCAAAGAAGTGCTCATGCTCGAAGCGACATGAGCACAGGCTTCTCTTTTCAAACCTTACTTTAACATACTATCTACTTCTTGAAGACAATTCGATAGAACGTATCATTCATGATATAGTCTACTTCAACATCCCGTGCCTTGCCTGGAAGGTGCTCAAGTGGAGGTCTAGTATCGAAAAGAGCGTTTTCTTCAATAATGGCTCTTCCCCTAGATTCATTTCTGATCTTCGGTGATATCCCCTCGTCAATTACAACAACAGTCCCTTCATTTACTGTAACTCTAAGCATTTCCTGTAGGGCGTCTTCCTTTTCAGAAAATGTATTCAGTCCACCTGTATGTACTACAGTATCGAAGTAGTCACTCCGAAACGGGATCTTGAATACGTTTCCCTTTACAAGATTGACATTCAAGCCGACTTGTTTGAGCTTTGACCTAGCAACCTCTAGCATCCCGTCTGAAACGTCCAACCCGTGCATCGATAGTTTGGATACTTTATCTTTCATAGCATTTCGAAGCGCGATGAAATTGGCGCCTGTACCGATACTAACATCGAGGATATTGATTTGACCTGTGTTTGGCAAAAACTGAACAAGGTCTTCTCGTTCTTTCATCATGTCAACCTGCAGCCAGCCGTCATAGCTTTGTACCGCTTCATCATACTTACTTGCCACGTTATCGTATTCAGCAACCCATTTTCTATCCTTATCCTTCAGGGGGGGATACAACAAATCAACAATCGAATTTTCAATACTCCAGTAGTGCCCCTTTTCGCACGTTACTCCTCCTGTAACAATGGACTCGTTCTGCTCCAATATCTCAGTAAGATGCATCTTTCTGCTGCATTTTGGACAACGTAAGGCATCTAAATCCTCAATTTTCAGAATGAATCACGCCTCACAGAGTCTTATTGCCTGCTTCAATATCAATTTGACCTCACGTCCTAATAGATGGGATAACATATCCTACGACTCAAGTTTTATTCGACAGGAAATTCCCTTTCCTCTGGGTGATCAAGAACAAATCTAATTTCATAAAGCCTATCTGCGATAGCCTGTCCCCTATCCGTCAGAGCAAGATAGGGGCTTCCTGCTCCCCCCTTATACTCGTTGGCAAGTTGTAATTCTACCAATCTAGACTTGATGGCTTCGAATGAAGCCTCGGGGTCATCAACGAGATCTTGCAGACGGGAAATGAGGTCCCGTTCGAACTTGTCACTCCATTTTAATGCAAACAGGAGTTCAAGGACGGGTCTTTGTATCAGGTATTCGAGAGACATCTCTATCGTTTTCTATTACTTTCTTGTCAAATATGAAGTAAACGCTCCCATACCATCCTGCTTCAACGCTCGTCCTATTCAGATTGGAACTCTCTTAAGGACTCATTGGAATATCTCTTATTGGGATCTTCGTCCGGTGTCAAATCAAATGGATCTCTTGTCCAACTTAGGAGTCCCAAGCTGACTGGGATGATATTGACTAGCATTAGACTTAGGGAGAAAGCTACAATGATGGCAGGGTCGATATTGATCAGTCCAAATAAGAATAGAAATACCCCCTCTCTGATTCCAAGACCCTGAATTGAAACAGGTATAGCAGTTGCCATCGTAGATAATGCCAGTGCGACATTGATGAAAACCCAGTTGACATTAATCCCAAATGACCAAGCTAAAACTGTTGCTTGAAGCGTATATGTTAGCCACGCAACTGCTGAATACCCCAGACTCAACAGGAGGTTTCTCTTTCCTACTGACCTGATTACTGAAGGTAAAGTAAAGAGAAAGCTTCCCCTAAATCCTGACGATAGTAGCGTATCAACTCTTGCCTTGAAGAACCATGTCCAGATTGTCTTTTTTATGAAATAGTAAAAGAAGATGAATCCTGCAATCCAAACCAGAGCAAAAAATAACCCGAGAATGGTTATGTCGATTTCTAACAGAATGAGTAGTGCAATGCCTCCTAAGGAATAGGGAACAATAATCGAGATAATTGCATCTATGAAGATACTGAGCGTGGACTTGTCAGCTGGATTGCCTCTTGCTTTCATGTATGGAATGCGAATGAAGTCGCCCAGACTCCCGGGAATAGCTAGATTAGCCAGCTGTGCTATGCTTAGTGCTTCAGTGGCCTCGGTTGTTTTGAGTCTAAGCCCAAGGCCCTCCGATATGATTTGCCAACGAGCTCCCTTTAGTACCATTATCGGAATTATCAGAAAGGCGATTCCAAGAATAGTGACTGGGCTGACCGATAGAGAAGCGTTGACCATTGCGGTGAAATCGATAGTTGTGAGTATGTAGATGAACAACCCAATTCCTATGAAGCGAATTAGGTGTCTAGCTAGCATACCCCTTTTCATATCAATCCCTCAAGGTCTGACCCACTCTGTTTGTATCTCATTCCCTATATTGGTGAATTCAGCAATGAAGATAGTGAGAATATTGCTATTTCAATTCATCCAATGGGTACCAATAGACAGAGTCCGTTGAATCTATGAATGATATGCTCCCACTAAAAGCGGTATTAACTACCATATCAGTGGTAGTTCATGGATTGAGGGCAGTTTTTGAAGTTGAAATTACCATCTATTTGGTTACATGGAGCATATGTCTCAAAAACCGCCTACCTATTATACTGGTTTTTGCATCAAATGACTCAGCACTTGCCCATATGAAGAGGTGTCTGAAACTGCACGAAGAGGAAATCGAACCCGAAATTACAAGAGAACATGACCTCGAAGGAACCGAGTCTGTCCAGGATTCTGCAAGCGAGATGCGATGGTTGTACGTCCTAGCAATTGGCCTGGGATTCTTTACCACAGGAATCAGCTGGAGTGTCTACAACAGCTATCTCCCCGCAGAGTTCCTTCCAACCTTCATTGTTGGTGATCTTCAAAATACCATAATTGGTGCTATAATGGTATTAGATAACATTCTGGCTGTTCTTATTCAACCATATATTGGGGCCAAGTCTGACAGCACTAGGACGAGATGGGGACGAAGGATGCCCTATATCATGGTTGGAACTCCTCTTGCTGCTGCCTTTTTCACGCTAATTGCATATGGATGGGCTGTCTTTGGTTTCTGGTTCATGCTGGCCATCATAACTATCTTCAATATTTCAATGGCTTTCTATCGAGCTCCTGTTGTAGCTCTGATGCCGGACTTGGTATCTTCAGAACATCGAACAAAAGCAAATGGCATCATTAATCTGATGGGTGGCATTGGTGCAATCTATGCCTTCGCGATTGCATCTCGTATATTCAAAATAAACAGCTCTGCATTGGGTGCCTTCCTTGGTGTGACTGCCGCACAAGTTGGGCCTATTCTTACTTTCCTGTCTACTTCCATCATCATGGTTGTGGCAGTAATCATCCTCTTTTTCGCCATCAAAGAACCAGAAGTAGCTCCTGTGGATGCGGACAAACCACGAGAAATCGGAATTGTTGAGGCATTTCGTGAGGTTTCCTTCTCCGAGGACAAGTCGGCTGCAGCGATACTTGGTGCCATTTTCATGTGGTTCTTTGGGTACAATGCAATTGAAACTTGGTTCACAAAATACGGGAATGAAATTCTTGGTTTTGCTGTTGAAGATGCTTCATTTCTTCTCACAGGCATTGCTCTGTCTTTTGTGATCTTCGCAGTCCCTGCAGGATTGTTAGCTGAAAAGGTAGGGAGACGGAACACGATACTTGTAGGCCTTCTGATTATGCACGCAAGCCTGATTGCGCTCTGGTTTTCAGCCGACTATAATACCATTCTTGGGATATTCGCTGTGGCCGGAATTGGTTGGGCATTTGTGAATGTGAACAGCATTGTTATTATGTGGGAGTTACTTGGAAAAGCCCGGATTGGAGCTGGTACTGGGCTCTACTACGCAGCCAGTATGGGCGCAGCAATAGTAGGTCCATTCATAGCAGGAGTATTCTTCGACCTTACGTCTATCAGCCTGCTATTTCCACTATCTCTCATTTTCTTCATTCTCGCCTTTGTCCTAACTATTGCTGTAAGGACCGGCGAAGCGGGGGATGAAAGTAAGAGTGAAATGGCCGCATAGGTTTTTGAGGGTGGCATCTTTTTTATCCACCCTCTCTAGCTTCTTCCCAGCATAGTATTCACCCGAATACGTTGAATGGTTTTGAATTTGTTTTTGAAACATCATCACGCAATGTGAGAACCATTAATAGCAGTAATAGAAGTAAAGGTCATAATGAAAGACCGGAAACACACTATTTGTGAAATCTGTGGTCAGCCCATCACTGTAGATGAGACTAGAGTCAACGCTTCTGGTTGGCTTGGCTCACTGGTGGGATACGGTGGAGATGTTCACTACTCTTGTGCTGCTCGCATTGCTAATGATCGAGCCTATCTTTCTGGCGAGCCGCCGTGGGACATAGGACGCCATCATCCTGAGTTAGAACGATTGGTGGAATCAGGAGAATTAGAAAGAGGGCAAGTTCTTATTCCTGGAGTTGGTCTTGGTCAGAATGCGATTTATCTTGCTAACCACGGATTCGAAGTGGTTGCGGTTGACATATCCCAGGAGGCAATCAAGAAGCTAAATCAGAGAGCATGTACAGCAAATGTGAAGATACGTACTGTAGTCACCGATTTCATAACAGATGACAAGAGAATCGAGGGGTCTTACGATTACGTTTTCGAACGGTCCTTCCTTCAGACTCTTCCGCCAATGCTGAGACTGAAATATTTTCAAAGAGTTGCTAAAATCTTACGACCAGATGGGATGTACATAGGTATTATTCGTGGCCCTAGACATCCGCCGGCTACTAACCAACCGTACTCATTCGAGCGAAAGGAGATTGTGGATTTGATTACGCCCGATTTCCAGAGGCATGAGATTTCCAAAACCGTTTCTGGACAAGGCGATGGTGTCCGAAATTACTGGTTAGTAAAAGCTTACATCAACTAGACACCTTGTTTGCTTGAGGTGAATAGACACCATCACATTCTTCATCTCTACTGCTTCCAACAAATATCAACAGGCCGAGCGTTGACATGAATGCTGCAAAAATCATTATTGCATGATAACCGGGCCAAAGTGCAAACAGCACAGTAGCGATAATCGGGCCCAAAACCCCTGATATTGACATGACAGATGTTAGAAGGCCGGAGGCGGTTGATCTGTCCAAGTTTCGTTCTGTGACGTACTTGAGCGCTCCAACATAAAGGCAAGACCAGGCAAAGCCAAGGATGATTTGTGTTGGGATGACCTGCAGCACGTTCGTGACGAAAACAAGCGAAGTGAAGGTTAAAGCCGAGCCAACAAGTCCGGTTGCAACAAGTGTTCTACATCTGAATCTATCTGTGAAACCAGCCATGAATATGACCTGTGAAACTGCATTTGTCGCTTGAATCATGCCAATTAGGAAGTAATCCGCACCAATATCGAATAGGAATAATGGCCAAAGTGTCCATAGAGCAGAGGCACTGCTATGGCGGATTAAGACTGCAGTGTATACTGACCAATTACGTTTCAGAGTTTCAATAGGAAATAGAGGAACATCTACTGCTGGATGATGCACAGTGGGCAGCGTCATTGTGCAGACAAAAGCCAGCGCAAAGAATAGAGTAGATACCAAAAATGAATTGTATATTCCAAAACCTGCTGCAAATCCTGCAGCTACCGTTCCAATGCCCCATCCAACAGCTCCGAAAGCGGCGAATTTTCCCATCTTGATATCCGACTCAAATGCATACGCCGCAAGAGCTCCCGGATACATTCCGATGCAGAAGCCGTTTAGAATGCGAATAACAAATAGGATTGACGGATCTGAGGCAAACAGCAGAAGTGTAGAGCTTACAGTGCACAGAAGGAGTCCTCCCCTCAGGATAATCCGCCTCCCATAAATATCCCCAGCTCTTCCGAAGATATAGGATGAAACAAATGCTGCAATAGCATAAGCACCAACAATGAATGTGATATAGAACTCATCTGTGCCAAGAAACTCTCTAGCAAGAATTGGTATGTAGGTGCCAGCTGAGAATACAGCCGCACCCGCCATCATCTGGATTGTCTGAGTACGCAACAGGCCATCACTAATTCAAAGACAAAAGCAGCCATCTAATTAAGCGTATGATTATGTCAATTGGATTTATGGCACTATCCTGCAATAAATGACCATTGTCACATACTCCTTGCTGTCGGAGGACTTTATGAGGAGAACGGGTGCAGATGATGAAATACAAGATGGTCTGTCCGTCGACTACATATGTAGGATGATTTTGAACGACTTGACATCAATCACAAAGATGAGACTCCCTTGGCGGTCAAACATGTATCCTGACATTAAGCAAAAACATCATGTAGAGTGAACGAATTGCCTGTTTTCAATACATCGTTCTCCTGCAATCTACTACATCCCCAGAGTAGACTATAGGGTACTTTATCAATGCCTCCACTCCAAGGCAATCTCTTCATCAGAAGTGATGAACTCATTCAGCCTTATTCACGGGCTGCCTGCTTGGTGTCGTAGTCTATCACTCCTCACATTTGAGTGGCGGATATCGATTTCCAATACGTTGATTCCAGGTTCTGCGAAATGCCTTAGATTTCCACACATTATATACTACAAAGCCGATGATAAGCCACCCTGCGCCAATAAGGAGGGCATCAACTCCCAGAAAGAGTATTAGTATCAATGGTACGACTATTCCCAAGTATGTGAGGTAAGGAAAGTAAGGGACCTTGTAGGCTCTCTTGAGATTAGCAAATCTTTTTCTTAGAGCCAAGACTGAAAGGCACACCATAGAAACTACGAGCATATAAGCGAAATTTGATATTTCAGCTATTGCTGTAACACCTTCAGATATGATGAGCGCTAAGCAGATGATTGCAGTTATGGCGACTGCGTTGGTTGGCACGTCTCTCTTGGACAGCCTAGCAAAGAATTGTGGCAAGAATTCATCTCTGGCCAAGGCATACGCGTTTCTCGAGGCTGCCATGAGTGCCACATTCAGTGTGGAGAGTGTCGCAAGAGCAGCTGCAAACACCAATAGGTTTCTCCAAATCCCAACATCAAAGAACTGAAGGAGTGCAACCTCAGGATTGATTATTTCTCCGGCGCTTACAGCACCAGCAAAGACGAAGGCGAATCCTGTGTAGAGAATGCCAGAGATGACCACAGATGCTATCAATGCCTTTGGGATTGTAATCCTCGGTTCCTTGACCTCCGCCGATATTGTGGTTATGGTTTCGAATCCAATGTAACAGAGAAATACAATACTGGTGGCAGGCAATAACGCAAAGACACCATTTGGAAACATGTTTTGATAACTAGAGATGTCAGTGATCAATACCCCCCTTCCAATGAATATGATGAACATGATGATTAGGGCCGCAGTGATAATCTTCTCAGCTTCTATGACCTTTGTTACCCCTGAAAAGTTGATGGCAGCGAAAATTAGAAAGGTGATCACGGCTACGGGAAGTGCAGGAACGGTTGTTCCGCTGGTTATGTAGAGCGAAAAAGCTGCCGCACTGAAAGAAGCATAGGCCATATTGCCCATCCAAATAAGCCAACCTACGTAGTATGCCGAACTGCCGAATGCTTCCTCAACAAAGCAGAATCCTCCTCCTTCAACAGGATACATAGCAGCCATCTCGCCATAGTGCATGGCGATAGCCACTGCCAGAATAAAATTGAAAATGAATGCAAGAATCACGGATGGGCCCGTTATTGCCGTTGCGTCTCCTAGCAGGACAAACACACCTGCGCCCATTGTTGCTCCAACGCCAAGCATCGTAAGTCCTAAAAGACCAACGTTCCTATGAAATTCCTTTTCTTGAATAACTGACATACCTGTCTAAAAAACACGCAATTAATATATTCTTCGTTGGTAGAAATACCATTACTGAGAATTGTGGCAAGTATGAAGATGATTGGCTGGGCCATCTCATCTACAATCTTTCAGTAGAAACTCATACACCAATTTCAGCGTATTCTTCACGTCATTCAGCCTGATAGTTTCGAAACTGCTATGTGAATATCGGCAAGGAACCCCAACGGCTGCAACCTTTTGACCTTGAGAAGCGATTCTATAGCCGTCTGTTGCATAGTTATGATACACAGCTCTTTGGAATTCAATATTGTTGTCACGTGCGGTATTCGACAATGCTTCGGTTATCTGATGGGAGTAAACGATTTGGCTATCTTTGATGACAATCACTGGTCCCTTGCCCAGACCGACATTTGCTTCTCCCTGTGTTCCTGGATAATCGTCTGCTAACCCGATCTCTATTACAAGTACGGCATCAGCATCTATCTCATCAGCGATGGCAGTCGCACCCTTGGCTCCTATTTCCTCCATAACTGTAGAAACAAAAGTTACTGTTGGTTTCGAGTCTTCAGAGACCTCCGAAAGCAGTTGTGCCAGCCGCACCATGATAGCCAGTCCAATTCTATCATCAATGCATTTTCCAACCACGTTTTTCCCGATTAATGTAGTTTCAGTATCATAGACAACATGGGTTCCAATATCAATACCCTTCTCATTGACTTCTTCTGATGATTGTGCTCCAATATCGATAAAGACTTCATCCCAAGATGGTATCTTCTTTTTTCCTTTTGCCCCTGCGATGTGGGCTGTTTTCACACAGAAGCAACCGGGTATCATCCCTTGCTCAGCCATGAACAACACCCTTTGGCCAGGCATAAGACGCATATCCGGTTGATATCCTTGGGTATTCCATTTCGCCTGTATGAACCCATTGTCATCAATATTGCTCACCAAGAATCCTACTTCATCTGCATGAGCTACAATAACATAGTGCCTTCTTGTACCCCCCATTGTGGCCGTTAAATTGCCAATCTTGTCTGTTTTAATCTCATCGCAATACTGAGATAATTCATCTCTAACCCGTTTCTGTACAATCTCTTCGCGGCCTACTGGTCCTGGCAACTCACATAGTTCTTTGAGCGTCGCAAATATATCCTCAGACAACAATATCCCTACCGATTCAATTTGGTTGAACATATAAATACGATTCATTGATGTAGACTCGCATAGCAGAAGAACCTCAGAATAACAAAATACAAACATGTCCGCCAATTCAACACAGTCCATCTCTCAGTGTGAACAAATTCAATCAATGATTATCAGCGTACGCACGATTGTCCTTTTGGTGGTAGCAATCCTTTCTCTAGCACTGGCGTTATATGGTGTCAGATATGGGCACTGATGCTATCCTCTTCCTTTGAGATTTGCAGTTACTTACTACCATGTATATCCGGATATTATAGAGCGATTATTCAGCTATTACCTGAGCATATATACCGTCATACACACCATATTGTATGGCATTCGAAGACATTCTAATCGGACTTGGAATTGGGCTCCTAATTTCATTTTTTATCTATGTTATAATGGCAATCCGTCTGCGCCATCGTATATCCCAAGTAGAATCCGAATTCCAGAAACTTTGGGCTCAGCAGGAATCGAGTGTCAGAAAGGATGCTGCTAATAGAAGCCGATATGTTCTCAAGGGGAAAATTGCAGAGCACATGGTCCCCATGCTGAGTGATATATTCACTTACGATCCGTCTGATGCCAGATTCATTGGCTCTCCTATCGACTATCTCATCTTTGATGGCTATACTGAAGTGAAGGACACCAAGTCAGGGTGTCCGATAACAGTGGTATTGGCTGATATCAAGACCGGTGATGCTCGATTAAACAGGACAGAAAAGAGAATTAAAGAGGCAGTGGAGGCGGGCAGGGTCCGGTGGGAAACCCTTAGGGTAGATTTCTGAACAGGAATTTTCTTCTTAATCGGTTCCCCGATTGGCAAGTAATTAGAACAGGTGTTCTAGCTAGTCTTAGGAAGAGTGATTTTTTCTGCAGAAATTACTACTCGTGGAAACAATCTCGCATTAGTGCTTTCATCAATGCATCTCTTATGGTGCCTTCGTCAGGAAGGCCCAAAATCTTCTCGTGGCAAATTGCAATCGTTGGGAGACCAAGGATTTCCTCCTCATATACACTCTCCTCGTTTTGTCCCACATCTATTTCCATCACAGACTTCTTAGACATTCCAAATTGAGTCAAGGTGTCCGATAGGATCTCATGTGCAGCATCGCAAAAGAAACAGTAGTCGCTCCTATAGAAAGTGATGCAGCTGGACTGGTCGCATCCTTGTTTAGAATTCAGTGCTGTGGTGGCAAGCGCACTTGATTTCATTCAGGTACCTCCCGGATTGTACTGTGCAGCTGTAGTACACGCCTGAATATATAGGGCTAATTGGTGTGAATACAAAATATTAGGCCAATCAATCTGCTTCGTTTCTAGCTTCAAAATCCTTATGTAGCTTTTTTGCGAGGCTTACTCCAAATTCAAATGCCCGTTCCCGTTCTCCATCCGCCAGAGGCCCTTTTCTTCCCTCTACCTTGCATGAAAGGCCTGACATCACACACTCGATTCCAGGCAACTTATCTTCAATAATCTTCTCAAGTTTGTTAAGTGCAACGCCCCTGTTACCTCCGGTATAGGTGTCAAATGCAGCTCCTATTTTGCATTTTGGGTGAACTATTGATGCCCTTTCTATGAATTTGACAAGGTTATTGGCTGGCTTTTGGTTATGGTTAGGACAACCGAGGAGAATCGCATCATAGGCAAGTAACTGATCTGTATGAATCTCACTAGGCTTGACAACTCTAACTTCAGTATCCCCAGAATTGCTGATTCCCTTACCTATCTCTTCAGCAATGAGTTTCGTATTACCATAGACACTCTCGTATACAACAATAGTCTTGAACATAGGAACTCGTTGCATCCAGCATTACTCCCCCTATTTGAGTTGCTCGGCTTTAACTATGTATTTTCATGAATATTCCATATCTCCGGGGCCAGTTCATTCACTTGGGAATTTGTAAATAACACTTATTACCCATCGTGCTTTCTCCCGCCCAGCGAACCATAATTCGCGTACGCAAGTCGGGAGGACTATGATTTGAAGTACCACAAGTTCACTCTATTTTTTGCAGTATCCTTCCTTCTCATAGGCGTGGCTATAGTTTCACCAACCTTTGCTGCCAGGCCTCCGAAGGACACAACACCACCATCAGTCACTATCACCAATCCCAGCGATGGGGAAATAGTGTCTGGGATTGTCACAATCACATTTTCAGCTACTGATGAGAATCCCGTTGTAGGCTATGAGATTCTCATAGATGGACAACTGTATTCTGAGGACCAGACCTATGATTGGGATACAACTATAGAGTCAGATGGTGACTACTCCATAACATGTAGGGCAAGAGACAACTCAAGGAATTGGGGTGAAGACTCGATCTTGGTCACTGTTGACAATAGCGGTGAAAACATTGCTCCATCAGTCACCATTACGAACCCCACTGATGGTTCAAGTGTTTCTGGAATAGTAAGCATAACTGTATCCGTAAATGATGAGGAAACACTTACGCCAGACATATACATTGATGGAACTCTTGTCGCCTCAGCATCCACCTATGATTGGGACACTACTGGTTATACAGATGGCTCACATGAGATATTCGCAGAGGCAACTGATGCAGGTGGACTCACTGGTTCTGATACAAGCACGGTATCGGTGGATAACAGTGGATTGGAGGAACCCGTCTCTGATGCCATCAAAGTGATGACCTACAATATCGAGGCATCTGGTGCCAATGAGGATTGGAAGCAGGTAGTAAAGGAGGAAAACGCGGACATTCTCATTCTCGTAGAAACAGGGACATGGGACGACAATGGAAATCAAATTCTCAATGACGTAGTGAATGAGTTCAATTCTTACTTCTCAGATGAAACACCATATGTTGGCTACTGTGCTCAGGACATCACCTATTCAACTAGTGGCGAAGCAATTTTGAGCAGATATCCAGTCTTGGAGTTCAATCAAATCCCAATAGTTCCTCTAGACGATGGATCAGACTATGATGTCACTCACGACTTTGTAGAAGCCGTGTTGGATATTGATGGAACAGTCGTTCACGTCTTTGGTTCACACCTGAAGGCAATGTCCGGTTCGGAAAACGAATGGAGACGAGAACGAGAAACGGAAGGAATAATCAATTACATGGACAATCTTGGCAATATTCCCATTATGTACGTGGGTGACCTCAATTCATTCTCTCCTGATGATACGGGTGACTTAGCCCCGATGGGCGATTTAGGATATGGCCCCATGACAATGAAGCTCTATTCATCGGACCCCACTTACGGTCAATACTCGTCCGATGTACATACGTTCACGGATGTCTTCAGAACTCTGAATCCGACGGATCCAGGCTATACATATGGCCATCAAGACACACAATACACCTCGAGAATTGACTTCTTGATTGTCAATTCATTCTTCAATGACAAACTCATCAATTCAACCTGTGGTGACACGCTTACTGCAGACACAGGATCTGACCACTACAGTGTTGACCTATTCGTAAACTGGAATTCAACATCGGAACCGGATACAACTCCGCCCACTCAAGTCACAGGCCTTGGAGCCACTACTGTGAGCATGTCACAAATCGACCTATCTTGGAATGCCAATACGGAGGACGACCTATCACATTATCGCGTGTACCGAGATGGCGTTCTTGTTGCACAAGTGTACGACACTCAGTACAGCGATACCGGCCTTGAGCCCAGTACCACTTACGCTTACGAGGTTTCAGCTCGTGATACAAGTCTAAACGAGGGGCCGAAGTCTGACCCTGTCACTGCAACTACAGATGAGGGCGGAAGTGCTACTCTGGTTGTGCTCAACGAATTCCTACCAGACCCCTATACACTATACTCTGAAGAATGGATTGAGCTTTACAATCCACAGGATTTGGACGCCGACTTATCTGGATATATATTGGATGACATCACTGATGGCGGAACCAATCCGTACACAATTCCTGCGGGTACAACAATTCCTGGGAAAGGATTCTTGGTCTTCTATCAGGGGGTCACTGGAGTAGGCCTGAATAATGCAGGTGATACTGCCAATCTCATTCAACCTGATGGGAGCACCATCCAAGACTCCTACAGCTATACATCATCCACAAATGACGTCAGCTACGGTCGAGAAACCGATGGTGGGTCAACTTGGACCACTTTCACATCGCCTACGCCAGGAGCCTCAAATGGAGGGACATCCGGAAGTGGTGATGTCGTAGTGCTCAATGAGTTTCTACCTGACCCATATTCGCTATATAGCGAAGAATGGATTGAACTCTATAATCCAACGGATAGTGAAGTTGACATCTCAGGTTACGTATTAGACGACATCACATCGGGTGGGACTAGTGCCTATGTCATTCCAGATGGAACTGCGATACCAGCATACGGGTTCATAGTATTCTATCAGGGGACAACTGGAATTGCATTGAATAACGATGGTGACACAGCGAACTTCCTCAAGCCGGATGGAACAACCGTCCTTGACTCCTATAGCTATTCGTCATCAACTGATGATGTGAGCTATGGTCGCGAAACTGATGGTGGGTCAACTTGGACAACATTCACATCACCTACGCCTGGCGAGAGTAATACCGGACAGAGTTCAAACACGAAGGTCCATGTGTCAAGTATCTCTTTCTCCACACGGTATTCCTCTAATGGACGAACCGAATACCTCGATATCACCGTAACTGTGGTTGATGAATCTGGTTCTCCTGCTGAAGGGGTCACGGTTGACGGAACTCTGCTGTTGCCAGATGGCTCAAGTGAGAGCTATAGTGGTGTGTCTGACCTCAACGGTGAGGTCACCTTCACCTACTATTTCAGACCGAACCAATTCCTTCGCTCAGGAGATTATACATTCACTGTTGACAACCTCTCCGGAACCGGCTTTGAGTACGATTCAGCTGCTAATCTAGAAACTTCTGATATTTGGACAAAACAATAATAGCACAACAAAGATGCCGGGGCCTGCCAAATCCTTAGCCGGTCTCGGTCTCTTTCAACCATCTCTTCATCATACCGTAGAGCAAATCCACCTGCTCATGTGTCAATTTATTGAGCGACCCTGTTATCCAATTCTTCTTCATTTTAGCACTTACATATTCTTCTCGAAGATTCTTTGGCTTTGATTCCTCCATCCGAAAACCTCATCCAGCTTATTTCCAAATGACCTATGTCCACATGTGTTTTGGGTCGAAGGGATCAGCAGGGCTCATATTTTCATCTCGTACTAGAACATCGTTCTCGAGACTCAGAGCTACAATCGGCTTCGACCCGGAGAATGCAGTGGTGCCCTCTATCAAGTATTTGAGAACATGTATGTTTTCCCGCAGGAAGATTTTAGTGTCATTATCAAATGGTTCCTCTGATATTATGAATGCATAGTCTGGAGTAATGACCTCTGCATATCGTTTCAGTCTATAGACTTCTTTGAGCGTAGGACGGTTACTTACAATCTCAACAAGCACAGTTCTCTTCGATGCTGATGGAAGTGGTTTCTCAATAGAAACTTCGCCCACTATCTCCGGGTACTGTTCCCAGGATTCAATCACAGGTTTAGCCAATTCCTTCGCTGCTTCTCTAACCTTTTCCCTAATCACATCAGGGTGCGTATACAATTCGCAGCTGCCCACCGCTTCAAAGCTTTTCTTCAGTTGGGCTTCGACTCTCTTCATTAGCTCCTCTTCTATGGTCAATCTGTGATTCTCCTGCTATTCAATAAAAATGCGCTCGACTATAGGCATTATGGTCCGTGACTTGCAGCAAGTCTGCGTTGAACATATTAGGTGCGAATTTCTCTGAGCAAATTGTGATTGACATGGATCGAACGAAATATTACAGATTGATGTACTTAGTTGCAGCCATTTGGAATTGGGTGCTTGCCATTACCTTTCTGATTCTACCTCGAATTAACATAAACTACTTCTCACTTGCAGGCGACACCATTCCTCCAACACTCCTATGGTTTGATTGCTTCATGGGGCTTGTCTTTGCCTTCGGAATTGGATTCTATCTTATCAGCGTGAACCCTCAGAAGAACCATGGACTAGTTCAAATTGCTGCCTTCGAGAAGGTCTGGGTGTTTGTAATCGGATTCTCATACTTCTTGATAGGAGAAGCATCTCTTCTTTTGGTTGGAGTGGTTGTTGGCGATTTGATATTCGGTCTTCTCTTCATAGATCATCTATTGGCTACACGTAGAGCATCTTAGAAGGGATAAGAAACTTATAGGGACGGAACGAATATGAATCACAGAAAAATCTGACATCTGTTCTCTTTTCTCCGGAATCGCAGGTAAATGGCGGTAGGTCACAAACAATGGTATTCGTGCCGGAAACGGTGGTAGAATTGCTAATTGAAAGAGCCAGAAACTCATCGGAAATCAGTAGACTGGCTCAAGATATTTCCTATGCTCAAGACCGAATGGATGACTCTGAGGCAATGTTGTCAGATGTTCAGAGTCCCCTCTCAACATGGGATAGAATCAAGGTCTTTGACAAAACGACTGAGGAGATTCAAGAAGAAGCTGTTTAGTTCCTTCTAGCAGCAGTAAACTCATTGAACTCTGCGTGGGAATGTCTGCTATGTCGGGAGACTTTCATTTCCTTTTTTCCGCTTTTCCTCTTCACCTAACTTGCTTCTCGAAACTGGAATCAATGCCAAGAGGGGTAGTGATATCAAGGAGAAGAAGAATGGATTCAGATTATCCATATTCTCCTCGGCGCCGACCGATGTAGCTACAATCCCGCCGATGACCGAAAAGAAGCCGGAAAAGGACCTTGCACTCTCAACAATTCCTTGTGCTTCTCCTCTCCGTGTTTCTTCGGAATGTCCTGCGGCAAGTGAGACCGAGGACACTGCAATCAACGGCCAAACAGGAAAGATCCAAACGAGGGCAGCGGTTAGTGGATGATTAAGAATGCCAAGAAGGAAGAGTGCCACGTTTCCAAAGATGCCGAGTTTTAATGCAAATGAATCGCCGATACGGTCCGTAAGCTTTCCATATGCAAATGCCCCTATTGCCCCTGCCAGTCCACTCAAGGCTGAGATCACACCGATCCAGAAACTCTCTCGTCCGTAAATAATGTACATCTTGATCTGGAAAATCGGTAGGAAGACCCCTCTGCCCACGCTCACCAGCAGAATTGCCAGTGTGATGTATAGCAAGAGTGGTTTCATGTTTCTCAACCCCTCAATTATGCCTCTTCTTGCTGGCTCTTCTGTTGTTACATCACTCTCTTGGAATATCACCTGAAAAACGACCATGGACAGAAGATGTATGCCTCCGGTGAATATGAAGATCCAATACAGAGGCACAATCTCCCAAAAATAGCCAATGATGAGAGCACCTATTCCCCATCCAGCCGAAGAAAAAAGAAAGAAAGACCCGATATTCGATGCCCTGCCTTCTTCCTTAGACATGAGAGTGATTACTGCATTCCTGACAGGATTATACATTGACGTAAACAAGGCTGCGAGTGTATACATGAAGAGGATAAAGATGAGATTCAATAATCCAGGTTCTCCAACAAATTGCGTGAGAGCAAAGAGTACCGTAAAAATCGCCTGACCAAGAATGGAAATGACTAGCAGCTTCTTCTTTGATGAGAACACATCGCTAACCCATCCCCATACCCATGAGAGCAGGATGGCAGTCACTGCTACAAGGGTCCGGCACAGTGAGCTTGCAATGAATCCGTATAGGTCATAGACGTACAGAGGTATGAACGTGAAATAGAGTGAGTTGACAAGACCTGAAGTGAGCTGCATGGGAATGATTGCTGCCCCACTTCTAGTAAAGACAAGTGACTTCTCTTCCATGTTCGCCCCTTCATGCAAGAATTAGCGTTTGCATTCCTCTTTTTAAGCGGACTGTTTTTGATACCATGTCTGTCAATTCTGGGCTTCCCATTTCTTCAAAATATATGCATTATCACAAACTTTATTATCGAATGTGATATCGCTAACGATATCACTAAAGACATAAGGTCGTTACAACTTGCAGCCGAATTTGCGTGAAAGACTCAACGAAACCATTGAGCTCTTTCGAGAGAAGGGAGCTACGAATAAGGCAGACGCCCTGACCCTGGAAGATCTGGGCTTGCCAAAGATGTTCGAATATTTGATATCATCTCCCATGGCATCTAATCTACCCTTCATAGAAGAGGACGGGAAATACTACCTTGATGAGAAACATGCTGATGATATCCAAGAGGGCATGGTTTCAGGTATTCCGTTCACCAACTGGGTAAAGCAGACCGGAAGAGTCCCTCGGGGATACCTGCGTTATAGGGTATTGCTTATGCTAAGAGACAAGCCGATGGCTGGGTCTGAGATCTCAGATCAAATTGAGAGAGATACATCCGGACAATATAGACCCAGTCCGGGATCCATCTATCCGCTGCTTCAGCAGCTGAACGAACGAGGGATTATTGAAGAACTGCCACTGGTGGATGGGAAAAAGAGGTACAAACTTACGGAGTTTGGGCAGGCATTTCTTGATGAACAGACTGGAATGTTTGAACAGATGAGGAATCGACTCATATCTGGTCCAATCCCTGCTCCTCCATTCTTAGAGCTTCCAGATGATATTAAGTATCTCAGCGAATCTGCCAGGCATCTCTTTAGGCGAATGATGGAGCTAGCAATAGAAATCTGTGAGAATCCAGACCCTGCATTGGCTAAAGAAGTAGACTTACTCTTCAAGAAGACCACACAGAAACTGGATGAAATTCTAGAGCGCATAAGATGAACGGCTGCGAGTTGTGACCTGATCAAAGAGGTCGAAAGAAATGAGTACAGTACTGAATGTAAAGAACGTAGTAAAGACATATCGACTTGGGGAAGTTCCTGTTCAAGCTCTAAGAGGTATAAGTTTTGAATTGCATGAGGGAGAGTTTCTGGCCGTACTAGGGCCCTCAGGAAGTGGCAAGTCAACCCTTCTGAACATGGTTGGTGCCTTAGATAGGCCCACGACTGGGAATGTCATCATCGATGGCGTTGATATATCAGAGTTGGATGATAATGG
Source organism: uncultured archaeon (assembly GCA_964648855.1). GTDB lineage: Archaea > Asgardarchaeota > Thorarchaeia > Thorarchaeales > Thorarchaeaceae > TEKIR-14. Next base: position 82,030 of record CAZYLT010000011.1, read on the forward strand.
ACTGGCAGACCTGAGAAAGAATGTTGGCTTTGTATTTCAATTCTTTAATCTCATTCCACGATTAGACGCACAAGGAAATGTGGAACTCCCCTTGATGATAGCTGGTGTTTCTCTAGATAAGAGACGAACACGGGCAAAAGTGGCATTGGAGAAGGTTGGGCTTGCTGACCGTAGGCACCACAAACCGTCGGAACTGAGTGGTGGAGAACGCCAACGGGTGACCATGGCTCGTGCCTTAGTAAACAATCCTAGCTTTCTGCTGATGGATGAACCGACCGGCAACTTAGATTCAAAGACTGCAGCTGGTGTCATGGAGCTGGTTGCTGACTTGAACAGCAAAGAAAATGTGACTATCATCATGGTAACTCATGACCCAGAAGCGAGTAAGTTTGCTCGCCGTACGGTTAGAATGCGTGATGGATTAATCATTTCAGATGAGGTGAATTAAGGTGAAAATACGTGACACATTATCCTATTCATTTGGAGCTATCCGTCTTCGGAAACTGAGGTCAGGCCTCACGACTCTGGGAATTGTTATTGGCATAGGAGCGATTGTTGCCCTGCTCTCCTTCACACAAGGCTTTCAGGTCGCGATCTCAGGACAGTTCCAGGAGGGTCTCTCGACGGATGTTGTAACCGTGTCTTCTGGTTCAGGCGGCTTCTTTGGATTTGGTGACGACGACTCGGATTTTTCGCTCTATGCCAATGATACAAATCTCATCAATGAGGTCGATGGCGTTGTCACATCTTCTGCATCCGTATCAAAGACCGTCACTGCGGAGCTTGAAAGCATGGATAGAATACTCAGTCTGACAGGTGTGGACTTTGAGTCGTATGAGCAAACCTACTCGACATTTGTTGCAGCATATGGCAGTATTCCTGATAACCCGGCTGAAGATCAAGTCGTCGTTGGATATAGTTTCTATGACCCCTGGGGCAATGGTACTCATCCTGTTGAATTGGGCGACATAATCAATGTTTACTATACTGTAAGAAATGGAACTCAATTAGTACCCATCAATAAGACATTGAGTGTTATTGGGATCTTAGAGGAAATCGGTGCCTTTGGTTTTGGCCCATCTGATAGTGGAATGTACGTACCGCTTGAAGCAGCTCTAGCCTATTTTGATACCGAAGAAGTGAGTCAAATAGCCGTGAAACTCGAGAACGATGATGATGAGTTTATCGAGAGGGTTTCCGATGAAATAGAGGAATTGTTTCTCAACGAGGTGACAGTCACTTCAGCAACAGCATTGCTTAGTACAATCTCAACTGCACTAGCAACCGTTGAACTTCTTCTTGCAGGAATAGGCGGCATCTCATTACTTGTCGCCGGAATTGGAATCATGAATATCATGATCGTTTCCCTCATGGAGAGAACCCGCGAAATTGGCATTCTGAAAGCTCTTGGAGCAAAGAGTCGGTCTGTTCTTGGAATATTCCTTGGTGAGGCACTGATTATTGGGCTCATTGGGGGAATTCTTGGTATTGGACTTGGTGCCTTTCTGGCAAATCTATTCGGTGGCGTCTTCGGCGGAGCTGGTGGTATGAGTGGTTCTCCTGCCGGTGCTATAGGTATAACTCCAGTCGTAACACCTCTCTTGGGTTTTCAAGCGTTGATATTTGGGGTATTGGTAAGTGTGATATTTGCAATCTATCCTGCCCGACGTGCATCGAAACTTGAACCAGTTGATGCCCTACGATCTGAGTAAACTCGCAGTCCCGAGGTTAGCCCTCGGGTTTTCTCCCTGTTGTATTTGGCAGCCCACTGGTCGGAGAATAATATGGTTCCATCCATTTTGGTATTGAGGGGTAATGAAAAAAAATCGAATACTTGTCCAAAGTGCGGCGGAACTAATTTGCAGAACGCCAATACCCTACGGGAGGTCGAAGTGTCCAGAATGTGGATAGGATGTCGACCACTATGAGTGAAACCCTGAAGCCAACATAGTTGCATCAAATCTTGTGCTACAACAATCGCCCTTGAGGTCAATCTCTTGGTCAGTTATGCATATTAGCATGAACCGATGGGTTTCTATTAAGCAACGTATGAATATGAATTGGTGGATATTATGACTATGGTTTCGTATAAGCTGTATTTGGAAGATTCCGGCGATGGATATGGGATGAAATTTGCTCTTGAAACTGGATACAACAAGCAACTAGTGAAGTCTATCAAGAGAATGGATTGGAAGCTTTCTCATAGGGGATGGGACCAATACAGTAAGGTATGGAGATTTGACATCAACGACTATGTGGTTGAGGAGCTGCGAATATTGGGCGTCGATGTCCCGGACCTTGAAAAGTGCAAGGCAGCTGAAAAAGCTCTGACTAGCGCTGAAAGTGACTTCTCTGACGATACATTCCCCATAGAAGGCGAACTTGAGGTTTTCGAGTAGTTTTCTGGGATATTTGCATTTTACATACAGTATTCCTAGCTGACTAGGTTGTATCTCCGTTTCCCCAAAGATACCGGCGAATAGAACACCGCTTCTATCAAGAATCTATCAGGGTATGAAGAGATGCTCGAAGATGAGCAAGCCAAAATTCCGAATCACCCCAAGTGTATAAATCTAAACTATAATAGTTAACAAATATCTTTATTAACTATAATGGTTTACTATTTAGGTGAAGAACAGGTATTGATGCTTCTGGATGTGGTGAAATGAAAGATTCACAAAGACTTCTTGGTATATTGATGACTCTCTTCAGCATTCTCTTCATAGTTCTACTAAAGGTGTATCCCCTTGAGTTACTGCTTGCTCCGTTCTACGTTATTCTCTTCAATTTTTTTCTGACTCTCTTTCTTCCTGGACTGATTATTGACTTGGTCTTTTCCTGGCTAGGAAGGGGCGCCAACAACAATATCTCTGAGATGTGTGGTGGTCTGCGATATGGAGGGTACCTCATCGGATACACAGAACGGGGTCTGATATACCTGGCATTTATGATAGCCTATTTTGAAGATACGATATCCTTCGTGTCTGTACTGAGTTTTCTCTCAGTTATTGTCGCCGGGAAGGCAATCTTCAGGTATTCAAGTCGAGGAACTGATGATAGAGCCTGCGCAGATTGGTATATTCTTGGCACATTGATGAGTATCACCATGGCTCTAGCATTAACATGGTTTGGTTTCAGATTTCTACTGGCAGGATGAATCTGCAATGATTGCGACCATATTCGACATTGTTGCTTCGAAGGATTTAGGTCGCGAGAAACGGGCAGCAATGGACAAAAACCTTCGAGATATTTTGAATCAGGTCAATGACCGATTCGGTGATTATTGTGTAGCCCGACCAGCTCTAACACAGGGAGATAGCATTGAGTTGCTTGTGGACAGCTGGCAGCCTATAGTATTCCTCGCTCACAAGCTTTTGATGAAAGGAATCGAGTTTCGTGTCGGCTTAGGAACCGGTAAAATCACCCTCAAGAAGGACATTGCTGATGAATGCGATGGGCCTGCTTTTTGGAATGCCAGAGATGCACTTGATGAGGTCAAACAAATGAAATATATGTCCCGAGTCGCCGGGTTCAAGATTGATGACAAGTCCTCAAAAAATGAGGAAATGGATGTAATTAATTCAGTTCTATTTCTCACGACACTGCTCAGTCAAACGACCACTCAACTTGAGCACTGCTACTACTATCTCTGGGAGGATAAGGGGCTCTCCGAGATCGCCGCCGTTACAGAGACCTCTACAGCTAATGTGAGCAAGTCTTTGAGCAAGACGCCGTGTTATCTTCTGGATAGGGTAATGAAGTATCTCAGTAATCTGCCCAATAATATTTCCAAAACAGCGTGATGAACGCATCGATCGGCTCTCACAGGAGCATCAAATGACGACTATTATACGATACAGATGCTGTACTTCAGGCGAACATAGGCACTACTCTTGGTTGCTCTGATTCCGGGTGCTCCATGGCGTACCTCGCGGTTAGCTACATCAAAATATGGGGTTGAAAGTCAAAGAGAATTTATCTCAGACTTTTCTGCAACCGTGAAGACTCCTTGATTACCTGGGATTTGCAATATTGCTACGCCCAAAAATATCCACGTATTCTCCGATAGAGGGTAGTCATATACAGTTCTTGTGAGATTCCTGTCGCTTTTGCAGGAAGCTTTAAGTGAGTTGCAGATTGCTGCGGAGATGGAGAAATTTACAGTGAGGAATTGCGTTCATCCGAGGCGGTTGCGTTCATCGAAACCGTCCTACAAACTAGTCTAAGAGATGGAACTCCTCCTTCAGTGTTTTCTCCGAATACGTTTTGTTCCAGAGTTAGCGACTCAGTGAAGACTAGGTTCTACTGCTGCTCTGGTTCATGCTATTTTTCATCAATGTTGGTGATAGAATGACAACTGTACGACTTGCTATTCCAAATGGACACTTGAGTAAAGAGACGATGGATGCCTTTACCCGCGCAGGGTACAAGATCTCCGGACAAGAACGGACATACACACCTATCATCAACGACCACCATATCGAAGTGAGAATACTCCGCCCTCAGGAGATCCCGATTTTTGTGGCAGAGGGCTTGCAGGATATCGGTGTGACCGGCATGGACTGGATCAAGGAGACCGACGCAGATGTGGAGGTCATCCTTGACCTAGAGTACTCTCGTGTGCGGATTGTGGTTGCAGTGCCAGAGGGGCTAAAAGAAGTCAACACTCTGGCAGAGCTTTTGAGAGAATTTGCTGACAGAGGCAGGCCACTGAAGATTTTCACCGAATACCTGTCCTTAACCGCTAAGGCATTGATTGAGAATCCGATGTATAGGGACCTCTACGGTTCGATGAAGCCCACGATAGTGACGCCCTGGTGGAGGAGCGGCAGCAATCCTGATGTGGGAATCTACCTGTCCTTCGGCGCAACAGAAGCAAAGCCCCCGACGTTGGCAGATGCCATAGTGGAGGTTGTTGACACTGGCACCTCCCTACAACAAAACAACCTGAAGATAATTGAAACTCTCTTGGATTCCACGGCAGTGCTTGTCGCCAATCCTGATTCGATAAGGAATCCAGCCAAACAGGAGAAGATCTGCGATGTCATGACACTCCTCGGCGGAGTTGTCGAGGCACGAGAGAAGCTGCACATCTTTGCAAATGTGGCATCAGAGAACCTAAAGGAACTGCTTGCTGAACTTCCTGCCCTTCAGAAGCCAACTATCAGTTCGTTGTCCGAGGGTGGATGGGTGGCGGTTAATACCGTGATTGACAGGGCACTGTTTCTCGAACTGGTTCCGACACTACGAAGACTAGCACAAGGACTTGTGGTGTATGAGCCACGGCAAGTGCTCCCACTAGATGATTTGAAGATTGAGGGGATGCCCCAATGACGCCTTCTGAGATAACCAAAATTTGGGACTCGAAGAAGAGCTCAGAACTGAATGTCAAGAGAGGATGGCCATTCACAGAGGAAGTTTCCTATCCCGTTGAGCAGAAAGTACGTGGAATTCTCAACAGAGTGAGAGAGATGGGCGACAAAGCTCTGATGCAATACACGAGGTGGTTCGATGGGATTGACTTACAGCCATCAGAGATGAGATTGACTGCTGAGAAAATTTCGCTGGCCTACGAGCAAGTAGGAAGAGCAGAGATAGATGCCATGAGGGTGACCTCTGAAAGACTACGAGAGGTTGTTGAAAGAACTCGAGATGCCTTATCATTCTCCATTGACCTCTCGGGCACCACAATCACCCAAAGGCTCGAGCCCCTCACTGATGTGGGCTGTTATGTTCCGGGTGGTGAAGCAGCATATCCAAGCTCCCTCCTGATGTGCGCCATACCTGCTCAGGTTGCGGGTGTGAAGAGGATAGCTGTCTGTACTCCCCCCAGAGAGGACGGGGTTAGTCCGATGACTCTCATCGCTGCAGATATGTGCAATGTGGAAGAAATCTATCAGATTGGAGGCGCTCAGGCCATTGCAGCGATGGCTTTTGGCACAGAGAGTATTCCACCAGTTCAGAAGATTGTGGGTCCGGGCAATAAATACGTGGCACTTGCAAAAAGAATGGTCAGTGATAACACGCTCATTGACATGCCAGCCGGACCCAGTGAGTTGCTGGTCATCGCAGATGAGAGTGCCAATGCCGGGTCTGTCGCCTTGGACATGATCTCACAAGCAGAACACGGAGATGACGCGGTCTCAATCCTGGTCACAATATCGGAAGGTTTCGCCAGCGAAGTTTTGGCTGAGCTTGAGATCTTAGTTGGTACTTCTCCCCGGCAGAAACACGTCAGAAATTCGTTAGGAGAGAATGGAGGTATCTTCTGTGTGGACACTCTGGATGACTGCATCACGTTTGCAAATGACTTTGCGGCAGAGCATGTCCAAATCATGACTAAGAACCCTAGAGAAGTTGCTGAACGCATTAGAAATGCAGGGCTTGTTCTGCTTGGAGAATATACCCCAGTTGCTGCCAGTGACTATGGACTGGGAGTCAATCATGTCTTACCAACTAAGGGTTATGCTAAGTTGTACTCGGGTCTATCAGTACTTGATTTCGTGCGTCTTGTTCGCATTGTCGAGTTGAGTAAGGAGGGGCTGGAAGATATTTCTGATGCACTGTGCACTCTTGCCAAGGCTGAGGGTCTTTCCAACCATGCCCGTGCGATTCAAGGGAGGTTTGGATTATGACCGACAACCGGTCGCCCTACATGTCACGTAAGATGTCGCAGCTTCGAGCATTTCCAACATACTCTTCTGAAACAACGAAGATCTGGAAGGGGCAGGAACTCCTCTGTTTGGATAGTAATGAAAACCTGCAGTTACCTCTATCTCTGCTAAAGAGAGTGATGCAGGAAGCCATTGACCTCATTGACCCGCGGATATATTCCGCGAACTTGCAGGATGACTTGGCCAAGCAACTAGCTGAGTATTTGGGAGTTGATCCATCCAGCATCATCTTCGGTTCTGGAGGTGACGGGCTCATCCAGATGCTAGCGAGTTCCTTTATGACGGATGGCGAGTCGGCAGTGGTGGTTGAACCATCATTCAAAATGTATTCCAAGAATCTGAGGATGTTTGGACGCACCGTCAAGTCAGTGTACCTCGGTGACGAGTTCAAGATGGATGTGGATAAAATCATCAAGTCTTTGAGAGGCGATAACGAGGTTGTGTTCATCTGCTCCCCCAATAATCCTACAGGAAATCAATTCCCCCTGGATGATGTGCTTGCCATAACAGAAGCAACTCAAGGACTTGTTGTTGTAGATGAAGCATACGCTGAATTCGCAGATTATACACTGGTTGAGTCGTTATGGAACTATGACAACCTGGTGATACTGCGGACCTTTTCAAAGGCATTCGGGCTCGCGGGGTTACGCATTGGGTTTGCCGTCACCGATGATGCCTTTGCTGATATTCTGCGAAAACACGTTCTTCCTCCGTTTCCTGTATCTACGTTCTCCATGTTGGTTGCGAGGCTGCTTCTGGAAAATATTGAGGAGGTTAGGAAGTCCATCAAAGACGTGCGGGTAGCACGGGTTAAATCCCAATCGTATCTTGGCTCTATTGACGGTATACGCTTGTTTCCCTCGGATGCCAATTTCCTATTAATCCGAGTCCCTATCTCATCTGTTGATGCACAAGATAGACTACTGGACTGTGGTATCAAGGTCAGAGTTGTTGACTGGATCGAAGATGGTGCCAATTACATCCGATTGACAGTTCCTCCGCTTTCTGAGGTGTCGCGTGTCAAAGACTGCTTCGAGGAGGCATTTGGTCAATGAGGACAGCAAAGCTTGAGCGGCGCACCAGTGAAACAACCGTTAGGATATCTGTGAATCTAGATGGACAGGGAAATGCAGACATCCAGTGTAGGCCTGAACTCGTGAAGCATATGCTCACGGCGTTTACGGTCCACAGTGGCATTGATCTGCAGATTCAAGCGGAGGGAGACCTCCAGCACCACATTATTGAGGATATTGCCCTCTGCCTAGGGAGGGTTATCCGTGAATGCATAGACGATATCGATGAGATTGCACGATTTGGTCATGCTTTGATACCCATGGACTGTTCTCTGGCACTGGTGGCTATTGATGTCTGTAATCGCCCTAATGGGGTGATTGATGTGGGTGCTGTCGAGAACAGGGTAGAAGACGCTCAAGTGCAAGACATAGTGCACTTCCTTGGTACGCTTTCATCCTCCTTGGGAGCCACTCTGCATGTGAAGGTACTGTATGGCGAGAATGACCATCACAAATTGGAGGCGGTATTCAAAGCTCTGGGCAGGGCATTGCGAGATGCGCTTCGACTGAGAGGTACGAATGAAGTTCCATCCAGCTCGAAAGGGGGTCTCCAGCTGTGAGGGTTGGAGTACTGGACTACGGTGCGGGCAATATCTTCAGCATATTGAGTGGACTGAAGCGAGCTGACATGCCTGCGGAGGTGTTCAGAGACCCCCATTCTCTCCCCTCATTTGATGGCATTGTAATTCCAGGTGTCGGCAGTTTTTCCCAAATTACCTCGGCACTCGACAGATTCCGCGAGGGTATACTAGATTTTGCGAATTCAGGGAAGGTAGTCCTCGGAATCTGTTTAGGAATGCAAGTCTTACTCGATTCAAGCAAAGAGGGTAGTGGTGATGGTCTCGGACTGATAAGTGGGGTAGTTAAACGGCTTCCTCCCAAAGTAAAGATACCCCACATGGGGTGGAACAACGTAGAGATATGGCAGACAAATCCGCTGGTTGATGGGCTATCCGAGTCACCATATTTCTATTTTGTACACTCCTATTATACAGCTCCCGATGACTCATCCTGCATCGTGGGAACCACCCAATACGGCCTGGAGTTTGCTTCAATTATAGGAGAGGACACACTCTTCGGTGTACAGTTTCATCCTGAGAAATCCGGAAAGGACGGGGCACAAGTTCTGAGGAACTTCAGGAGGTTATTGCAGAGATGAACCACGTGAGGATATATCCCGCAGTTGACCTGATGGACGGTTCTGTAGTAAGGCTCTACAGAGGTAAGCCGGACAACAGGGTCGACTACGAACATCTGGGGTCTCCTTCAGAGATTGCGGAGATGTGGGAAGACCAAGGGGCAGAGATGCTCCATATCATCGACCTCGACCAAGCTCTTGGAAGAGGGGATAATCTTGATGAGCTGAAAAAGATTATTCGCAGAATCGATATACCTGTTCAGTTCGGAGGTGGACTGCGAGACCTGCAATCAATCTCTAACGCCTTGAACAGTGGAGTGGAGCGCGTAATTATTGGTACACTTGCAGTCAATGAATCTGGGATTATTCAAAAGCTTGACGATATCTATGACTTAGAGAGAATTATTTTTGCCCTTGACTACAAGCAAAACGAAGTTGTATCGGAAGGATGGGTCGCCAAGACACGACTGAGCCCGCGAGACCTTCTCAGCAGATTTCGTCAAGAGGGGGCAAAGCGGTTCCTTCTAACATCAGTTACTCAAGACGGTACCCTGAGAGGTCCTGATCCGTATTTGACCGAAATTTGCGGAACCAATCTCTCCGATATCATCATCGCAGGCGGAGTTAGCTGCACTGAAGATATCAGGAACCTAGCACGAATAGGTGTTGAGGGCATCGTTATTGGAAAGGCACTCTATGAAAAGAGGATTCTACTCCCAGAAGCAATCCAAGAGGCTAGGTGGTGGATCTGATGGCACTCACAAAACGGATCATCCCTTGCCTAGATGTCGAGAATGGACGGGTGGTGAAAGGAGTTAACTTCCTGAATTTGAGAGATGCAGGCGATCCTGTAGCACTCGCAATCGAGTACTGTGAGAGAGGGGCGGATGAGTTGGCATTTCTTGATATCACGGCATCTGTTGAAAATAGAAGACCGCTCCAGCAAATGGTTCGCAAAGTAGCTTCAGACCTCACCATACCATTTACAGTGGGCGGCGGCATCCGGGCCGTTGAAGACGCGCATGCACTTCTCTCAAATGGAGCCGATAAGGTAGCTGTAAACACTGCCGCAGTTGAATCACCTGTTCTGATCAGAGAGCTTGCAGATACATTCGGAGCGCAGTGTGTGGTGGTGGCCATTGATGCAAAGAAGAGTGACAGGGTTGGAGGGTTTGAGGTCTTTACTTACGGAGGGAGGAAGGCTACTGGCATCGACGCGATTGAGTGGGCAGACCGGGCTGAGAAACTTGGCGCAGGAGAGATTCTCTTGACCTCCATGAATAGGGATGGTACAAAATTGGGATATGATATTGCTCTTACAAGGTCCGTTTCTAAATCAATCCGAATACCAGTTATTGCCTCTGGAGGGGCATCAGGGCCCCAGAGCTTCTTAGAAGTGCTGACCAGGGGTTGTGCTGATGCGGCGTTGGCTGCCTCATCTTTTCATTATGATGAGTACTCAATCCCAGAAGTGAAGCAATATTTGAACGATAGAGGAGTGAAGGTGAGATTATGAAACAAGTCGATATAAGCGACCTTGACTTCCAAAAGGGAGATGGATTAGTACCAGTCGTTGTTCAGGATTGCCAATCAAGAAGAGTACTAACGCTTGCCTATGCGAATCAAGAGGCACTTCAACTCACCTTAGATACTGGCTACGCCTACTTCTTCAGACGCTCTCACGGAAAGGTCATGAAGAAGGGGGTCACATCGGGCAACTGTCAACGTATCGTGGAGCTGTATACTGACTGCGACCTGGATGCCGTGGTGTACTTGGTTGAACCAATGGGACCCGCATGTCATAAGGGCGATGAATCATGCTTTCATTACAGCATTAAACAGAAGGGTAACTAGGTAGGCAACAAGTAACTACGAATCACCAATCATAGGAACTGCTCTTCCGAAAAGCCAGTGATCCTCTGTAACAAGAATACCCTCGTGTGAAGAGGGCTGGCCAGAACAAGAGGACCTTTGCTATAGACAGTACAATCTCAGGGTTTTCTCCAAGACGGTCTGCTGCAGTTCATCTCCATCTCTCCGCAAGATTTCTGCCCCTCCTTAGGGCCATGCCAATATTGATGGGCAACACTGGTTCACTCTCAATCCCCATTCTTTGGGATTAGCTTCTGTGACCATGGGGGAGCTTGTGAAGCCAGCCGTAGAATATGTTGTCTTTCAATCCCCATTCTTTGGGATTAGCTTCTGTGACACGCGGGTATCCATCTTCATTGTGGTCCAGTCCACTTCCTTTCAATCCCCATTCTTTGGGATTAGCTTCTGTGACTCCAATCGTCGAGATACTCTCCAAACGCCTGCCCCAATACTTTCAATCCCCATTCTTTGGGATTAGCTTCTGTGACGGTCCTCAATCTTGGCCCCAACCTTAACGCTATTGAGTATCTTTCAATCCCCATTCTTTGGGATTAGCTTCTGTGACTTATGAGCGAAGAAGATATTTTTAACCGCGTCATGGACACTTTCAATCCCCATTCTTTGGGATTAGCTTCTGTGACCATACGCTATGAACGTCGCCCACATAGGCTTCGGATCCACTTTCAATCCCCATTCTTTGGGATTAGCTTCTGTGACGGGGTCCAAGCGATACCCTGAAGTTGCTCTTGAATCACAATCTTTCAATCCCCATTCTTTGGGATTAGCTTCTGTGACTCTACGACGATTACGCCAGAATGAAAGGGGGCTACGACTCCTTTCAATCCCCATTCTTTGGGATTAGCTTCTGTGACAAGGATAAGGTGGTGGTCGCGACGAAACGGGTCTCGGTCTTTCAATCCCCATTCTTTGGGATTAGCTTCTGTGACCTTGTGAGCTGAATCCCGCGTCTGCAGTTGCAAGATTAACTTTCAATCCCCATTCTTTGGGATTAGCTTCTGTGACCTGAAGACGTGGCTACGAGATGAGAGCAATCGACAGATCTTTCAATCCCCATTCTTTGGGATTAGCTTCTGTGACAGAGGCTATGCGAAAAGTGGGGTTTGGCGACTACTGGACCTTTCAATCCCCATTCTTTGGGATTAGCTTCTGTGACCTTCTTACAACACACTAAATTCCCGTCACTGCACTTCAACTTTCAATCCCCATTCTTTGGGATTAGCTTCTGTGACTATCTGTGCCATCAGGGTCCTCGATGACCACCTTCCCTGCCTTTCAATCCCCATTCTTTGGGATTAGCTTCTGTGACCAATTTTTGCTCATGGAAGTGTCTTAAGGCATGGATCTTTCAATCCCCATTCTTTGGGATTAGCTTCTGTGACTCAAGGTCAACAAACAGTCGGTCTCAAAGATGTCCGAACTTTCAATCCCCATTCTTTGGGATTAGCTTCTGTGACTTGTATATTTCTGATGGAACCAGTGTTACAATGTATGTCTTTCAATCCCCATTCTTTGGGATTAGCTTCTGTGACAACGGTATTCCGCTCCGTGCGGATGACGCTATGGCAGCACTTCGCCAGATCTTTCAATCCCCATTCTTTGGGATTAGCTTCTGTGACCATATTATGGATACTGATTGTGATGGAAGTTGGCAAGATCTTTCAATCCCCATTCTTTGGGATTAGCTTCTGTGACAAACGCGGGCGACAGATAGAATTTAGAACGGCGACGATACGCCTTTCAATCCCCATTCTTTGGGATTAGCTTCTGTGACAAAATTGACTTTCCCGACGACGGTAACAATATCGACACACTTTCAATCCCCATTCTTTGGGATTAGCTTCTGTGACGATGTGACTGGGAAATATGTTGAGTTGTATGTGCGTGTCAACTTTCAATCCCCATTCTTTGGGATTAGCTTCTGTGACGACGGAGAAAAGAGACTCAGAGCATGGATTCACGCCAACTTTCAATCCCCATTCTTTGGGATTAGCTTCTGTGACTCTGCGACTCGTGAAATCATGCTCTGGCCATATCGCCCTTTCAATCCCCATTCTTTGGGATTAGCTTCTGTGACTTTTGTTGAGTTTAGTATGTTTTGGTTTCTTACATTCCTTTCAATCCCCATTCTTTGGGATTAGCTTCTGTGACCGCGGTCGTTTTCTTGTTGTGGTCAATTGCCCTATCTTTCAATCCCCATTCTTTGGGATTAGCTTCTGTGACTTAGTGTGGCAAGAGCGCCATCTGTCGTTCTCTCAGCCTCTTTCAATCCCCATTCTTTGGGATTAGCTTCTGTGACTAGTACAGAAGCACGTGCTGATGATACCGAGCCAATCATCTTTCAATCCCCATTCTTTGGGATTAGCTTCTGTGACATTATAGCCGTTCCATTGCTTACCGGCGGTGCAATGACACTTTCAATCCCCATTCTTTGGGATTAGCTTCTGTGACCCCAATCTTCTCCAGCATCATCATAATCTGCTGGCATTGCTTTCAATCCCCATTCTTTGGGATTAGCTTCTGTGACCCAATTACACCATGGAAAACACAGGTTGGGAAACTGAGGACTTTCAATCCCCATTCTTTGGGATTAGCTTCTGTGACAAGCACACACCCGGACCGCGAACCACCAAGACGGGAATGCTTTCAATCCCCATTCTTTGGGATTAGCTTCTGTGACACTCGAAGATTGAACGGACTGTCCATGTATACCTGACCTTTCAATCCCCATTCTTTGGGATTAGCTTCTGTGACTACGGAGGAATAGAACAACATGATACACACAAGACACTCTTTCAATCCCCATTCTTTGGGATTAGCTTCTGTGACTACAGATGGATTGGCTGGGGTTAATGTCTATATACAAAACTTTCAATCCCCATTCTTTGGGATTAGCTTCTGTGACTCAAAACATGTGCGGAACAGATTGCGACAGAACGCAACTTTCAATCCCCATTCTTTGGGATTAGCTTCTGTGACCTGATATTGCTGCAGCAGCAAACTTAGAGGTGGCACCACTTTCAATCCCCATTCTTTGGGATTAGCTTCTGTGACGAGCCAGGAGTGGCAACTCATCACCGCTGACAGTTTTCCTTTCAATCCCCATTCTTTGGGATTAGCTTCTGTGACCTGGCGGGATTTGCTCACAAAAGCGACGATGCCTGGTGCGCTACGCGTGCTTTCAATCCCCATTCTTTGGGATTAGCTTCTGTGACTCAAAACATGTGCGGAACAGATTGCGACAGAACGCAACTTTCAATCCCCATTCTTTGGGATTAGCTTCTGTGACGCAATATCCGGCGCGCCGCTTGAAAATTCTGCAACGATTCTTTCAATCCCCATTCTTTGGGATTAGCTTCTGTGACTGCGATAATTGGCGCCGTGGCATTTCGCGACAGATGATCTTTCAATCCCCATTCTTTGGGATTAGCTTCTGTGACCTCTCTTGGACGATGAATGTTGCTCGTCCGGCAACACCCTTTCAATCCCCATTCTTTGGGATTAGCTTCTGTGACTCCATTTTTGTCGGGAATAGTTGAAGGACTCAATGCTCTTTCAATCCCCATTCTTTGGGATTAGCTTCTGTGACCAAGTCATATTTGCGCCGTGGGAAGTATCAGTATATGACTTTCAATCCCCATTCTTTGGGATTAGCTTCTGTGACCCTCTATAGTCAAGCGGTTGATATCCTGACGAATATCTTTCAATCCCCATTCTTTGGGATTAGCTTCTGTGACTCAGGACCGAACTAGATGAATATGCTGAGCAGATCCCCTTTCAATCCCCATTCTTTGGGATTAGCTTCTGTGACGAAGAATTTATCATGGATAAATTACGTAAGAGATACTTTCAATCCCCATTCTTTGGGATTAGCTTCTGTGACTTGGTAGGATGGATTAAGCGGTTGAAGGGAGTTATAGTCTTTCAATCCCCATTCTTTGGGATTAGCTTCTGTGACGACGTTACCATCAAGACCACGGCGGACACATACTTCAACTTTCAATCCCCATTCTTTGGGATTAGCTTCTGTGACCTCCCGATAAAAAATGAGAACGAAACTTGCTTGGCACTCTTTCAATCCCCATTCTTTGGGATTAGCTTCTGTGACCTCAATAGCATTGTAGGATTTTCCTGTGCTTGACCCAGCCCTTTCAATCCCCATTCTTTGGGATTAGCTTCTGTGACTGCGCATGGAAAACAAGAAGAACTACTGTCGTCTGACATCTTTCAATCCCCATTCTTTGGGATTAGCTTCTGTGACAAATAGAGGTTTGACAATTACAGATGATTTCCTGATATGCTTTCAATCCCCATTCTTTGGGATTAGCTTCTGTGACCATGTTAACAGACAAAGAACTAGATATTTTTCATTGGGCCTTTCAATCCCCATTCTTTGGGATTAGCTTCTGTGACTCCTCATAGAGGCCTCTGAGGATGGTTCTACGTGGTCAACTTTCAATCCCCATTCTTTGGGATTAGCTTCTGTGACAATAGACGTGCAAGAGCACGATGTAGATCTATCTGTGGTCTTTCAATCCCCATTCTTTGGGATTAGCTTCTGTGACATCCCAGTAGAAGTCTGTATAGGTGAGACGTTGCACGTATCTTTCAATCCCCATTCTTTGGGATTAGCTTCTGTGACTTCTTGGCCATCATCTCTTTCACATCAAAGCCAAACATCTTTCAATCCCCATTCTTTGGGATTAGCTTCTGTGACAGTAATTCGCATATACACGAGAGCAGCGATGAAGGCCAGTACAACTTTCAATCCCCATTCTTTGGGATTAGCTTCTGTGACTATTCTAGAAATTCATGATTTATTTGGTGATCTTTATTCTTTCAATCCCCATTCTTTGGGATTAGCTTCTGTGACTCAGCATCAAAAACAAGTGCACTATCTTCTACATATACTTTCAATCCCCATTCTTTGGGATTAGCTTCTGTGACATAGAAAAATTGAGAGGGAGAGTAGAAAAAGGAGTACATTTACTTTCAATCCCCATTCTTTGGGATTAGCTTCTGTGACAATGTTGATCTTTTTCCTTTTCATTGTGACACCCCTTAATCTTTCAATCCCCATTCTTTGGGATTAGCTTCTGTGACTGAGTTTCAATGGCTTTGTTTCCATTTGCATATTAGCCTTTCAATCCCCATTCTTTGGGATTAGCTTCTGTGACAGGGCGCCTTTTTGCTTC